>NZ_JAFCXF010000047.1:0-570 GCF_049898205.1 Pararhizobium sp. DWP3-4 | reverse complement strand
GGGGAGAGCGACTGTCTTGTTCGTCAAGCGTTTTGCCATGGTTTATTGTCCCGGATGATGGCATTGAGAATGGTGAGAAGCTTGCGCATTGTCGCAACGATGGCGACGATTTTGGGTTTGCCGGCAGCGACGAGACGGTCGCGGAAGGCCTTGAGGGCGGGGTTGTAGCGGGCAGCGACAAGGGCGGCCATGAACAGCACGGCGCGCACCCTACCCCTGCCGCCCCCGATGAAGCTCTTGCCCTTCCATTTTCCCGATTGCCGCGTCCACGGCGCAAGCCCTGCCAACGATGCGATCTGGCGCCGGTCGAGGCTGCCGAGTTCGGGCAATTGTGCCAACAGGGTTCGTGCCGTGGTCGGACCCACGCCCGGCACCGACGTCAACAGTGTCTCACGCACCCGCCAGACCGGCGACTTGCGTATTTGCTCGTCAAGACCGGCATCGAGACTTTCAAGCTCTCGCCGCAGAGCCGCCAGTACACGCTTGATGCTCGTCTGCGCCGGTCTGGCCAGCACCATCCGGGCCCGGTTTTCTTCCGACACGATCATCTGCACGATCTGCCGCCTGCGG
>NZ_JAFCXF010000046.1:0-618 GCF_049898205.1 Pararhizobium sp. DWP3-4 | reverse complement strand
TTACTGATTTTGCAAGATTCTATATTTGCCGATACACAGACGTAAGCCGCCGCCCGGGTGGAGCTGGTCGGGGTTGCGTAGGCCGGGCGGTGGCGGATGGCTCCAGCTGGAAGAGTAAACTTTAGCTTTGACACCCCGATCACTCCGCCGCTTTCAACTGCGCAAGGGCTTGCTGTCGCCGGGCGATTACCACTGGATCATTGGTAAAATCCGTCCTCCTGCCAGGCTTGGTGCCGCGCTTTTGGTAGCCATTGGCTGTACTGCCGTCGCGAATGCCGAACATATGGTCGGTCTGACCGGTGCGGCGTGGTCCACTCTGGCTGCGCTGTTGCTCACGTCCGGCCTGCATCTCGGCCACCAGGGCCAGCATGTCATCAAGCCGCTTGTTCTCAACCACCTCGGAGCGGTGCACCGAGCGCAGCGTGTCGAAGGTTTTGTAGGGCAGGGACGTCCCCTCGTGGGTGATCTCGAGGCGACCATCGGGATAGTCGCAGACAACGACCTTGTTACCGGCGAGCGTCTTGGCGAGATCCGTCGGATCGAGGATGAACAGCACCTTGTCATAGCGCAGCGTCAGGGCCTGTGACAGCTTGCGCACTTCCTTGCGGCACATGGCGC
>NZ_JAFCXF010000045.1:0-653 GCF_049898205.1 Pararhizobium sp. DWP3-4 | reverse complement strand
TAAGTTGCCCGCTGGTGTGTCAGCACCAACACGACATATTGCCACTCGACCAATACCAGAAAGCCAGCTGACGCTGCGGATGAGAGGTGCATCAGGCCTCGATCTACGCAACGCTGATCGAGGTCGAGGCGAGAAAAGCCTCTCCGTCATCTGGTCCCGCTCGGATCGGGACTGATACCGGATGCCCCGCCGCAAGGCGGGGCTCTCCAACATCGGGATCACTTGTTTAGTGCATCCTTCAAAGCCTTGGCAGGCGCGAAGGTCAGCTTCTTCGAGGCGGCAACCGTCATCTTCTCTCCGGTCGCAGGATTGCGACCCTCGCGCTCAGGCGAAGCCTTCACCTTGAATTTTCCGAAGCCTGGGATCGAGGTTTCAGCGTCGGAGCCTGCTGCATCGGCAATGGCCTGGAACACCGCCTCTACGATGCTTTTCGCCTGAACCTTAGTCAGGCCGTTGTCGGCAGCAATCTTGTCGGCGATTTCATTCGTGGTGGTCATGGATATTCCTCGCATCTTCTAACAAAGACAAATCCGTGTCAGCTTATGATCGTGTTGTCATCGGCAATGATGGGGATGCGGGTTGGATGCGCTGGATGTCCACAGGTGGTTTCGGCTTGTAGCCCGCTTTCGCTTTCCGCGAAGGACATCCAGCAA
>NZ_JAFCXF010000044.1:0-738 GCF_049898205.1 Pararhizobium sp. DWP3-4 | reverse complement strand
TTGCCAAATCCAGGCCGATGATGCTAATCTCGTTCATGGACGTCCTCCTTGCTGGTTCTAAGCACACCCGCACTTTGGCACGTTTGATGCCGCCGGGGGGGCGTCCACTCCACCGGGTCGCATCACTGGTGGTTTGAGAATCGCGGTCCCAAATGCGCCCTGCTCGTCTATATCGACGATGCCACCGGCAAGCTGTTGCATCTGCGCTTTGCCGGCTCGGAGAACACCTTCGACTATCTGCACGCGACGAAGGCTTACCTGCAGCAATGGGGCAAGCCGATCGCGTTCTACAGCGACAAGCATGGGGTTTTCCGCACCACCCATGCTTCGCAGCAGGACAGAACCAGTGGCCTGACACAATTCGGGCGGGCGCTTTATGAGCTCAACATCGACATCATCTGCGCCAATAGCCCGCAGGCCAAAGGGCGCGTCGAGCGCGCCAACCAGACGCTGCAGGATCGGCTGGTGAAGGAGTTACGGCTGCGTGGCATCGACACGATCGCGTCGGCCAATGCCTATGCGTCGGAATTCATGGCCGACTTCAATCGCCGCTTTGGCAAGGAGCCTCGCAATCCGAAGGACATGCATCGGTCGTTTGCCGCGCATGAGAACCTCGATCGCGCCATGTGCCGCAAGGAAGTGCGCAAGCTGTCACAGGCCCTGACGCTGCGCTATGACAAGGTGCTGTTCATCCTCGATCCGACGGATCTCGCCAAGACGCTCGCCGGTAACAAGGTC
>NZ_JAFCXF010000043.1:0-763 GCF_049898205.1 Pararhizobium sp. DWP3-4 | reverse complement strand
CATAAGGGCCCGCGACGTGTTGAAGTCGCTATACGAGGCCGGACACACGTCAGCACCCGACCACATGCCCGTACCGAAGAAAGATTTTGCTTGCATTTACCGGGGCGTCCACACACATCAATCTGCACCAGCTCGCCATAGGCCTCGCGCCGCATCCGCGGCCGATGAAACGTCCGCCGCTGCTTGCGTGAAAGCCACAGTCCGGCCTCCGACATCCAACTGCGCAGCGTCTCGCGCGACACATGCAAGCCATCGCGCTCGGCAAGCTTCTCGGCCGCCAATGTCGGCCCGAAGTCCGCATAGCGTTCGTGAACCAACGTCACCGCATAATCCCGAACACCGTCGCTGATCCGGTTGTTCGACGGCCGGCCGATCGCCTTGTGCCGGATCGACGCCGCACCACCAGTGCGGATCCGCTCCAGCAGCCGACGCACTTGGCGCTCGCTCAGATCAAGCACATGCGCCGCTGACACCATCGTCATCCGGCCGGCGACCACCTTCGACAAAATCTCGATCCGCTGCAGATCACGCTCGCTCATCGCAATCAATCCCATCTGCAATCTCCCAGGCATCGTTCAGACCCGGGGAGTGTGACATTCTAACTTTGCAGAAACAGGACACTTTAACTTTGCGGCTACACGGACTGTCACAGCTATTTAAAGATGAGACAAAGTAAGAAATTTAGAGACGCGACACCATCCTATTCGTTGTTACTGATTTTGCAAGATTCTATATTTGCCGATACACAGACGTAAGCCGCCGC
>NZ_JAFCXF010000042.1:0-785 GCF_049898205.1 Pararhizobium sp. DWP3-4 | reverse complement strand
TTCACGGCCGAGGCGGCCGGGTTCTTCTCCGCGGTGGCCATCGCCTCCAGGTCCTACACTTTCTCCCCGCGCCAGCGCGCCCTTGTCTTGCATGGCGCGCCGGATCCTTGCGTTGAGAGCACGAACATCAGCGCGACGGTGAGCCATCGCAATACGCGTTCCATCCGGCCGCTGCTCCCGATCAGCGATGTAGTCATTGACGATAGCAGCCTGCGCGTCCTCCCGGCTATCGCTGATCAAGATATCACCGTTCCGCTGATAAGCGGCCAACCCTTCGATGGTCTTGTGGGTGGCAAAGGCAACGGATGCGTCGCGCTGCCAGTCCACTTTTTGTCTGCGAATATCGGATAGTTCGGCATAGCCGATACGCTCGGTAATGGCGCGAAACGGAGCACCAGCTCCGATCGCCTGCAACTGCTCGTGATCACCGACAAGCACGATCTTGCCACCGGCCGTTTCCACCGCGCCAACGAACCGGGAGAGCTGCCGGCTCCCAACCATCCCGGCCTCATCGATCACAAAGACATCATTGCGGCAAAGTTCACCTCGACCAGCCTGCCAACCATATTCCCAAGAGGCCAGCGTGCGGCTTTCGATACCCGACGACTGCTCCAGGCCCTCGGCCGCCTTGCCGGAAAGGGCAGCGCCATGAACCTGATAACCCTGCGCCTCCCAGGCCTGCCTTGCGGCGGCAAGCATGGTGCTCTTGCCAGCACCGGCAAAGCCAACCACAGCTGCGATCCGCTCCGGCCCGGTGATGTGCACAACAGCCGCCCGTTGCTCCT
>NZ_JAFCXF010000041.1:0-788 GCF_049898205.1 Pararhizobium sp. DWP3-4 | reverse complement strand
GTTCGCAATCATCATGCCCACATCATGATGACGACACGGGAAGTGACGCCGGGCGGCCTCGGTGACAAAACTCTGATCGAGCGCGAGAACAAATGGCTTCTGTCGAACGATCTGCCGACGTCGCAGATGCAGCTTCGCGATATCCGGCACTTGTTCGAGCAGACGGCTAACCAACATCTGGCAATGGCCGGTCTCGATATCCGGATCGATCATCGCAGCCATACGGAGCGTGGACTCGAGATCGAGCCGACGGAACATGCCGGCGTGCACGCCACTCAGATGGAGCGGCGTGGCATGGATATCTCCCGCGCCCGGCTCGATGGGGATGCGGCGCGGCGCAATGCCGACCTCATTCGCAACAAGCCGGACCAGGTATTGACGCTCATTACCAACGAGAAAAGCGTGTTTGATCGGCATGATATTGCACGTGCCTTGCACCGCTACATCAATGACGATGTGCAGGCATTCCAGAACGCGTTTTCGGCTGTCATGGCATCACCGGCACTGGTCGAGCTGGCGCCTGAGAAGCGGGACGGGCCGGACGGTATCGAGCTTGCGCGCTACTCGACAAAGGAAATGGTCGAGCTGGAGCACGCCATGGCCAAAAGTGCCGACCGCATGCGGACAGCAACAAGCCACGGCGCTAACCGACATCATGTCGATATGGCGATAACGTTACAGGACAATGCGATCAAGGCAAGCGCTGCGGCTGGTTTGTCAGACCAGATTTTACGCGGCGACCTCAGCGCCGCGGATCGAGATCGGCAGGTAGGTCAAGCGCGCCTTTC
>NZ_JAFCXF010000040.1:0-1177 GCF_049898205.1 Pararhizobium sp. DWP3-4 | reverse complement strand
CATACGCTGTTGAGATGTGGAATGTCCTTTGACTTCAGTGTCACTGGATACAGAAGCACCGCAGTAAGGCGAATACCGCCGTCTACGTTTCTCTTTCTCGATTAGGATATGTCCTCACGCTGTCGCGGCTTTGCCGCTGCGCTCCGGACGGGGCGCGCCATGCGGCGCGTGGGCCTCTGGCCCTGTTTGGCGGTCCGATCTAAGTTTGATCGGCTGCTTCCTCACGGAGTGCGATTGGCGTGTGAACACGTAAATCGGGCCCGTAGCTCAGTTGGTTAGAGCACACGCTTGATAAGCGTGGGGTCGGTAGTTCGAGTCTACCCGGGCCCACCATGTTTTGTCCTGACGCTGTCGCGGCTTTTGGCTGGTGCGCTCAGGTTCGGAGAATTGGGGCTTTAGCTCAGCTGGGAGAGCACCTGCTTTGCAAGCAGGGGGTCATCGGTTCGATCCCGATAAGCTCCACCATTTACCTGGTGCTGACGCTGTCGCGGCTTTGCCGCTACGCTCCGCACGGGCCGCCGGACGACCGGCGTGGTCCTCTGGGCCTGTTTGGTGGAAGACGGAATATCCTAAGAGAGAAATAAAAGTTTGCATCGGTTCGAATGAGCCTGATGCCTGTTCTGATTACATTGTGAAGAGAAGATATGTCTGGAAGCTTCCAGGTGTTGAAGATGGTCGAAAGGCTGTTGGAGATGTCCGAGCCCAGTCCTGTTAAAGCTGTCGACGGTCTAGCCGATCCGAGACAGTGGAGGGACTGGAGGTAGGTAGGAAGCTTGTTACTCAAGGCATGTTTGTTGTTGGTTGTTGGAACCATCAAGACTTCGAGGCTTTCGGGCCTTGGGGATTTTGGTGTTTTTGGCTTCCTCTGACGACATGTCGATGGATGTTGCCTGACCGCGCATCCCCGGACAGATCTCGAGAAGCTGGTCTTAAGATATGACCTCGAAGTGCACCGGCGTGCCTTCATATGAGGATTATATCGAACACGTTGATGGCATCTGGATTGGATGTGGCTGTAAAAGGTAGCTGCATCGCCCCTTCCCTTCGGGAAGGTGGCTTAAGGATGAGCATTGGCAATGAGAACGATCAAGTGAAATAAGGGCAATTGGTGGATGCCTTGGCATGCACAGGCGATGAAGGACGTGATACGCTGCGATAAGCCGTGGGGAGCTGCGAA
>NZ_JAFCXF010000039.1:0-1191 GCF_049898205.1 Pararhizobium sp. DWP3-4 | reverse complement strand
GAAAAGCCGATTTTGCTGTTCACCTCGACGACGCCATCGCGCTTCACAAGGGATACTTCGTGTTGTAACGCAGTGAGGCCGCGAAAGCGGCCTCACTGACCCAGGAGAAGTCGGAAGCGGCGGAAAACCGCCTCCGACCTCAAGACTTTGTGACGCAATCCTGCGGCAAACTACCTCGACAGTTTCTTCCATCGAGCGTCATCCTCGAAGTGAAGCAAAGTCGCACCGGCGTGAAGCGCGTTCCAGCGCCCAACTTGCCAGAGGCTTGCCTCCCCAACTCCAGCTTCAATGGGAGCCCCAGATATGGCTATCACCTCAACCAAAACCCTCACAGGATTTCCTGACGCAAAGAGTACCGGACTTCCGGATGGCGTCGTGCTCACCGCATCGGGCGATGTGAACGTCACCAAGGCAGGCACGGTCCTCAATGCTCTCGATGTCAAGGGGACCATCTGGGTCATGGCACCCGACGTCACGATTCAGAATAGCCGCATAACGTCCACCGATTGGACAGGCATCTGGATCAAGCCCGGCATTACCGGCACCATCGTCAAGGACAACGAAATTCTCAACGTTGGTAGCAGCAAGGATGGCGCGAATGGCATCTTTGGTTCGGGAACGTTCTTACGCAACGATATCCATGACGTGGAGAACGGTATCAATGTGACAGGCGCAAGCCTGATTCAGGACAATTATATCCATGATATGAATGCTCCAAACGTCCGGGCCGGTACAGTGTGGGGCGGGCCCCATTATGATGGCATCGAGATCAATGGCGGCGTGTCGGGCGTCGATATCCGGCACAACACAATCATCAATGATAATGGCCAGACCTCGGCCGTGATGATCAACAATGACTTCGGTCCGGTGTCCAACATCAAGGTCGATGGCAACTATCTCGCAGGTGGCGGCTACACCCTCTATTCCGATGGCAGCTTCAGCAGCACGGATATAATATCAGGCGTCCAGTTCACCAATAACGAACTAGGTCAGGGTCATTGGGGCTACTACTATTTCAAAGGCAACACGCCCACCCTCTCCAACAATGACGAGATGGGCACGGACTGGCCAACACCTGTCACTCCGGAAACCCCAACCACGCCTGAGACACCCACGACACCGGAAACGCCAACCACCCCGGAAACACCTGTTGCGGGCAAGGCGACCAATGGCAATGACGTGCTTACCGGC
>NZ_JAFCXF010000038.1:0-1225 GCF_049898205.1 Pararhizobium sp. DWP3-4 | reverse complement strand
TTCGCAGCTCCCCACGGCTTATCGCAGCGTATCACGTCCTTCATCGCCTGTGCATGCCAAGGCATCCACCAATTGCCCTTATTTCACTTGATCGTTCTCATTGCCAATGCTCATCCTTAGTTGGTCTTGGCAAACCTTACCTTCTCGCTTGCGCTCGAAGGGGTGCCAAGCCTGGCTATACGGACACTTTTCAGTGTGCCGCACCAGTTATCCAACGGATCAGGTTACCTTTTACAACCAAATCCAAATCCAGATGCCATCAACGTGTTCGATCCGTTCCCCATATGAAGGCACGCCGGTGCACTTCGGGGCCGGATCATTAAGACCAGCTTCTCGAGATCTGTCCGGGGATGCGCGGTCAGGCAACATCCATCGACATGTCGTCAGAGGAAGCCAAAAACACCAAAATCCCCGAGGCCCGAAAGCCTCGAAGTCTTGATGGTTCCAACAACCAACAACAAACATGCCTTGAGTAACAAGCTTCCTACCTACCTCCAGCCCCTCCACTGTCTCGGATCGGCTAGACCGTCGACAGCTTTAACAGGACTGGGCTCGGACATTTCCAACAGCCTTTCGACCATCTTCAACACCTGGAAGCTTCCAGACATATCTTCTCTTCACAATGTAATCAGAACAGGCATCAGGCTCAAACGAACCGATGCAAACTTTTATTTCTCTCTTAGGATATTCCGTCTTCCACCACCTGCGCGCCGGGTTGGCCGGCGGCGGTGCGCCACCAAGTAAATGGTGGAGCTTATCGGGATCGAACCGATGACCCCCTGCTTGCAAAGCAGGTGCTCTCCCAGCTGAGCTAAAGCCCCAATCTGTTTAAGCCTCTGCAGGCAACAAACCTATGGGATCAACGACCAGTCCTGAGCATCAGCAGCAAAAGCCGCGACAGCGCCAGGACAAAAACATGGTGGGCCCGGGTAGACTCGAACTACCGACCCCACGCTTATCAAGCGTGTGCTCTAACCAACTGAGCTACGGGCCCAATGAATTAGCGTCGATCTTTTAAGTCCGATCAGACCGCCAACAGGGGCAAAGCCCCACGCCGGTCGTCCGGCGCCCTGTCCGGAGGCGAGCGCATCTAAGCGCGGCACCGCCGTGAGGACATATCCTAATCGAGAAAGAGAAACGTAGACGGCGGTATTCGCCTTACTGCGGTGCTTCTGTATCCAGTGACACTGAAGTCAAAGGACATTCCACATCTCAACAGCGTATG
>NZ_JAFCXF010000037.1:0-1251 GCF_049898205.1 Pararhizobium sp. DWP3-4 | reverse complement strand
GATGTGTGTGGACGCCCCGGTAAATGCAAGCAAAATCTTTCTTCGGTACGGGCATGTGGTCGGGTGCTGACGTGTGTCCGGCCTCGTATAGCGACTTCAACACGTCGCGGGCCCTTATGGAATACGTGGATCAGATCCAATTCGGGTCGGCGTGCTCGAGGCACTCATCAATCTGTTGGTTCTTCTGATCCTGTTTCTGACCGATTGCCCATAATCCTCTGTTAGACCTCACCACATTCCGACGTCTCGCGGTCCTGTTCTGCCCTAGACAGAACCAGGCGCCGGAGCTTGATAGACGCCGCCGCGAGCCATCAGAGCCCAAGCGGTTCGCGCCAATTTATTCGCCAAAGCAACTGCAACAAGTTTCGGCGGCTTCTTCAAAAGCATTCTTGCCAACCAGGACCTCGCTGGCGCTCCGTACCGTCTCGCCCAGCGGACAACCGCGGTCGCGCCGAGGACAAGCAGGCGGCGAAGGTCGCGTTGCCCCATCTTCGAAACCTTTCCGAGACGATCCTTACCGCCGGAAGAGTTTTGTTTAGGGGTGAGCCCAATCCATGCCGCGAAGTCGCGCCCCTTGGAGAAGATTTCTGCCGGCGGAGCCAGTGCTTCGATCGCCGTTGCGCAAATCGGGCCGACACCCGGAATAGTCATTAGCCGCGAGGCGAGATCATCCTGTCTGGCGCGGGTACGGAGTTCCTTCTCCAGCACGGCGATCTGTTCGGAGAGAAACACGACTTGTTCCAACAACCCTTTGCACAGCATTCTAGCAACTTCAGGCAGATCGGGATGTGCCGCTATTTGCTCATGCAGGAGCGGTATGTGTTTGATCCCTTGAGGAACGATCAGCCCATACTCCATAAGGTGCCCGCGTAATGCATTGGCTGTTTGCGTGCGCTGTCGAACCAATAGATCGCGCACCTTGAACGTCATGGATGAAGCTTGTTTCTCGGCACTTTTGACGCTTACAAACCGCATCGTCGGTCGCGACGCTGCTTCCGCTATAGCTTCCGCATCGGCAGCATCATTCTTCTGCCGTTTGACGAAGGGCTTAACATAGGACGGGTTGATCAGTCTGATCTCGTGGCCGAACTTACCAATTTCTCTTCCCCAATAATGGGCGCTGGCACAGGCTTCCATCGCCACTACGCAGATGGGGAGCTTGGCAAAGAACTCAAGCAATCTCCCACGGTTCAGTTTCTTACGCAGCGCAACCCTTCCGTCTGGACCTGCGCCGTGGATCTGGAACACGTT
>NZ_JAFCXF010000036.1:0-1317 GCF_049898205.1 Pararhizobium sp. DWP3-4 | reverse complement strand
TGTAATGGCCCCATAAATATCCGGACACGATCTCCCACTTAACAAGTGTGCGAGGTAATGTGCCCATTATGACTAGTCACAATCCGAAGATAGAAGTCCTGCCCGGTCCTGAGCGCCGCCGTCGCTGGTCGACGGCCGAGAAGCTTTCCATCATTCAAGAGACATACGAGCCGGACGCGACCGTCAGCATCGTTGCTCGGCGTTACGGCATTCAGCCGAACCAGTTGTTCACCTGGCGTAAGCTCGCCACTCAAGGCGCTCTGACGGCCACGGCTGCGGAGGAGGATGTTGTCCCGGCGTCCGAATATCGCGCCCTTCAAAACCAGGTAAAAGAGTTGCAGCGTCTGCTTGGCAAGAAGACGATGGAAGGCGAGATTCTCAAAGAGGCGCTTGAGATCGCCACAGGCCCAAAAAAACACCTGTTGCGCTCGCTGTCGTTGCCGAAGGGAAGTTTCCGATGACGGCTGTGTGCGAGACTTTTGGTGTTGCCCGGTCAAGCATGGCTGAGCGAGTGAAACAGCGTCCTTCCAAAGCCCGTGGTCGGCCACCGCTCGCCGATGATGATCTCGTTGATGAAATCAAAGCGATCATCTCCGAGATGCCGACCTACGGATATCGCCGGGTTCACGCGATCTTACGCCGAAAAGCCCGCAGCGAAAGCCGCCCATGGCCGAACGCTAAACGCGTCTATCGGGTGATGAAGGTGCACGGCCTGCTTCTCCAACGCCACACAGGTGCCATTGATAGCCGTCGCCATGACGGCCGTGTTGCCGTGGAGCACTCGAACCTGCGTTGGTGCTCTGACGGCTTCGAAATTGGCTGCGACAACAGAGAGAAGGTCCGCGTTGCCTTTGCTCTCGACTGCTGTGATCGTGAAGCCATCGCCCATGTCGCCACCACCCAAGGCATCAAGAGCGAAGACGTTCAGGACCTTGTCATCACCGCCGTCGAGAACCGCTTCGGTCGCATCAACACCCTTCCCAAACCGATTGAATGGCTGACCGACAACGGCTCGTGCTTCATTGCAAAGGACACGAAATCGCTGCTGATGGACATCGGAATGGAGCCTTGCACGACGCCGGTTCGCAGCCCTCAGTCCAACGGAATGGCCGAAGCCTTTGTCAAAACATTCAAGCGCGACTACGTCTCGGTCAATCCCATTCCCGACGCAGAAACCGTCATCGCCCAACTGCCATTGTGGTTCGAGCACTACAACACGCTTCACCCGCACAAGGCTTTGGGATATCGATCCCCGCGTGAGTTCTTAAACCGTCAAACAGAAATCTGATCCTGTCCGGTTTTTATGGGGCAACTCCA
>NZ_JAFCXF010000035.1:0-1535 GCF_049898205.1 Pararhizobium sp. DWP3-4 | reverse complement strand
CCGCTCGACCTGTCGAGTGGGGTGGGTCCCGTCCGGGGTAAGAAATCTGCAGCTGCCGTTGCGAGAAAACGATCGAGGCGCAGCCGCTCTCCGGTCAGACATGCCCCATCGAGCCCGCACATGGAGCGCCGCAAACGGGGCGTGAAGGGATATTGCTGTGGCGGTCTTGCACGGTTAGACGTTCACTTCGGAAGCGGTGCGCTGGCCTGCCCTTCAAAGGGTTTTCAGCTCAGGCCATACCATGTTCCGCGACCCGCTCCATGCAGGGTCAAGTGTCCCTCATCGGTCAACGCGCGCAGATGATCCTTGACGGTATTCCGGCTAGCACCCGTGGCCTTGGCCGCGTCCATCACGGTCACGCGCCCGCGCTCACGCGCCAGTTCGAGGATCGACACCGACAACTCCGGCAGGTCGCCGAGCAGGATGCGCTCGCGCTCCATCTTTCGCTCGAGACGCTGCTTTTGCCGCTGCAGGTTTTGCAGGAAGAACTCGATCCAGGGGTTCCAGTCCTGCCGATCCATGCGGATCGTACCTTGCGTGCGGCGAAGGGCGAGATAATAGGCCTCCTCGTTCTGCTCGACGATGCTTTCGAGCGAACTGTAGGGCACGTAGGCATAGCCGGCCCGAAGAAGCAGCAATGTGGTCAGCGCCCGCGACAGACGACCGTTGCCATCCTGGAAGGGATGAATTTCCAGAAAGACCACGACGAAGACAGCGACGATCAGCAGAGGGTGGAACGTCCCATCTTTCTCCTGAGCCTGCTGCCACGCCACCAGTTCCGCCATTCGGCCGGGTGTATCGAACGGCGTGGCTGTTGCGAAGACGACGCCAAGGCTCAGACCTTTCTCGTCGAACGCCTCGACGTTGTTGGCAAGGGTCTTCCAGTCGCCGCGGTGTCGCTCATCCTTGGTCGAGTGCGCGAGCAGATCCCGATGAAGCTGGCGTATGTGATTTTCGTTAACGGGGATGGCGTCGAAGGCCGAGAAGATTGTCTCCATCACCTCGGCATAGCCTACGACTTCCTGCTCGTCGCGGCTGGAGAAAGAGCCGATCCGCAGGTTTACGAGCAGCCTTTCGACTTCGCGGTCACTCAGCTTCGCGCCTTCGATGCGTGTCGACGATCCGATGCTTTCGATGGTGGCGACCCGGCGCAGGCTCGACAGGCGATCGGGCGCAATGCGGCCGAGGGCGCGCCATGCGCCTTTGAACTCGTCGATCTCTGCAATCAGCGAAAGGATCTCGGGTGTTATCCGCAATGTCCATAGATCGAGAGCCGGCATCCATTGCCCCATCCGTTTCCATCCGAAACGGTATGACAAGACGGGATCCATTTATCCATCCATTTTCATCCGATAGTGGGATGGAGATGAGCCGAAGACATGAGAGAAGGCCCCGCCCGATGGGCGGAGCCTCGACATTCTAGTCCCGGTTCTGGCGGGACCAGATCAGCTGGTAGCCGTCCTCGCCTTCGACTTCGGTCAGGGTTGCGTAGATCGGAGCCGGGAAGCTCGGGTCGTCCAGTTTGACCGAGAGGT
>NZ_JAFCXF010000033.1:0-2206 GCF_049898205.1 Pararhizobium sp. DWP3-4 | reverse complement strand
AGCCGCCATTCAAATCTTTTCGCGGTCTGGGACAAGGCGGCCCACATCTTCCAGCGGTCGGATGGGGATGCGGCATTCCCGGCCCTTCCGATGCCACCGCAAACGCCTGCCGCCAATCGTGCGGCCGGTGAGCTTAGCCGGGGAGGGGGTGACCGCGTCGATCGGGCGGTGCGCACCGCCTTGGCGAAGCACTCGCCCTCCTTTATTGTCGTGGATCGTCAGAGCAACATCGTGCGTTATTCGGGCGGCGAGATTGGCCGCTATCTCGAACCTTCTGCCGGTGCGGCAAGCCTGAGCATCCATTCCAATCTAAGGAAGACGCTGCGGATCACCGTTCGCACGGCGCTGCAGTCGGTCTTAAAAACAGGAGAGGCCGTTGTCGCCGATAACGTCTCAGTCTTTCTTGAGGGCCAACAGCGCGCTCTGAGCGTCATCGTCGAGCCGGTGCAGGATACGGGCGGTGAAGGGCTGTATGTTGTCGCGTTTCAGGAAATGCGTAGCGTGGCGACGGAGCCGCTGATGTCGGCGGATGGAAGTCCCCGGAGTCCAGAGGCTGTGGCCGCGGAGCAAGAACTTCGTACCACTCGTGCGCAGTTGCAGGCAACGATCGGCGATCTTGAGACCGCAAACGAGGAGATGAAATCCTCGGCGGAGGAGTACCAATCAGTCAACGAGGAACTGCAGTCGACAAACGAAGAGCTGCAAACCTCGAAAGAGGAAATGCAGTCGATCAACGAGGAGCTGCAGACCGTCAATGCCGAGCTTATGGCAAAGAACGACCTTCTTTCGAACCTCAACAGCGATCTGCAGAATCTGCTCGACAGCACCCAGATTGCGACGATCTTTCTTGAAGAAAACCTCCGTATCAGGAACTTTACGCCTGGCATGGCGGACATTTTTAGCCTTCGCGACAGTGACAGAGGCCGGCCGCTGACCGACATCGTCAGCCTGCTCGCCTATGACGATCTCCGGCGAGACGTGGCCAAGGTTTTGCGCGACCTCACGGTCATGGAACGCGAGCTTCAACTGCACGACCGTGGCGCGACGTTCGTGATGCGCATCCGGCCGTACCGCAGCATCGAGAGAGTCATCGACGGCGTCGTCATCACATTCGTCGACGTGACCGCGCGACGAGAAGCTGAGCGGGCGAAAGATGTCAGCGAGCGACGCTTTACTGCCATCGTCAATCAAGCAGCGGTGGGCGTTGCCGAAACGGACCTCGAGGGGCACTTCCTGCTCACCAATAAGGCGTTTGAGACGATGGCCGGTCGGTCGGCTCAAGATCTGCGGCAACTCCGCCGCCACGACATAATCAATGCCGAGGACATCGAGGCAGCCAGTGCGTGTTTTGAGCAGGCGACCCGCGACAGAAACCCGATAGCGCTTGAGTACCGCCTGCAGCGTTCCGACGGAACGTCGGTGTGGGTGCACGATACCATATCCGTGCTGGGGGATAGCGACGGGGCCGCCACCAGCATCATCTCGGTGACCCTGGAGATCGAAGACCGTAAACGTGCCGAAGAACATGCAGCGTTGCTTCTGGGTGAACTCGACCACCGCGTAAAGAACATTCTGGCAATCGTGTCCTCGATCGTCGGCCAGACCTTGCAGGCGAGTTCATCGCCGGAAGCGTTCGCGGAGACGATTACCGGCCGCATCACGGCAATCACGCGTGCTCATAGTCTCTTGACCAGTCGCCAGGGAGGCGGAAGCGGCACGTTGCGCGAGCTCGTAGAGACCGAACTTAAACCTTATGGGGATTGGGCGCTGCAGATCGAAGGCCCTGACGTCGCGCTGACTCCAAAGGCCGGATTGTCGCTGGCGATGGCCCTTCATGAGCTAGCCAGCAATGCAGCAAAGTATGGCTCGTTGTCCGTACCCAAAGGTCAGCTTTCGGTGTCCTGGGCAGTGACGGACGGTTCCGATCGCCGGCTGCGGTTGCACTGGGCGGAAACCCATGGTCCGGTTGTCAATGGGCCGCCCTCGCGACGCGGGTTCGGCACAACCGTGATCGATCGCTCCCTGAGTTATGAATTCGACGGCGAGGTAACACGCACCTTCGAAGAGAGCGGCGTCGTTTGCATCATCGAACTTCCGTTCACCGCCGAAGTTGGAGAACTTCGTCCCGTGGCCTTAGGAGGACGCCAATGATTAGTCAGGACAGAGCAGAAGGCCGCCAGGTGCTGGTCGTCGAAGATGAAATGAC
>NZ_JAFCXF010000032.1:0-2929 GCF_049898205.1 Pararhizobium sp. DWP3-4 | reverse complement strand
AGCAATGAGAACAATCAAGCCAATCGAACGATTAGTACCGGTAAGCTTCATGCATTGCTGCACTTCCACACCCGGCCTATCAACGTGGTAGTCTTCCACGGTTCTCAAGGGAATACTCGTTTTCAGGTTGGTTTCCCGCTTAGATGCCTTCAGCGGTTATCCATTCCATATATAGCTACCCTGCTATGCGGCTGGCGCCACAACAGGTCCACCAGAGATATGTCCATCCCGGTCCTCTCGTACTAGGGACAGATCCTGTCAATATTCCTACACCCACGGCAGATAGGGACCGAACTGTCTCACGACGTTCTGAACCCAGCTCACGTACCGCTTTAATTGGCGAACAGCCAAACCCTTGGGACCTGCTCCAGCCCCAGGATGCGATGAGCCGACATCGAGGTGCCAAACAACCCCGTCGATATGGACTCTTGGGGGTCATCAGCCTGTTATCCCCGGCGTACCTTTTATCCGTTGAGCGATGGCCCTTCCACACGGGACCACCGGATCACTATGACCGACTTTCGTCTCTGCTCGACTTGTCAGTCTCGCAGTCAGGCGGGCTTATGCCATTGCACTCGACGAACGATTTCCGACCGTTCTGAGCCCACCATCGCGCGCCTCCGTTACTCTTTCGGAGGCGACCGCCCCAGTCAAACTACCCACCATACACTGTCCCGGATCCGGATAACGGACCGCGGTTAGACATCCATGACGATAAGGGTGGTATTTCAAGGATGGCTCCACGAGAACTGGCGTCCCCGCTTCAAAGCCTACCACCTATCCTACACATGCCGACACGAATGCCAGTGTAAAGCTATAGTAAAGGTGCACGGGGTCTTTCCGTCTGACCGCAGGAACCCCGCATCTTCACGGGGAATTCAATTTCACTGAGTCTATGCTGGAGACAGCGGGGAAGTCGTTACGCCATTCGTGCAGGTCGGAACTTACCCGACAAGGAATTTCGCTACCTTAGGACCGTTATAGTTACGGCCGCCGTTTACTGGGGCTTCAGTTCAAAGCTTGCACCTCTCCCTTTAACCTTCCAGCACCGGGCAGGCGTCAGGCCCTATACGTCGTTTTGCAACTTCGCAGAGCCCTGTGTTTTTGATAAACAGTCGCTACCCCCTGGTCTGTGCCACCCCTCCATACTTGCGTACGAAGAGGTCACGCTTCTTCCGAAGTTACGCGTGCAATTTGCCGAGTTCCTTCAGCATAGTTCTCTCAAGCGCCTTGGTATACTCTACCTGACCACCTGTGTCGGTTTCGGGTACGGTCTATACGGTGGAGCTATTTCCTGGAACCGCTCCGCTGCCCACTCAATCCAATAAGAATGAACAACTTGTGCAATCCGTCACTACCACCAGGCCCACGAATATTAACGTGGTTCCCATCGACTACGCATTTCTGCCTCATCTTAGGGGCCGGCTAACCCTGCTCAGATTAACTTTAAGCAGGAACCCTTGGTCTTTCGGCGAGGGGGTCTCTCACCCCCTTTATCGTTACTCATGTCAACATTCGCACTTCCGATACCTCCAGGACCCCTCACAGGTATCCCTTCACAGGCTTACGGAACGCTCCGCTACCACTGCGGCAACCCGAAGGTTGCTACAATCCTCAGCTTCGGTGCATGGCTTTAGCCCCGTTACATTTTCGGCGCAAAGACCCTTATTTAGACCAGTGAGCTGTTACGCTTTCTTTAAATGATGGCTGCTTCTAAGCCAACATCCTGGTTGTTTTGGGATCCTCACATCCTTTCCCACTTAGCCATGACTTGGGGACCTTAGCTGGAGGTCAGGGTTGTTGCCCTCTTCACGACGGACGTTAGCACCCGCCGTGTGTCTGCCGACTAGTACTCCTCGGTATTCGGAGTTTGGTTAGGATCAGTAAGACGGTGAGTCCCCATAGCCCATCCAGTGCTCTACCCCCGAGGGTATTCGGTCGACGCACTACCTAAATAGTTTTCGCGGAGAACCAGCTATTTCCGAGTTTGATTGGCCTTTCACCCCTAGCCACAAGTCATCCCAATCTATTGCAACAGATGCGGGTTCGGTCCTCCAGTTGGTGTTACCCAACCTTCAACCTGCTCATGGCTAGATCACTCGGTTTCGGGTCTAATGCGACGAACTGAACGCCCTATTCAGACTCGCTTTCGCTGCGCCTTCACCTATCGGCTTAAGCTTGCTCGTCACACTAAGTCGTTGACCCATTATACAAAAGGTACGCCGTCACCCTTGCGGGCTCCGACTGTTTGTAGGCAACCGGTTTCAGGTTCTATTTCACTCCCCTTGTCGGGGTGCTTTTCACCTTTCCCTCACGGTACTTGTTCGCTATCGGTCATGCACGAGTACTTAGGCTTAGAGGGTGGTCCCCCTAATTTCAAACAGGATTTCACGTGTCCCGCCTTACTCAAGGACCTTGGGTGTTCTACATGTACGGGGCTATCACCCGCTACGGCCGGACTTTCCATTCCGTTCCACTTTATTCCCCAAGGCCACTGGCCTGGTCCGCGTTCGCTCGCCACTACTTGCGGAGTCTCGGTTGATGTCCTTTCCTCCAGGTACTTAGATGTTTCAGTTCCCTGGGTTCGCTTCTTACACCCTATGTATTCAGATGTAGATACCTTATTGATAATGCTTGGAAACCGAGCGCGTCGAGACGCGCAGTGGGTAGTCGGTAGCAGCGAGTGATTAGTCGATTAAAACTACTCACTACTCACTAATTCCTAATCACCTGCGTGCCTTCCGGCACGCTCGATTTCCCAAGCATTTAAGGTGGGTTTCCCCATTCGGAAATCCATGGATCAAAGCTTATTCGCAGCTCCCCACGGCTTATCGCAGCGTATCACGTCCTTCATCGCCTGTGCATGCCAAGGCATCCACCAATTGCCCTTATTTCACTTGATCGTTCTCATTGCCAATGCTCATCCTTA
>NZ_JAFCXF010000031.1:0-5458 GCF_049898205.1 Pararhizobium sp. DWP3-4 | reverse complement strand
CCGCTCGACCTGTCGAGTGGGGTGGGTCCCGTCCGGGGTAAGAAATCTGCAGCTGCCGTTGCGAGAAAACGATCGAGGCGCAGCCGCTCTCCGGTCAGACATGCCCCATCGAGCCCGCAGATGGGGCGCCGGAAACAGGCGGTTGGGATGGCTATGGCGGTCACGACGCTCGACCCTTTAGGAATGGCGTTCGCTGGCATGATCGCCTGAAGGAGTCCGTTGGTCGCGGTTCATCCCCAGTTGAAACGCTTCCCTGGCAGGGGCACAGTTGTGGCCACGCAAACGCGCGCTATCGTTCGTCAGCGAATCGTCGCCCGGAGGATCCATGCTTCAGCAGACAAAGCAGTTCATCGTTGAGCAAAAGCCGTCCCGTAAACTCAAGTCCGATGCCAACAAGCCCTCGATTTGGGGAAAGCTGGATCTCATGCTGAACGGCGATCCACAAGTCGAACGGGACCCGGTCGAGGCAACGGCCGCCGGCGGGGACGACGACCGTCGCTGATCGTCCGGTTGGCCTCAAGCCGCCCTGGTACCCGTTTCTGCTACGCCTTGCAGATCATGAAGAAAACTCACAGCGCGCTGCGCATGTGCCGCGGCCTGGAAGATCGCGCGCTTGTCGTCTGACAGGACGCGGAGCCAGGACTGCAGATAGGAGGCGTGATCGGGTCGCGGCTCCAGTTCCGGGACGATGCCGAGATCGGCGCAGAGGAGCAGCTGTTGAGTTCGGCGATCAGCTCTTCGCGCGCACGTTCGCTTCGGTCCTTGGCGTAGCGGCTGAGATCGCGGCCAACCCGGTCCGGGTGCGCCGTCCAATGTGTGGCTTCATGGCTGAGCGTCGCCACGTAGCCGGTTGCATCGCGAAACGTCTCGAACGGCGGCATCTGGATATGGTCCGAGACAGGGGAATAATAAGCCTGGCTGCCACCGTGCCGGATCAGGGCGCCGGTGTTGCGGAAGAAGCGATCGGTATTCTCCATCCGCTCCACCGGGTCGAGAACCGATACCGGCTGCTCATAGTAGCGATCGGGTAGTCCATCGATCTGTTCGATGTCGAACACCGAATATGCCTTGAGGAAGGGGATCTCCCGGTCGATCTCGTTTCCGTGGCCATCGCTTTCGGATTTGGTGAAGCGGCTGGCGAAGACGACCGTCGAGCCGGTCTCGCCCTTGCGAACCGCGGCGCCGAGTTCGAGCGCCTGCTTGAATGTCATCCACATAATGAGGAGAGTCCTCGCGCTATCCCTTCCGACCAGAGAAGCAACACGTTCATGCCCGAATAGGGCAGGCCATTGTGCCGCAATGGTCGTGTGATGCGCCCCTGCGCGTTTGCCACGCTCCACGGCTTCATCCAGGGACGAACCCCCTGTTCGAGATCGGCAACGATCCGGTCGGTAATCCGGGTATAGATGTCGCTGCGGTCGCCTGTCGATTTCCTGTTCATCTTCACTTTTCCTTCTTTCCAGACCGCGCCGATCGCGGTCCGTCGCGGAGGTCACCATGCAGTCGCCAACCTGATTCTGCTTGAAAGCTGTTTTGTCCTTCGTCCAGGACTCGCCCGGCTCGAGCTGGCGACCATGGATCTGCTCCCATTCAACCGGCCAGGTATTGCGGACCGTCTCATCACAGCAGTGCCGCTCGTAGGTCGTAAAGACATCTGGAAATGTCAGAGCGACGATGGCCCACTCCGCATCCTCCTCATACCAGCAGGAGGCATTTCGAAGTATTAGAGGGACTTTGACGTTGCACGCGGCTCAAGCGATAATGGACGGTCTGGACCTTGCCCTCCCGATCGATGTACATGCCGGTGTGATCGCCCTTGCCCGGCTTGCCATGGACTTGGCTTGCCTTCTTCGGCAGTTCCGGCTGGCCCCAGTTGTTGACCTCGACGATGGCGCCCTTCTTCGGCAGGTTGCTCGTCATCCACTCCTGCTGTGCGCCGAGAAAGGCTTCGACATCCGTCGTGTAGCGGTTGTCCTGGTCGGCCGGCCCAAACAGGTCGTCCGCCCATTCGATGCCGTAGGCATCAGCAAGATCGTCGCCGAAGCTCGCATCCTTTGCATACATCCGCGTCCTGTTCAGCGCGTTGGCGACCGACCACCATTGCGCGGTATCACCCTTCTTCGGCTTCTGGGCTTTCCAGACCTCCTTCTGCTCATCCAGCGAGGCGGCAGCGATGGTGCGGAGCTGTTGCTCGTTCGGCATGTCACCCCTGGCCATCTGGTCGAGCATGGCGGCCAAGACATTGGCCAGAAGCCGGAGCTTGCGGATCTGGCGGACGGGAAGGGCAAGCGCCACGGCGATGGCTTCCTCGGTCCAGCCGAGCGCGACCAGGCGTTCGATGCCGCGCCACTGGTCGACCGCATTAAGCGGCTCGCGGGCGATGTTCTCGATCATCGAGCGCATTGCGCCGTTGTCGTTGGCGGCTTCCACGACAAGGACGTCGATTTCCTCCAGACCCGCAGCAATGGCCTGCTTTACGCGGCGATGACCATCTGAATGATGCAACCGTTTCCGCCATCGAACTCGGGCGAGATGACGGGCGGCTGAAGGATGCCGACGGCTTTCACGGTTGCCAGGAGCAACGCATCCGATTGCGGCGATGATTTCGAGCGGCGGGCGTCGTCTGGATTTTCATTCAGCGAACGCGGATCGACCTTTATGAGTTGCATGGGAGTTTCCTTTCCGGGGGATACGGACGCGGCCCACTGCCTGTCCTTCCTGCCTTCATTCTTTTCTGAAGACACCTCCCGGACCGCGGGGCGGTCGGACCGGCGCAGCTGCGACCGAGCAGCCCTGCCGCGAAGCACGAGCGAGGCTAACAGCCTTGCGAAGGACGAGTGGCCGGGATTCGCAGACGGAGGTTGAGCGAGAGCGGCGACGGGAGGACCGATCTGCGACCGAGTGCTTTTCCTTTTTCCATCTCCATTTTCATCTCTTATCCCTTTTTGACGCTTGTAATGACGCACTTCAGCGTCTATATTCGGGGCAAAGATACGAGAGGTGATCTAATGGGACTGGTTCAGTATTCTGATGAAGGTTTCTTCGCGCCCCGCAAGATCGCGGCGGCTTTCCGAACCACCAGTGAGGAAGTCGCCAACACGGCGGGCCTGGGAAAGGATGCCGTCCAACGCAAGGATCGTGTTCGCTCGGATCGGACCCAGCGACGGTTGCGCGAAATGATCGAGATCATCAACAAGACGGAACCTCGGTTCGGCTCCGGCCTGATGGCTTATGCCTGGTTCCGATCGGAGCCGCTGCCCGGCTTTTCCGGGCAGACGGCAATGCAGCTCGTCCGTAGCGGTCGGGCCAATGAAGTGCTCGACTATATCGACGCCGTCGATGCCGGTGTACACGCTTGATCCAACCTTTCCGCTACGAGGGGAAGCTCTATCGCGCGCTCAATCCGATCTATGCGAGCGAGCCCCTGTCCGGCCGGGGCGCGGAACTCTACGGCGGACGGTTCAATCCAAGAGGAGTGGCAGCCCTCTATTCGTCCCTGTCGATCATGACAGCGTTGAGAGAGGCCAACCAAGTCGGCAATCTTCAGCCGACGACGCTCGTCTCTTGTGATGCCGAGGTCGACCGCGTCTTCGATTCTCGAGACGAAGCAGCGCTGGCAACCGAGCATATGGATGTGGAAGGTTTGGCCGACTCCACATGGCGCAACCAGATGAAAGCGAGCGGCGAATCCAGGACGCAAGCTTTCGCGCGCCGCTTAATCGCATCCGGCTACAATGGCCTGCTTGTCAGGAGTTTCGCCCCCGGAGCGACTGGGAGCGACCTCAATCTGGTGCTGTGGAAATGGGGCACCGCCGGTCCTTCCCGTCTCATCCTGATTGACGACGAAAATCGCCTGTCGCGGTAGGCTCAGATGCGACTGTCGCGTTCTGCGAGTCCCTTGAGTCGTTGGCGAGCCCCATATTGACGTCGCGAAGCTGCCGACGCTTCTCAGTGAGCTCTTCAAGGAACGCGAAGGCTCAGTTGCGCCGCAGTCGGCGGCAGGTGTGTACCGAACGCCAGCATGGAGTCTCGGTAGAAGCCAAGACGGCGATACCTCCGAGAAAAGTGGCTGCCGCCGAAACCTGTGCGACGGTAGCCGAGGAGCCCCGGGAAGAGGCTGGGAGTTCGATATCTCGTCTTCAATATTCGTATGTTTTTTGGAGAAGCTAACCCAAGTGCATCATGCCCATTTTGCAGGGTAGGGGATCACGCCTCATCCTGCAAATGCGCCATGAACACCTCGGCTGGTGTCTTGTAGCCAAGGCATTTACGGGGTTGGTCGTTGAGATGACGTGCGAGTTGGATCAGGTCGCGTTGTGAAACAACTGACAGATCTGTGGTACCAGGCAGGTAGCGTCGAATGCGCTTGTTGGTATTCTCGACTGTCCCTTTTTGCCACGGTGCACTCGGGTCGCAGAACCAGCTACGCGCACCGATCCCTTCTTCCAAAGCCCTGAGTCCGGCAAACTCGGTACCGCGATCAAATGTGAAGCTTTGACGCGCGAACGCCGGTAAAGGAGAAAACGCTCTGATGATCTTGTCCATGATCGGGCGTGAGTGCCGGCTCGGATTCTTGATGAGAACGGTATAGCGGCTTCGGCGCTCCACGAGGGACGTGACATTGGCATGTCCGAGTGGGCGTTCAAAGATGAGGAGGTCGCCCTCCCAATGCCCAAACTGCGATCTATCTCCAATAAAATCAGGACGTTGGGATATGCGATGCGTGGCTGGGAACGCACCGTCGCGCGGCTTCCTGGAGCGCAGTGGACGACGTTTGCGGCGCGCTTCCGGTAGATACTGATAGAGGCCTAGCCCATAATCTTCCTTGCTGTAGATGAAGCGATAGATTGTCTCTTTGCAGACGCGAACAAGACTGAGCCTCTCCGACAACAGGCGCCCGGCGATCTGCTCTGGAGACCAGCGTGCCTCCAACTGGTTGATGATCTCCGTGCGTAAATTCGGGTGGCGCCGCAGCTTTCTCAGCCGGCGTCGCCGCTCCTTGGAGATATCGTGAGCAACCGTGCTGTAGTAGCCGTCGTAGTCCGGCAGTTCGCGATCACGAAACGTATTGCGCTTGATCTCGCGGTAAATCGTCGAGCGGTGACGGCCAAGCTGACGGGCCATCTCGTTGGCGGGAACTTTTGCCGCCACCAGCTGATGTAGGCGTCGCCGGTCGGCGAGGGTGATTTGCGTATAGCATCTGGACATGCCAAAATCTCCAAAGTGAAGCCATTGAAATTACTGGCATGTCGCACTTGGAAATAGAATGTACCCCGCCACACGGACTGTCACAGCTATTTAAAGATGAGACAAAGTAAGAAATTTAGAGACGCGACACAATCCTATTCGTTATTACTGATTTTGCAAGATTCTATATTTGCCGATACACAGACGTAAGCCGCCGCCCGGGTGGAGCTGGTCGGGGTTGCGTAGGCCGGGCGGTGGCGGATGGCTCCAG
>NZ_JAFCXF010000030.1:0-25787 GCF_049898205.1 Pararhizobium sp. DWP3-4 | reverse complement strand
TCGCCATCGTTGCGACAATGCGCAAGCTTCTCACCATTCTCAATGCCATCATCCGGGACAATAAACCATGGCAAAACGCTTGACGAACAAGACAGTCGCTCTCCCCGCTGGGGAGAAGAAAGAGTTCGCGGCATGACCACCTTCAAACTCACTCAGACCGTGCCCGAGACCGCCCATCGCAACGGCAAGCTGACGCCCGGCTCCCGCGCCGTCCCCGAAGAAACGCCCATCGCGCTCTCCTATGGCGGCTCCACCCATGCCGTGATGATGGCCACCCCCGGCGATTTCGAGGATTTTGCCGTCGGCTTCAGCCTGACGGAGGGGATCATCACCGATCCTTCCGAGATCGAATCGATCGAGGCCGTCGCAGACGAAAAAGGCATCGACCTTCAGATCATTCTGAAGGATGAGCAGAACGACGCGCTGGTCTCCCGCCGCCGCCATATGGCAGGGCCTGTCGGCTGCGGCCTCTGCGGCATCGAATCGATCGAGCAGGCCGTGCGCAAGACACCACCGGTATCGTCCTCTACACTGCGGCTATCGCAGCAGCAGATCATCGAAGCCGTCGCCCTCCTCAATGGCCAGCAGCCGCTGCATTTCGAAACCCGTGCCGTGCATGGCGCCGGCTTCTACGTACCGGGCAAGGGCCTGATCGCCGTGCGCGAGGATGTCGGCCGCCACAATGCGCTGGACAAGCTGGTCGGCGCTGCAGCCCGGGCCGGACATGCCGGAACAACCGGCGCCGTCGTCGTCACCAGCCGCGTTTCCGTCGAGATGGTGCAGAAGACCGCCATTATCGGCAGCCCCTTCATCATCGCCATATCGGCGCCGACAGCACTTGCCATCCGCACGGCGGATGAAGCCGGTATGACGCTGATCGCGCTGGTACGCGGCGCCGATTTCGAGATTTTCACGCAATCCCACCGCATTCAATCCGGAGCCGTCGCCGATGTCGCTTGATAACACCAATGGCAAACTTGTCCGCATGGCCAACCAGATCGCCACCTTCTTCAAGTCGCAGCCGGAAGATGAGCGCGTCGAAGGCGTCGCCACCCATATCAACAAGTTCTGGGAACCGCGCATGCGCAAGGCCTTCTTCGAACTGATCGAGCAGGGCGATGCCGGTTTCGACCCTATCGTGATCTCCGCCGCCGCCATCATCAAGCCACCTTATTCCGGCTCCGAAGGCGTGGGTACCGGCAGCGATGCCGCCGCCGGTGCACCGGACGGCAAAGGCACGGCAGCCGGCGAATCCCTGTCCGAACCGAGCATTCCCGAAAAAGCCTGATCTCGGGGCGGCGCAATACTTTGCACAACTCCGTTCATGGACGTTGAACGGGCGCACCATCTAAGCTACGCAGCAATACCGAAAAAGATGGGCCGGTTGGTAATCCGGTCCCTGCAATCAGCAGCTTATGACCCCTCTCGGGTTTCCACGGTACCAGTTTGATCAGCAGTGGTCGGCGGGGTACGTGGCTCTGCACCGTGTGTCCTCGATGACGAACAAGGAACCTCGGCATGGCACCCTCCGTCTCCCCGGACACCCCGATTTCACTGGCCAATACCGTTGAGAACTGCGCGCTTGATCGCTCTGCAATCGAACAGCTCTCGAAAAGTGGACTTCCGCACAAGCTGATGGATTGCGTCCTTGAGGAAGCCGACCTTGCGCGCCTGACCCTGGATGGCTGGGTGTTCGAGGCCTGCAATGTCAAGCAGGCCCGGTTCACCGGCGCAAAACTGAGTGCCACGATCTGGTCGAGCTGCAAGGGCGGTCTCGCCGATTTCACCGGTTGCGATCTGTCGGAGAGCAAGATCGAGGGGTGCGACTTCAACAACAGCAATTTCCGCGGCACGACACTGACCGGCGCGCACTTTTCCCGTTGCAAGCTGACGGGAGCAAACCTCTCCGAGGCAAAAACCCTCAATCTGACTTTCCACGAAACCCGGCTGGCCGACGCCCGGCTGCCCGGCCTCTCCTTTCGCAAGGCCCGCCTGAACGGCCTCGATTTCCAGATGGCCGATCTGAAGAAATGCGATTTCCGCGACGCGATCTTTCAGGATTGCAGCCTGCGTGACGCCAATCTGGTCGACTGCCGTTTCGAGGGTGCCGACCTTCGCGGCGCCGACCTCGGCGGCATTCGCCTGCTGAACGCCAAACAATTCAAGGGCGCAACGATCTCGCGCGATCAGGCGGGGCAATTGCTGGCGGAGCTGGGATTGAAGGTGCGGTAGATACCAACCTGAGCAAGGCTTGTCGTACGGTACGACACGGTTTTCGACCCGAACGTGCCGCTTAGCGCCGCTTTCGTGGCTTCACTGAAAGTCTATACTCTCTCAAGAATGCGACAGGCGCCAGACAGGCGAAGAGCAGTTTCTGAAACCAGACAGGAATGCCATCCCCGTAAGCATGATCATGGAATGCATGCAGAGCCTGCGCCCGCAATACCAATGAAGGCTCTCCGTTGTCGTCGTACCAGTCAGGATGCTCGGCCGTACCGAGCGACATGTTCAGGAACAGCCGCATGAAATTGTAAGCCGGCGAAAAGCGGACTGTGAACAGCGTCTCCCCGTCGTGACCGTTGCGAAACAAATGCGGGATGCCGCGCGGCACCAGCAGCGTGTCACCTGGCTTCAGAACATGCCACTGTCCATCCATCATGACCCTGAGAACGCCGCTGCGGACGTGGAACTCCTCGTCGGAATTCGGATGGAAGTGCTGGCGGCCAGTTCCCCGCAGCACGCCTCCGCGTCCCAGAAAAACGTCGAGCTGAAACGTCTCCGCGTCTTCGCCAAGATGGGTGAAGATGAACGTCTCACCATTGAAGGCGTTGCGAATGCGCGTTCCCGGAGGCGGAAGTTTCTCCATGACATGCCCTCCCAAGCCATGCCAGTACCGCAGCAGGTCCACGGCAAGGAGGACCGCAGGCAGATTGTGCCCGAGTCAGCGCGCTATGTGTAGCAATTTCGTATTTTTGCACCAAAGCCTGCATCGACACCGGTTGTAGCCACATCCTCAACTGCAAGCGATTCCGGTCCTTTCACAGACACGAGTGGAAACTCTCTTTGTACCTGCCCTTCACCCTTGCTATGGTCGGCCTCGTCAAAAAAGGGAGAGACTTTTGCAGGGAGAGGCAGCGCGAAAAACGTCGGTGCCGGAGCGCGATCCGGAGTTCGGGCCGTGGCTGGCGCAGGCATCCATCCTGATCGTCGATGACGAGCCGGGCATGCGCAATTTCCTCGTCCGCACGCTCGGGTCCCGCTGCAAGCGGATCGAGGAGGCGGCCGATACCGACGAGGCCTCGCGCAAGCTCGATGCCCACCATTTCGACGTCGTCATCCTCGACAATATCATGCCCGGCAAGAATGGCGTCGACTGGCTGGCCGAACAGCGTGCCATCGGCTTTTTCGCTGAAGCGATCCTGATCACCGCTTTTGCCGATCTGGAAACTGCAATCCAGGCTCTGCGGGCCGGAGCCGTCGATTTCGTGCTGAAACCCTTCCGGTCCAACCAGATCCTTAATTCCGTCGCCCGCTGCCTCGACCGCATGCGGCTGCAACGCGAGAATTTCGTGCTGCGCTATGAGCTGAAGGCAACATCCGATCATATCCTTTTGCGCGACCGGCTGATCGGCGCGTCGCGGGTGATCGGCGAGGTCCGCGATACCATCGCGCGCGTGGCGCCGCTGCCGACTTCCGTTCTCCTCACCGGCGAATCCGGTACCGGGAAGGAAGTCGCGGCCCGCTCGCTGCACACCCTGTCCGACCGGGTGGACAAGCCTTTCGTGCCGGTCAACTGCGCCGCCATCCCGGCTGACATGATCGAGACAGAGCTTTTCGGCCATATCAAGGGTGCCTTTACCGGCGCCGAAAACAACCGCGAAGGCCTGTTCACCCATGCGCAGGGCGGCACGCTGTTCCTCGATGAGATCGGCGAAATGCCGCTCGCCACACAGAGCAAGCTGCTGCGTGTAATCGAGGATCGCCGGGTCCGGCCGCTCGGCTCCGAGCGCGAAGTACCGGTCGATCTGCGCTTCATCTTCGCCACCAATGCCGAACTGCAGAAAGAGGTCGAGAAAGGCCGCTTCCGCGCCGATCTCTTTTACCGCATCAACGTCATGCAACTTTATCTGCCGCCGTTGCGTGACCGCGGCAATGATGTGCAGGAACTGGCCGAGCTGTTCATGCAGAAATTGTCGCAGCAGCTTGGTATGCCGAAAGTAACCATCGATGCGCCGGTGCGCGCAGCGCTGGCCCGTTACGCCTGGCCTGGCAATGTGCGCGAGCTGCGAAACCTGGTCGAACGTTCGCTGATTTTGGGGAAATTCCCGGACGATTTCCGTGGCAATCCCGGTCAGCAGGCAGAAACGGCCGATGAGACGCTGGATGATGTCGAGCGGCGGCATATCCTGGCGGTGCTGGAAGAAACCGGCGGCAACCGCGACGAAGCCGCCCGCCGCCTCGGCATTTCGCGCAAGACCATCGACCGTAAATGCGCCGTCTGGAATGGCTGAGGCTTCCCGCCCTAAGGAGCGCCCTGCCCGCTCCATCCGCTTTAGGCTTCTGGCCATCGCGCTGCTGCCGACGCTGGTCATCCTGCCGCTTCTGCTTGGCATTACCATTGCCCGCTGGAATGCGAAATTCGATGCGCTGCTGATCACCAAGGTCAATGGCGACCTGACCATCGCCCATCAATATCTGTCCCGCATTCTCGAAAACACCGGCGAGCATATCCAGGCGCTTGCCGTCTCCGCCGCATTTCGCGACACGGTCGGCTCCGGCGAAACCCCGGCCCTGCCGGCGTTCCTTGAAAAGAGCCACCAGACGCTCGGCCTCGATTTCCTGATGCTCGTCGATCATCAGGGGCAACCGATCAGCGCGGCACGGCAAGCGCAGGAAGCCTGGCCGGTGGTGATCTCAGCGCTCGATGGCACATCCTCGACCGCCATCGACGTTTTCTCCGACGCCCAACTGGCCGCCCTGTCGCCGGCGCTGGCGGAGCGCGCCCGGATCGAGCTGGTGGAAACCCCCAACGCAGTACCGACCGACAGGAAGAGCGAGACGCGCGGCATGGTCGTGCACTCAGCCAG
Source organism: Pararhizobium sp. DWP3-4 (assembly GCF_049898205.1). NCBI lineage: Bacteria > Pseudomonadati > Pseudomonadota > Alphaproteobacteria > Hyphomicrobiales > Rhizobiaceae > Pararhizobium > Pararhizobium sp. DWP3-4. The sequence continues at coordinate 20,700 of NZ_JAFCXF010000030.1, read as the reverse complement.
CCCGGTGATACTCGCAAACGGCGTAAAGGCGGCACTAGTCGGCGGTATCCTGCTCAACAAGAACCTCGTCTTCATCGATACGATCAACGACCTCGTCTATCGCGAGGCAAGTCTTCCTGAAGGCAGCAAGGGTACCGCGACGCTGTTTCTCGAGGACGTGCGCATCAGCACCAATGTGCGCCTGTTCGAGGATCGCCGCGCCTTGGGAACCCGGGTTTCCGCCGCCGTGCGTGCCGCTGTTCTGGACGAGGGTCGCACCTGGCTCGACAGCGCTTTCGTCGTCAATGACTGGTACATTTCGGCCTATGAGCCGATCGTCGACAGTTTCGGCAAGCGCGTCGGCATGCTCTATGTCGGCTTTCTGGAGACGCCCTTCCGGCAGGCAAAATACGCGACGCTGTTGACCATCGTACTCGCCTTTCTCGTTGTCACCGCCGTCAGCGTGCCGATCTTCCTGCGCTGGGCAAGGGCGATCTTCAAACCGCTGGAACGCATGAGCGACACCATCACCCGCGTTGAAGGCGGCAATATGGGTGCCCGCACCGAACTGAAGGCGGCCAGCGACGAGATCGGCCGCGTGGCACTGCACCTCGACGGCCTGCTCGACCAGTTGCAGCAACGCGACCGCGAACTTAGGCAATGGAACGAAGAGCTGAACGACCGCGTTGCCGAGCGCACCAGCGAACTGGAGCTGGCCAACCGCCAGATCGAGGCGACCACCAAGCAGCTGATCATGTCGGAAAAGCTCGCTGCCATCGGCGAAATCACCGCCGGTGTCGCCCACGAGATCAACAATCCGATCGCCGTCATCCAGGGCAATCTCGACGTTGTCCGCAGCGTGCTCGGCGCCAAGACAGACGAGGCGAAAGTCGAGTTCCGGCTGATCGACGAGCAGATCCACCGCATCAGCCAGATCGTCACCAAGCTCCTGCAATTCGCCAAGCCGGAAGAATATGCCGGTTATGTCGAGCGCCACGCGCCCTCAGACATCATTTCCGATTGCCTGCCGCTGGTGCAGCATCTTCTGCACCGGGCCGAGATCAAGCTCGTCCGCGACGACCGTGCCACCCGGCTGGTGCTGATGAACCGGACGGAACTGCAGCAGGTGGCGGTCAACCTGATCGTCAACGCCATCCACGCCATGCCGAAGGGCGGTGTCCTGACGATTCGGACGCTGGATCAGGATATCGCCGAAAATCCGGGAGTGATGCTCGAAATCACCGACACGGGTGTCGGCATGACGCCGGAGCTGATCGGCAAGATTTTTGACCCATTCTTCACCACCAAACGGCAGGAAGGCACCGGTCTTGGCCTGTCCATCAGCCAGCGGCTGATCGCCCGCCAGAACGGCCGCATTTCCGTCCAGAGCGCCCCGGGAGAAGGAACGACCTTTTCCATCTGGTTACCGGAAGCCAGCTGAACCGGACAAAATGTCCGCCGACTCCCGGACATTCTGTCCACCGCTCGCGTCCCCTACTGCATAACCCATTGAAATCCTGAATAGCCCGATTTGGCACGCCGATTGCTCCTGTGATGGGACGGACGGCAGAGGCGGCACCACGCGTTGAGGAGCGGGTGGTGCGAGACACTCTTCAGCCACCCCGGACATGACATTCACTGGGAACGCCCGACGGGACATGGGCGGATGGAGGAACAACGAGAATGACAGCAACAACGGACACCTATGTCGGCGGGGGCGCGGTCGGCCTTCTCGACCGCGAACGCATCATCGCCAAGCCGGGCTTCAACCGCTGGCTCGTACCGCCGGCAGCGCTTGCCATCCATCTCTGTATCGGCATGGCCTATGGCTTCAGCGTCTTCTGGCTGCCGCTTTCCAAGGCGCTCGGCACCACGCCCGATAGCTGCGCCAGCATGAACCTCGCTTCCGCCCTGTTCACCACCACCTGCAACTGGCGTGTCGCCGATCTCGGCTGGATCTATACGCTGTTCTTCGTTCTGCTCGGTTGCTCGGCCGCCATCTGGGGTGGCTGGCTGGAACGTGCCGGCCCGCGCAAGGCCGGCTTCGTCTCCGCCTGCTGCTGGTGCGGCGGTATTCTCGTCGCGGCACTCGGTGTCTATACCCACCAGCTCTGGCTGATGTGGCTCGGCGCCGGCGTCATCGGTGGCATCGGTCTTGGCCTCGGCTATATATCGCCGGTTTCCACTCTGATCAAATGGTTCCCCGACCGGCGCGGCATGGCGACGGGCATGGCGATCATGGGCTTTGGCGGCGGCGCGATGATCGGCGCCCCCTTGGCCAACCTGCTGATGACCCATTTCCGCACCGATATTTCCGCTGGCGTCTGGCAGACCTTCGTCGTCATGGCGGTCATCTATTTCGTCTTCATGATGGGCGGCGCCTTCGGTTACCGCATCCCGCCGGCAGGCTGGCGTCCGGAAGGCTGGACTGCACCGGCTTCCAAAAGCACAATGATCACCACCAAGCACGTGCACCTGCGCGATGCCCACAAGACGAAGCAGTTCTGGCTGATCTGGGCGGTGCTCTGCCTCAACGTCTCGGCCGGGATCGGCGTCATCGGCATGGCATCGCCGATGCTGCAGGAAATCTTCGCCGGCTCGCTGATCGGCCTGCCGGATGTCGCCTTTGCCGATCTCGATACGCCGCAGAAAGCGTCGATCGCTGCAATCGCCGCAGGATTTACCGGACTTCTCTCGCTGTTCAACATCGGTGGCCGCTTCTTCTGGGCCTCGCTGTCGGACAAGATCGGCCGCAAGAACACCTACTTCTGCTTCTTCGTCCTCGGCATAGTTCTCTATGCGCTCGCCCCGACGCTCGCCGGTCTCGGCAACAAGGCGTTGTTCGTGCTGGCCTTCGGCATCATCCTGTCGATGTATGGCGGTGGTTTCGCGACCATCCCGGCCTATCTCGCCGATATCTTCGGGACGCAGTTCGTCGGCGCCATCCATGGGCGGCTGCTGACGGCCTGGGCAACGGCTGGCATTGTCGGTCCTGTGGTGGTCAACTATATCCGCGAGGCCCAGATTTCCGCAGGCGTCGCCCCCGGACCCGAACTCTACACCGGTACGATGTATATCCTCGCTGGCATGCTGGCGCTGGGATTGGTTGCCAATGCGCTGATCCGGCCGTTATCGGACAAATGGTTCATGAAGGACGAGGAGGTTGCTGCCCTCCAGGCCAAGTCCGCCGCGGCGAATGCCGGCCCGACCGGTTCCTTCGGCATCGGCGCCGGTGGTTTCGACGGCAAGGCCCTGATCGCCTGGGCCATTGTCGGCATCCCGCTACTCTGGGGGGTCTGGGTAACGCTGAGAGCCAGCATGGTGCTGTTCGGATAAAGGAGGCACGGCAGCTTCCTACTCCCACCGCGCCTCATCCGCCCTGTTAGGCACCTTCGCCCCGTTTGATGGGGAGAAGGAAGAAGCGGCAACCTCTGTCATCCCCTCCCCCCGCGCGCGGGGAGAGGGCTAGGGTGAGGGGCAATTACTGCGCAGCCACTCGACTGAAAATCACCGATTGATCCGCGTCGACAGAATGATCGACGACAGCGTCTTTTCAACCCCGTCGATCTCGCCGATCCGGTCGATGACCAGATCGAGCTCGCTGATCGATGACGCGGCGACAACGGCGATCAGGTCGAAACTGCCGCTGACAGAATGCAGCGTCCGCACATCCTCGATATCGTGCAGGTCCTGCGTTACTCGCCCCAATGCCTTGGCGGCAAGCGTGATCAGCACATGCGCCTTGATAAGCCCCTTCTCGAAATCGTCCGACAGCCGCACGCCGTAGCCGGCAATGATGCCGTCGCGTTCCAGCCGCTCGAGCTTTGCCTGCACCGTCGTGCGCGAAAGGCCGAGTTTTCGCGCCAAAAGCGCCGTCGGCATGCGGGCATTCTCGCTGAGAATGGCGAGGAGTTGCCGGTCCTTGTCCGCTAAAGTCATTATGATCATCCTTACCGGCATTATGCCGATTATTCGACGGCATTTTTATCAGATCAGCGCTTCATATCAACCGGTAGAAATCAGACAATGGAGGTACAGACAGATTCATTCGGGGGACCCACCATGAAAAATATCGTTGTCATCGGCGCCGGCAAGATCGGCTCGACCATCGCCCGCCTTCTCGCCCATTCCGGCGATTATCAGGTCACGCTGGCCGATCGCAGTGCCGAACAGCTCGCCATGATCGAAAAGCACGACGCCATTTCGGTCGCTGAAATCGACATCTCCGACAGCGCCGCCATGGTATCCCTTTTGACCGGCAAATTCGCCGTCCTCAGCGCCGCACCGTTCCACCTGACGATCGCCATTGCCGAAGCCGCCTCCAAGGCCGGCGTGCACTATCTCGACCTGACCGAAGACGTCGAATCCACCCGTCATGTCAAGGCGATCGCCGAAACCGCCACCACCGCCTTCATTCCACAGTGCGGCCTGGCACCGGGCTTCATCTCCATCGTTGCCAATGATCTCGCCAGCCGCTTCGACACCCTCGACAGCGTGCGCATGCGCGTCGGCGCCCTGCCGCAGTATCCGTCCAACGCTCTGAACTACAACCTGACCTGGAGTACGGACGGCGTCATCAACGAATATATCGAGCCCTGCGAAGCCATCGTCGAAGGCCAGCTGATCGAAGTTCCGGCACTCGAAGAACGCGAAGAATTCTCGCTCGACGGCGTCACCTATGAAGCCTTCAACACCTCCGGCGGCCTCGGCACGCTGTGCGAAACGCTGAAGGGCAAGGTTCGCACGCTCAACTACCGCACCATCCGCTATCCCGGCCACGCCGCGATCATGAAGGCCCTGTTGAACGATCTTGGCCTGCGCCACCGCCGCGAAGTCCTGAAGGACATCTTCGAAAACTCGCTGCCGTCGACCATGCAGGACGTCGTCATCATCTTCGTCACGGTCTCCGGCCGCAAGGAAGGCCGCCTGGTGCAGGAAACCTACGCCAACAAGGTCTACAGCGCCGTCGTTGCCGGTCGCATGATGAGCGCCATCCAGATCACCACGGCATCCAGCATCTGCGCCGTTCTCGACATGCTGGCCAAGGGCGAACTGCCGGCCAAGGGCTTCATCCGCCAAGAAGAAATCGGCCTCGACGCCTTCCTCAAGAGCCGCTTCGGCCACCACTACGAACAGCGCGCCTATGCCGACAAACTGGCCGGCTGATCTGCTGCGATAAATGACGTTAAACCGCAATGCCCGGGATTTTACGATCCCGGGCATTTTTGCGTCAGCTCCATCATTGGATTGCTGACGCTATTGCTGTTGGGGACAACCAAGAGGGAAGATTTCCGGGCGCAAAGTGTAGCTCCCTCTTCTCCCCGCAGGGGAGAAGAGAAGAAAGCAATCCTGAGACCTTACGTCCGCCCAAACTCGTCATCCAGCCGGATGATATCGTCATCCTCCAGATAGGAGCCGGTCTGCACCTCGATCAGCTCCAGCGGGATTTTGCCCGGATTGGTCAGCCGGTGGACGACGCCTTGCGGGATATAAACAGACTCGTTTTCGTGCAGCAGGCGCGTCTCGCCGTCGATCATGATCTCTGCCGTGCCGCGCACGACGATCCAGTGCTCGGAGCGGTGATGATGCTTCTGCAGCGAGATCTTGCAGCCGGGCGTCACATGCAGCCGCTTGACCTCGAAACGCTCGCCGCTCAGCACCGATGCCACCGCCCCCCAGGGGCGATAGGATGTCGGATGGTTTTCCGTCAGCCTTTTCGTTTTCGCCGACAATGCCAGCTGCTTGACGATCTGCCCGACATTCTGGCTGTCCTCCATCCGCCCGACATAAACCGCATCCTCGCTGGCGATGACGGCGACATCATCCAGCCCCTGCACGGCGAGATGGATATCGCGCGACAGTATCAGCGAGTTGCGGGTATTGGAGACCGTTGCCTTCTGGCCCACGACATTGCCGTCCGCATCCTTGTCGCCGATCGCCCAGACGCTGTCCCAGCTGCCAAGGTCCGACCAGCTGAAGGATGATGGCACGACAGCTGCATGCTCCGTGTTCTCGAACACGGCGTAATCGACGGAAATATCCGGTGCCTGCGAGAAGGCCGCCTCATCGAGACGGTCGAAATCAAGATCCCGCTCTGCACTTTGAATTGCCCGCTGGGCTGCATCGTAGACGGCAGGCGCATAACGCAGGATTTCCGCCAGCAACTGCCCGACGGGCAGCATGAACATCCCGGAGTTCCAGAGATAACGGCCGCTTGCCAGAAGCTCCTCCGCCCGCTCCCGGTCTGGCTTCTCGACGAACCGGGCAACGGTTTTTGCGCCTGTTTCGAGATCGTCCCCCATTTCGATATAGCCATAGCCGGTCGCCGACTCCGTCGGCTCGATGCCGAAGGTCACCAGCTTGCCCGTCTGTGCCGTTTCCTGCGCGATGCGGATGCAGTCGAAATAATGCAGGCCCGCATCGATCTCGTGATCGGAAGCCAGTACCTGCATGACGGCGGTGTCGCCATGATCGCGCAAAACCACGAAGGCGGCGGCTGCGAGTGCCGGCGCGGTATTGCGGGCAACAGGCTCCAGAAGGATGCTCGACAGCGGTGCGTCGAGCGCCCGGGCCTGCTCGGCAACGATGAAGCGGAATTCGGCATTGGTGACAACCACTGCCGGCGTGTAAAGCTCCTGATCGGAAACCCGCTCCAGCGTCTTCTGGAACAGCGAACGATCGCCAAGAAACTGGAGAAATTGCTTCGGCGCCGCCGAGCGCGACAGCGGCCACAACCGCGTCCCCTTGCCGCCAGCCATGATGACCGGCACGATCCTGGAAGACATGCGCATCCTCTTGTCTTGAGTCGAACCTTGCAGTTCCAGATTTTCAGAACTCTTTTTGCGAAGGGGCAACCTAACGCAAAACCAGAGCATGTAAAATCTTTTCGCGGATATGCGCTTTTATCAAATCAAGGTGTTGACGCCGGCAGTGCCGCCGAAGCCGACAGTCCCGCTCTCCTGCACAAGAAAGTCCAGACAATAAAAAACCCCGCCGGAGCGGGGTTCGAAAGCCACGTCACAGACCTTTTCAGGCTGCGACGACAATCTCATTGAGCTGTGTCAGCTCGGCAAGGAAACTCTCCAGGCGCGTCTTGTGCTCGTCACTGTGCGAACCGTCTTCCAGTTCCGACTTTGTTGCATCGATGCGCTTTTCGATCAGCTTGGCATCGACTTCGCTGACTGGAACGGCGGATTCGGCAAGCAATGTGCAGCCTGTCGGCAGGATATCGGCGAAACCGCCGAACACGACGTAACGCGTCACCGTGCCGTCGATCGCCTTGACGCTCACGACGCCCGGCTTGATCGTCGTCATCGTCGGCGCATGGTTGGCCATGACGGTCATTTCGCCTTCCGTTGCCGGAAGCACGACCTCGCTGACACGCTCGGACAACAGCAGGCGCTCCGGGGAGACGAGTTCGAAATTGAAATCAGCCATGATCATTCGCTTCTTTTGGCGCTACCGGCGAGAAACCCCGGCAGAAAATCCGTTCGGCGCGGCCAGGCCCTTACCAGCCGCAGCGATTGTCGATCGGGGCACCGTTGCGGCGCCCCGACCGAAAGTCATTAAGCGGCTTCTGCAGCCAGGCGCTTGGCCTTTTCGACCGCTTCCTCGATGGAACCGACCATGTAGAAGGCGGCTTCCGGAAGATGATCGTATTCGCCGTTGACCAGGCCCTTGAAGCCCTTGATCGTGTCTTCGAGAGCGACCAGCTTGCCCGGCGCACCGGTAAAGACTTCGGCCACGAAGAAGGGCTGCGACAGGAAGCGCTCGATCTTGCGGGCGCGGGCAACCGCGACCTTGTCTTCTTCCGACAGTTCGTCCATGCCCAGGATGGCGATGATGTCCTGGAGCGACTTGTAGCGCTGCAGGGTCGTCTGGACGCGGCGCGACACTTCGTAGTGCTCTTCACCGACAACCATCGGGTCGAGCATGCGCGAGGTCGAGTCGAGCGGGTCAACGGCCGGGTAGATACCCTTTTCAGCGATCGAGCGCGACAGAACGGTCGTTGCATCCAAGTGGGCGAACGATGTTGCCGGTGCCGGGTCGGTCAAGTCGTCGGCCGGAACGTAAATGGCCTGAACCGAGGTGATCGAACCCTTGGTCGTCGTGGTGATGCGTTCCTGCATCTGGCCCATGTCGGTGGCAAGCGTCGGCTGATAGCCCACAGCCGAAGGAATACGGCCGAGAAGAGCCGACACTTCGGAACCTGCCTGGGTGAAGCGGAAGATGTTGTCGACGAAGAACAGAACGTCCTGGCCTTCGTCACGGAACTGTTCAGCGATCGTCAGACCGGTCAGGGCGACGCGCGCGCGGGCGCCCGGCGGTTCGTTCATCTGGCCGTAAACGAGGGCAGCCTTGGAGCCTTCGCCGCCACCGTGCTTGTTCACGCCGGATTCGATCATTTCGTGGTAAAGGTCGTTGCCTTCGCGGGTCCGTTCACCCACGCCTGCGAAGACCGAGTAACCACCGTGCGCCTTGGCGACGTTGTTGATCAGTTCCATGATCAGAACCGTCTTGCCAACGCCGGCGCCGCCGAACAGGCCGATCTTGCCGCCCTTTGCGTAAGGCGCGAGCAGGTCGACGACCTTGATGCCGGTGACGAGGATCTGCGCTTCGGTCGACTGCTCGACGTAGGACGGTGCTTCCTGGTGGATCGAGCGCTTGCCCGAGGTGATCAGCGGACCAGCTTCGTCAACCGGCTCGCCGATGACATTCATGATGCGACCGAGCGTTTCCAGACCAACCGGAACGGTGATCGGAGCGCCGGTGTCGGTCACAGGCTGACCGCGAACCAGACCTTCGGTCGAGTCCATGGCGATCGTGCGAACGGCGTTTTCACCGAGATGCTGGGCAACTTCGAGAACAAGGCGGTTGCCGTTGTTGTCGGTTTCCAGCGCGTTGAGGATCAGCGGCAGCTGGCCTTCTTCGAAGGTCACGTCGACGACGGCGCCGATGACCTGCGTTACGCGGCCGACTGCGCCGGTTGCCGTCAAGACCACCTTGGCTGCCGGTGCCTTCTTCGCTGCAACGGTCTTCGCTGCTGCTGCCGGCTTTTCCGCTGCTGCCTTCACCGCTGTCGGCTTCGTCGCCGCTGCTGTTGTACTGGGGGTAGCTGCCTTAGCCATAATCCTTACCCTCTTTCCGTAACCTTAGAGCGCTTCCGCGCCCGAAATGATTTCAATGAGTTCCTTGGTGATCTGAGCCTGACGCTGACGATTGTAGGAGAGCGTCAGCTTGTTGATCATTTCACCGGCATTGCGCGTGGCATTATCCATCGCGCTCATTTTGGCACCCATTTCACCCGCAACATTTTCGAGCAAAGCCCGGAAAACCTGCACCGAAATGTTGCGCGGGATGAGATCGTTGAGGATCTCGCCCGCATCTGGTTCGTATTCGTAGATCGCGGCAGCAGATGCTTCGTCGCTCCTGGCGACTGCAGGAGCAGCAGCCGGGATAAGCTGAAGCGCTGTCGGAACCTGCGAAATGACCGACTTGAACTCCGAATAGAACAGAGTGCAGACGTCGAATTCGCCCTTTTCGAACAGGCCGATGACCTTCTTGCCGATCAGGTCGGCATTATCGAAACCGATCCGCTTGACTTCGCGCAGATCGACACGGTCGATGATCAGCGATGCGAATTCGCGGCGAAGGATATCGAAGCCCTTCTTGCCGACGCAGATGATCTTGACCGTCTTGCCGTCGGCCAACAGCTTGCGCACGTGGTCGCGGGCAAAACGGGCGATCTGGCTGTTGAAACCGCCGCAAAGACCGCGTTCCGCCGTGCAGACCACGAGCAGATGCGTCTGGTCGCGGCCATTGCCCGTCATCAGGCGCGGTGCACTGTCGTCCGTGCCCACAGCTTCCGCAATGTTCGCAAGAACGATCGCCATCCGCTGCGAGTAAGGCCGGGCAGCCTCGGCCGCCTCCTGCGCGCGCCGAAGCTTCGCCGCGGCGACCATTTTCATCGCCTTGGTGATCTTCTGCGTCGCCTTGACGGAGGCGATCCTGTTTTTCAGATCCTTAAGTGAAGGCATCCGTTGTCCGTCCTAACTGGTACCCGTTCAGGCGAAGGATTTCGCAAACGTGTCGATGGCAGACTTGAGCTTGCCCTTGACGTCGTCGCTGATTGCCTTGTCCTTGCGGATAGCCTCGAGAATGTCCTTGCCTTCGGAACGCATGTACGACAGCAGACCCTGCTCGAACGCGCCAACCTTGTTGACGGCGATCTTGTCGAGGTAACCGTTCACGCCGGCGAAGATGACTGCGACCTGTTCTTCCGTCTTCAGCGGCGAGAACTGCGGCTGCTTCAGGAGTTCGGTCAGGCGCGCACCACGGTTCAACAGGCGCTGCGTCGCAGCGTCGAGGTCGGAACCGAACTGAGCAAAGGCGGCCATTTCGCGATACTGGGCAAGCTCGCCCTTGATCGAGCCGGCAACCTGCTTCATCGCCTTGACCTGAGCGGCCGAACCGACGCGGGAAACCGACAGACCGACGTTCACCGCCGGGCGGATGCCCTGGTAGAACAGGTCGGTTTCAAGGAAGATCTGGCCGTCGGTGATCGAGATCACGTTGGTCGGGATAAACGCCGAAACGTCGTTACCCTGGGTTTCGATGACCGGCAGTGCGGTCAGCGAGCCAGCGCCGTTGGCGTCGGAAAGCTTTGCAGCGCGCTCAAGAAGACGCGAATGCAGATAGAAAACGTCGCCTGGATAAGCTTCGCGGCCCGGCGGGCGGCGCAGCAGCAGTGACATCTGGCGGTAGGACACAGCCTGCTTGGACAGATCGTCGTAACCGATCAGGGCGTGCATGCCGTTGTCGCGGAAATATTCGCCCATCGCGCAACCGGCGAACGGTGCGAGATACTGCATCGGAGCCGGATCGGACGCCGTTGCAGCAACGATGATCGAATATTTCAGTGCGCCGCGCTCTTCGAGCACCTTGACGAACTGGGCAACCGTCGAACGCTTCTGGCCGATGGCGACATAGACGCAATACAGCTTTTCGGCTTCCGGACCATTGTCGTGAATGGCCTTCTGGTTGAGGATCGTGTCGAGAATGATGGCGGTCTTGCCGGTCTGGCGGTCACCGATGACCAGCTCGCGCTGGCCGCGGCCGACCGGGATCAGGGCGTCGATGGCCTTGAGGCCTGTCGACATCGGCTCATGAACCGACTTGCGCGGGATGATGCCCGGAGCCTTGACGTCAACGCGCGAACGGCGCGTTGCGTTGATCGGGCCCTTGCCGTCGATCGGATTGCCGAGCGCGTCAACGACGCGGCCGAGCAGTTCCGGACCAACCGGAACGTCAACGATGGCGCCGGTCCGCTTGACGGTGTCGCCTTCCTTGATGCCACGGTCGGCACCGAAGATAACCACACCGACATTGTCGGCTTCAAGGTTCAGCGCCATGCCGCGAATTCCACCCGGGAATTCCACCATCTCGCCGGCCTGGACATTGTCCAGACCGTAGACGCGGGCAATACCGTCACCGACGGACAGCACCTGGCCAACCTCGGAGACTTCTGCCTCCTGGCCGAAGTTTTTAATTTGATCTTTGAGAATTGCGGAAATTTCCGCGGCGCGGATATCCATCAGCCGACCTCTTTCAGTGCAAGCTTAAGGCTAGAAAGCTTTGTGCGAAGGGAAGTGTCAATCTGGCGGGACCCGACCTTGACGATCAGACCACCGAGAATAGAGGGTTCAACCGTGACGTTGAGCGTCACGTCTTTGCCGGTGACGCCCTTGAGCGCCGCCTTCAATTCGGTCTGCTGCGCTGCCGACAGGGCATGAGCCGAAGTCACCTCAGCAGAAACTTCGCCACGATGACGGGCGGCGGTTTCGCGATAGGACTTGACGATGCCAGGCACTGCAAACAGGCGGCGATTGCGAGCAACCACCTTCAGGAAGTTGCCGACCAGACCCGTAATTCCAGCCTTCGCGATGATCGCGGAAATGGCCTTGAACTGGTCGTCGGCAGAAAAGATCGGGCTGACGATAAGGCGCTTCAGATCGGCGTTCTCGTTGATCAGCGACTGGAACTTGTCCAGATCCGCCCCGACGCTCTCGACCGAACCCGCTTCCAATGCGAGATCGAAAAGCGAAGACGCGTACCTTTCTGCAACACCGGAAATAAGCTGGGATGTGTCTGCCACGGGCACAAGCTTCTCTTATTTTAATTCAAAGGCGATGTCTGCGGAGAACCGTAAACCCAACACTTTGAATTTGTTGCTATATTTTAAAGGACATGCAGGCCGGGCGGCCTGTTTCCCCCACAAGTCGCGGTTCGTCTAGCATAGGATATCTGGACTCGCAACACGCGAACGGCACGAATGCGTTTAAGATCGCCCGGTTTGGCCAAATTTTGACAAAAATGGGGTATGAGCTGGCGAGGTCCGCGCTGTAGGGCCTGGCAGACGGGGTTTAAATGAAGCCAAAGACATAGGCCAAGGGCAAAGCCGAAAGCGCGATCTGGACGACAAGATACAACCAGTTCACAACCGTATTGCCGCTATCCGACAGCATCGACAGGATGCGCCCGAATGCCGCAAGCGCAAACGCAGCCCCCAGCGCCAGATACACCATCGGCTGGGCAAGCAGCAGCGCTGCAAGACCAAGCCCCAGATGAAAGCCCCCCATCGTCGAGCGCGCCTCCGCATACCCGCCACGACGGCCTTCGCGAAGATCGATCCCCAAAGCCCGAAACGCGATGCCTGGCGCAAACAGAAAGACAAGCCCGAGCAGCGACGTGACGACGGCGGCACAGAACGCCAGGAACTCCCCCGTTTCTGTCGGAATGTAGAACTCCATGCCATCTCCCCGTTTTCGATCAGCCGATTCGCTTATCGCACAGACAGATTCGGCCTGGAAGCACAGAAATCCCACCGAAGAATCGCCCGTATCGCCATCCACTTTTTCCGTAAAATATTGAGATAGCTACTATTATCCCTCTTTGAGAAAATTCCATGCGAATAGGGATAACGCCTGAACCGCAACACACCTTCCGTATCTGAGCGTCAAAGATCAGCCCTCAACGCGCTTCCCTTGAACTTGAGGCGTCGAACAGCGGTGTTGGCAGACGGAAAAACCGAGATACCCCTTCGTCCCTTGAGCCGGATTGGTAAAACCTCACAAAAAACTCTGCGGATCGATATCCAGCTGCACGCTCACCGAGCCGCGCATCTTCGGTCCGTTGGCCATCATCGTCTTGACGAAGGCCTGCATGTCGCTGTTGCGGCGGCCGTGGACCAGCAGCCGGAAACGGTGGCGGCCGCGGATCAGCGCCAGCGGCGCCTCCGCCGGACCCAGAATACTGATGCCGCTGACCTTGGGGGCAGCCTGCCGCAGGCCACGGGCATGGCCTTCCGCATCGGCGCGGGTATCAGCCGAGATGATAATCGAGGCAAGGCGTCCGAACGGGGGCAGAAGCGCCTTTTCCCGCTCGCTGATTTCGCGTTCGTAGAAGGCGTCCGAATCGCCCGAGACGATCGCCTGCATCACCGGATGCTGCGGCTGGTAGGTTTGCAAAAGGCCGAGGCTCTTCAGGCCGGTTCGCCCGGCCCGGCCCGTCACCTGGCTCAAAAGCTGGAATGTCCGCTCGGCCGCGCGCGGATCGCCATTGGCAAGGCCGATATCGGCATCGACGATGCCGACGAAGGTCATCATCGGAAAATTGTGTCCCTTGGCAACCAGCTGCGTGCCGACGACGATATCGGCCTCGCCCTTGGCGATGGCCTCCAGCTCCAGCCGCAGCCGCTTGACGCCCATCAGGTCGGACGAGAGCACGATGGTGCGCGCATCGGGAAAATGCCGATCGACTTCCTCGGCGATCCGTTCGACGCCCGGGCCGCAGGCGACCAGATGATCGAGCGTGCCGCATTCCGGGCAGCTCTCCGGCGTCTTTTCCGCATAGCCGCAATGGTGGCATTGGATCTGGCCGCGAAACCGGTGCTCGACTAGCCAGCTGGAGCAATCCGGGCATTGGAAGCGATGGCCGCAGACCCGGCAGAGCGTCAGCGGCGCATATCCACGCCGGTTGAGAAACAACAGCGCCTGCTCGCCGCGTTCCACCGCCTTACCGATATAGCGCAGCAGAACGGGCGACAGGAACCCGCCGCGCTCCGGCGGATGCTTGCGCATATCGACGAGGCCGAGATCCGGCAGCGCGGCATCGCCAAACCGGGTCGGCAGGTGGATCGGATTATAACGGCCAAGATCGCCGTTCACCCGGCTTTCCACCGATGGTGTGGCAGACACCAGCACAATCGGGAACTCGCCAATCCGCGCCCGCACCACCGCCATGTCACGCGCATTATAAAAGACGCGGTCTTCCTGCTTGTAGGCGGGATCATGCTCCTCATCGACAATGATCAGGCCAAGGTTTTCAAACGGCAGGAATAGCGCCGAGCGCGCACCGGCCACGACCCTGACGCCACCCTCCGTCACCTGCCGCCAGACCTTTTCACGGGTACGCGGTGCGAGATCCGAATGCCATTCGGCCGGTTTCGAGCCGAACCGGTCCTGGAAACGTTCGAGGAAACTCGCCGTCAGGGCGATTTCCGGCAGGAGGATCAGCACCTGCTTGCCGGCCTTCAAGGTCGCGGCGATCGCCTCGAAATAGACTTCGGTCTTTCCCGAGCCGGTAATGCCGTCGATCAGCGAGACGGAAAACCCGCCGGCATCGACGCTTTCGAGCAGATCAAGCGCCGCCTGCTTCTGCGGCCCTTCAAGCCGATGCTCTGTATAGTCCGGATCGGGTAATGCCACCACGGGCGGCGGCGGCATGAACACCGTCTCGAACACCCCTTGCGCCGTTAGCCCATCGATGACGCTGGACGAGGTGCCGGCCGCATGCGCCAATCCCGACCGCGTCCAGGTAAAACCGTTATCGGCCGTGGCGATCACCCTTTCGCGCGCCGCTGTCATCCGTTCCGGCCGGATATCGGTCAGCCGCAAGCCCTCGATCATCGGTTCCGGATCGAATGCCGCCGGCGCCCTCAAGGCCATCCGCGCGACAAGTCCGGGCGGCGAGACGGTATAGGTCGCCACCCAATCAAGGAAAGTCCGCATGTCCCGCGCCAATGGCGGGCAATCGAAGGCACGGGTAATCGCCTTTAGTTTTTTCGGATCGACGCTGCCGTCGTCGATCCCGTCCCAGACCACGCCCAGCACCTGGCGGGGTCCGAGCGGCACCTGGACGATCGATCCGGGCTCGACAGCCATTCCCTCCGGCACGGCATAGGAGTATGGTTTCGGGGCGGGCATCGGCACCAGAACGGGCACGACGCGGCGGGCGAACAGGTCGTCAAACAAATCGGTCGAATCTTCAGTCATCGGCCGTGACCTTGCCTCCGGATTGCGTTAAAGAAAACCCCGAAACAACACAGCAGCCCGCGCATCGCCCGCCCGAGCGCCGAAAGGGAGAATTCCATGAAGTTTTTTGTCGATACAGCCGATGTCAATGAAATCCGGGAGTTAAACGACCTGGGCCTCGTCGACGGCGTCACGACCAACCCTTCGCTGATCCTCAAGTCCGGCCGTAACATCCTGGAAGTGACCAAGGAAATTTGCGGCATCGTCGATGGTCCGGTTTCGGCCGAAGTCGCTGCGACCGATTATGAGTCGATCATGAAGGAAGCGGCTGTCATTTCCAAGATCGCCGACAATATCTGCATCAAGGTGCCTTTGACGCTTGATGGCCTGAAGGCCTGCAAGAACCTGTCGTCGGACGGTCACCTGACTAACGTGACTTTGTGCTTCTCGGCCAACCAGGCCCTGCTCGCCGCCAAGGCCGGCGCCACTTTCGTGTCGCCCTTCGTCGGCCGCCTCGACGACATCGCCTTCGACGGCATGGACCTGATCCGCGAAATCCGCCAGATCTTCGACAATTACGGCTACGAGACCGAAATCCTCGCCGCCTCGATCCGCACGGTCAACCACGTCAAGGAAGCCGCCCTGATCGGCGCCGACGTCATCACCGCGCCTCCCGCAACACTGAAGGCACTGGTCAAGCACCCGCTGACCGACGCAGGCCTTTCTACCTTCCTGGCCGACTGGGCCAAGACCGGCCAGAAGATCGCCTGATCTTTTTCAGGTTTTGGAATGAACGAAGAGCCCTGCGAGATGATCGCGGGGCTTTTTCCTTTTTCAGTCCTCTTCCTCATCGATCACGCCCGTCAGCCGCATGCCCTCGATCCAGGTCGCGCCATCGTTGCGGATCACCCGTTTCGGGCGCGTGCCGCACCGCTTATGGATTTCCGCCGCCAACAGTTCCGAATGGGTGACGATCCAGATCTGGCTGTCGGCTGAGGCTTGGGCGATCATTTCGGCAAGGGCCGGCAGCATGTCGGGATGCAGGCTGGTTTCCGGTTCGTTGAGGGCGATGAAGCGCGGCTTGCGGTAGGAGAGCAGCGCGCCCGCAAGCGCCAGGAACCGCATCTGGCCGTCCGACAGTTCACGCGGCGAAAACTGGCGTTGCGGGAAATCGGGAAAGACCAGCGAGAATTCGGCAAATTCTTCCGGTTCGGGCACCACAAGCCTCGCACCGCCAAAGGCATCGGCAATGGCACGGTCGAGATCGACCGTATCCTGGCGGGTGTGAAACAGCGTCGCGAACACGGCGGCGAGATTGGAGCCGTCCTCGTCCAGCATCGGCGCGGTGACGGCAAGGCAGGGCGAACGCAGCGGCGAATCGCGGTCGGTACGGAACCCGTGGAAAAAGCGCCAGCCGTCGATCGCCCGCCGGAACGTGCCGATCTCCGGATAGTGCCCTGCATCGCCTAAAAGCGCGATCGCCGTTTCCGAGGTCAGCGCCTGTTCCGGATGCTCCTCCATCCGGCCGGCAGCGTTTCTGACGAAAATGCCCGGGCCCGCCCGCTTCATCACCGTGACAGGTCGGCCCGCATCGACCTTCAGTTCCTCCTCCTTCACCTGCGGTTCGAAGACGAACCCGGCAGCCGCCTTCGCCGGACGCAACCCGGCCTCGACGCGGTAGAGAAAGCTCAGCGCCTGAACGTCGTCGAGCAATTCGACCTCGAGCTTGATCCGCACCGGATCGCCGCTCCGGCGCCTGCCGCTCCACAGCGCCGACGCCATGCCGCCTTCGCGGGCGATCTCATGCGCCAACCGCCCGCGCACGGCGGCCTGGATCAGCTGCAGGGCACGATAGAGGTTGGACTTGCCGACACCGTTTTCACCGATGAACAGGTTGACGTCAGCCATATCCATGCGGATGGATTTCAGCGAACGGTAATTGGCGGCGAACATCGAGCGAATCTGCATGACGCAGATTTAGCTGATCGTCTCCGGCAACGGAACCGGATTGCGGAATCGGGCATCGCCGTCGAACGCCAGATCGACCACGGTGTGACGCTCCAGCGCCCGCGTCACTTCGATCGGATCGCCATCGAGCGCCTCCGGCTGAATCAGGTTGCCGATGGTGAAATCGAACAGATCGCCCTTCTTGTTCAGAAGCTCATGGAACACCGTCATGTCGCGCAGTTCGGTCGACCATTTGGCGAGCCAGTAAAACAGCCCGGAATTGCGCGCGGCCATATGCACCGGCAGGATCGGCAGATTGTATTTGCGGGCAAAGCCAACAGCTGAGGTTTTCCATGGCCGCTCATTGAGCCGTCCGTCTGCCCAATAGGCGATGCGGCCGGAGGGAAACAGCACGGTTGCCTTGCCCTCCGAGATCGCCTGGTTGGTAATCTGCAGCGTTTCACGCGCCTTCAGTTTGCTCTTGTAATCCTCGCGCCATTCGACCGGGATGACCATCTCGGCAAAGCGCGGATTGACCCGGATGGCATCGCGATTGGCAAAGAACATCATGTCCGGCCGACGTTTCTTCAACAAATCGAACACGGCAATGCCATCGGCGATGCCGGTCGGGTGGTTGCTCACCAGAAGGAAACCGCCCTTTTCGGGAATACGCTCTTCGTTGTGCACGCGGATATCGAGCGACAGCGTCCGGCTCAGATGCTCGAACGCCTGGAAGCCCGGCACGTTGGCCACGGCATCGGCAAACTCGATCGCCTTGCGGTAATTCAGCACGGTGTAGAGAAACGGCCGCAACACCGGCCAGAGCGGATGCTTGACGATGCGCTGGCCACGCTCGGCAATCAGCATATCGACGATATGGCCGGGCTGGCCGTGCGACACCAGCGCGACCGTCTCCGCGAAATAGGTGAAACCGCTTGCCGAATCCCGTCGCGCCATCGCTTTTTCCGCATTGCCTGTGCTTGAGCTATCGCAGTTGAATATGATCCGGGCATGACAAATTCCTGCGACCGTTAGGAAAAACATAACTGGCTTGCGCGCAGAGTCGCGCTCATTACGAAACGCGGAGCATGGCTGTGAACGAACTGCTGATCATAGGTCATCCCGAGCTGATGGCCGAGCGCCAGCGCTGGCTTTCCGGCCTTGGCGAGGAGCGGCGGCTGTCCGACAAGACCGTCGAAGCCTATGAGCGCGATACGCGGCAATTCTTGCATTTCCTCACCGGCCACCTGAGCGGCCCGGCTCGGCTGAACGATATCAGCGCGCTTCGCCCCGGCGACTTGCGCGGCTTTCTTGCCTCCCGCAGACGCGATGGTGCCGGTGCCAGAACCCTTGGCCGTGGGCTTGCGGGTTTGCGCTCCTTTCTGCGCTATCTGGAAAAGAAGGGCCTTGGCAATGCCGCCGGGGCCTCCGCCGTGCGCTCGCCAAAACAGCCGAAATCGCTGCCGAAGCCGCTGACGGCGGTGGATGCCCTGATGGTCGTCACCAGCGACGCGCAGCTCGCCGACGAACCGTGGATCGCCACCCGCAACGCGGCCGTGCTGACGCTGCTTTATGGCTGCGGCCTGCGCATCTCCGAAGCGCTGGACCTGACGCCAGCCGATTTTGCCGGAGCGCCGACAGCACTTCGCATTCACGGCAAGGGCGGCAAGACCCGCGTCGTGCCGCTGATATCGGCGGCGATCGATGCCGTGCGCGCCTACGAAAAACTCTGCCCCTATCATCTGGCCACGGACGGCCCGCTGTTTCGCGGCGCCAAAGGCGGCAAGCTGCAGGCGGGGATCATCCAGCGCGAGATGCAGAAGCTGCGCGGCGCGCTTGGCCTGCCGGATACGGCAACGCCGCATGCCCTGCGCCATTCCTTCGCCACCCATCTTCTGGCCGGTGGCGGCGACCTCAGAACCATCCAGGAGCTGCTTGGTCACGCCAGCCTGTCGACGACGCAGGTCTATACCGGCGTCGATTCGGCAAGACTCTTGGAAATCTACGACCGCGCCCATCCACGCGCCTGAATTTTGCCGGTTAAGGCGCGTTAACCAGATTTGTTAAACGGCCTGTGAGGCCTGGGCGCCTAGAATCGCCCGATAGAGTTTTCGCAGACAGGATCGACTATGTTTCAGCACTGGGCAAAACCGGCACGCAGCCTGGCCAGAACATTGGCCGGCAGGTTGAGCGACAACGTGCTTGCGTTGATCGCCACGCTGCACGTTCTGTTTGCGCTGAGCCTGATCGTCACCCTGATGTCGATCTCGCCTGCCCGTGCAGAAGACGCGTCCTGTGGCGGCAAGAACCTGATTGCCGAGATGCAAACCTCCAATCCGGCCAAGTTCGCGGCGCTGGAAAAGGAAGCGGCGGCCATTCCGAACGGCAAGGGCACATTCTGGAAGATCGAGAAGGCGGGCATTGCGCCATCCTATCTGCTCGGCACCATGCACGTGACCGACCCGCGCGTGCTTGCGATGCCGGCCGGCGCCAGCCAGGCCTATGACACCGCCAAGACCGTCATCGTCGAATCCAACGAGATCGTCGATGATCGCAAGGCAGCGGCCGCGATCATGATGCAGCCGGGTTTGACGATGTTTGCCGACGGCAAGACGATCAACGATTTCCTGAAACCCGAAGAGATCGAAAAGCTGTCGGCCGGGCTAAAGGCGCGCGGTATCCCGCTGACGCTGGTGGCCAAGATGAAACCATGGATGATCGCCAGCTTCGTCGCCCTGCCAGCCTGCGAAATGAGCCGCAAGGCCGTCGGTGCCGCCTTTCTCGACAAGAAGCTCGCCGAAGACGCCCTGAAACAGGGCAAGAGCCTGAAGGGGCTGGAAACTCTGATCGAACAATTGCAGGCGATGGATGCGCTGCCGGTGCAGTTTCATCTGGAAGCGCTGATCGAGACGCTGGCGCTCGGCGATACCATCACCGATGTGATGGAGACGACCACCGAACTCTATCTTTCCGGCGATACAGGCCTGATCATGCCGATGATGAAATCCGTTTCGGAAGAAAAATCCGCCGCGGACGACGCAGGCTATGCTGATTTCGAGCAACGCATCATCACCGACCGCAACAAGACCATGGCGACGAGAGCCAAGCCGATTCTCGACGACGGCGCCGTCTTCATGGCCGTCGGCGCCCTGCATCTGCCCGGAGACGAAGGCGTGATCGAACTTCTGCGCAAGGACGGGTTTACCGTCACCAGCATGTCAGCCGCCAACTGAGCAGCGTCTTGACTCTTCTCCACCGCGGGGAGAAGTGCCGAACGAAGTGAGGCGATGAGAAGGTGGTTCGGGATATTCCGCACCTGCGGCTCCCTCTCATCCGGCCTTTCAGGCCACCTTTGTAACTTCCCTTCTTCCGCATTTGGCGCTGTAATGCCAGTTGCGGTGGCGGATGGAAGACCGTCGCACCTTTGGGACACCAAGCCCGTGGGAGAGCAAGGGTCTCCGTC
>NZ_JAFCXF010000029.1:0-28329 GCF_049898205.1 Pararhizobium sp. DWP3-4 | reverse complement strand
CGAACTTCCGTTCACCGCCGAAGTTGGAGAACTTCGTCCCGTGGCCTTAGGAGGACGCCAATGATTAGTCAGGACAGAGCAGAAGGCCGCCAGGTGCTGGTCGTCGAAGATGAAATGACCATCGTGCTGGTAATAGAAGACGCCCTGCTGGGCATGGGTGCACAGGTGGTCGGACCTGCATCTCGCCTTGACACGGCCATTCGGTTGGCGAGGGAGGCGCCGATCGATGCAGCGATCCTCGACGTCAACATCCGGGGCGGCAACTCGTACGAAGTTGCAGACATCCTCGCTAGCCGCGATATCCCGTTTCTCCTCTGCAGTGGCTACAGTGACTGGGCGATTGAAGAACGGCATCGCGATCGGCCGCGTCTGACGAAGCCCTACAGTTCGAACGAACTCAAAGCGCAGTTGCTGCAGTTATTGAATTCGTCGGCCACCGGCTAGAGCATTGAACCGCACGAGGTGAACGGGCCATGGGAAAAATCATTGCAATCGGCGGGTCAGCAGGATCGATCCAGGTGATCCGGCAGATATGCAAGGAGTTGCCGCAGAACCTGCAGGCGTCGGTCTTGATCGCAGTCCATGTCGGAGCGGGCAATCGGGACCTGCTCGCCGCGATACTGGACAGTGGAGGCACACTTCCGGCATCCACTGCGGTCGACGGTGAGCCCATAGACGAAGGGCATATCTACGTGGCGCCCGCAGACCACCATCTTGTGATGGACGGGGGGGTCTTCGCCTGGGCCGCGGACCGCGCGAGAACATGGCGCGGCCCGCGATCGATCCGCTGTTCCGATCCGCAGGGATCAGCGCCGGACCCGAAGCCATTGGAGTTCTGCTTTCCGGCATGCTCAACGACGGGGCTTCCGGGTTGGCGGACCTGAAACGTTGTGGCGGATTAACCGTTATTCAAAACCCCCTCGACGCCGTAGAGAGCGAGATGCCACAAACGGCGTTGCTGGCGAGTGACGTTGACTACCGTGCTCCCGCCAAGGATCTGGCTGCCCTTTTGATCCGCCTCGTGCTGGAAGGCGCGGGCCCGACCGTTGCGGCACCGTCCAGCGTTGCGCTTGAGGTGGCGATCGCTATGGGGCGGCCGTCTAACTCTCCAACGATCGCAGAAATCGCGGATCCCGTCCCTTTGAGTTGTCCCGGATGCGGGGGGACATTATCGCAGATCAGGCGCACGCCGCTGCGATTCCGCTGTCAGGTGGGACACGGATATACCGCCGAGGCACTCGCCCACGAACAGGAAGGTTCAGTTGACGAGGCAGTGCGCATCGCTCTTAGGGTGATGGGCGAGCGCATCGTTCTGATGGAAAAGATGATACGAGAGGCGTTGCAAGCCGGCAGAACCGCCGCCGCTGCGACGTTCGAGGAACGCGCACAAGAGTATAAGCGTTCCGCCGACGTCCTTATGGACGCGGCGCTCAAGGGCTAGCCGGGCATGCAGCGATAGCAGTGATAACACGCGGCGGGAGACAGTAACGAGTATGGGTGCTGTAAATCTATACGCAGGAAAGCACATTCTTGTCGTGGAGGACGATTACTTCATTGCCCAGCAGCTTGTAGACTGGCTTGAACAAATTGGTGCGGTCGTCGTCGGCCCGGCGCCAAGCGTAAACCGAGCTTTGACATTGGCCTCTGGTGAAACAATCATCGACGCCGCCGTACTCGACATCAACCTGAACGGTGACATGGCGTTTCCTGTGGCGGACCTGCTGCTCTCGCGAGGCGTTCCGTTCGTCTTCGCAACGGGCTATGACGACAAGGATATTCCAGCCCGTTACGATTCCGTGCCGCGCCTTTCGAAGCCTGTAGAAGCCGGGGATCTGCAGGACGCTTTGTTCCGGCGCTAAGCGGGTCGGAACATGGCTATGCCGACTGCCTGACAGAGTTCTTGCTTGTCCCGATTTTCGTATTCTCCAACCGGTCCGCGGAACTTGATTTGCTTCGATACGTTCAAGCGGAGCAAGAACCTTATTTCTTGTCCAGCCTCATGCTGCCGAGCTTTAGGGCTGACCCCACTTGCCGTTATGAGCTCCGGGCGCATTCTTAGCTATCGGCGGGCGGAAAATTTGCCAAGCCTCAGTTTGTCGAAGGAGGCCATCAATGACTGCCCTACAGAAGCAGACGCTTGACCAGGGTCAGCTCCTCAAGCGCCAGAAAATATTGGCCGATTTCGGGGAGTTCGCGCTGCGATCCGACGATCTTGATTCCGTTTTGACTGAGGCTTGCCGCTTAGTCGGCGAAGCTCTCGATACGAAGAGGTCAAAGGTCCTTGAGATCAAGCGCGGTGAGAAAAAGCTCTGGGTGCGTGCAGCTGTCGGCTGGACGCCGAATATCGTTGGCCTCCAACTCAACATGGATCAACATTCCTCTGAGACCTACGCGATCAAACTTGGCCAGCCAATGGTGACCAAGGACATCGCGAAAGAGGAACGCTTTGGTGTACCCGCTTTTATGAAGCGTGCGGGCGTCGTTGCGTTGGTTAATGTTCCGATCTTCGTGCCTGGCAGGAAGCCGTATGGTCTCCTTCAGGTCGACGACGTGGTGCCGAGACAATTTGAAGACTCCGACATCCAGTTTCTAAGAACCTACGCCACAATCCTTGGCCCGGTCATCGACCGGCTTCACCAAGTGGATGCGTTGAAAGTGAGCGAGGAGCGCTTCCGCCTAGTAGTCGAAAACGCCCGTGACTACGCCATTTTTGTCACTGACGCTGAAGACCGTATCGTCGATTGGCACGAAGGTGCCCAAGCCGTGTTCGGATGGACAGCGTCGGAAGCTGCAGGCATGTCAGCTAGCAAGCTATTCACCGAAGAGGATCGCGCCAAGGGAGAAGACCAAAAAGAGGTCGAGACTGCGCGCAGAGAGGGGTCTGCTCCTGATGTCCGCTGGCATCTCCGCAAAGACGGCTCCCATGTTTTCATCGATGGATCGACCGAATGCCTGCGAAATGCGGACGGCTCGGTGAAAGGATTTCTCAAGATTGGTCAGAACGTTACCGAACGGCATCGCACCGAGAGACGACTCCGACAAAATGAAGCGTTTCAGCGGATGCTAATCGGGGGTGTCCCCCAGCTAATCTGGCGCTCCGAGTCCATTGGCAACCGGATTTGGTCGAGTCCGCAGTGGGAGCAGTTTACTGGCCAGGCCGTTGAAGACAGCAAAGGGTTGGGATGGCTTGAGACGGTGCATCCCGATGACCATGCAGCGGTGATGGCCGCTTGGCAGGATGCCGAGGCAAAAGGTGGTTTGGACTGCGAGTACCGTATTCGCCGAGGTGCGGATGGAAAATATATCTGGCATCACAGCAGATCACTGCGATCAGGTGAAAGCGAGACCGACTGGCTTGGCACGTGTACCGATGTCGAGGAGTTAAAAGAGCTGCAAAGCCGCCAGGAGGTCATGGTCGCGGAGTTGCAACATCGAACGCGAAACCTGATTGCAGTCATTCGGTCGCTATCCGAAAAGACGGTGAGGACAAGCACGACATTGCAGGAGTTTTCGGAAGCGTTTGGCCACCGTTTAGGTTCAATTACGCGGGTGCAAGGTCTTCTTTCTCGACTGGGCGAGACAGAGCGTGTCGCGTTCGACGAATTGCTTGCAGCGGAACTGTCGGCTTACATCTACGATAAAGAAAAAGTCACGCTGGATGGACCACCAGGCATTCGGTTGCGTTCACGCTCAATTCAGACCTTCGCGCTTGCACTGCATGAGCTGGCAACGAATGCGCTGAAATATGGGGCGCTGTCTGCTCCAAAAGGCCGTCTGACTATCCGATGGCAAATTGAACGTGTTGATGGCGACCCGCCATCTCTCTACGTCGAATGGACTGAAACGGGCGTTCAAAATATGCCGACTGCGGATGAACCAGCTAGGGGTTCGGGCTACGGGAGGGAACTCATCGAGAAAGCGCTTCCATACCAGCTCAGGGCCAAAACAACTTATGAACTTCGCTCTGATGGAGTACGCTGTACCATTCTCGCGCCAATCACCTTCGATGCGTGAAAGGAAAATGACATGTCGCCTTTACCCCTTCAGGGGCTTACCGTCCTGGTTATCGAAGGCGAATATCTCATCGCTGACGCATCAGTCAGATGCGGGCGCTGAGGTCGTTGGCCCCGTCGCTTCGGTAAATGATGCTTAGATATTCTGAGTGGCCCAGCCCATGTCTTCTAAATCCGATTTCATTGTGCCAACCATATGGCCAGATTCCCGGCTACTGCGACATTTGTTGTCCGGGCGCTGAAAAGTCACGCGTTTTAAAGTCGCCGCTGTGGCTGTAGTCGAAAATCGGCCGTCGAGGAACTTTGCCCAGTGTGCTTCGGAAGCGTCTGGCTTGTCTCCGGTCGCTGTGCAAAGCGATTTCGATAGATCAACGGGCTGACCCCATAGTGGCGAGCAAACTGAAACCTCAGGTTTTCTGCGCTTCCAAGTCCGGTCACGCTTGCAATGTCATCGAGCGCGGTAGAACCAGTCTCCAGCAGGATGCGGGCTTGCTCCAGTCGCTCCCTCAGTATCCATTTGAGGGGCGGCAAGCCCGTCAGAGAATGAAAGCGGCGCTGAAAGGTACGTTCGCTCATGCCTGCATGGCGGGCAAGAGAGCTGACCGTGTGCGGGTGGCGAAGCTTGGCTTGAATATGATCCAGGATCGACGACAGTCGATCTGCCTCCCGCTTCACGGGCACGGGGCGCTCGATGAACTGGGATTGCCCACCCTGGCGATGGCTGTACATCACCAGGCGACGCGCCACGGTGTTGGCGAGCTCCGCTCCGAAATCCGAGCGGACAATATGCAGGCAAAGATCGATCCCCGCTGAACTGCCGGCCGAGGTGAGAATGTCGCCCTCGTCGATGTATAGGCAATTCGCGTCGAGCGCGATGGCTGGGTAGCGCTGGGCGAGGCCCTCGGCGAACCGCCAATGCGTCGTCGCGCGGCGGCCATCGAGCAAGCCGGCGGCTGCAAGTACGAAAGCGCCGCCACAGATGGAAATGATGCGGGCGCCGTTCTTATGAGCGCGGACCAATGCGTCGCAGATCTGATCGGGGACAGGCGCATCGGGCCCGCGCCAGCCGGGAACGATGATCGTTCCGGCCTCATGCAGATCAGTCGCAGTGCCCGTTGCTGCGACCGTCAGGCCACCGCAGGCGTGAAGAACTTGATCCTCCAGCGAAACTGATTTGAACTGATACCAGTCAGGCCCTGCTTCAGGTCGGGGTAAACCGAAGACTTCGGATGTGATCCCGAACTCGAAGGTACAGAGGCCGTCATAGACGAGGCTGACGACATGTCTGTTTGCAGGAAAGCATGGAGCCTCATTTTTTGGCATGAATGCGGTCTTATCTGGCAATCCTGCCACTGGCAACTCAAGGTGTGGGCATGCGACACGGTCACTCGCCAACAAACTATGGAAAAACACGATGACCCGCGATACTGACCTGCTAAACGCAATACAGACCTATTTCGATGCCCTCTACGCCTGCGATCTCTCACTCTTTGACCAGATCTTTCATCCAGCCTGCAACCTGTTCGACGCTGACGAAGGCGCAATCACGGTCGATCCGAACTCGGATTATCGCCAGGTGATCGCAAAGCGCGAATCTCCCGCAAGCCGCTCTCAAGACCGCGAAGACGAAATCATCCTGATTGATTGGCTTTCGCCGGCCGCAGCGACTGTGAAGGTCAGGCTGCGGATCCACGCCAACATCTTCATCGATCATCTCTGCTTCGTGAAAGGCATCGAGGGCTGGCGGATCGTCGCCAAGATCTGGCACCTTGAAAGTGTGCGGGCAGCCGAAATTGAGGCAGGAGAGAATAAGCCATGATTATTTCATCCGGAGAGCAGTCACCATCGATCGATCCTGATGCCTGGGTCGCGCAGGATGTGACCGTGTTTGGGGATGTTGTCATCGGTGCAGGCAGCAGGATCATGCATGGCGCTCGCCTGGTGGCGGAGGCCGGCGGCTCCATCCGCATCGGACGGAACTGCATCGTACTCGAAAACGCGGTGATCCGGGCTACCGGTCGCCACGATTGCAAGTTGGGTGACCACTGCGTCGTCGGTCCCAACAGTTATGTCGTTGGCGCTCAAATTGATGACGAGGTTTTCATAGCCACCGGAGCGGCGGTGTTCCACGGTGCCCATATAGGACGGGGATCGGAAGTCCGCATCCATGGAACTGTCCATCTACGCAGCCGTCTCGAACCAGGTAAAACCGTGCCGATCGGTTGGGTCGCAGTCGGCGATCCTGCCGAAATTCTATCCCCAGATCAGCATGAGGAAATCTGGGCGCTTCAAAAGACGCTCGATTTTCCCGGGTTTTGTGTATGGGGTTGATAGAACTCAGCCGGACGTCATGAAAAACATTACAGAAACTTTGTCCAAGGCTCTTGGAGCGCATCAAGCAAAAGAACGTTGGAGATGAAAAACGCCGCGAAAACTCCTGTTCTAGCGAGAATCGTTTTAGCTAGCCTCTCGAAGCCCGCAGGCCGCGGGTCGCGTGAATTTATAGCGTGGTGGATAGTCAGATCCCAAGCGTGAGATGTTCAAGGTTCCCGGGTAAGGGTTCGAGTGATATCTGCTGTCAGGTGGCCACTGGCGGCAGTGCATTGGTGTTAGTCTTGACTGCACGGGTAGGCTTGATCCCTGGATCGGCGCCGCGTTATTTAATGCGGACCACGATTTCCGTGAACAGCTCAATGGGCTTTCGCTCTCGCCTGTCTCACGCCGCGAGCAGACCATTCGCGCGGGTCACTCTGGATTTCGTCTGCGCTTCGTCCTGAAGTTTGAAGCGAGCGACAAGCTCCCGGAGCCACGCTGCTTCTTTGGCCAGGTTTACCGATGCGGCGGTCGATTGCTCGACCATAGCCGCGTTCTGTTGCGTCACCTGGTCCATGGAATTGACCGCTGTGTTGACTTCGGCGAGTCCGGTCGACTGCTCTTTTGCAGACGTTGCGATTGCATCCATATGCTGGTTGATACGAGCGATCTGTCCGCTGATCGTTTGGAGGGCCTGGCTAGTATCGAGTACCAGCTTGACGCCGGTATCCACCTCCGCGGACGATTTCTCGATGTGCCCTTTGATCTCTTTTGCTGCCTTTGCAGATCTTTGTGCGAGCTCGCGCACCTCTTGTGCAACAACCGCAAATCCTTTGCCTGCATCGCCAGCACGCGCAGCCTCGACGCCGGCGTTCAAAGCCAGAAGGTTGGTCTGGAAGGCGATCTCGTCGATTACGCCGATGATGCTCGAAATCTGCTGAGACGAAGCCTCGATACGGCGCATGGCTTCCTCCGCATGGGATACCACCTCCGCGGACTTGGCAGCGTTCATATTGGCCTCGGTCGCTTCGTCACGGGCATCGTTCGTTCGCCTGCTCGAGTTCGACACATTGATCGTGATCTGCTCGAGCGCTGCAGCCGTTTCCTCCAGCGATGCAGCTTGTTGTTCTGTTCGTTTGGACAGATCGCCAGCGCCGGATGCAATCTCACTAGTGCCTTCCTCAAGCGCGGCAACAGCAGAGGCGATGGCCCCCAGTGTTTCGTCGAGCTGACTGACGGACGTGTTGAAATCGTGCCGGAGCGCCTCAAATTCTGCTGAGAACGGCTCTTCGATCTGGAACGCAAGGTCACCGGATGCGAGCCTCTTCAGGCCCGTGGCAAGACCGGACGTAGCGATGCGCAGGCGATTGGCTGCCTCTTTATCTGCCTGCATACGTGCTGCGAGGCGGTCGGTTTCGGCTCTCTGCCGCGCGCCGTCGGCTTCTTGCTCAAGCTGCCTATTGGCAACCGCGGCGTTGCGAAACACTTCGACCGCAGATGCCATCGTCCCGATTTCGTCTGAGCGACCGGCCGCGGGGTTGGCAATGTTCGTGTCGCCGGCGGCAAGCTTCTCCATAACGCTGGACAGTGCAAGGATCGGCTTCGTAACGGTTTTTCGAAACACGAGATATAAGCCAAACGCGAACAATGCAGCTAGGCCCAGCAACGCATTCATGACGGTATCGACCAAGGCTTTGGTCTCTAGACTATCAGCTAAAATTGCGTCGGACGCCGCGGTAATTTCATCTCCCGCCTTCTCCATTGCTGTTTCCAAAGTCGAAAACTGCTGCATGAACTCAGGCAGCGCCTTCAACCCATCCGAGGGGTCCCGGCCCGCGAGATCGACCATTTTCTCGGCGCTTCCCATGTAGTCAAGCAAAGGGCGTTCGACGCTTGCAAGGACCGTTTTCGTTTTCTCGTCCGAAGCAAGAGCCCTGTTGGCGTCAATCATCTCCCGAAAAGATGCTTCGTGCTCGGCAAGATCTGTTCGAACTGCATCGGCCGAAATGCCTGCAGCCGGATTGAAGGCGAGTAAAGACGCAAGCACATCTGCCCGGAGTGCATCATGCATCATGTCTGCTTTCATGTGATTTCGCAGGATTTGCGACGAATGGGACACATCAGCGGTATTTGCGGACAGAACGGCCGCTGACCAAATGCCCAAGCCTGTGGCGCCCCCTCCCAACGCAAATATTGCAATGCTTGCTGCAAGTACTTTATTCTGGATCGATGCCATCGTGGGTCTCTTAAGACAGGAGCAGATGCCACATATTAGCGCAACATGCTTAAGCATTTGTCACCCGCGGCTCGCGATGTCGTCGCGTTGGGGCGCCTGTGGACCCTGATGCGTCACCGCCCGACGGGCGATCCAGCTTAAGCAATGGACGCGGCACCGGCTCGGTCCGACGAGCCCATTTGTTCGGCTTTTGCGGGATGTCGAATCCTGGCTCATCACCAACCTTCCCAAGATCGCGATACTTAACGTGGGGTATGACCGCGTTCCGGAAGAGACCATTCGAACAGGAGACCGACTGCTTCTAGTCCCGGATGTGGGTGGTGTGAACCACAGGCATTAGGCGCGTTCCTGACATGCCGGCTGTCGGCCCAAACGAGGCATGGAACCTTCGCGTCCAACTAAAGGGATGACGAGCTTGGAAAAGCGATGAAATTTCTGTGTCGCTTCGTTCAACTAGCGAGCGCAAGACCGAGACTTTGCGGGGGTCACAGCGCACGACGGAGAGCTTTTTCGACTGTTGGTGTTATCTCTCCGTCATTTTCTTCCTACACCACTTTTTACGCAGGAACTTAATCAGTGCAAGGCGGTTCTGGGGTACCTCCCTCTGTTGTCGGAACAGCCATTTTTTGCTGTTTTCGATTTGAAAGCACCATCATGATCAAAATGCTCACACGGTCATTTGCGTTTCTAATGGCATTCGCTATCGCCGGCACTGCTTGTGCGGATGAAACTGCTTTTTTGAAAAGTCTCTCGGGAAACTGGAGCGGGAAAGGGACCGTTAAAGTGCGGATCAATGCCCCGACTATCAACGTGACCTGCAAGTTCAAGTCGGGCGCGTCGGCGGCCTCGCTCGCGCTCAACGGCAGATGCACGAGCCTCGCCATCTTCTCCCGCTCCATTAGCGCTGACCTCAAGACGAAAGGCAGCACCTATTCTGGATCCTACGTCGGCGCAGGCACCGGCACTGCCGGGCTGAATGGAACGCGCGGTGGAGACGCC
This sequence comes from Pararhizobium sp. DWP3-4, assembly GCF_049898205.1. NCBI lineage: Bacteria > Pseudomonadati > Pseudomonadota > Alphaproteobacteria > Hyphomicrobiales > Rhizobiaceae > Pararhizobium > Pararhizobium sp. DWP3-4. The sequence continues at coordinate 18,768 of NZ_JAFCXF010000029.1, read as the reverse complement.
ATCAAGCTCGCGATAAAATGGGCGAAGGAAGTGAACGGGGATCGACGGGCGCAGATGACAATCGAGAAGGTCGGGACTTCCGGTATGCGGCTTACGACCGTCGACACGGATCCCGCTACAGGCCGAGCCGTTGTTACAAGCCGAATTGACCTGAGGCGGATATAATTTCTCCGACTCTCGGCACTGCCCTTGCTCCCGCGTAGACTGCTTGTACGCTGAGTTTGGACACCCGAGAGGGAGCTCTATCGCTGACGGCTACCTACCGACCCCGGAAACGCAAGCAGCCTTTTATCCACGGGCGCGACTGGAAGTATGACATCCATGCCAACGTTCAATATAGGAGCATGAAGATGTAGTATGGAGATCAAGAGCCTAGCTGGTGGTTCGCCTGGCCCGGTCATACTGACACTAACATGGGTATGGCCCGGTTTCTTGGGGCAGTACTCGCTTAATTATGGTGTTCCGCTTTTCATGGTATCGATAATGTGATGCCACATAATGTCTAGAACATTAGTTAGTGCTACCGCGGAGCGGAGGCTTTCACAGCTTCTATATGCTTGGCGTGGAAATGGAGGAGAATTAATCATCGATGGCGTCCCAAATCGGCTGCCGGTATCAAACGCTGAGAGCAAACTGCGCCATCATAGTAGGTAATGCTCCACCGCGCCTGCCTAACCCGTTCGGCAGGGCGTTAGTACAATAGGGCTGGACGAGCCAACCCTTGTGACATAGTGCTCCAGGCGCGCTCGGACATTGGTTAGTCCGGGCAGACCATTCCGTGAGGACTCTGGCGTCTTGTGAGCCTGTTGCGTCTACAGAAAACTTAGACATGGGGACCGTTGGTGAGATTTATCGAGGCATCGCCGATAAGCCGCTCACCAACTTCATGCTTTCGCCTTTTTTTGTGCCAACCCGTCGGTTGACCGGCCCACCCGCCCCGGCTCGGATGACCGCATTTAAAAACGCTTCACGTGCCAGAAGGCACATGCCTTCGTTATCTAGGGCGGCAGAGCAAAGCTCCGCCGCGCGATGATACGCGGATCGTCGCTCGGGCCAGTCGATAAGGAGCGCCATGAGCGCTGCATAGGGACCATGGATGGTCTGCCGACCCGCCATGGGCAAGTGAACAATAACAGGTTTCCAAGTTGTCACGGCTAATCTCCAACTCCGATGTCTGCTCAAGTGAGGCCAACCAAACCGACGCTACGTTGTTCCCCCTGTCGTTAAATTTCCGATCGACGGTCTCCCCCATACATCGTCGGCGCGCATTAGAGTCCAGGCCGTCGACCCTTGCCGACAGTATCCGCCGAGATACGGAACATTAGCCCGCAACGGCAGGTTCGCGGACAACCGCGGAACAAGGTAGGTTCTGACATCGATCGTCAAGCGCTTGAATTCAGCGGGGGAACGCAGTGCTGGCTACAATGTGTGCGACTTCAATTGCGTTTTACGATTGTCGAAAACAGCATCCTCGCCGGACTTGGCATCCGTCGCGGTGGCGATAAAATGATGGGTCCATCGTTCAATCGTTCGAAGTCGATGAGCCTTTCCAGCGTCGCATATAGGGCGACGCATCAAAAAGTGCTGGCAGGCGGTCCGTGAGCGCCGATTGGAAGTCAAGCAATCTTGGTCCAACGAGGCGCGGTCCTCCAATGGCTAGCGCGGTTCAATCATAAGCTTGGGGATACAGTCGGAAATTTCACGCGCCAAAAAACCGAGGGGCCCCACCTTTTGAGCTAGATGTGAACCTGCTTGGCCGTGAAGGAAAACCCCCCATATGGCCGCTGTCACCGGTTGGGTTCCACGCGCCGCCAATCTCGTGATAATGCCGGCCAGAACATCGCCAGAGCCAGAGGTTGCCAGACCTACGCCACCCCCTTCGTAGCGCCAGATGCCATCTGGAGCGGTTACAGCGATGAAGAAAGACTGCATTTCGACGGTGGACCCGATCGAATCTTGGCTCAGGCGCAACGTTCCAACCCGCACTAAAATCCGGATAGACAAAGGTTCCTTGTTCGAAACCAATATTCAACCTCTTAGCAATATATCACATCTGATATCTCGTCTGAACCGACGAGACAGCTCGGGAGGAGCAAAAATGTCGTGGGACGATCAGCACAACTGCCGTATCCAGGAGCGAAAAAGCTGTTCGCGTTCGGGAGGCTTCGGACTAACTTGGGCTGGAAGCGGACCTGCTGTTAATGCCATCAAGCAGATCCTGGGTGTCGCTTCGAGGCGAGCTAGAACGCATTCTACTATCTTGCCAGTAAAGAACGTAACTTCGGCCACAGGTCGAGTGAACGCCCGCGAACTTTACCAAGCCCTTTCAACAGATCAGATCTGGCCCGCATTTCAGCCGTTGGTCGATTTCCATCACGGCAAAATAATCGGTTTCGAAGTGCTCGCTCGCTGGACACACCCCGTCCGCGGCGCCATCTCCCCTGCTGATTTCATTCCGGTAGCAGAAGCTGCCGGGCACATCGACCTTCTTACTGAGCGGATCGTATCGAGCGCATGTAGGCAGGCAGGCGTATGGGGCGACGATTTCTCGCTGGCATTCAACATTTCTGCAATGCAATTCAAAGACCCTGGTCTGTTCTCCTGGCTTGCGAGAATAATAGGCGCGACATGTTTCCCGTTAAACCGCATCGAGATCGAAGTTACCGAAAGCGCGCTAATCGAACACACCGATGTCACCCTCGCCACAATGGCGTCGATGCGCAGCGTCGGCATGCGACTTGCGCTTGACGATTTCGGGACTGGATTTGCAAGCCTTAGCCGGCTCCACTCGTTCCCTTTCGATAAGATCAAGATCGACTGTAGTTTTGTGCGCAGCTTGGTCAGCGACAGCGGCAGCCGGCGTATTGTGGCGTCGGTGGTAGGGCTTGGTCAAAACCTGGGACTAACTGTGGTAGCGGAAGGCGTGGAAACCCAGCAGCAGGCTCATATACTAAAGCGGATGGGCTGTGATGTCGCTCAAGGTTGGCTCTTTGGGAAGCCACTTCCTGCAAAGCAAGCCGGAATACTTTTCGCGAGAGAGGAGCAAACTGACGGCACGGCCCTTCTCCCGGTGGTGCCTCAGTTTCAGCGCATCCATCAATTGGAGGCCTTGTATCAAACTGCACCGATCGGGCTTTGCCTGCTTGGTGCAGATTTAGTTCATTTGAGCGTCAATGATCGCTTTGCTGCGATGCTGAAGCTCACACCGGAGCAGATGATTGGAAAAAGGGTCCAGGAATTCTTGCCGCTGCAGGAAGCTGACAGGATCGAGGCCATACTGAAAAACGCGCTTGCTGGCGAGGGGACCGGCCCGCTGGAGTTCCAAAGTCCGAGCGGAGGCGTGTATCTGGTTATAAATGAACGGGTTGACGATGATGCGGGAGACACCGTTGGAATCTCGGTGACAGCTATTGACATCACGCAAAAGAAGGCTTTCGAGGGATTGCTGCTTCATCATGAAGATCAGTTCCGGCAATCCCTGGCACTTGGACCCAGTATTCTCTGGGAAGCTGATGAAACGGGAAAGCTAATCGATATCAGTCCAACAGAAGAGCGGGACGTGCTCGAAGTTGAAGAAAGAATCCTTGCGTGGCAGGACCGCATCCACCCGGACGACCAAATCCGTGTCAGGACTGAGTGGCTGGCGCACCTCGGGTCTCCAGATCCGTTCAAGACCCGTTTTCGCTTGCGGCTTCCCAACGGGGCTTGTCGGTGGGTATCCAGTAAAGCCTTACCGAGCGAACCGACGCAAAGTCGAGGTAGACGGTGGTACGGCGTTATTAACGACATATCAGAGCAGGTGGCCCTGGAAGAACTGATTACAAAGTTGAGCCGTTTCGAGGAGGAGCCATATTTTGTATGCGCCCCGGAATATGCTGTTGCCCACTGTCGACTGCATGAGCCTGCAGGATCGTAATATCATTTATAAGAGATCACGTGGAGCAAAAGGTGACAATCGCGGCGGTAGGGGGTGCGTAGCTCACACAACGTTGGTGCTCATGCCCTGTCTTGAATCAAGTCAACGTTCTTTTTACGAGCGGGTTCCTCGATCACGAATGTAATTTCAAAAACCAAGCCATCCGGGCGGTAGTCCGGGAGACACGTGGCGTTCGCCGTCGCTGGAAATGCCCGCTCGATGAGGACCGAGCCGAAACCCTTCCGTGTGGGTGGGGCAACTGTCGGGCCACCCACCTCCCTCCAAAAAAATGGACCCTTCCGCCCTGCTGCCGTACTTCGTTGCGTTGGTGGCAAGCTCCAACGACAACGGAAGCGCAAGCTCTGCTAAAGGACGACGTCGGAGTGGGCACAGCCGTCGGGGACACCGCAGACGAGCCGAAAAAGCTGATCGAAGCTGCCGATAAGGCTTTATATTCCGCCAAAGCTGCTGGGAGGGAAACTTGTCACTGTGGGGGAATCCAACGAAAGTCGTCGTAAAGCGCTTAAACGCTAATCGTGTGGAGATCCAGGACGAGCGCCAACAATGGTTGGCAAGTAGCGCTCAGCTCGAGTGAGATTGTAGAGGCGCGACACGGGTGGGTATCCAGCATGGAGCGTGCCCCAACTAATGTTCGAGCGGCAGCTAATTCTGCTCTCTGCGAGATTATCCTCGTGAAAATTTCTCGTAGGGCGCAGTCACCGTACATATCAATCCTGAGACAGAATATTCTAGAGTAACTTTCGCTTCCAACTCTGACGCAAGCGCGCGTTCGATCATTTTCGAGCCAAATCCAGAACGCTGGGGTGGCTGAACGGGCGGCCCCCCACGTTCAGTCCATTGGAACTGGAACAGGGGGCCAGCTTCATCTGCAGAACTTGTCACCAGCCATAAGACAGCGACGCTGCCTTCGCTCGTGCTCAAAGCACCGTATTTAACAGCGTTGGTGCACATCTCGTGTAGGGCCATGCTGAATGCCAGCGCGGCTTTTGCTGGCACCATGATTTCAGCTCCGGACAATGTGAATACGGACCTGTCGGGTCGATCGAAAGGAGCGACCGTGGTCGCCACGAGCTCCGCCAGTCTAGCCGCCTGCCATTCGTCTTTCATAAGCAGCCGGTGAGCTTCGCTCATTGCGCTCAAGCGTCGGTCAAACGACTGAACCGCGGCATTGGTCAGCTCCTTAGAACGAAACGTTTGCCGGGCGACAGCCTGCACCATTGCCAGGATATTTTTGACCCGGTGGTCAAGCTCACCCACCAGCAGTTCACGCTGCTGCTCGGCCTTCTGGCGCTCGGCACGGCTGGATATCAGTTCGTCCATAAAATCGTCGATTGCCTGGCCGACCAGGCCGAACTCACCGGCTTTAGCGGTCATGCCTGTTCGCGCGCCAACGTCGCCCGCACGCCATGCGCGAACTGTGGTCACCAGCCGGCCTACGGGGTCATGGATCAATTGCTTGCTGCTTAGCCATGCGACCAGGTAGGCGACGGACAGCCCTAGAAAGGCGATAAGCAGGCTGACGATGGTTGTTCGGTCTATCGCCCTATAGGCATCAGCTGTGGAGACGCCCGCACTAATGTAGAGCCCCACAGGAGCAACAGTGACTGGCTTATAGCCAATGATCCGCTGCGTACCGTCCTGGCTGGTAACCTCAAGCGTTCCTGTTTTGTCGGCATGGACGAGGTGTTGGAACGCATCGGGAATACGAGTGCCTACAAAGACCTCAGGCTTTGGCTCACGGGCCAGAACGACACCGTTACGGTCCGCAATAGTCAGCGCATCTTGGCCCTGGAACTCCCGATCGCGCAAGCGTTGCCCAAGCCACTTAAGGTCTAACGCCCCGATTACCGCGCCCAGCAATTCACTTTTATCGTTGCGGATGGGAACGGCCATTGGGAGCACCTGGGCCCCGCTAACCCTCCCGTTGGTAAAACCACCTATGACGAATTTTCCTGAAGTCATGGCTTCTTGAAAGTAGGGTCGGTCCTTAAGTGATGTCCCCACGCCCTTCGCCTCTTTGCGGCAAATAATGATGCCGTCCGCGTTAACGACGGAAATGCCCGAGAACTCTCGCATGTTCGCGGCAACTCTTTCCAGGAACGCACTACATTCCGGCCCGTCAAACCGTTGCACAACTGGCGCGGACGATACCGTCGTCAAAACATTTTCCAAGCCTGTGACGATCCGCCTGATCTCCAACGCTGCCAGTTGCTCCGACTGCATGGCATCGGCGTGCAATTCAAGCCGCTTCTCCGTACGTTTCGAAGCGACATTGTAAAACAGGATGAACGCGGCCGGCATGAGGGCCAGCGTCGTCAGGACAAAAAGGCGGCGGGAGAGTTTAGCGGTCGGAATGGCGGATCCCCGAAATTGAGAAGATACGAATAGTGTCATCGCGGAATGCAGCGAGCAAGTCAGGAGTGGCGAGCATTCATCAACTGGGCAAGGGCAACAACAACCTGCGACAGGGCCATGGGCTTAGTTAACATTACGCTCTCCGGAACCCCCATCGACGTCCAGTTGGCAGCGCTGTCACCGCTCATATACACCACCGGAAGTCCCGGGATAAGCTCACGCGCCTATTTCGCGACTGCCCAGCCATCCGCCCCGTTTCCGAGCCGAATGTCGGTTAACATCGCGCTAAAAGGCGCTCCCATTGAGGAAAGTGCCTCAAGTGCCTGCTCACCTGAAGACGTCATCGTCACGGTATACCCTGCATCGATCAAGGCAGATTCAACATCAAGCGCCAAAAGCGGCTCATCCTCGACTAGAAGTACCGAAATTGTGTCCATAGATACCCCGGTTGTTGCGCGATCAATATTGAACTTAGATAGGGCAAATTCGTACAGAGGGAAGACCGGCTGCTGAGCGGTATCAGTCAGGAACCACGCAAAAGACAACTAATGAAATCGGCCCTCTTAGCGGCTATCCCGCCTTTGACTTCAGCAACATCGTCGATAGCCTCGGTGGGCGTTGAGCGTGGATTTCTGAACGGCTCGACCATCTTGGGACTTAGGCTCGACGCCTCGATGTGATCGACAACAAGGAACACGATGCTTTTCTCGTCTAGCTGTTAATCGGCCGCTGCCGCCGCGGACGAACTTGGCAGGTCCAAGGATTGCGGGAGGCGCTACGGGCGGGCCGGAGGCAGCATTGGAAGCGCTTCTCCACTGGCTGTCGAGCAGTCAACCGGAGCACGCGGTTGGGCAAGCGTCGCTGGGTCAACGCGATCGCAAGTCTGCTTTCCCCGCGCCACTGCAGCCCACTGATATATCATTCGCGCGAGACGGGCGGCGGAACTTTCTGAAGAAATTCCGGTTCTTCGCAAGTCTAGACTCGGGCGCTTTTAATATGGATAGGCCGTCATAGGGGAGCCGCATGAAGCAGAACTGGCCGAAACAAATCTGGATCGTGCGCCACGGCGAAAGTGCTGGGAACGTTGCTCGTGATGCCGCCGATCTTGCAGGCCATGCCCGCATTGACATCGCAGAACGGGATGTCGACGTCCCCTTGAGCGCGCTTGGCCAACAGCAGTCGGACGCCCTCGCAGCATGGTTCGGCGATCTGCCCTTATCGGAACAGCCCAATGTCATTTTGGCGTCGCCATACAAACGGGCCGTCCGGACGGCGGAAACCATTGCCCAGCAGCTGTCCGCGTCGACCGGAATTCCAGTTAGCGTCGACGAGCGGCTGCGGGAAAAAGAGTTCGGTGTTCTTGACCGGCTGACGCGGCGGGGTATCGAGGAGCTGTATCCGGATCAGGCAGAGTTCCGGCAAATACTGGGAAAGTTCTATCATCGGCCACCGGCTGGGGAGAGCTGGTGCGACGTCATTTTGCGGCTGCGAAGCGTGCTCGATACGATCAGCCTCCATTATGCCGACCAACGCGTCCTCATCGTTGCCCATCAGGTTGTCGTCTTATGCATGCGCTACATCATCGAGAACCTATCCGAAGAGCAGATCCTAGAGATCGATCGCCAGGGCGACGTATCGAACTGTGCTGTCACCGAATACGTGGCGAGCTCCGACAAGGACGTCGGAGGCGGGCTGGTGCTGAAGCGCTACAATTTCGTGGCGCCGCTTGTCGAAGCCGGAGCGCCGGTGACGGCTAAAAAAGATGCCAACGTGGCGGCTCGATGATGGAGGTTCAGATCATCGACGAGCGTCTTCTGAAAACTCTGCCACTGCCGCAACCTGCAGAAGGTAGCAAGGAAGAGCGAGGCCGTGTGTGCATTATCGGCGGCAGTAGAGAAGTTCCCGGAGCTGTCTTCCTGGCAGCCTTAGGAGCTATGCGGGCCGGCGCGGGCAAGCTACAGATTGTCACGGTCGAGAGCCGCGCCGGAGCTTTGGCCGTCGCGATGCCCGAGGCTTTGGTCATCGACTTGCCGGAGACGCCAGCAGGCGGACTGCAATCTGAGCCGGTGGCGTTCGTGGCCTCAAGGTGGGCTAACACACACGCTTTGCTCGTTGGACCGGGAATGGTGGAAGAACAAGATTGCCACGAAATTCTGAAATCTCTTCTCGATAGCAGCAGCGAAGCAGTGCTTGTCGTCGACGCCGGCGCCCTCCCGCGGATCACCGAGCTCGGCGAGGGCCTGCGCCGGTATGCCGGCCGGGTCATCATCACCCCTCATGCGGGCGAAATGGCGAACCTGCTGAGCGTAGACAAAGAGCTGGTCGAGGCCGATCCTATGGCAGCGGCTTCACGCCTGACGGACAAATTCGGTGTGATCGTCATCATGAAGGGCAGCAAGACGGTCATAACAGCACCGGACGGAATCTGGCGCTATGAAGGCGGTGGTGTCGGTCTGGCGACCTCCGGCTCTGGTGATGTTCTCGCCGGGATCGTGGCTGGACTGGCAGCGCGGGGAACCAAGCCGGTGGCCGCCGCCACGTGGGGTGTTTTCCTTCATGGGGAAGCAGGAGCGCAGCTCGCAAGGACGGTGGGACCGCTTGGTTTTCTGGCCCGTGAAATCCCGAACCTGATACCGAAGCTGATGAGCGAGACGCGGTAAAGTTGGTCCGCTCTGCGTGGTTCCAAAAGGCGCGTCCTTGATGGGTTGGAAGCGCCTCCCGTCGACAGCAACGACATGCATGTCGATGCCTGGTATGAAGCTCTTGCTGGTATCGGTCTGACGTTCGAGCGAACCGTTATCCGCGATCAGATCGGCAAGGGTGCGGATATGTTGCTACCCGCACTGATGCCAGAACTGGACGAGGCGACGCGAGAAACGCTCAGCGCGGCGCACGATGACATCTTCAAAATGAGGTTTCGGAGCAACGTGCGGCCGTTTCCAAAAGCTCGTGACCTTCTCGCCCATGCGCATGGGCTCGGACAGGAAGTTGTGTTGGCGTCCTCCGCTTCGAAGGACGATCTCGATATTTATCTCGACCTTCTTCAGATTCGAGATCTGGTCGCTGTGATGACGAGCGGCGATGAGGTAGAAAACACCAAGCCGGCCCCTGAAATTTTCTCGAAAGCTCTTCAGAAGCTCCAAGGAATTACTCCTTCAGAGGCAATCGTCGTGGGGGATACGCCATACGACATGGAAGCTGCTGGAAAATGCGGTATCGCCACCGTCGCGCTCAGATCCGGCGGTTTGCCGACGAGGTCCTCATGGAGGCGGGGGCGGTCAGGATCTACGATGATGTTGCTGCTCTGCTCGCCGACTATGAAAAACTCGCCACTTGGCCAGTGATCCATGCAAGCCCTGCCGCGAGCGGGGTAAGGGTCCGACGTCGCGGCTACGAAAAATCCCAGGGAACGCAGATGTCGACATCCAGCACTAAGACACCCGATCAGGAGGCCCAACCTTCCAGCAACATGTCTGAAGAGGACAAACGGGAAGTCAGTGACAGGGGCGCCGGATCGGCCCGAGTGGTCCACGAGGTCGTCCGGCTGCAGGGCGACGAAGAACTTGGTCGCCCCGTCCGGTCGTTGTTGTTTTCCGGCTGATGCGCCTTGGAGGAGCTGATCGTTTCTTTCGGTTACACCGTACTTTTCCTAGACCATTGTCGTCAAGGGTGTTGTCTCTTCGTTTTTAAAAGCGGTCGTCGCGGCTCCGACCGCTGCGCTTCATTGCGTACCATCCAGCCGGTTTACCGGGCAGAGTATTTCTCCTCCCACCCACCGGTCGCATAGTCCACAGGCAAAGAGCTCAGCGTTTTGGCGGCTTATCGAAGTCCTTCCTCAGTTCGTCCTTTGCCCGGTCAAGCGTTATTAGCCGAGATTTCGACAGCCCCTTACCGGCAGGCACGATATAGAAAGTCAGCATCGACATGGCAGACTGAAATGGGCTCGCCTTACGGCGGTCGCTGTGTTCGGCGGACTGTTGCAGGGACTTGGCAATTTTCTTGGCGCTGCGCTCTTTAAACACGCGGTCTTTAAGGTCCATTGCGTCGCTGTTCGCGGTCACATCCTGTGACCACTTCTTTTTTGATTTCTTCGCCATCTCCGTGCTCCCGACTTTCGGACCGCCGACCACCGATGTCGTCAGCCGCGCAACTGGATGCGTTGAAAGACAAAGTCGCAAACGCCGGGAAGACGATGGCAAAGACGGCGCGGTAATATGAGCCAACCGTTTTGGTCATCCAGAATGCTTTTCCCAGCGTCACTCACTGTCGCGTCGCGGCAAATGATTATGGGGAAGTTAAAGGTTGTGGCGACGATAAGGGTGGCAAGTAGCTTGTACCACCGTAACGGCCCAAAGGCCTGCAGCTTGACGAAAAGTCGTTCCAGTCCGGATGGGCGTACTCTGAGTATGAAGTGGAGGGAGGCCCAATGGGCCTCCCTCCTTTGACAGTACTATCGCTGGCCGCCGCCTTGCTGACCACCCTGGCCGCCGCCTTGCTGACCACCCTGGCCGCCGCCTTGCTGACCGCCCTGGCCGCCGCCTTGCTGACCGCCCTGGCCGCCGCCTTGCTGGCCACCCTGGCCGCCGCCCTGCTGACCACCTTGGCTACCGCCTTGCTGTTGTTGATTAGTCATTGGTTATTCCTCCTTTTGAGCGTCGCTCCTCGGCGACGTAACAGCCTAACCACGCGATGTCCGCGCAGTTCCCTCATTGAGAAAAAAGCTTTTACTAATGCGCGCCTGTCGTTTGGATCGCGCAGCGCCCAGCGAACGTGGTATCGGCGCGGTTCCGCCAAAGGGCGAAAACCGGTTCATTCGGACGCACCCCGCGCGACCGCGAAGGCGGGTCGTTGAAAGAGTAGTGCACCGCGGCGCTGAAACCTTTACCTTTCGTGTTTTCAACCGGCTGCGACGAGGAAATCCCGCGGTATGGTTCCGGGCCAAGGTTGTTCAACCCCGCCGATACCGCCGATTTCCAGCAAGTGCTGTTCGGCTGATAACGTGAGCGGAACGTAGATCGGTGCATCAGAGCGGTATGATGCCTCAGTTTGAAGAACGGCCCTTCAGCCCCGTGGATCTCGTGATTTTTGCGGGCGTGCGGAGTCTAAGTGTCCAGCATAGCCGTATCGCGTGTACAATCGAGACGGTAAAGAAAAGCGTGATGGCTACGACGTGAGCGTATGGAGCGGTGAACTGGTACCGCCCAGGCCACCTCTTTCGTTCCTGCATAGTGGCAATACTCCCAAATGGTCCCCGAATGGGATCACGCTCGGGGTCATTTCTGATCGAGGAGACAACGGGGCCCAGATTTTTTTGAGCGCGCCCGACGGTAAAGACGGTAACGGTGCGGCCCTAACCCGCGTCGCAGGTGATGTATCATCCTTCGAATGGTCTTCGGACGGTCTGAGGGTGCTTTTCATAGCAACAAGACGTGTAGATCCTTCGCTCAAAGGAAAACGCGGCCCGCCGGGAGCAGGTGACGGGCCTCACGTCGTATGGCGCTTGCCTTACAAAGCCGAAGGCACCGGATATACGCTCAACAGGGAGTACCATCTATTCGTCGTTGAAGCGACAGGGGGCGAAGCAAAACAACTGACGGACGGCCCGTTCGATATCGGCTCCGCGCGTTTCTCACCGGAGGGCCATCCGCGCGAGAGGCGCAGCGTACGGACACATGGATGATGGATGATCTCGGCGGGGATGTCGTGCAGGTCACAAAGGACATCGCATCCGTTCAGGTGCCGGGATGGTCACCAGACGGCTGCTGGATCGTCTTCGCGGGCTCTGAACTAGAAGGCAGCTCTCAAAGCCGGCTTTGGCGCATCGACACGCGAACTCTCGAAACCTTCGCTCGGAGATGAGGCGATTGAAGTGCTGTCGGGTGATAGCATCCATTGGTCGGAAGACTCGAAAAGACTCTTCTTTATCATCGTTTGTGAAGGTCTTCAGCCGATAGCGACAATTGATTTGCATGGCGGCAACTTCAAAGTCATCGCATCCGAACGCCGGCACGTTTCCAAGTTGGCAGTCACTCGTGATCGTCTTGTGTTCGCTGGGGCAAGTCCGGGATGCCCAACCGAGCTATTTGTCTGCAACCATGATGGCAGCGACCAGACTCGTTTGTCAGACCTCAATGGTTGGTGGAAACGTCACGCTTGCCCGATAACCTGCCTGAAGTCGTTCGATGTTCCGGACGGCAAGGGCGGGTCAGAACAAGTTGACGGCTGGCTTATGCTGCCTCCCGCGGATCGTGCGGGTCCGTATCCGCTCCTGGTCGACATTTTCTGCATTGCAACCGGGTCGCAGCTTCGGTTCGCGGCATCGAAGAGAAAATTGTCGCCTATCTTCATGACGTCGTCGCAAAGAGGGCGAGATGGTCGCTTGAGTAATTGAGGGCGGAAGGCTTTTCCGATGCAATCACCTCGGCTGTTGATGCCCTAACGTGCGCCGCGCGGCGTTAAATAGTCTCGGAAGGACCATAAAAAGAAGCCGATCTCAAGGACAACCTTGAGCAAGCAGAGGCGAGCGGGAGGACACAACGAAATGCGATGCTGAAGGTTTTGCAGGACTAGCAGCCAAGACCTGCCGGAATTTGGGCGGTCCGTTCCGGATCCCGATTCAGGCGGCTCACAGTTGCGCAGTAGAGGCTCGACAACCTTTCCAGGGTGTCGAGCCAATTTTAGGTATGAGAATGGCGTTTAGGGTTGCCCTGGTTTTTGTTCGGTCATCCCGTGTTTGAACGAATCGACCTCTTCAACGACACGATCTTTGATGATGTCATGGGTATCGGAGGCCACTTCAACAACCTTATCGTAGGCTTCAGACGCAACCTCTTTTCCCCGGTCAACGACATCTTTCGAAGCAGCCGTGACTTTATCCTTCGTGCTGTCGGCGGCGTCACCAAGTAGGTCGTCCTCCATCTCGGTATGGGGAAGAGCTGCGCCTATGGCTGCTCCGACCGCGAAGGCGAGAGCACCTCCAACAAGAGGCTGATCCCGGAACTGCCTAAGTATAGCGTCGTTCAGCTTGTCGGTTTGTCCGCGCAACGAAGCGGTGGCGGAGGACGTTTGGTTTGACACGGAACTTACCGCTCCAGATGCCGCAGCACTCATGTCGCTCGCCGCGCCTTTTGCTCGCTCCCATTTATCGGAAAGCCAGCCGGATGCAGCGTCGAGCATAGCGCCCGTCTCGTCGGCGATCTGTTCGACCTGTTTGCCGCTAGCATCTGCGAAGCCCCGGTATGTTGCCCCTGCTTCATCAACGAAATGGCCAGCACGGCGGCCCGTCTCATCTGTCAGGGCTTTGAGTTTCTTGCCGGTGCTGTCAGAGAAGTAACTGTATCGCGATCCGTTTTCGGCTTCAGGAGGGCCGAGACGGCGTAGGGGGCCGTCGGCACGATAAAGAGGATACTCTGAAACACCTTGTGACCCAGCGGATGTCGCAGCTGGCGTCGAACCCTTTGCCATCAGCCAAGCTAGGCTGACACCCATCAAAGCGACGGGCAGCGGGTTGTTCTTGAGAGCCTTTCCAAGGTTGCTGGCATACTCACCGCCCCCGCTGCCTTTCGCGTAGGCCAGAACCTCATCAATCATTTGGCCCGGCGACATCCGTTCCTGGATAGCGTCAATGCGATTTCCGATGCGCTGGCGATCCTGGTCAATCTCCCTTTGGAGGTCGGCCGATGTTTTCTCGGTTGAAGTTTCCATCAGATTTTCTCCTTCACAGCATCAACATCACGGCGAAGCGACGTTGCGGTTCGATTAAGGGTCATGTTGGTTCCACGAAGGGCCGCGAGGCCGCGTGAAACAAGAGCCCAAGCAATCAAAGCGACCACAATCCCAACGATAAAGGAAGCCAAGGCGGTCGCACCTGTATCGCTGAAGCCCTGTGTTACGAGAAAAGCGGCAAGACCGCCGACAACGGCGCTCAGAAGCACGCCAACTGCTCCGATAGCCAAGACAAGCCCGATAATGAGGACTTCGACCCCGCTCATGGCCTTCGAGAGTTTTTCCGAAGCTTCAGTCTTGGCGAGATCGATTTCCTTGCGAAGCAGTCCGGTGACATCAGTGACAAGTCCTCCGAGTAGCTCGGAAAGAGGGGCATTCTCAGGAGACTTAGCCATTTTCCTGACCTCCGGTCCGGTTGGAAGCAAAGGTAGTCGCAGGAGCATTGGGCGTCACGGAGGGTGTCCTCTTGGCGGACGCGGTGAGAAAGCGACTGGCGGTCAGTCCGGCCAGCGCGGCAATGCCGAGGAAAGCCAACGGTTGCCTGCGGCCGAATTCCTCGGCCATGTTGGCGATCTCGCCGATGTCCTTACCTTCCATCTGTTTCGCGAAGCCTTGAACGCTTTGCCCGATTTGCTTGACGTAGCGACCGACTTCTGCCTGATCAGACCCCTCCAGTTCAGTGCCTACTTTTTGAAGCGCGGTCGCGACCCCGCCGACCTGCCGTGCGGCAAAGGTTGCCTGTTCTGCGACCACGTCCTTCACTTTCTCGACAGCGCTGTCCGCGCCAGTCTTGATCGTGTCCGTTGCCGCTGAGATGTCATGGGCAACCTTGTCTTTCAGGTCCGTGAACGATGCTTGAGGTTCCGTGACTGAAGGCGATGTTCGCAACGATGCACGTGACGCGTCAGTCGGTTCGTTAAATTCACTCGGCATGTGAGCCTCCCATGGTGAAAAAACGGCGGTCGCCGTACCCTTGAACCATGAATTCTCGGCTTTTGTTCCGATGAGAGCCCCGGCAGCCATTTTATTCAGGAATTGGCGACGACGACTTCATTTCCGGCTATTAGGAGATGGTTGTTTGATCAGAAGTCACCATAACGGTCACCTCGCTGGCACTGCCAACGAGGTGGCTAAAGCGCATCCCGGAGCGCCGTCCATTGTTTCAAGGCCTGAGTTGCTTACCTTCGAGTTCATAATGCCGGACGATATAATGGAAATCGGTAGTACGCAAACAGGAGGAGTGTGGATGATGCCCTTCAGCTTTAAGTTTAGAAGCCAATCGTCTTCTCATCGCTTACGAGTGTTATGGAATCCTAACCCCGTGCGCCGCTTTCTTCCCGACCTTGTGGGTGGGATGTCTAGTTCCGGAATCGTCGAGGTAGAGGTTCAAGGTGACAGAAGGCAATCTCTCGTGGCAGTCGATCGGATTCGTTCTCCTCGACTTCTGATACCCGCGAATACATAATTTTTGCTCACTAACAATTCATTCATCCACCGTGATGTCGCTAGCTGGTCAAGCTTGCGGCGGTCGGTAAGGAATGTCGCACGTGCTGGCGGCAGTCAGGCGGCTGGTTCAGTCCTGACGACGGCGGTCGGTAAAAAGTCAAGCACAGCAGCCAGATCTTCGTTCAGCACCAAGAAGGGCATCCTGTCGGTCTCGTACTAGTGCGCGAGGTGGTACCTGTGATTGCCGCCCTGGATACCGATCTGATCGCACGCGGTTGATCAGCGGAGAAGTCACAGGCGGCCCGTTAAACCAGCGAAAAGCGGTTCCTCACTCCCATGCCTATACTGTCTGTGCCACGGATCCTTGCCACGACTAGAGTGGTACGTCAGCTTTCCATAGACATCGGCCACGTCGGCTTCGATCAATGCGAGCTGGTCTCCCGATGCAAATCAGGGTCGTATCGTAGGCTAGAGAAATGTGCCGGATCCAGATCGCACTGCGCCGTCAGATCAGCCGGAGACGCAACGCGACCTTTGCTCTTGACCCGCTCGGTGATTTCAATTGCTCCAGCGCTCGGGGAGTCGCGTCTGTCGAGCACTCCCCCAAAGGAGGTAGGCGCCGATATCGCTTAATCTCTGTCCTAGATCCGTTTAGCAACCGTTCAAAGTTTTAGCCGACCAAAATAGGTGCCTGTCGTCGCGCGTCGGCGGCTCACCACGTGTCTCTAAAGTACCGAGTGCATATGACGCTCACGGCACCGCGGTTGGGGTTTCAGAATATTTCCAAGCCGGCTCTGCTCCTGGCATCTCGACACGAACAAACGTATGAGATGCTCCGTTTCTGCAAAGTAAAATTATATGGTCTTCGATCATTTCGAGGATGAGAACCGAAAAAAGCTTCTCCCATGCAATGTCGTCGGTGACAGCAACTCCCTCCCCGACAATCAAAGACCTGACCATTTTCAGATCGAATGTCACCTCAGGTCGTTTGTTAAAGTGTACATAAAGCGTTCGATGGATAGCTGCGCGAACAACGTCAGGTTCGACAAAACTCGGCATTGGACCTCCATAAGTTAAACACCTTGCCTCAAAGCTAGCAATAGTGAGCAAATAACGCCGGCTACCCACTAACCTACGGCAACCCCCATTGGGGTTCTACAAGCGTAATCGCCAAGTTTTTTTTCACAGGCGAGCTACGCTGGGACGTAAATGACTTCAGCGTTCCAAGTCATCTATAAAAACTGTAAGGAACTCCTTACGCGCTCGGCCCTCAGTAATAGAATCAAACAAGTTCACGTGGCTGATTCGATCTATACTTGTGCCCTTGGCAGGTCTTTGCGCGATCCAAAATAGGGTTGCCGTTCAGTCCCACTTTCAGCGATCAAACGGCGAAGGCGGAGCAGATCTTTGCGTGCGACAAGCCCGCAGAGCTGTCCGCTCGCGGAATCGACGATGGGGATCCGGCCGATCCCGGTCATGAGCACGAGGTAGGCGACATAACCAACTGTATCATTGGGACGGGCGAGGGGTATTGAGGCGTCGGAGACGATGTCGCCAAGCGTCTGGTCTGACAAGCTCTTTGGTCTGCTGCCAGCGTAAGGCAACTCCTCATAGAACCTATGACAGTTGGAGCCTTAGCAGGCTTATCGCGCCGCATTCGGCAACCAAGCTAGTCGGCACGCTTGCCACGGCAGGATATGTATCTCGAAATCCCGACCCTTTTGACAAACGGAAACAAGCATCGGCTCTAACCGAAAAGGCGGACGAGCTAAAGCGGCTAACAGCAATCCACGTTGCTGAAATCAGAGTCGTGGCGCCTCGGCTGGTCGAGATCCCACGCGGTCTGGAGGAAGAAAAAAATACTCGGCGGAGCGCAGAGTCGTCGCCAACGGCAGTTTGGTGCTGCGGCGTCAAACCAGCCGGCAACTCGTCTCCGCGGAGATACCAACGTTGATTGAGCAGAGCTTAGGGCTCCTGGCACCAAGGGGCTACCCATTGGGGGGACAACATATCGGCGGCGTTTCGAAAGCAAGCTGAGACACCGGCTCTGCTTGGTGTCCCTGTCCTTGATTATTAGCTGTGGGAGATGTTAGAATGCGGCTTGGGGTTGTCAAAATTTGCAATTTCATGGGGAAGCAGATGTACGCCCAAAACGGGACAGATGCCTACAGAGCCGAATTAATTTTTGCGCACTACGGAATAGACGTCGAGACGCTCCAAGTGAGGAGTGTATGGCAGCGCCGAGATGGAATGCTTTGGATGGGGAGCTATGGCCATCTGGTGATGCCTGGTCGTCGAATGGAAACTGAATTATTACTTGTTTTTGGCCTCAGCGACGTTCGTACCGTAGCCGCAAGCTCGGTCGCAGCGGTAGGCGATCACATTCGATCGGAGCTTGAAGAACTTGCCGGCCAGAGACGACTTGAGCGTAATGGTCTGTCCCGTCGTTAGCTTAGTGGGACTTGATGCTCTTGTTAGTTTCAGCCGAATGATGGCGAAGGGACCGGTCTCGAGGTGTAAGGTCGGGAGGGAAACATTGAGGCCAAGAGCTGCCAAAGGCAACGAGAGACAGGAAGCTCTACAAATAGCTACGAGCCGCCGCAAGTAGGAATTTCGCTGCCTTGCCATTTCGACACCCTCCGTTGCCTTTACCGACACTCTGCACGCGGGTGTCCATGATCGTCGCACGCACCGATCAGCCGATCAAGACGAATGGAGAGCATATCGAGGCGGGCATAATTCCCGGCGGCCGCTGCGCCGTGCTGAAAGTCGTCGGCAACACCGATGATCTGGAGCCTGCCGCGCTTTACCTCTATCGCGATTGGCTGCCGGCCAGTGGCGAGGAAGCGAGGGATTTGCCCCTGTATTACCAGCGTCTCACCTTCTTTCCCGAAGCACCTGAACATGCGGGGAAGGCAGAGCTCTTCCTGCCCCTGAAATAGCGAACCTCTGTGGCGGCTTGTCCGTTTCTGTCCACGGCGGCGGACAAGCAGCTTTCAACCCGAACCTCCCGATCCGGCTAAACAGCGCGTTCGCTAAACGTGGACATTCAGGCGAAACCGTAGCGGCCTTCACCGGATAGTTACGTCGAGCTACGGCTAGATCGGTTGCGATTTGCAGTCGGCGCAGTAGTGGCACTACAACTGGGTGGGAGCTCCGCTTCCTTTTAGGCGTCAGTTGGTGCACCGTGACGGCATGGCGCGCCGGTTATCAGCGCAAGGATAAGTCAAGCGCGGATGCTTACAGGAAAAACCAACTGAAAGCTTGTTCCAGGATACGTCGGATGCCATTCTGGCGACGCTCCC
>NZ_JAFCXF010000028.1:0-30065 GCF_049898205.1 Pararhizobium sp. DWP3-4 | reverse complement strand
GTTGGACCACTGCCGATCATCAAGCCAGAATTCACCTGCCATGACCAAAACTCCTCTTGTGGAGCGATTGAATCACAATCGTCAATCAAGATCAATGTGTTGATTGGGTTTCAACCCTAAGCCCGCTTTTGTCAGAATGGCCGTCTTGATACCAGTGGATCAATCCGACTGCCACGTCCTGAGCCGCCTTGTCATTGATGTCTACCAAATTTTCCACGCACCATCCCTCCAGAAAGGTCTGCAAGAGAGCTAGGTCTTCAGGCGCAAGGAACTGGCTGGACGTCACAGTGGAGTGCATGGTGAACCCTTTCCGTCTTGGACAGGAAATCATTTTTGATCGATTGCGATGCAGGGTCCGGCAGCGCATGATTGGTCCAATATCGTTTAAAGCTTGCGCTAAGCTTGGAAACGGTATCATCGCTAGCGATAAGAGTTCTTCTCAATACCTACTGCAATCCAGATTAGATGGCCTCAGGAAGGAGTGCATCATGGATGTAGTTCCAATCGTACTACATCGCCATCACTGGCAGCGGCATTTACCGCGCGATCTATATCAAGGCGAACTGTTACGTCGTCGGTCTTGCCGCCGAACGCGAACGGTTCCCGATGTTCATCGCAATCGACAGGCGAGGCGTCGTTGCTTCGCGCATCCTGCCTTTCTTAGAGAAAACACCGAAGCTGATCGGCTTCATGGCGTGCTGATAGTTGCGCTGCGTCATTCGTGAGAAACGCCGCATGTTCATGTCGTCGATCAGTTGGGGCATCAAGACCTGAATGGGACATTGTCAGGATCTTCGTTGCAGAAGCCCGTTAAGGTCTGCTCACATCCAACGACGTTCAATGCATCGCGACCACCGGTTGTGCCTGGAGTATGGAAGATCCGACTGCGTGGCGGGTCGACATCATTGATATTGCCCGCTCGCTGGTCAGGCCGTCAAAGCAGGTGGCAACTGATGTCATGCGTCCTCGTTAGGCGGGATGTGGAATGCAACTCCGGGTGCAGTCGGTCCCGATTTCCGCCGTGCGGCGGCGCGATGCTAAATCTCCTGCGGCTGCCCCAGGACCGAAGTTGCATGCGCGAATTCCCGAACCGTGGCTTTGCCACCGCTATGCTCGGTTCTCCGATATGCTCATTGTGAGTTAAGGTCGGTCACGAGGCGTGAGGCATTCAAGGACTTTGGTTGGGCGAGGTCTCATAAATCCGAAGAGTTCGGATTCCTGCGCGCCATCCCTGACTTTGCGCATGCCCTCCCAGGGCGTCCGGACGCCTGCAAAAAACATCAGCGGTCGGTCTTCATTGCCGGCAAACCAGGCTGTCGTCACAAGCCGGCTTCGATTTTCCTAGCTGGATCCGGTTCAGCAAAGAATGCGAACCGAATGACGCCTTTGCTGGTAGGGCCCAGCCATCGGCGCCAATGTGGAGAGCTTAAATTGCGGAGACTAGTGACGCCGGGATGGTAGTTTTTCACATAAGCCGGCGGCGACTGCATTCCCCAAGGCGCCTCATCGTCACACGTCGACATACAACGTGCCGATTATGTCTGCCGGCAATCGCCACGTTTGAAAATTGGTCTGATACCGGGTTAAGCTAACGGGTCTCGCTGATCCTCAGCCATCAGGCGGCTAATCTCAGTTTGCAGGTCAAAGGGCTGTTCAGCTTCAATCCCCGTGGCCTTCTGTGTTTGTCGCGGTGTCTCGGGCGCGTGAGGAGATATCCCCGCACGACGAGCGGCCGATCGTTCGCTGACCAAGGCGCGGTAACGCATTGCAACTTCCGGCATCGTCAGGTGCCCGCAAATCCACTCTTCGATCCAAGCGTGAAACCTATGGTCCTGCTCAATGACATGTCCTGCTTGGTGCGCACGTTGAAGTGCGTTTTCCGCAGCGCGTCGTCTGACTTCTGCTGACATCTATCCCTCGCAATGATGTTCGTTCGGAAGATATAAGCGTCGCCGTCCGAATTTCATTACCCTCTACCAGCAGGGCTATTTGATGATGCGCGCGGTAGTTCGCTTTTGCCTACGTCGCGGGCCGGACACAGGCAAAACAAATGTCGCGACCGCCATTGGCGACCGTGATGGCTGTCGAGCATCACCGTTGAAAGGTCCGCAGATGTCGGGCATGTGGCGCAACTCGGCGCACGAGTTGATTATTGGAGTCAAGCGTGGACGCGGGAGGGTCGGTCGCGATCTATGCGTCGGTCCACCTGTTGCGCAAGGTGAGGCGTGCCATTGATTTTTCTGTCCGGTTTTGTCCCGCACGTGGAGTTCGATTTCGATCTCCTCTAGATCATCCCTGTCGACCGCCGTTATAGCTTACGTAGCAACACGCCATACAAATAAGCACTGGCCCTGACACGACTTGGGCTACCGACATGGCGTCGGTATCGCAAGTCGTTAATGGTGTCGGAGACGGGCTGGCACGACGGTCATCCCGTCCATCATCGAAGGCATAACGGACTTCAAAAGGGAGCCTGGATCCGGCATGTGCTCAATCACGTGGAGGTGACGAGGTTCCACAGTGCGTTCGTCGAGGGTGTGTGCTGGTGCCCAATCGTCGACTGCCCGCCGTGGCGCTGGAACGCTAACTTAATAACGAGGAGAAAAGAAACGTTAACCGTGTCCATTCCCTCAGACTTAACCCGGATCGCCTACGTTTCCGCCCAGTGAAAAGGCAGATGGCGCATGTTTAAGCAGTCACAATGGTTCTTGAAATGGGTACTTCCGGCAAGCGTGTCGGCCTTGGTCGGAGCGATCCTTCTCGGCACCCTTTACTGGGCTGCCGCCAGAACTGACCAGGTTGCCGCGGAGCGGCAGAAGGATCTCGTCGCCCTGATCGTTTCAAAAATTCAGTCTTCGGTCGCTCATGATCAAGAGAGCGCCACCGTGTGGGACGACGCGGTCACAAAGGCGAAGGAGCGTAATCACGATTGGCTTGACGTAAACCTTGGCCAATGGATGAACACCTACTTCGGCCATGATGCCGCGGTCGTGCTTTCGGCAGATGGGCTGCCGATCTACCGGTTTATCGCAAAGTCAACCGGTTCGGCATCACCAGAGGAACTCCACCTGGCCTATAGTCCGCTAGCCAAACGGCTGCGTGAACGGCTTGTCGCTGGAGACCAGGAAGGCATGTCGGACAGGGTCCTCTCAATCGGCGAGAGTGATCTGACCTATGTTGGAGAACGACCCGCGGTGGTCAGTATCAAACCTATTACGTCTGACACGGGCGAGATCGAGCAGCAGGCGGGCGAGGAGAACCTGCATGTCGCGGTACGGTTTCTGGATCGAGACTTCCCAACCGAAATAGGTAACGAATACCAGTTCGCGGAGATGCAATTCACGACTGCGATGCCCCCCGACAAGCGCCACTCGCAAATCGCTCTCACCTCGAAATCCGGTCAGGTGATGGGGTATTTTAATTGGCATCCTTTTGAGCCGGGAACGAGCGTGTTGCACGCGACGCTTCCTGTCGTCGGCCTTTCCGTCGTTGGGATATTCATTGCCGCCAGCCTTGCTGGCCGTGCAATCTGGAGACGCTCGGTCAAGCTCAATTCTAATCGCCAGGAGCTTCAACATCTGGCGCTGCGTGACCCGTTGACGGGCTTGGCAAACAGGGCACACTTCAAAAGTGAGCTGGTGGCACGTCTGCAACAAGTACTGCCTCATGATTGCTGCAGCGTGCTCTATATTGATCTAGACCGGTTCAAGGCGGTCAACGATACCTATGGACATCCAACAGGTGACAGACTGCTTTCTCTCGCTGCAGAACGAATGAGGGAAATTCTCCCCGACGCTCTAATTGGGCGGATCGGGGGCGACGAGTTCACAGCCTTGCTCGAGAGGATCGAAGCCGACGAAGTCGTTACGATCGCACAGAGGATCGTGGTATGCCTGCGTGAGCCGTTTGAGATCGGAGGGGTATATGTTTCGATTGGAGCGAGCGTCGGTGTAGCGATTGCGTCAGGTACGAACGCCGATGCCGATGAACTGACAAGGCAGGCTGACATTGCGCTTTATCATGCGAAGGCCGCAGGGCGGAATGCGTATGCCGTGTTTGGCGATCATATGGACGAACTTCTCCGCACCCGCCGAAAACTGGAGCGTGACCTTCGCGCGGCGTTGGCAGCGGGGACGCAGATTGAGGTTGTTTACCAGCCGGTTTACTTCGCCGACAGCTCGGGACCATGCTCAGTCGAGGCACTGGCGCGGTGGCAACACCCAGAGTTAGGACCTGTTGGTCCCGATGTGTTCATTCCGCTCGCAGAAGAAATAGGCGTCATCCACAAGATTGGCTCCTTCGTTCTCGAAGACGCGTGTAGCCTGATAGCCGAGTTGCCTTCCATAAGTGTCGCCGTGAATGCCTCCGCCGCGGAACTTGCTTCTCCCGGCTACCCACTTCGCGTTCTTTCCACGCTGGCCAAGTGGGCGGTCGAACCCTCTCGACTGGAAATCGAGATCACGGAAAGCCTGGCTATCAGTGCGGAAGAGGAAACCGAGCGTAACATCCTTATGCTTCGAACGGCGGGCGTGAGGTTCGCAATCGACGACTTCGGCACCGGATATTCTTCATTCTCACGGGTGCAGAATGTCACCGTGGATAGGCTCAAGATCGACAAGTCGTTCATCGGAAGTATTCGAGAGGGCCAAAACTGCGCTGTTGTTGAAGCAATCATCAACATGGCACGGGCGCAAGGGCTACAGACAACGGCCGAAGGGGTCGAAACCAACGAGCAGAGAGATGCTTTGAAGTCGCTGGGATGTGACAACATCCAGGGGTTCCTGATGTCTCGCCCAATAGCGCGAGGAGAGGTCATGGCACTTCTGCATGCAGGCCACAAGTGCGAGAACGGTTAATGCGCTGACTGGTCTCAGCATCATCGAACGCGGTTTTGAAACCGGCCAGCATGGCCCACCAACTGATTGTACTGGCTGTGCCCTGATCCGGCCACGAGCATCTCGAGAACATCTTCGCTTCTTGAACGTAATACGCGGACCGACGTCGATCCGTTTTCGGCGAGGAATTTGCGTAAAAGTGGCAATTCCAGCCCTATGTCGAGCGTGACATCCATCAGTACAATTGTCTGGATGTCTGCAATGTCGGTGGCCTGACAGAAACCATGAAGGTCGCAGGCTGGAGCGAGACGCACTATGTCGACATAATGCCGCACAATCCGCTCGGTCCATCTGCACCGCAGCGACGACCCACTTTTCCGCCGCAGTGCCTAACTTCTCCTGGCTCGAAACCCGTGCAACGCCTGCGGAGACGCATCTCGGTTTCGATAATTCCGAGTTCTTCCCAGTTCAGCCGATGCTCGAAGGTGCGTATTATCCCGTTTCGGATGCGCCCGGCCTGGGGATCGAGGTCAATGAGGAACCGATTGCCCGCCAGAGCTTCGAATTCTGGGAGGCTCCACATTTAAAACGGCGCGATGGGTCGGTCACCAATTGGTGAAACCATGCCGTATTAAAACGCCAGGACGTTTTCGGAATGCGATTCCACAATCGCGGTTTCGCCCTACGACACGTTCATCAGTTCAATGCCACTGATTTTGCGCTACAGTTGCCTTTAGGGTCGCCGGTTCAATTCCCATCAAGGCGGGGGATACAATGGCATGTGATCGATCGTCTTAGATGGGGAAGGCATTCGGCGGCGTTCCGCCGAATGCCTGATAGCGCCGTATAGGAGGGAGCTCGGGGATGACACCTCCAACGTACTGAGTTTGTCCGTTTGCAGACAGCCGGCTGGAGCGTGCGGACGGGTGGCTGGTGGCGCGCGGCAGCACACAATTCAAGGCGGGTGAGCCTGTTAACCTCACCCTCAATACAGTTATGTATTAAAGGGCCAAAACTAGCGGGCTGCATTTCTTTCTTGGTTGAACGGGGAAACGGATACCTCGATCCAGTAGTTCAGACTTAAGATGGTTATTTTGTATGTGGCAGAATAATACTTTATATAAACTCCTCAATTTCTGATTTTTGCCGATGAGGAGCCGCGCTTTTTCTACTCTCCGCGCCGAGCGCGATCGCGGCCCTTCTCTTTTCTCGGTAGCGGGTGAACTGTTGATCTGCCAGGACCCCGGACAGGATCACCGCTCCCATTACCGCGAAGTTGAGCGAGGAAGGTATGCCGAGAAGATTGACCAGGTTCTGCAACTCTTGAAGCAATACCGCGCCCAACACGACGCCGATGATCGAGCCCTCTCCGCCACGCAACGAGAAGCCCCCGAGGACGGCCGCAGCGATCGCGTAAAGTTCGTAGAAATTGCCATGCGACGAGGGCTGAACCGATCTGGTGAACATAGCGAAGTAAACCGCGGCGATGGCAGTCAGCACAGCGCAGATAACATAGGCAGCAGTGATGACGAAACCGGTGCGGATGCCCGAGTAGCGTGCTGCATCCTCATTCTTGCCGACGGCCTGCAAATGCCGGCCAAAGACAGAGCGGTGAAGCACGAACCAACAGACGATCCCAATGATGATCATGGCGTAGAAGGAGTGCGGAACGCCGAACGAGCGCCCGATCGTCAGCCATTCCAGCGCCGGATATTTCGCTCCAAAGGGAAAGCCGGCAGTTGCTTCGCCGGTATAGCCGCGCGCAGCCCCGCGGTAGATTAGCAGGCCACACAGCGTCACCACGAAGGGTTGCATTTTGAGTTTGGTGATCAACAGGCCATGCGCCAGTCCCAGAAGCGTTCCGATGACGATAATGACGAGGATTGCCAGCGGCCACGGCACGCCGAACTTTCCCACCATGTCGACAAACAGGACCCCGAGCAGCGCAATCATCGATCCGACCGACAGGTCGATACCCCCCGTCATGATCACGAAGCCCTGCCCGATTGCGAAGAGGCCGAACAGCCCGATCAAATTGGCTGTATTGCCCAGATTGATCGGTGAGAGGAACAGCGGATTTCTGAGATAGACCACCGCTCCCACAATTATGATCAGGACGGCCAGTCCGAAGTCTTTCTTCTGCATCGGTCTTTTCCTAATTTGCGCCGACAGCGAGCTTGAGCACATTGTGTTCGGAGAACTCCGATCGCGACAGAGATCCGGCGATTTCCCCTTCCCGCAGCACGACGATGCGGTCCGACACGCCGATCACTTCTTCCATGTCGCTGGAGATCATCATGACCCCGACGCCTGCGTCCGCCAAAGCGCGCATCAGCTTGTAGATCTCAACCTTGCAAGCGACATCGATGCCGCGGGTAGGCTCGTCAAAAATGATCAATGCCGGCCGCATGGAAAGCCATTTGCCCAGCACGACCTTTTGTTGATTGCCGCCGGAGAGTTCGGCAGCATTGCGCATGACATCGGCGGTTCTGATGTCGAGTTTTAGGCGCTGATCCTCGGCGCGGGCCTTCACCAGGGTCTGCGAAACGAAACCGTTGCGCGACACTGTGCTGAGATCGGCAAGGCAAATATTCTCGCAGATCGCGCTTTCCAACACGAGGCCGGTTCGCTTGCGATCCTCTGGTACAAGATAAACGCCGGCTTGAATGGCGTCCCGCGGCGAAGCCGCCCGGAACGGCTTGCCCGCCAGCATGACTTCACCCTCGAGAATGGCGTCAATCCCGAAAATGGCCTCGGCCAGTTCCGTTCTCCCCGCGCCGACCAGTCCGGCGACACCCAGAATTTCCCCGTAATGGACATCGAAGTCGACCAGCGCCCATGGCTTTGCGCGGGTTCTGACAGCCCGCAGAGACAGGATAGCCGCGCCGGCAGGGCGAGCCGGCGGCGTATACAACGAATTTAGGTCGCGTCCGATCATCATGCGGATCATGGCGTCATGGCTTATTTCAAACTTGCCGAGTTCTCCGGCTGCCTTGCCGTCGCGTAGCGCGAAGACATGATCGGCGCATTCCTCAATCTCGCTCAGGCGATGCGATATATAGATCACGGCGATGCCCTCGGCCTTGAGACCCGCAATGACGCCCATCAGTGTTTTTGTTTCCGACAGGGTGAGGGACGACGTTGGTTCATCCATGATGATGACGCGCGCCTTGATGGAGAGCGCCTTGGCGATTTCGAGCAATTGCCGTTCGGCCAGGGACAGATCAGCAACCGGTGTGTCTGGGTCGAACCTGGCCCCGACGCGTCTCAGAAGCGGTTCGGCCGTGGCACGCATGGTCTTCATATCCAGCAACCTGAGCCAACCCGCGCGTTTTTCGCGCGCCAGGAACATGTTGGCGGCTACATCGAGATTGTCGAAGACATTAAGTTCCTGATGAACGAACGCGATGCCGGCGGACTGGGATTCAGTCACAGAAAGTCGGTCGTATCGCACATCATCGACAAGGATATGGCCAGAGCTCGGCTGGATAACACCGCCCAAGATTTTCATCAGCGTGGATTTTCCGGCGCCATTTTCTCCAATCAGGGCCAGCACTTCGCCAGCCATGACCGACATGGACACATTGGAGAGAGCCACCACGCCGGGATAGGCCTTTGAAATGTTCTCAAGCACCAACAGAGGGCGCTTCCGATCGTCTTTCGTCGTCATGGGTGGTGGCCATCTGATTTTGCGGAAATGCGATGCTTCGGCCTATTGACCGAATCTTCCAGGTAGCAGGTGCGCACCGGGCCAGGCGAATAGCCCGAGCCCGATGCGGCCGCGCTGACCGGGAGGAGTTACCCGCCAATGCGCTCCTTGAGTTCCTTCTCGAAAGCATCGACATTGGACGTGTCGATGACTTTGGTCGGAACAATGATGAGGCCATCCGCCGGCACTCCGGACTTGTCGCCTTCGAGATATTTCGCCATGAGTTGCATGCCTTGGTAGCCCCACTGATAGGGATCCTGCACGACCGTTCCGGCGAAACTGCCTTCGCGCACGGCACCCAGGGTGATCGGGTCCTCATCGAAGGCGATGACCGTGATCGCGCCGAGCTTGCCTGCAGCCTGAAGCGCCTCGTAAATCTTGGGCGGGTTGTAGGAGTAAAAACCGACCATGCAGGTTATGTCCGGATTGGCGGCGAGCACGTCATCGACATTGGAGCGGGCACGGGCGAAATCGACGTCATCGCCGCGCACGTCGACAAGTTCGATCCCCGATCCTTCCACGGCCTTGCGGAAGCCGGCGATGCGCTCGACAGCGTTATCGGCCCCAAGGAAACCGACAAAACCCATGCATTTTCCGCCCTTCGGCAAAGCTTTAACGGCGATTTCGCCGGCCTGCACGCCCGCCAAGGTGTTGGAGGAGCCCAGATAGGCTATGCGTTTGCTGGCGGGCGCGTCGCTGTCGGTGGTGAACAGCGGCACCTGTGCTGCAATGCGATTGAAAGCATCGATGGAGTTCTTCGGGTCGGCCGACGATATCATGATTGCATCGGTGCCGGCAGCGACAAGGTCATCCATCAGGGCGTTTTGCAGGGCAGCGGTACCTTGAGCCGGATAACGGAATTGCAGTTCGTAGCCCGGCAATTCCGCCTGGGCCTTCTTGACGCCGGCCTCGGCGAGCTTCCAGAAGTCCGAAGCGGCATTCACGACAAAAGCCAACTGGGGTTTATCTTGAGCGAAAGCCGGGCCAGCCAGACCGGAAACCACCATGGCGATGGAGACGGCAAGGTTCAAGTTCATTGTTTTTTCCTCCCATTTCAAGAGCATGGCAGCGCCATGCGTCTCGGCGTTACTGAATGCCCGGCAACATTCATTTGCCGCAGGGCGGTACATATCCTTTGCTTCGGGCGTCGCCCGGACGGCCGCATGCGGATCGCCCGGTGCCGGCGTCGGATATTGCTTGCGTCGTCTGTCCTACCCTGGGTACCAGACAAGGCGTGGGTCGTCGGGCGCCCGGGCATAGGCCCAGGCACGCTCGATCAGGAGCTTGAGATCAACGGTTGGCCGCCAACCGAGCAGCATTCGGGCCTTGGTGTTGTCGAGCCAATTGCTGTGAAAAGGCGTCGAAATCTCTACGGCCGGCAGGCTGTACGAAGCGTTCAGTTGTGCGGCGACACAGGCATAATCCACCGGGATGTCCATCGCGACATTGAACAGTTCCCCATTGGCGGCTGGATTGTCGAGCGTCAGAAGTATTGCGCCGACAAGGTCGCTAACATGGATGAAATTGCGTTTGAGCGGTGCGCCCGTCGCATCGCGAAGCAACGGGAGGGCGCCAGCCCGGGCATGCCGAGCGATTTCCTCCGCCGTCAGGAAGTCACTCCAGGCCGGTCCGCCGAACTGCTCACGAAAGCTCAGCACATACTTGAAATCATCTTTCTCCATGATCCAGGGCGCCCGGAGGCAGCAGGCATTGATGCCGTACTGCATGCGGTATTGCTCGAGCATGACTTCCTCGATCACCTTGGTGAGTGCGTAACAGCCGGGATAGGCGCGGCGCGCCGAGCTCTCGGTAATGGGCGCATCGTAGGAACGGAAAATGTGGCCCACCGAGCAGTCGCCGCCGATCAGAACGAACTGCATCGCCGTTTTCGACGCCCGGAAGGCCTCAAGCAGGTTGAAGATGCCCTTGACGCCGACGTCGATCGCCAGGTCGGGCGATTCCTTGACCGCAGCCATGTGCAACACATGGGTCACTCCATCCAGGGCGGCACAGACTGCTTGGCGATCCGACAATGAGCCGCGCACAATCTCGACTGCTGAGTGGTCAATGACGCGGTTGTTGCAGAGCGCGCGCAACGACCATCCGGAGAATTTTTCGTTGACGAGGAATTCGGGCAGGAAATTGGTTCCCACCTTTCCCGTCAGTCCCGTGACCAGAAGTTTCAATGTGCTTCCCCTAAGTGCTAAAGGCTCGTTCAGATCAAGGGTACGGCTCGTAGCCGCTGCCGGCGGATGCGAGCGTCATGGCGCCAAAACGCCATGACGGGATTGCGTCGAAATCACCTCATTTAGGGGTGCAGAAGCCCGGCTCTTCCCGTGTGCACACATCCAGACCGGTGTAGATCGTGTCCTCGACTTTCTCGCCCTTGATTAGTTGGATCATGACCTCAGGAGAGCGTTGCCCCATTTCGAAGGGGCGCTGGCCCACTTGGGCGTGGCTCCGCCCTTCGTTGAAGGCCTGCACCTGCGGGGGCAGGGTGTCGCCAGCCACGATGATGAGATCATTGCTTTTCAGACGGTCCATGACCTGGTCCGTAACCTGTGCATAGGCTTGCGGCGCGAACTGTGCCCAGCCGCCAATCAGAATAAAGGCGTCGAGGTCCGGGCTAGACGTGAAGACGTCGGCCATCTGCTGGTTGGCGAGATCAATCTGATCGTTTGTAAAGACCGGGCAACCCTGGATTTCGCTCCAGCCGCCTTGCCCTGTCAGGCGATCGATCCCCTTGGAGCCGGCGATGGTGTCGCGGAAGCCGGCTGCACGGGCGTTGATATTGTCGGCAGCCACGTTACCCAACTGGAGGCAAACCGTACCGCCTTTCGGCTTCAGCCGCGTGGCCTGTTCCGCCATCTTCACGCCCATCAGGTAATTGTCGGTTCCCAGATATGCCGAGCGCAGCGCGCGGTCTGCCTCCGAGAGGTCCGCATCTACCGTCATAACCGGCATCTTCGGTGCAATTTCCTTGAGTCGGTTGGCCATGGCCGCTGCGTTGGACGGTGAAATGGCGATCGCGGCCACGCCTTTGGCGATAAGGTCGTCGACAAGTTGGACCTGACCGGCCTCGTCGGCGCTGGATGCCGGGCCGGTATATAGGCACTCATATTCCGAATCGGGATTGTTCTTCGCCCAGTCCTGGCAGCCCAGGTTGATCTGCTCGAAAAAGGGATTGTCTAGTCCCTTTACGACGATGGCCAAGGTCTTTTTGTCCTGCGCCTCTGCTGCGCCGGCTGCCAGGACAACAAGGGCAGCGACCGCTATCTGATTTACGTACCTCAAATTAGTGTACTCCTCCGTTGGGGTTATCCGGCCAAGCCAGGCAAAGTCTGCCCAAGCGCTCACCAGAACTGTCTGCCGCCCTGTTCCTCCCATTGCGACACACATCTGAGGCACGAACCGAAGTCAGCTCGAACCAATATAGACGATCAATTCAGTTGCAGATTTGATCATATTATGTGCTAATAACAGCGCTTAATTAGCGGAGCCGTCAAGCAAGAATTTAGCAAGAGTTGCGCAGCGTACAGGCTGGGGAGGGGATGCAGCGGGCGGGCCTGTTGCAGTCACGGCACGCCGCCGCGCTACATCGACCGGTTCGAAACCGGAGACGAGCAGAAAGGGAGGCATATGAGCGCGCTGAGACTTGAGGGAGTGAGCAAGCACTTCGGGGCAATCCAGGCATTGAGCGATGTATCGGTTTCGATCGAGCCGGGAGAAGTCATCGGCCTGATGGGTGATAACGGAGCGGGCAAGTCGACTTTGGTAAAGGTCATCGCCGGAAATTTCGCGCCGAGCACAGGCGAGATCTTCATCTCGGACACAAAAGTGGAGTTTCACAAACCGCTGGATGCCCAGCGTGCCGGGATCGAGGTCGTCTATCAGGACCTCGCCATTTGCGACAACCTCTCGGCGGCCGCAAATGTCTTTCTGGGGCGCGAGCTGACGAAGCGCATCGGGCCGATCCAGATCCTTGACTATGCGCGCATGCGTATCAGAGCCGGAGAACTGTTCGCGCGGCTCAAATCCGAGACCCGGCCCCGCGATCTGGTCAGACGTATGTCGGGTGGACAACGGCAGGCCGTGGCCATCGCCCGCGCCCTTCTCAGTGATGCGAAGATCGTCCTGATGGACGAGCCCACCGCCGCGATCTCCGTGCGGCAGGTTGCCGAGGTGCTCAATCTCATACGCTATCTCAGCGATCACGGCATCGCTGTGATGCTGGTCAGCCATCGCATGCCGGACGTGTTTCAGGTTGCCGACAGGATCGCCGTTCTGCGCCGCGGCCGTCTGGTGGCCAGCAAGAAAGCGGCGGATTCGTCGCCTGAAGAGGTCACAGGCCTTATCACTGGAGCAATCGAATTCGCATGACCGATCAGGGAAAGAGAAATCCCATGCCAACAGCAGATTCACTGGCTGAGGTCATCGACCAGTCCGAACATCGCGGCCCGCTATCGCGCCTCACCAGCCATCAGACCTTCTGGGTGTTCACGGCCGCAGTGCTCGCCTGCCTAACGCTGTCTCTATTAACCGACACATTCGCAACCGAACGGAACCTGTTCAATGTCTCGCGCAACTTCGCCTTCGTGGGCATTATTGCTCTCGGCATGACCGTGGTGATCGCGTCCGGCGGCATAGACCTGTCGGTGGGTTCTGCCGTCGTGCTCTCGTCCATGACCGTGGCCGTCCTGATGTCGGCGGGCATGCCGTTCTGGATCGGCATACCGACGGCTCTGGCCATCGCTATCCTGTTGGGCGCGATCAACGGCATGCTGATCGCCTATGCCGGCATGCCGCCCTTCGTGGTCACGCTGGGCATGTTGTCAGTGGCGCGATCGCTCGCCATGGTGCTGTCGACCAACAAGATGATCTACCAGTTCGGCCCGGATCACGATCTGCTTCTGGGGCTGGGTGGCGGCTCCACCATGGGTCTGCCCAACCCGCTCATCGTTCTGGTTCTTCTGGCTGGAATAACAGGGTTTCTTTTCAAATGGACCCGCTGGGGGCAGCACCTCTTCGCGATGGGCGGCAATGAAAACGCGGCCAAGCTGACCGGCATTCCTGTCCGGCAGCTGAAGGTCTCGGTCTACATGTTTTCGGCGCTGACGGCCGGTATCACCGGGGTGCTGGAAGTGGGCTGGCTGGGTGGAGTGACAACCAATCTTGGCCAGGGCATGGAACTCTCGGTCATAGCGGCGGCCGTCATCGGCGGGGCCAATCTGGCCGGCGGCGTGGGGACGGCCTTTGGCGCCGTGGTGGGCGCGCTCCTCATCGAGGTGATCCGCAACAGTTTGATCTTGCTGGGTATCAGCACCTTCTGGCAAGGCGCTTTCGTCGGTTCGTTTATCGTTATCGCGGTGGCCTTCGACCGGTTTCGCAGCGCCCGTCAGTCGGGCTGATGAAGCACCTCGCCGCCGCACAAGAGGGTGTCATCAAACGATTACTGCGCCGCGACGGTAGCTTCGGCATCGTCGAAGCGACGGCTGGCGGTCGATTGCCGGGCAATCAGTTCGCATTCGACCTTTATGCGGCTTGGATTGGTGTGTAAGCCGCCGGCCGCGTCGATCAGCAACTCCGCAGCCGTCCGTCCCATTTCGTAAAGCGGCAGAATGAGGGTCGACAGGGGAGGGTGCGTGTACTGAGCGATGTTGCGGTCGTCGAAACCGATAACGGCCACATCGTCCGGTATTCTGGCGCCCAATTGCTTGAGTGCGTCGAAGCAGCCGACGGCCATCATGTCGTTGGCGCAGAAGATGGCATCGGGGGGATTGTCCAATGCCATCAGTTCCAGCGTCATTTCATAACCCGCCGATGGCTCCCAATTGCCCGGGCGCACGAGGGCGGGATCGAAAGCGATATCGTTGCTGGCCAGTGCCTGCTTGTAGCCTTTGAGGCGGTCGCGAGCGGCGTCCACTCCCTGTTGGCCATTGATGAAGCCGATCCGCCGGCGGCCGGACAGCAGCAGGTGTTCGGTCGCCGTGCGGCCGCCCAGGAGATCGCCTGGCAGAACGGAGTGATGCTCGCGGTGCTCGTCATAGCAGTTCACCAGGACGATGCTAAGGTCGGCAAGGGCCGCAGGAATCTGCACGAGCCGAGTCAGGATCGTCCCATAGATCAGGCCGAGAACGGGCAACTTCTTTAGGCCCGTAATGATATTGGTCTCGACGTCGGCATCGCCGTGGCTCACCACCATAAGCATGTTGATGCCGTATTCGAGCGCCTTGTCACGGGCGCCTTCGAAGGCGAGCGACATCCAGGGATCGGTCGAGGTTTCGTCGGCGACAAAAACGATGATGGACTGCCCGCCCGGAGGCGCCTTGGTTCCGCGGCGCACAAACCGGTAGCCAAGCGTCTGCGCTGCTTCCAGCACGCGGCCCCGCGTCGCGTCGGCAAGCCGCGCGCCTTTCGTTCCGCTGAGAACCAATGAGACGGTGGCCTGGGAGACTCCCGCCGTGGCAGCAACATCCATCATGGTGGGGCGCCCCACGCTCACTTGTCTCTTGGATTTGGACATAAACCGATCATTTCCCCGTAGAAAAAGACATCTGCCATGCAGCCGTGAAAAATTCAACAGGTGAAGCCCGAGTGAACCGCGGCCAACGCATAAATATGATAATATCACCAAAAAAATCAATTGACTTTGCAAATACATATTGATGATATTAGCAAATAATAAGTCTGCTTGTCAGCGACGGCGATGTGGAGGGGCGATGTGGAGGCCAACTTCTTAAGGGGAAACTCGTCTGCGCCTTGCGGTATGGAGCGAGAGCATGTGACCGGCCTGTCTGTGGCGCTCAAATTCCTCAATGCCGGACCGGTTATCATCCTCGTCGTGCTTTTGGTGATCCTCAGCCTTAGCGTCCCTAATTTCTTCACACCTGGGAACATCTCCAACATCCTGGCGCAAATCGCGGTGATCGCCGTTGTCGCGCTTGGCCAGCACCTCGTTATCCTGACCCGCGGCATCGATCTTTCGGTGGGGGCCAACCTGGCGCTGGCGACGGTGCTCGGCGCGCTGATGTTCCGGGTCACCGACAATGCCTTCGTTGTCATGGGCACCATGCTGCTTGCGGGTGCTGCGGTGGGCGCGGTGAACGGGCTGGTCTATGTCTATGGCCGCCTGCCGCATCCGTTCATCATCACGCTGGCGACGCTCTCCATCGCCCGCGGCCTGGCGCTGGAGTTATCGATCGGTCACACAACCATGCGCGGAATGCCGGCGACGATCACCACCATCGGCGGGGGCACCAGCTTCGGGGTTCCAAACTCCTTCTTCGTGGTCCTTGCCGTGGCAGCGCTTGTCTTTGTCATAGCGCGCTATGTGGTTTGGGGTCGATGGATCTATGCGGTCGGCGGCCAGCCCGACGCCGCCCGTCGCATGGGAATTCCGGTCAATCAGGTCATCGTCTCCACCTACCTGATCTCCGGTCTCTGCTGCGGGGTTGGCGCGATCCTTCTATCCGGACGCACCGAGGCGGGTTCGCCGCTGTATGGCAACCTGCTCGAACTTGACACCATCGCAGCCGTGATTATCGGCGGTGCCAGTTTTCTCGGTGGTCGCGGCCATCTCGGACATGCGCTGGTAGGCGCGGTGATGATCGGCGTCATCCGTAATGCCCTCAACCTGCTCAACGTCAACCTCTATTTCCAGCTCATCGCCATCGGCGTGATCATTGTGCTGGCGGTCGAGTCGGACGTGCTGCGCAATCACCTCGAATCCCGCATGCGGGTCAAACAGGCGGGAGCTCTGGGATGAGCAAACCCGTTCTGGAAGTGCGTAGCGCGCACAAGCGTTTCGGTGCAGTCCATGCTCTCAAGGGCGTCGGCTTCGTGGCCTGTCGGGGCGAGGTTCTTGCCCTGCTGGGAGACAATGGTGCAGGCAAATCCACGCTGATCAAATGCGTCAGCGGTGTGCATGGGCTCGACGAAGGCGATATCCTGATCGACGGTGAAAAAGTCGCCATCCGCACTCCCGCAGCCGCGCGCGGTGCGGGGATCGAAACGGTCTATCAGGATCTGGCGCTTTTTGACAATCTGACGCCGGCCGAGAATTTTTACTGCGGGCGGGAGCTGTCGTTCCCGCGCTGGCTGCCACGCGGCGCCCGGTTCCTGGCCACCCGGCAGATGGACCGGGAGGCTGCGGCCGTCATCGACAGGCTCAAGGTCAAGTTGCCCAAATTCGACGCCCAGGTGGCTCTGATGTCGGGCGGGCAACGGCAGGCCATCGCCGTTGCACGCGCGGCTGTGTTCGCCCGCAAGGTCGTCATTCTCGATGAGCCCACGGCTGCCCTCGGCCTGCGCGAAAGCCGCAAGGTTCTCAATCTCATCGCCCACCTGAGAGACGAGGGGAACGCGGTGATCCTGATCACCCACAATATGGAGCATGTCGTTGAACTGGCCGACCGCGCCGTGGTGCTGCGGCAGGGGCACAAGGTCGGCGAAATCGAAAAGCCCAACCGGTCCAACCAGCAGGATCTGGTGGCGATGATCGTCGGGGCTGAATGAGGAGGTTCGCCTGCCGGGCCTCCGGTGGCGGAGCGGTTGCCTGAAAGAGGCATTCATCAACGGGAGGACTACCATGAAACTCGTACGTCTATTGGGATGGCTGGCGCTGGGAAGCGCCATCGCCTTTCCGGCAATCGCGGCAGATGTGAAACTGGGCTTCATCACCAAGTTTCCAGTGCCGTTCTTCGCCACGATGGAGAATGCAGCCAAGGCCTATGCCAAGGCCAATCCGGGTGTGGAAATCATCTATGGTCAGGGCGCTTCGGCCACCGACATCGAAGGGCAGATTGCCCTGATCGAATCGATGATCACCCAGGGGGTCCAAGGCATCGCTATCACCCCCGTGGACCCGACGGTCACGTCAGCACTCGACAAGGCCATCGCCAGCGGCGTGAAAGTGGTGCTCATGGATAACTCCATTCCCGGCTGGGAGAATGCCGCGGCACTGGCGACCACAGACAACTATAATGCCGGTAAGATTGCCGGAGCCTATCTGAAGTCGGTGCTTTCCGCCGGCGATACGCTCGGCATCCTGGAGGGGGTACCGGGCGTTCCGGCGCTCGATGATCGTGTCAAGGGAATGCTGGAGGGTCTGGACGGTCTTGCCGTGAACGTCGTCGGCCGTAATGGCACCAATTGCACCGAAGAACTCGGCATCTCGGTGGCGGAAGATCTGCTGACGGCCAATTTCGACCTCAAGGCGATCTATGCGGCCTGCGGTCCTCCGGCGGCCGGCGCTGCGCGCGCCATCAAGAATGCCGGCATCGCCTCCGACAAGATCGTCTTGGTGGGCTTCGACTTTTGCTGCGGCGAAGAAGAGGCGCTGACCGCCGGTATCGAGGACGCCACTGTCGCCCAATTCCCCGCCAAGATGGCTGAACTGGGCGTCGACGCGCTCGTCCGCTCCATTGCGGGGGGAAAAGTACCGTCATTAATCGACTCGGGTGCCGCTCTTGTCACTCTCAAAAACATTTCCGAATTCAAGTAGGAATGCCAATTCGAGGGGCCGCTGTCACGGCAGAGGCCCCTCCGTCAGGGTCTGATCCCTCATAACTGGATCGTTTTTGGGCTCCGACTTATGCTTGCTGCTGTTTGAGAGACATTTTTGCTGATGCGATGGAGGATCAGCGAATGTGCGAACGATTTCAGCGCGGTTATGCCGCCGCGTGCCATCCAGCGCGGATGAGGCGGTAGCCTTCGCGATAGACCGCTTCCGGCGTCTCGGAGAAAAGTCGCGCCAGACCTTTGTCGCGGCTGCAAGGTCCCTCAGCGCCCGGCCGAGGCCTCGATCGTCAGCCAGCCGTCGTAGCCGCTCGTGCGCAGCGCCCTGAACGTCTCCGCCCAGGGAATGTTGCCACGCCCCCGTACGCCACGGTCGTTCTCCGAAATGTGGACATCGACGATGCAGTCGCTGTTTCGCGTGAAAGCGCCGATGGGATCGGCCACTTCGATATTGCTGTGGAACGTGTCGCACATGGCGCGGATATCCGGATGCTCGACTGCGTCGATATGGGCCGCAAGCTTCCATCGTATTAAACAGTAACATTCAAAGCGGTTCAGCGCCTCAAGCCCGATCGTGACGCCGCGCTTTGCTGCACATGTTCACCGAACACGTGCCGTCAGGAGACCGATCGCTTGAGTTCCGCCGCGCTCGGCCCGCTCAGCGTCGTGGCGTCTGCCAACGTAGGTAGCGTTTCAATACACCCCACCTAAAATGATGGCCGCCGGTTCGTATCCGTTCAAGGCGAGAATACTTAGCTTCCGCTACCCGAGGCTTCCCGCAAACCGTTCCGGATACCGCTCCCGCTGGAACAGCTCGGCGAAGAAGTCTACGAACACCCTTGTTTTCTCGAGGGGACGCCCTCCAGGCGTAGTGGATCGATATCGGCCCCACGGCTGAGTTCCTGAAGAGACCTGCAAGCCGTGGCGGGTGATCTGGATCATCCATTTCAGACCTGCGGCTCTCATGATGCGAACCTTTAGCGATCCGGCGAGGCGCAGGAGATCGTACCGCTCCCAAGTGCTGTTTGGTGAGAATCTACGGCGAGTCCGTGGATGCACAGTTCTTCATCGCAATCTTCTGCTTCTAGGCAATATCACCGTGATGGGATCATGGTCAGCAATAGAACGAATGACCCTTTAAAGGTCCTGTTGTTTGATTTCTGACGCCGGGTCCTCCAACGCCTTGGCGAGGCGGTCGAGTTCCTGCGAATAACAGAACAGCCCGAACAGCACCACCAGCACGTACACCGTTCTGATCAAGGTCTGGCCAACGGGCAATAGGGCGTCTATCTCCGGAAGGTGCCTGAAAAAAGAGGGCTGAGAACAGTGCGCCTCCAAAAAAGAAGCTTACACGGCTCGCAAACGAGCACAGGTGCGCGGCGAAAACGTTGTGAAACGGCGCGACGACGGCTACCCACTTGAGGCGTGCCCAGTATAATACGTGAAGCACGGCCGCGATGGTCATGATGAGGGCCTGCTGAGAAAGGCTTAGTTCCTGCCGCTCTCCCAGATGCGTCACGATTTGCCGGAACAACGGAAATACGATTACAAACAGAGCAGCGGCTGCCGCGGTTTGTCCGGCAAGTAGCGTCGCATACGCCCATCCGCTTGACCTCCAGCGCATTCCCTCGTCCTCCTCGCCAGCTTAACTGAACCCCGCCAGACGCTGGACAAACCAGAACGCCGAGACCGTGCCGATGAAATAGGCAAGCCACGGACGCAGTCGCGAAACGTCGAGCGCAAGCGCCGCCCGCAGGCTGGCCATGACTGCGAGGACAACCCCGACGAAGACGAGTTGGCCTGCCTCGACGCCTAAATTGAATGTCAGTAACGCCAGCGGTACATCTTTCTGTGGCAACCCGATCTCGCGGAGCGCACCGCCGAATCCAAAGCCATGGAGCAGCCCGAACAGGAAGCTGACGATCCATGGATATCGGCTGGAAAGATTGACTTGGTTGTCACGCAGGATTTCGGCGGCGACGAACATGATGCTAAGGGCAATTAAAGCCTCGATAGGCGGCTGCGAAGCCGATGCGATGCCAAGCGCGGAAAATGCCAACGTTACCGAATGAGCAGCCGTGAACGCGGTGATCGTCAAAAGCAATGACCGCGTGTTTCGGATAAGAAGGAGAAGGGCGAGAACAAAGAGCAGGTGGTCAAAGCCCGTTATGATGTGTTCAACCCCGAGAACAAAATTGGTTTGGGCCGTTTCGAGAGCCCCCGGCTGGGCGGCTACGATCATCTCGGGGGATTGCGGCGTGACGCGGCTTGTCTGGACACTTCCGTCGAGGTTGACGATCCTGACAAGAGCATCGGTGTATGTAGACGACAGCCCATCTACAAAGATCGATTGTTTTGCCAGTCCACCGTCGCATTCCATGCGCCAGCGTGTGACATAGGCTGTCTCGACAAAACCTCCAACGGGTTCCGAAAGCTGATGGCAAATACTCGGAAAACGGGGGTAGAGGGCCATCTTCAGTTCACCGCGAGTGGGCACCTTCCAGGTGACCGCATATTGCCCGCGAGCCGTTTCATCGATCTGGAGGAACGCGGGCCGCAATTCATGAGCTTGCGCTGTAACCGCCCAAGCAAGGCACGCGAGCGCGAATAGAACGAGCCTGATCATTCGACACCGGAACTGCTGACGAGGGACGATGCTTGCTCGGCAGGCCAGAGGACTTTGACATCGTACTTAGCCCTCATTTCGGCGTATCGTTTGTCTGTGATTTCCCTCCGCCGGTCACTCTCCCAGTCAAGCCGAACCTTGTCCAGCGCCACCGCGAGCGTGGTGCCCCCCGCCGCAACACTCTGGTTAAGGAAAACCAGGTGAGCCCCGTAGGATGACCGGAACGGTCCTGACCACTTTCCTACCGTCCCCGACTGCGCGCCGACGAGGAATTCACGGCCGAACACCGCCTCGACATCCTTTCCGTCGGTCAGGCCAATGCCAGACGGAAGCATCGAAGCGTCTCCCAAAGTCTCCGCATCAATATCGACCGAGCCAGCACTAAGTCTTCCCAGTAACGCTTTTGCCGCTAATTCGCCTTCGTCGCCGGGGCGGGAACTTCTGAAAAATATCTGTTGGAATGCCAGCTTCGTCGGTTGCTCGTATCTTCCTGCGTGTTCATGGAAATACGCTTCGAGCTCGCCGTCGGTGGGCGTCATTTCCTCCGCGCTGGGTTCCAGCAGAAACTCCAGCTTCTGCTGCATCCGGCGGCGAAAGATCGTGTCATCTAGATCGAGGCCCATGTCCTGCCCCTCCCGGTAAAAGACCTCTTCCTTGACATAACCATCGACAAGACCCTGGAGCTCCGACCTGGTCGGCGGACGCTGCCATGTGCGCGAGAACGTCTCGAACAATTGAGAGAACTGTCCTTGCCCGACCTCGATTGACCGTTTGTCCTGAGCGACAGGCGACTGGTTGATCAGCGCGTAAGAAGCGAAGATTACGCCACCCGCCAACAAAAAATGTACGAGCGGTTCGCCGACGATCCTGCGGACGACAGTCATTTCGACCTCCTGCACTTTCGGCATTTGACAACAGCTTTAGCCGCCGTTGCTCATGAAGGATTGTACCAAATAGGCGACGTATAGGCCCGCTCGGTCGTCTCCATGCGTACTTCCGGTGCCATCTTCACGCCAAAATACTTGGCGTCGTAGGCAGTCCAACGGGGGGTTGGTATCTCGATGACACGCCCGTAATAAAACGCCTTCTGCGCCGGATCGAACTCGGGGTCCTTCCAGTAACCGATCAGCTCGGATGCGCCGATCGTGTTTGTCCAGGTCGCATTGGCGACATCGACGGTATTGCCGACCGAAGGAAGCTTGCCGTCGGTCCCTGGTTTACGATCATCCGACCAGGCGACGTCATAAACCTTCTCGTGCACTGCTCCCTGAGCATCTATCCACCCCTTGATGATCTGGTAGCGGTCAAGGTTAGCCCCAATGGGGTCCTTGAGTGCGGCAACAAGGAATGTCGGGGTCTTGCCGTCCGTTGCCGGACCGATGTCGCCGCCCATCGGCACACCCTTGGTATATCCAGCGATAGCCGGACTGCGGCCCTTCACGTCAGCTTCTTCGAAGTCGAACCCGCCAAAGAAGCGGACTGCCATGCGTGGCCCTGTTGTGGCATAGGTCTCGCGGCGCTTCATCGCGTCGAAGATCGAGGCACGAGTATTTTCCTGCGCCCAAACAGCGGCATACCCAGAGGCCGTTTGTTCCCAGCCCGTGATGGCGAGGCCGAGCGCCTTGTTTTGCATGAAAGGATGTTCCGCCCGCGTTGGGTTCGGTTCGTTGGCGGTTATCTTGCCCCAAAAATTGTCGTCGTCGGCGGTCGAGAGACCCGTATGCGAGTCCGTGCTGCCGACAAGCCCGAACTTGTATGGGTTAACCCCCAGCGCGGTTTCGAGCTGCAGGCCGGTCTGCAAAGCGGACCGCGTGTACTCGTACTGGAGCATGTCCGGCGTCTTCTTTTCGCTGAGGTCGAGGTTTCCCTTGTCCCAACGCTCAAAACTGGCGAACTCGTCGTTCGGCGAGAGCAGTGGGTGCGTCTCCCCGTCGCCCTTCATCTGGGTCGTTTCATACAGAACTTCCCAACGGGCACGCTGCTCTGCATATTCGCGGTCAATCGGCTTTCCGGTGAAAGACTCGACGATGGGGAACATCGTGCCATTGCTGAGGTTGCCGTTGTGGGCGATCGCGAGCGCCTGGCCACCCGTCTTGTCCTCGTAGTTCGCCAGCCA
Organism: Pararhizobium sp. DWP3-4; assembly: GCF_049898205.1. Classification (NCBI taxonomy): domain Bacteria; kingdom Pseudomonadati; phylum Pseudomonadota; class Alphaproteobacteria; order Hyphomicrobiales; family Rhizobiaceae; genus Pararhizobium; species Pararhizobium sp. DWP3-4. The sequence goes on along the minus strand of NZ_JAFCXF010000028.1, from coordinate 7,263 downwards.
CTTCCACAGATCGCGTGGGTCATTGCTGCCGAGAGGGGGCTGCGTCGTATACGGTTCGATCATCGCGGCTTTGTCGCCGTTGTCCCTGAGGATTACGTTGCGATGAAGATTGTTGCCCTTCGCAAGCGAAGTCCACTCATACCCGATGAGGGCGGTAAAGCGGCGCGGCTCGTCCGCCTCCTCGGCAGCGTCGATGATGCTCTGCCAAGTTGATCTGTATGCAGGCAAACCTGGACCGTAATAGATGTCCTTCGGAAACTTCCCTTGTGAGAACGACATGACGATGTCGTAGGCAGCTTCGGCTCCCTGGCCGTTCTGTATCTTTTCGTACCAGGCCTTGGCTTGCTTGTTCTGGAGGATTTCCGGTTTGCCTGCGAGGAAATCGGAGAAGAATCCGAGGTTGTCGGAGTGGTCGGCGATAACGAGGAAGTCCAGCGGACGCGATAGTTTGACAGGCTGGCCGCTCGAGGCGGTGATCTCCTCTCCCTTGGCGAAACGATAGGCTTCGCGCGGCCCAATCCTTGCGCCTCCGGCTCCGGCGTCGAACGACAGCGCCGTGTGCAGGTGTGTGTCGCCGAACAGCGGTCGCATCGGAAAGTTCCGACCTGCCCATGGGGAGTAGGGACGTTTCTTGGGAAACACGTCTATGCCAGTGGTAGCGTCTATGTCGCCGACGTCGGTGCGGACAGGCTCCTGCGCCAACGCCCGACTGGGGCTAACCAGAACAACCAGGCCTCCGGCGGCTACGATTCCGAGCACTCCACCAAACTGCACCGCTACTTTGCGCATCTGACCCTCCCTGTTGTATTGGTTTATTGCCCTGCCGCCGACGGTTAATGCAATTCAGCACACCCGACCGATTGCGGCAACAGGACCTGCATTCAAAAAAATAGCTGATATTACTGGCTTCACGTTAATCCTTGAACGGCTTTCAATAGGGCAATCACACACCAACCGCCCAATACCGCATGGGTTAGGATAACGGGCCAAAATCCAATGCCGGCAATGCCCGAAGCTATCCAGGCAGCAATGAGAATGCAGATCACCGCGATGTTGTAAAAGAGGATTGCACCTACCACGCCCCGATCGGCCCTGCGTGCTCCACCCGCTTCGCCGCGCCAGCAAGCAATTCCCAATGCAATCAAGGCCGCCCCGGCGATGCGGCAGGCGACCGCGCCGCCTCGGTTCAACGACGCATCACCCAGAAGCAATTGGACCATAATTGCGGGAACAGCCAGCAATAGCACCCCCGTTACCGCTTCGACCACACCCGTCACCGAGAGAAGTCCTCTATAGATCAAATGCCTATCCTCCTCGGTGCGCGCGTTTGTCTACTTAGGGCAGATATCCCAGAAGCCCGTTGTCTTGTTCGCAGACGTGTAATACCAGCCGTAACCCGGCTTCGGAGGTGTTCCAGCCAGTGACACCGCTGCCGCCCCCGCCACAAAACCGACAGCGGCTCCCGCCGCGATCGCACCGCCCGTACGCCAATAGCGATGAGGATTGACGACCACAACGCGACGGGCGACCGGGGCGCGACGCACCGCGACAGCACCATTGCGTCCCACTGCGGCGCAACCCCGTGTTCCGCATCCTGCGGCGACACGTCGGGCTTCGGCAGGCGATGCGGGCAGGATAAGCGTCGCCACCATCATGAGAAGGGCAGTAACGGTCACCGCGTTTTTAAGTGATTCACCGGGTTCATTGTTTTCCATCCTGTCAGAAGGGGTTGGTATGCAGTACGCTCGCCGGCCGCCGTTGTTATGGGGTTCATGCAGCCTCTGGGGATTGTGTTACTGTACGTTACATGGCCAAAAACTTTGGGCTTCGAGAAATTTGATGGAGAATAGCAGTACTAGCGGACCATAAAAGAAGAAAAAATATAATAGATTGGTCGTTGAAGTGAGCGTAGCGAACTGCGCATAGCTTTGTCTACGTCTTTGATAGGCGAACCGAGGTGTCGCAACATTTGACTATCTAAAAAAACAGACTCGCGGGTTCGCTTATTCAAAGCTACAACCCTTTGAAACATCAGGGCGGGGGCGCAGATGGCCGAGGATGGAATGGGGATTTTCAGTGGACCACAGCAATCGATGCGACAAAATTGGTCAGTCATATCGCGGCCGAAACCTTTTGGCGTGTGTCCTGGTTTCGGCTTTGGCAGGATGCGGGGGCCATCCGAAGAATGTGCTGACGCCCGTTGCTGATACCGCTCCGCAGTCTCACAAGGTCGATATGCTGATCGCGACGACCCGTAGCCAGTCGACGGTCCAAGGCGAGATGTTCACAGGCGAGCGAGCGCGTGCGCCGAACTTTGCTGATATCACAGTCTCGGTTCCTCCGGACAGTGCGCGTAAAGTCGGGGAGGTTGCCTGGCCTAAGAAGTTGCCTCCAAACCCTGCAACCGACTTCGCGCGCTAAAGACCGACATGATCGATATCGACGCCGCCAAGGCGTGGCTCAGCACGTCGGTCAAGAAAACGCCGGATGGTAGCGCCCTGGTGTTCATCCATGGCTTCAACACCAAATTCGAGGACAGCGTTTACCGCTTTGCCCAGATCGTCCGCGATTCTGGCGTCCACAGTGCGCCGATTCTCGTGACGTGGCCGTCGCGTGGCAGCCTGCTCGCATACGGTTACGACCGCGAAAGCACCAACTATACACGCAATGCCCTGGAGAACCTGTTCCAGTATCTTGCCAAGGACCCGGAAGTGAAGGAAGTCTCGATCCTGGCGCATTCGATGGGCAATTGGTTGACGCTCGAAGCGCTCCGGCAAATGGCGATCCGCAACGGTGGGCTTCCGACCAAATTCAAGAACGTCATGCTCGCGGCCCCCGACGTCGACGTCGATGTCTTCCGCTCACAGATTGTTGACATGGGCGACCCGCATCCGCAGTTCACATTGTTTGTATCGCGAGATGACAAGGCGCTCGCCGTCTCACGCCGTGTCTGGGGCGATGTCGCTCGCCTCGGCTCGATCGATCCCGAAACGGAACCCTACAAGCAGGAACTCGCCGACAACAAAATTACCGTCATAGACCTTACGAAGGTGAAGGCGGGCGACAGCCTCAACCACGGGAAATTCGCTGAGTCCCCTGAGATCGTGCGGCTCATCGGTGCGCGCATCTCCGACGGCCAGACGCTCACAGACAATCGCGTCGGTCTCGGAGATACGATTCTGGCAGCGACAACAGGCACCGCCGCAGCGGCCGGGAACGCAGCGGGGCTTATCCTGGCCGCGCCTGTCGCCATCGTCGATGCCGACACGCGTGAAAACTTCTCGAGCCAGGTAGAGGCGCTGGGGCCGTTAAGTGTGTCGCGGTCGCGACCTGTTCAGGCATGCCGAACTTCTCAATCGGTGAATTGCAAGAAGTAATGAAAATGGTCACAACCGTCGATTTTCCGGGCTCGCCCGTATGATACTCGCCTCGCTTTTTCTAATGGTGGGGATCCTTGTTTCGTCGAAGTTCCATAAATATGCTTGTGCCGCGGTGGACATTCCGCTGTTCTGAATTTCTTAATGTTTCAATCGCTTAGGGAATCTAAGGCGCGTGTCGATGGTTCGGTTCCCATCAAGACAAGCATATTCAAATGTGCTTGGCAGATTGGCGTCCTGAAAGGATCATATCTTGAACGGCTTTGACAGGACAGTTTCTTAAGAACCGACGCTCCGCAACCTGACACCTGGCCCGCCATATCCTGAATAGTGCCCGTCGATGAAGATAACTCCCGCCCCTTCAAACGCGTGACGAATGTCTGTGATCGTGCGTGTCTTGAGCTCCTCGCCGCGTTCGAGCCGGACCACAGTGTTCGTAGACACGTTTGCTGTTTCAGCAAGTTGCTTGACCGTCCATCCCAGCGCGACACGTGCCATTCTGCATTGAGCTGAAACCAAAATCGCCACCAAATGTCGTTTTCGCCTTTACAGGGCGATTAATGCGCTGTAGGTTCGGTTCAGCCTGCAATTGTGCTGAAACGATTCGTCATGATCATAATCGCTCCCACCCGGGAGTGCGAGCCGCTGCGCGTATCATACTTCCACCCACACTAACTTCTAGGAAGTTGGCATCATGGAACTACGCCAACTCACATACTTCGTTGCGGTTGCCGAGGAACTGCATTTCGGCAGGGCAGCGGCTCGGGTGCATATTGCCCAGCCGGCGTTGTCCACCCAGATCCAGGCGCTGGAGCGGGAGTTGGGCGTGCAGCTCTTTATCCGTTCCACACGGCGTGTCGAGCTGACGGTAGCAGGTCAGACCTTCTATGACCGGTCCGTGCGGATCTTGAGCGATATCGACATGAGCGCGCAGGCGACGCGCTCGGCTGCCGGCAAGACCGTGCGCAAGATTAAAATCGGCACCATCTATCCGGCCACCATCGGCGTGCTGCCGGCCTTCCTGTCGAAGATCGCTAAAAAATATCCCGACATCCAGCTGCAGATCCAGAGCGGCTCAACCAGCGACATCATCCGTGGTCTGGAATCTGGCCAGATCAACCTCGGCTTCATCCGGCCGGTAGAGAATATTGGCAGCCTGCGGTTCTTCTCGATGGCCAATGACGAGTATCTTTTGGCCGTCGCCAGGGACAGCCGGCTTGCTGCAATGGCCGAGATCGGCATCGAGGACCTGCGGGATCAGAAGATCATCTCATTTTCACGCCAAAACCTCTCCTATACCGAACGCTATTTCGCGGAGATGTTTGCCGAGCATGATCTAGCCCGCAACATCGCGTATAGTTGCGACGACACATTTGCGTTGATCTCGCTGGTATCGGCCGGTCTCGGCATTGGCTTTGCGCCGCAATGGACGAGAGATTTCCCCAACCGTAATTTCGAGCTCCGAAAGGTGAGGGGAGTGGATTTCAGGATCGGCATGGGAGTTGCCTGGAATATGGAGGATCCAACCGCCTCGCGGGACGATATCATCGATATTGCCCGCTCGCTGGTCAGGCATCAAAGACACCCTTCGGTTGAGGCCTTGCGATAGGTTCGAGCAACAGTTCTGGCACCGAAGCGTCCGGCGAACATTAACAATCACTCAGACATGGGAGACTTAGTGGCGCGCAATCAACGATCGAGGAAGCTGAAGCAGACGAACAGGCACGCCCCCAGCCAAGGCGATCTGTCAGATGAGTTAATGATTACCCAGGCACACGCCCTCTATGGAAGTGAAGCACCCACCGCGATCGCCTATCGTGCGTTGGACGCTTGGTTCGAGGACAAGGAGGGAGAGTTTGGCCGCTTCGCCGGGATGTTTCGCAGGCTCAGGAACTAGTCGCTCCACGCAGGGTTTTCTCTTGGCTCCCTGCCGGACCATTTGACCGCCGGCGCCTGGATTGTACAGCAGGTTGCCAGCCATCGTCCGACCCATAACATATGTGATCTGAGAAACGGTAGATACAGGCAGTGGCTTCAGCGGTTGGCTTTGCTTCAATGAATGAGCCAGTTTGTCATCGGCTCAATCCCAAACCTTTCGAGCGTGACAGCTCCTGTTTGAGGGTATGGTCTCGAGAGAGTTCGGCCATCCGGGTGCGCTCGACGATGCGCGCAACATTGATGATTTTGTCAGCCTGTTTCATCAGCTCGGTATTGCGGCTGAGCTCTGGTGCAAAGTTGCGTGGATCGGAGTGTCCGAACCGCTGGTGCAAGGCATCATTGACGATCTTTGCCTCATCCAGTGCCTGCGTGCCATCCGCTGTTGATCGCAGGTGATCGATCCAGCGATTGCGCTGCGTGACCGCGACAGTATCGATCTGGGAAAGAAGCTGGGCGCTCTGGCGTGTCAGACCCGGCACCTCGACCGTATCGCGCTTTTCTCTGACCCACGTCTCGGCGCTGCGTTCTTCCTGCAGGCGCCGGTGCCATGTGCCTGCCGATGCCTCGACATGTGCAGCCACCGACCGCGCAAACCGGTGCGCCTGCTTGCGGTCTTTGTTGTCACCGAACAATCCGGTCTTGCCGCGCAGATCTCCAAACTGCTGGGGTCGCTCGACAAGCGCTTTGCCGAGTGCCCTGCCGTCGCCTTTCTGTTCGATGATCGCGATGCGCAGCCGGTCTGTGACCTCGCCGGGATTGGTAAAAACGAGCTCGGCAACGGACTGTACCGACTGCCAATGCCTGTCGAACGCCGGCATGGCGTTGGCGCGGGAAACGTCCTCAATGCTGCAAGCATAATCCCTGACAGCAGGCACGAGCGGTGCGGGCTTCTCGAGGGCCGACCGCTGACCATCTCGGCCATCTTCGCCGGCGCGATCAGAGCCAATCCGGTCGCCAACACCGCCGTGCTCGCCCCATACCTCGCCCTGAATGTCGCCTGCTGGATCCCCAGCAGCGAGACGATAATCCTGCCTTTGGTTTACGTTACGCCCGAGAGCGATCTCACTCGCGACGGCAACCCGGGCGGCAATACCGCGCCGGGCGGCAAAGTCGCTGGTGTAGTCGAGCGTCGTTTCTTTCGTGCCGTCCCGGCTAAGGCGTTGGCCAAGACGTTGAACGGCAAGCTCGTCACCCATTCTGACCAGCCATGAATGACGCTCGGCTGTTTGACCACCCGGCAGCCGCACGGTTTGCGATCCATTGTGCTCAAGGCCGATCCGGTCTCCGGCTTTCGCTCCGCTCGCCGCCAACGCCCGCTCGAGATCCACACCCCAGGTCGTCTGCTTTTTGCCTGTATCTGTCTCCAGCGTTACAAAATAGCTGTCGCGGTTTTGTGGATCCTGTCCATACGGGGCCTTGCCATGTTCGACCAGGCGGCCAGCCTTGCGATCGGCGAACTCGTGACCATCGACGTAAAGCCGCACACTGTCGCGATGCCGCGTCATGGCAACGTAAATCAAATGCCGGTCCATGGTTTCTGAGGCGAGCACGAAGCTTTTGTCGACGGTTGCTCCCTGCGTCTTGTGGATCGTCGTCGCATAGCCGTGGTCAAAGGCCTGATAGCTTTTTACGGGTATGGAGACGGTACGGTTATGCTCCGGACCGGATAAAGCACCACTGTCAGGCCGAACGTGTATTGCTTCCGGTTCGACGGTCTGCACCGTTCCAAGCATGCCGTTCCTGACACCAAGGTCGCGGTTGTTTTCCAAAAATACGATCCGGTCTCCCGCTGCAAATGATCGCTTGCCGTCATTCGTCTCGAACGTCATTTCACGGCCGAGGCGGCCGGGTTCTTCTCCGCGGTGGCCATCGCCTCCAGGTCCTACACTTTCTCCCCGCGCCAGCGCGCCCTTGTCTTGCATGGCGCGCCGGATCCTTGCGTTGAGAG
>NZ_JAFCXF010000027.1:0-33379 GCF_049898205.1 Pararhizobium sp. DWP3-4 | reverse complement strand
CGAACTTCCGTTCACCGCCGAAGTTGGAGAACTTCGTCCCGTGGCCTTAGGAGGACGCCAATGATTAGTCAGGACAGAGCAGAAGGCCGCCAGGTGCTGGTCGTCGAAGATGAAATGACGATCGTGCTGGTGATAGAAGACGCCCTGCTGGGCATGGGTGCGCAGGTGGTCGGACCTGCATCTCGCCTTGACGCAGCCATCCGGTTGGCGAAGGAGGCGCCGATCGATGCCGCGATCCTCGACGTCAACATCCGGGGCGGCAACTCGTACGAAGTCGCAGACATCCTCGCTAGCCGCGATATCCCGTTTCTCCTCTGCAGTGGCTACAGTGACTGGGCGATTGAAGAACGGCATCGCGACCGGCCGCGCCTGACGAAGCCCTACAGTTCGAACGAACTCAAAGCGCAGTTGCTGCAGTTATTGAAATCGCCGGCCAACGGCTAGAGCATTGAACCGCACGAGGTGAACGGGCCATGGGAAAAATCATTGCAATCGGCGGGTCAGCAGGATCGATCCAGGTGATCCGGCAGATATGCAAGGAGTTGCCACAGAGCCTGCAGGCGTCGGTCTTGATCGCAGTCCATGTCGGAGCGGGCAATCGGGACCTGCTCGCCGCGATACTGGACAGTGGAGGCACACTTCCGGCATCCACTGCGGTGGCCGGTGAGCCCATAGACGAAGGGCATATCTACGTGGCGCCCGCAGACCACCATCTTGTGATGGACGGGGGGGTTCTTCGCCTGGGCCGCGGACCGCGCGAGAACATGGCGCGGCCCGCGATCGATCCGCTGTTCCGATCCGTAGGGATCAGCGCCGGACCCGAAGCCATTGGAGTTCTGCTTTCCGGCATGCTCAACGACGGGGCTTCCGGGTTGGCGGACCTGAAACGTTGTGGCGGATTAACCGTTGTTCAAAACCCCCGCGACGCCGTAGAGAGCGAGATGCCACAAACGGCGTTGCTGGCGAGTGACGTTGACTACCGTGCTCCCGCCAAGGATCTGGCTGCGCTTTTGATCCGCCTTGTGCTGGAAGGCGCGGGCCCGACCGTTGCGGCACCGTCCAGCGTTGCGCTTGAGGTGGCGATCGCCATGGGGCGGCCGTCTAACTCTCCAACGATCGCAGAAATCGCCGATCCCGTCCCTTTGAGTTGTCCCGGATGCGGGGGGACATTATCGCAGATCAGGCGCACGCCGCTGCGATTCCGCTGTCAGGTGGGGCACGGATATACCGCCGAGGCACTCGCCCACGAACAGGAAGGTTCAGTTGACGAGGCAGTGCGCATCGCTCTTAGGGTGATGGGCGAGCGCATCGTTCTGATGGAAAAGATGATACGAGAGGCGTTGCAAGCCGGCAGAACCGCCGCCGCTGCGACGTTCGAGGAACGTGCTCAGGAGTATAAGCGTTCCGCCGACGTCCTTATGGATGCCGCACTCAAGAGCTTGTCGGCAGGCAGCTAGTGACAACCTGCTGCGGAGGAAGAACGAACATGGGCGAAGAAAATTTATACCCAGGGAAGCGCATTCTTGTTGTGGAAGACGACTATTTCATCGCTCAGCAGCTGGTAGACTGGCTCGAACGAACCGGTGCGATAATCGTCGGCCCGGCCCCTAACTTAGACCGGGCTTTGGCATTCGCCTCCGGTGATACACACATCGACGCCGCCATACTTGACATCAATCTGAACGGTGACATGGCGTTTCCCGTGGCGGACCTACTCTTCTCCCGAGGCGTTCCGTTCGTCTTCGCGACGGGCTATGACGATAAGGATATTCCAGCCCGATACGAATCTGTGCCGCGTCTTTCAAAGCCAGTCGAACACCGAGATCTGCAGGATGCATTGTTCCGGCGTTAAGGCGATCCGCTAATCGCTATGCGTGCCAACATGGTGGGATGTGCGGGATGGCCGGCAAGCTTACCGAGTTTCACGTAGGCGAACCCCGTCCATTCCTCCCGGTTGACCCATAAAAGCCCGACAACGTGTTCGGCCTGTTCTTCTTGCGAACGTCTCAGCCGCCGCGCTGACCCGTATTGGCTAAATGTTCGATACCGTACAATCCCAACTAACGACTGGATTTGCAACCTTTTAGAACTAGACTGATTTCTGATTGCAGCATCGCCGTCTCGATTAGTGGCGAGCGGAGGTAGGATTATGGAAGAGATTGTCAAAAAAAGAAGCGCAAGCGAGGGTTCTGAGCCCGAGGCAATTTTGGAATCGAAGCGGTTAGCCGAGGCAGTCATCACCGCGAAGCGTACTGCGGATCGTCGCAAATCTGAGGCACTAAGGGCACTACGCTTATCGCGTGAAGGAGTGCCAACCACTCCGTGTCAATGATCGAAGATTGGTCGACATTGCAAAAAGCACCTCGCTGCTCACTCGTTGACTGCCTATGATCCTGCCCCGGAACGCGGTTGCATCTGTAATGATCGGAAATGATCCATGGCTACACATTCAATTCTCATCTTGGAAAACGAGGCTCTGATAGCCCTCGACTTGGAAACCACCATTAAGGATGCAGGTTTCCATGACGTCACGGTAGTCACTTCCTGTGCAGACTGCTTCGAATATCTTGAACGCCGCACCCCTTCCTTGGCCCTCCTTGACCTTTATCTAAACGATGGAGACTGTACTGAAGTCGCACACGTTTTGGCGTTCCGCAATGTGCCCTTCATCGTATGTACCGGCAGTGCGCGGTCTGAAGCTGGAGAGGTGTTCAAGGGACGCCCATGGCTCGCCAAGCCTTGGACACCGGACGATGCGCTGGATGCAATCAATAAGGCTTTGGTTGTGAATGCCAGCGGATCAACTCCGCCCGTCACATCAGCTGTGCAGCACGTCTTTTAGACTAATGCTGAAGAGCGCTACCCATCCTCGTCGCACACTTCAAAGATTTGCCCGTCTAGAGAGAAGCGCATCGACGATCTCTGAGATAGCATATACCGCGCAGCGTCCTTGGCTTGTAACCGAGCCGACTCTTGATCGAGCAAATGGACACCTACCGTGCCTTCAGCCAGGGGATTTCCGCATCTGAGATTGTAGTAAAATATAGGCATGTGACGCCCAGCTGGTCTCAGCTGTGCAAGAGATCCCGGAATGCCAGTCTAAAGAACATAAAGCCTTCTTCGTCGGTGACTTCGAAAGTTTGGTCACCGACTTGTAGGCCGAAAGAAATCTGTTCAGCTAGAATTTCCCGGGCAGCAATAATTGCCTCACTTCGTGCACTGTCCACATCGGGCAGTTCGACGCCATCAGTGTCTTCTTCGAACGTGTCGCCATCGCGTAGATGAAAGTAGAACTTTGGCATGCGCCGCTCCCCGCTGTTTAACGCGAAACGCGGGCACGAGCGTTGTTCCGACAGCCCCCATATGGGGCTGCGAACACGATTGATTGTGGAACGCTGTATCACACTCTGCGATACATTTCTATTGCCTAATATACTTTAGAGGGGATTATAGCGCAATGTGCTGCAAGGCCTTTCCAAAGTAGCATCGGGCTAAGCTTCGCAGCACCAATACCATCGGCGCCTCACCGGAGGTTAATCGGCGCAAAGAGCCGCACCTTTTGTCGACGGCGTTCACAGCGGCCTCGATTAGAAAGTTTCCAGGAAAAGGGGCCGCGGGCTGGGAACATCGTCTGCATCATTCCGATGCCGAGTGCGCTGATAGCGGCTCGACGGTTCAGAATATCATTGGTAAAATCCGTCCTCCTGCCAGGCTTGGTGCCGAGCTTTTGGTAGCCATTGCTTTGGCTGCCGTCGCGGTTATGCCGCAGTTCCGGGTGGCCGACTTAACAAAGTTCCATAAATATGCTTATCTGATTTTTGCTAAAATATTGATAAATTTAATAAATAGTTTCAGAACCGTTCCCTTCTCCTGTTTCCAAAAACACTGTCGCGGAGTCAAGGTTGGCAGTGAAGTCGCCCGCATTAAATGGTTCCATGCGTTGGTTTTAATCGCTCGCTCCACCCTGCCTATCGCGGTCATTTTGCTGTGCTATCGGTCTACGTTCGCTTTCTAGCGACGTGATCCGCACGCGAATGTTGTTCCGCTTCGAGAGCGGAACTCGGGGCAATTCAGGGCGAGTCATAGTTTACATCCCCAATCCCAACCCCTTGTTGAGACTGCGCTTCAGTTCGTACCGACGCGACAGCTCCGCCCGCTGCGCCCGATCGGCAATGCGGGCGACATCCTTGATCCGATCAAGCTTGGCGATGACCTCTGGCGCAAACCGCAGGTTTTCCGTCTTCAGGTCGCGCGGATCAGCGCTGCCGAACCGCTGTTCCAGCGCCTGCGCGACTTGTCTCGCCTCATCGAGGGCCTGTTTCCCTTCCGGCGTGCCGGATATCTTCTCAAGGAATTTCGGCACTTCCGACTGGGACATTCCGTCGAACTGCTTCAAGATGGCCTCGCTGCGTGGCGTCAACCCCGGGACCTCGATCACATCCCGCTTTTCGCGGTTCCACGTCTCGGACTGGCGCTCTGCCTCCAGCCGACGCTCCCAGGTCCGACCGGCCGATGCAACGTGATTGCTGAGCGCCTTGGCATAATGGCGAGCCGCCTTGCGCTCCTTGTTCTCACCCAGGAAGCCCGACTTGCCGCGCAACTCCCCAAACTGATCCGGACGCTCGGCAAGCGATTTCGCCAGCGCCTGCCCATCCATGCCCTTGTCGACGATCGTTGTGCTGAGCGAGGCGGCAACACGGTCCGGATCCGCATAAACGTTGCGACCAACGGAACGCACTGCTCGAATGGCCCGCTCAAAGTCCGGCCTGGCCTTCTCGCGGGCCACATCCTCGATGCCGCGCGAATGTTTCGTCAGCGCCGGCACAAGCGGCTCGACCTTTTCCGCCGTGCCCTCGATATCCTGCCCGGTCCGCTGCGCCTCAACGCTGGCTCGAGCCTGAGGATCGGCCTGCGAGCGAACGAGCTCATCCTTAGCGCTGTAGTGAGCCGCAGGCCAATCCTCAGCCCGACCAGGCGAGAGGCCAACGGCAACTTCGCTGCGAGCGCCAAACCCTTCCGCAAGACCTCGCCGCTCGGCAAAGGCGCGGGTGTAATCGAGCGTGGTTTCCTTCGCGCCCGTTCGGCCCATGCTGGCGCTGAGCGTTTTCATATCCTTGAGTTCATCTCGGCCGGCATAGACCTGCACACTGTCACGATGACGCGTCATCGCCACATAGGTCAGGTGCCGATCCATGGTGCCCGACGCCATGACAAAGGCGCGATCGACCGTCGCCCCTTGGGATTTATGAATGGTCGTTGCATAGCCGTGGTCAAAGGCTTGGTAATTATTCACCGGTATGGAGATGGAACGGGCATTGTTCTGCCCTGCGCCGTCGAGACGTATTTGTAGTGCGCCCAGTTCGACTGCCTCAACCGTTCCCAGCATGCCGTTTTTCACACCAAGGTCGCGATTGTTTTCCAACAGGACTATCCGGTCGCCTGGCGCGAACGACCGCTTGCCGTCATTGGTCTGGAATGTGCGCTCTCCACCCTCTTCGCCGCGCCCCAGCCGATGGCTGTCCTGAAGCGATGCGCGAATGTCGGCATTGATCGCCCGGACATCGACGCGGCGATGCGCCAGCGCAATCCGCGATCCAGATGAGCGCGCCTCCAGATCGGAGAGATAATCGCGGACCAAACCGGCTCGCGCCTCGTCCCTATTGTCGGCGAAGTTCACAGCACCACGATCGGCATAAGCCGCGAGCCCCTCACCCGTCCGGTGCGTGGCAAACGCAATCGACGCCTCCCGCTGCCAGCCCTCGCTCTGCCGACGGATTTCGGAAAGCTCGACCGCACCCACACGCTCGGCAATCGCCCGGAACGGAGATCCCGCCCCGATCGCCTGAAGCTGCTCATGATCGCCGACCAGAACCAGCTTGGCGCCCCGCGCCTCGGTCTCCATCACGAACCGGGCCAACTGTCGGCTTCCCACCATACCCGCCTCATCGATGACGAGAACGTCGCCCTTGCCGAGTTGTCCCCTCCCCGACTGCCAGCCATACTCCCAGGAGGCCAATGTGCGCGAAGCAATGCCTGAGGACTCTTCAAGCCCCTCCGCTGCCTTGCCAGCCAAAGCGGCACCCTGAACCCGATACCCCTGCCGCTCCCAGGCATCGCGCGCGGCGGCAAGCATGGTGGATTTGCCAGCGCCGGCAAAGCCGATTACCGCCGCCACTTGCTCCGGCCCGGTGATATGCTTAACGGCCATACGCTGCTCCTGGCTTAAGCCGGATCGCTCGATCACCCGCTCCCGATCGACGAGGAGCATTTCACCGTGTTCAACTTTTCCAGAAAGTGATGCTGTGGTTCTTGCCCTGATCGCATCGTCCTGTAGGCTCAATGCCTGATCGACATGATGTCGATTAACGCCATGGCTGGAGGACTGTGCCAGTCGCTCAGCACTCGCGGCCATGGCGTGCTCAATCTCAAGCATTTCCCGGGTCGAGTATCGCGCCAGTTCACCGTTCTGCTCCGGCTGAAGTTCGACCAATGCCGATGACGCCATGACCGCCGCAAAGGCATTTTGGAAACCCTGGCTATCGTCGATGTAACGATGCAGCGCCCGCGCCACATCGTGCCGGTCGAACACGCTCTTTTCGTCGGTGAGGATCGACAGAACCTGCTCCGGCTTTTCCCGGATGAGCGCGGCATTGCGGCGTGCCGCTTTCTCGTCGATCCGCGACCTTGAGACGTCCAACCCACGCCGGTCCATCTGCGAGGCAAAGACACCCATGTGTTCAGTCGGCTCGATCTCAAGCCCGCGCTCCAAGTGCGAGCGATGATCGATCCGGACATCAAGACCTGCCCGCGCCAAATGGCGGTTGGCGTGGTTTTCCCAGGCCTGACGGATATAGCGAAGCTGCATATGCGAAGTCGGCTGATCGTGGTTCAGCAGCCACTTGTTCTCGCGTTCGATCAGCGTCTTTTCGCCAAGACCGTCAGGACCAACTGTCCGTGTTGTCATCAGCACGTGGGCATGGAAGTTGCGGACATCGCCCTCTGTGTGTGGCTGATGAATGGCGAAGTCCACTGCTGCGCCATAGCGGTTGGCCAGCTCACGGGCAAAGTCCCGTGTCAGCGAAAGCCGCTGCTCTGCACTCAGCTCATGCGGAAGCCCGATTTCGAACTCGCGGGCCACCCGCGCATCCTTGCGTTTTTCCGCATGCTCGACAGCATTCCAAAGGCAAGAGCGATCAAGTGCCCAATCCGCCTGCACACCTTCCGGAAGAATGATCTCGTCATGCTCGACACCCTTCTTGCGGGTAAAGTCGTGCACCAGACCGTCGCGCTCATTCAGCATCATCGTCGAAGTCCGATAGGCGGCAGCCGCCACGGCGCTACGGCCGCCGCTGCGGGCTATCGGCTTCATGCTGCAATGATAAATTGCCAAATGCCATTCTCCGAATTGCAAATGAGGATATCAAGCGCTGAGTTGCCCTGCAACTCGTAAGTGCGCCCTTGTAACTTCACTCGCTTCGCTCCCTCCGTCGGGATTATGCAAGACGCAACAACACCAATACATATTTAGGGTTGTTCCAGACGACACGATATGTAGTCTCGTTGCACCATCGGGAGAAGCAAATGGCAACAGACAATTCCGGAACACTGGCCTTGCTGATCGACGGCGACAACGCTTCGCCAAAGATAGTCGTTGGTCTGATGGCCGAGATCGCCAACTACGGGACGGCCAGTGTCAAACGCATCTATGGCGACTGGACCGGGCCCAACCTCAAGGGTTGGAAGGAATGCCTGCTCGAACATTCGATTCAGCCCATTCAGCAGTTCGCTTACACGACCGGAAAGAACGCCACAGACGGCGCGATGATCATCGACGCCATGGACCTGCTTTACACCGGCCGCTTCTCCGGTTTCTGCATCGTCTCCAGCGACAGCGATTTTGCGCGGCTTGCAGCCCGCATCCGTGAACAGGCCGTCACGGTCTATGGGTTTGGGGAGCGCAAAACCCCTCGTCCTTTCATTACGGCTTGCGACAAGTTCGTCTATTTCGACGTGCTCAATGCGCCGGCCGAAGAGATCGAAGAGGCAGCGGCCCCTGCCCCCCAAAAGCCAGCTGAGGCCAAGCCTGCCGTCGCCAAAGCGGCGCCCAGAAAGGCGGGTCTCGACAAGGCGGCTCGGGACATGCTGACCAAAGCTGTAATCGCCACCGCCGAGGAAGACGGCCGAGCCAATCTGGCTCAGGTGGGCGGGCACCTGGCAAAGCAAGCGCCCGACTTTGATGCACGCAACTATGGCTTCCCGAGGCTGAGCGATCTCGTCAAAGCCTCGGGCATCGTCGATGTCGAGCGAGCAGCCGACAACACAAAAACAATCCTCGTTCGCCTCAAGAAGACCTCGGCCGGCAATACGAAATAAAGGGATGAAGATGCCGCGCAAAACGATCGAACAGCGCATCTCCGAACTGGAAGAACGCAAGAAGATGCTCAAGGCACGGCTGGGAAAACAGGAGCGCGCCCAGGACACCAGGCGCAAGGTTCTGCTCGGCGCGCTGGTACTGTATCGGCTAGAGAATTCCAACGATGCCGATTCCACCCGCCGCCTCGGCGACTGGCTGCGCGCGGAGCTGCCCGGATTCCTCACGCGTGATGGCGACACGGCCTTGTTCGACGAAATCCTCCTGCCGGGGTCATCGCCTGAAGGGTCTAGCCATGGAAATCCGGAATGACGGTTTCCCGTTTTCTGAAGTCGGTCGTTAAGGCTCCGTTCCTCGCTTTCGGATGCGCTGTTGTCGGCGTGCTATTTTCGGCGCTGTTGCTGTTGGCCAACCTTCTCATCCATCTGATCGGTGGCTTTGAGTACGGGCAGATCAGCCAGCTTGTCCATGCCATAGCCACATATCTGCCGCTGGTGTTCGGTGTGGGAGGTTTCTTCTCGGCATTCATGTCGGACGTTCCGATTTCTTCCGTGTTCGGCTCCGCCCGCTGGGCAATGGGTAAGGAACTGCAAAAACTCTCCGCAACAGATGACGGCCTGCTGATCGGGCGTGATCCAGAGACCGACAAGCTGCTACGCTATGACGGACCGGCGCATCTTTTGACCATGGCGCCGACACGAACCGGCAAGGGCGTCGGCACCATCATTCCCAATCTGCTCACTGTCAATCGCTCGGTGATCTGCATCGATCCAAAGGGAGAGAATGCCCGAGTCACGGGTCGTGCGCGAGAACAATTCGGCCCGGTTCATATCCTCGATCCATTCGGCGTCACGGGCAAACATTCCTCGGCATTCAATCCCCTCGACATGCTCGATCCCGATGGCCTCGATGTGGCGGAGGATGCCAACACGTTGGCCGATGCCCTCGTGTTCGACGAGCCGGGCACGAGTGGCGATGCGCACTGGAATGAGGAGGCAAAGGCGCTCATTGCGGGGCTGATCCTCAAGATTGCCGTGGCCGAATCCCCGGGGCGCCGGCATCTCGGAACGCTGCGCGAGTATCTGACACTTGCGCCTGAGCGGTTTTCCGTTCTGCTAGCCCGAATGCAGGACATGGACGAGGCTAACGGGCTGATCGCACGCGCCGCCAATCGTCATCTTGGCAAGTCCGATCGGGAGGCGGCCGGCGTTCTGTCGGCCGCGCAACGCCACACCCATTTCCTCGACAGTCCGCGTATAACCGCCGTGCTCGGCCGATCGGATTTCCGCTTTGCCGATCTCAAGCGCCACAACGTGACGGTGTTTCTGGTGCTGCCGCCCGATCGGCTTTCGACCTATTCCAGATGGCTGCGGCTGCTGATCACCCAGAGCCTCACCGACATGGCGCGCGAGCCCGCCTCCCCTGCCCGGCCAATCCTTTGCCTGCTCGATGAGTTCGCTGCGCTCGGCCATCTGGCTCCGGTCGAACGCGCCATGGGCCTGATGGCCGGTTATGGCGTACAGCTCTGGCCGATCCTCCAGGATACCCATCAACTGCGCGCCACCTATGGACAGCGTGCCGGCACCTTCCAGTCGAACGCCGCCGTCCTTCAGGTGTTCGGTGTCAACGATATCGATACGGCCGAACTCATTGCCCGCTCGATCGGCAAGACCGATGCGCAGTACGTCACCAGGTCCTGGAGCGAGGGTAAAAACTCCTCTTCCGAACACATCTCGGCCCGCGATCTTATCAACGCGGACGAAATCATGCGACTACCCGAAGACAGGATGATCCTCTTGAGACAGGGGCAACGGCCGGCGTGGGTCCGCAAGCTCCGATATTATGCCGATCCGGAATTCAAAGGGGCTTTCGATCCAGCATGAACGACGAGACCGAACATCTATCGAAAACGCTGCCTTCACCCTCAATGTCATCATCGAAAGCGATGTGGAGAAACGGCAGCGTATAACGTTGGCCTATCAGGAAACCGAGCTGCTCGTCGCAACGATCCCGTTGGACGATGGCGACGCCCGCCCCCGCATTGAGCCTGCTTCAAGCGCGTTGATAGATACAAAGCGGCTGGAGACGTTGCCTGCACCGGATGGATGCTGAAAGCCGTTGAGGAACGCATCGATTAGCCAAATCTACCGGGGTGGAGAAAGCTGCGAAAGGTCATCGACCAGGCGAGCAAGCTTTTACCCCTGGAGGCCCCTACCCGTCCCTGAGACGCCGCAGGGCGGGAGCGGGCACTCTGCTTCAAGCCCTCTCCATTGGACTAATCTTTTGGTTTGGAGAAGCGGACCCCAACGCCACCGCCATTTTCCGGGATGAATTCTAGGCCCGCGTCTTCGAAGGCAGCTTGGATGACCTCCACGGTTGAATCCCGAAGCCGCTCGCCGCGTTCTAATCTGGCGATTGTATCGGGCGATACGCCAGCATTTTTAGCCAAGTCTCGGGTGCCCCAGCCGAGCGCCACCCGCGCCATCTTACACTGGATCGGCGTCATTTCGTAACACTGATACGATTAGTTGTTGAAATGTGATGCATTGGCAGATATCGTATCCATGTTACGAATTTAACTTTCCGGACCGTTGTCGGTATCGCCTACCACACGCGGCCTAACCAAAATCAAACTGTTGGGAGCTCGGATCATGGCTGATTCTGAGAATAGCAGAACTCTGTCCGCAATTACTCGTAGAAATCATGATTCGAAGACATGGGCGGCAGAAAATCTGCCGCCCATCATTGATCGGCGAAATCTTCTCCCCGTTGCCGCACGTCTGCTCAGTGCACGTGTCATAGAAGCTGATGGTCAGCGAAGGGCGCCTGGTCCAACGCCTGTAAGAGAATTGTGGCCCCAATGGTACGCACTCTATCAGCGCCGAATGCGGGCTTATCATTTCAGAAAAAAGCTTGAAGCGAAGATGTTGAACAATTCCGCCGGTTTGTCGGTGGCGCTGCAAATTGAGGGAGCCGATCGGCCGGTTATCGTTCATTCCTTTGCCGACATCCAACGACTGTCCTTCCAACTGGACGCCGAACAGATCACCCAGGCACGCGCCGAACTTCGGCAACGTCGAAGATCATGGAAAAATGCCGACCGACGGTTGGGGTACAGTGCCGCTGTTGCGCTAGAGCAAGACATTGCCGAAGAGGCGGGGATAACAGGTCGTGTTATGGGGCTTATAAAGCCGTCTTCCCTGATCGAAGTTACCGCGAAGCTCCATTGCCTGATCGTCACGCAAGATCCCGCCCTGAAACTCAAAACGACCCCTTGGCCGGAACTCCGGGCCATGTTGAAAGATCTCATCCTCATGGAGCTGACAGGATGCTCAGCAACGTCACCGAACCGAATCTGAATAAGGTTCCAGCACATTTCAGGGCTCGCTATCGGCCCTCTAACCGAAATCTAGTTGCAAGGAGCTCGGATCATGACTGATTCTGAGAGTGACAGAATTTTGCCGGCAGTAACCCGCAGAAAAATGCTTTTTGCCACAACGGCCTATCTGAGCGCCCTAGCCCCCGGTGCATCCCACCCCTCCAGCGATCAAGAAAGCATCGCCCCAGGAAACGTGTTGGCACTTTGGCGCGCTTGGTACGACGCGCATGAAGAAGGAAAGAGGCTGTGCCACCAGCAACAGAGACTGGAAACGGAAGTCCTGAAATCCGCCGGCGGTTTTCCAGTCCTACAGCTGGAGATACCGGGCGAAGACAAACCCGTCGTCGTCCGCACCTGCCAGGAAATCGACAGCTGGTTACCGGGGGACGCAATGCCGGAAGCACGGAAGACGGCGAAATCCGAATTGGCGGCCAGGATCAAGAAATGGAACGCTGCTGATGAGCAGTTCGGCTATAGCAGGACCCGTCATGCGGAAACCCAAATCGCGGGCATTGAAGAAGCTTCGGCAAACTCCCTTTGGGAGGCGCCCGCTCTTACAACCTCGGACATCATTGCCAAACTTCATTCGATCATTGAAACAGAGGACCCCGGCTCTCACTTCAAGGAAAGGCCATGGCCGCAATTGCGGATAATCCTTGCCGACCTCGTCCGCATTGAACATCCCGCATGACGAATATGGGCTAGTGATATACAAGACAGACAGCGCATCATCTGCTTTGCGCCCTTCCCGTCCCCGTCGTAGCACATGCAGATTTCCTAGACCTTGGTGACGGTACGGATTAGTGCCGCAACGAAGTAACAGTACGCTCCTTAGGCGTAGGCCCGCTCAGGCTCTGCTAAATGGTAAGGTTCAACCAAGCGGTCGGAAGGGATGCCCCACTCTTTGTGGAGTCTATGGATCATATCGACGGTGAGGGCTCGCTTCTTGTTAAGCACCTCGGAGGCGCGCGGGGTCGAACCAAAAAGTTTCGCCAGATCGCTCTGTTTTCGACCGAGCATTGCCATGTGGGCCTTCAGGAACTCAATGGGCTCCGGCGCGTCGATGGGGTAGTGCTCATCTTCGTAAGCTTCAATTAGGACGGAGAGAACGTCAAAGCGATCGGCTTCCGCAGTTCCCAGATCTGGCTCATTGACAAAATACTGTTCGACCTCGGCAATGGCCCATGCGAGGTCGTCATCGTTTCGGATGGCTCTAATGTTTTCCATTACACTGTCTCCGGATCAATCGCGTCATAAGCGGCATGGGTGCCTATGAACTTGATAAGAACACGCTTGAAACGGTAGGAAACATGAACAATGAGGCGGTATTTGTTGCCGGAAATGTCGAAGATGAGGCGATTATCACTCACAAAATCGACATTGGAACCAAACATCGCCTTAACATCTGATGGCCCTACCCAATCAGCACCGTTGACTGTCGCATACCAGATTTTCAAAGGCGTTTCGGCTTGGTCATGAACCTCCCAAAACTTCTTCAATGTGGACTTCGCGACAACCTGCATGGCTTTATATATTCCCAATATGGGAATAAATCAACATGAAGTTGATCTATTCATCAGATGAACAGGGTGTTTCAAGGCCGTCCGAGAAGTACGGCGACGAAACCGCATGCGAGCACGATCACCATCCCGAAAGCGATGCTTTGAAGGATGCTCATCCGCTTTGCGCGCTTCCCGTCCCAGTCGTAGCTCATGCAGGTTTCCTAGACCGAAATAGTTAAAACCCAGTCGCCACCTTACCGAAAGGGGGAGCATCTCCCTAACAGGACGCCGACGACAGCGCTGTAGACTAACCCGCCTTTGAGACGGCCGAACTATTCGCACGCAACAACGCCATCAACATCGGGCCAAGCGAGAATTCACCGTCCTCCGCTCGTCGGGTCAGATCACGCAGATATCCACCGGCCGAGTTGATCTGCCCTCCCCTTTCCAGGATACAGGCCATCGCCGCTGCTGCATTCTCCGGCCCCATGATTTCGCAGGCGTTCTGGTACGCCGACGGACTAACGCCAAGCATCGACCGCACAACGACGGCCGCCGCCATCAGGTCGCGCCAGTTCCCTACTGATCCGCCTGGTCCATACATCGCGATCTCGGGGCACGCCCTCAACACCATTCCAAGCGGGAAAGCTTTTATCAGCTGACCTGCGGGTCTGATGGCTTGGCTCGGTTTTGCACCTTGCTTCGTTTCGGAGCTAGGTTCAGATTCATGGATGGAATCGGTATTTGAATTCTGTATGTGGCGTTCAATTTGAACAGCATTGCTGTCTGGTTTTTCTGAATTTACCTGCATTTCCAGCAGATTGACAATTTCGTCGCGCAGCATCTCCATTTCTTCAGTAATTGGTTCCAGATCACCAATTATCGGCGTGCGCGGGAGCCTTGCGAGAAGGCCGATGAAATGTTGTTCGATCGTTCCCCAATCACCCGACGCTCCCTCCTCCATGGCGGCAGAGATCAGCTTGCGAACATCACGGCGGCAAATCGACAGACGTTCCTTGGCAAGGCGAAACGCCTTGCGATCGGCAGCTACCTGCTGCGCCATGTGGGCGAGTTCGGCCGCTCGGGCAAGCATCGGCGCCAGGCTGAAGCCGAAAGCGTCTTCGACCGTGCCGGACTTGTCCTTGTGGGCGTAGCGCTTGCCGTTAGGGCTGTCCTTGCGGATGATCAGACCGGCATCCACGAGTGCAGCCAGGTGCCGACGCAGGGTGGAGCCGGTGATGCCGTGAGCACGCACTGTCAGCTGATTGTTCGAGGGGAACACGACCAAGCCCCTCTCCTCGCCCAACTGCTGGTCGGGATAGAACGACAAAAGCGCATTGAGCACAGACAGTGCTCGGTCCGTCACACCGAGTACAGCTCGAGCCTCACAGGCGTCGCGAAACACTTTCCACTTATCGGCCGATCGACCGGACTTTGCTTCAGCTGTTGCCAGTTGGCCCTTTACCAAGGCAAGCGTCATCGGCCGCCGCCCGAAGGGCGTCGTCACACTTCCAATCTGCATTTTCTTCACCTTCTAAAAGGCAAAAGAAATCTGCTCACCAAAACGATGCCAAAGACTCTTGACTGTGATTCGGGGAAATGCGATTCTCATTCTTGCTTAGGGAATACGAGAAGGGCTTCCACGACTTGGTCGTTTGGGGGCCTTTTTCTTTTTGCCGTCTACTCTCCTTGTTGATCCAACTTCTTCCGGTATGCCTGGTACAGGTCGCCCAGGTTATCAGCGATGAAATCACCAAAGCCCACCGCATCGCTTGCTTTCAGGGCAAACGTGTATGTCTTGCCGTCCGCCTTGATATCGGCTGACACGGCTTTGTCGTCCGAAGACCACTTATGGGTTCTCATTGCTTTCGGACGAGCCTGCTTCCCGACACTCTTCCCGAAAGTTAGCAGGGCGTTGAAACGGTCGTCGCCGCCCTTTGCTTTGAAGTCGGCTGTCTCGATGAAGTCCAGTACCTTATCGAGTGTCGATGGCCGTTCCAACAGGCTCTTCAGTTCGTACCACCGATCCCGGCCGATGCCCTTGGCAGCACCTACGGCGTCAAGCACCAGTTTGGGAATGGTAGAGACGGCCAGCATCTTCGACAGGGTTGCTCGGTCGACAGACAGGGCGGAAAGCACAATCGCGTTGTCGCCATCGAACTGACGGCGGGCAATCTCGGCTGCGAACATTGCCTTCTCGATGAAGGACAGGTTTGCCCGTACGGAGTTCTCTTGGCCCTGCGCGACGAGGTGATCGCTGTCCTTAAGGTCTTTGACGACTGTACGGACTTTCCGCTCGAGCACCTTGGCCACCCGAAGGCGTCGATGCCCGAATACCACCATGTATCGCCCCGTGGCAGACGGATGCGGCCTGACAAGGATGGGAGTGTCCTGCCCGCGATCTCGGATTGCTGAAAGGAGCTCATCGAAATCAGCTTTGTCGTCTTCGAGGCGGTCCCGAACGAACGAGCCGTCGATAATCGCGGGATCGAGTTCAACAACGGTCTCCCCTTCGAGAAAGCGATCTGCTTGCGCAGCCATCTCATCCAAGGAATGGATGAGCGACTTCGAGGCACCCTTGTTCGTGTATTCGAGGATAGCCTTGGAGTTATCCGGCGCTTCCTCGCTCATGACGTTCATGAATGGGTTCTTCCGAGCCATTTCGTTATCCTCGAATCGCCAAGTGGTTGATTCTGCAGAATGCCTTCCAGGTTTTGACGGCGGTCAACATGATCACATTCTCCCCCATGCTCGATGGATGAGCCCCTGAATTTCAAAATTGACAGCATCCATGCACTCTATGGCGCGGTCGTAGGTTCCTCGGGTGAAGTTAGAACGATCCAGCTCGTAGAGGCTGCGCTTTGTCAATCCGGCGTCGGAGATCGCAGTCGTCTTCACCATGGGCGTCTTCAAGATTTCCTCGGCAAGCATCGACTGCATGAAGCCGAGCATTTGAACCTGGGGGACGTCTTGCGGCTCGAAACGGGTGATTAGGTAGCGTAGCCAATCAAGTCTCACATCAGCACCAGCCGCCTTGATAGTTTTCGTGATGTTGCCGAGCATGAGCAAGAACTGGCTCATCGACATCAAATCCAGCATCTGTGGGTGGACGGTGATCAAAACCGATGTCGATGCGGTGAGGGCAGTCAACGACAAATAGCCAAGCTGCGGCGGGCAATCGATGATCACTACATCGTAGCGGTCATCGACATCCAAGAGGGCTTTGCCAAGTCTAGTGAAAAACCGCTTGCCCTCGCTGCCAGCCTGCATCGCGAGCGGGGTGTCGTATTCGTACTCTTGAAGCTCGAGGTTGGCCGGGATGATGTCGAGGCCGGGGAAATTGGTCGGCAGAATGACATCCGCAATTGGGCTCCGCTCGTCGTAGCGGATCGTATCGTAGAGCGATGGGTTCTGGTCGAGTTCCGGTTGGAAACCGTGAAGGGCCGAAAGCGACGCCTGAGGATCGAGGTCGATGGCGAGAACGCGGTGGCCCGTGAGCGCCAGGTGCTGGGCGAGGTGCGCGGCACTCGTCGTTTTACCACTGCCACCCTTGAAGTTCACGACGGCGATGACTTGGAGCTTGTCGCCCGGCTTGCGCTGCGGGACATATTTCTTCGCTTCGCTCTTTCCGGTTTCTGCGAGGTATTGGCGCAGCTCCAACATCTGCTCCGCGGTGTAATACTTCCTATTCCCTGACATGGTAGTCGGGATTGGCCCCTTGCCGTCCAGATAAAGCCGTTTTAGATTGCTTGGCGTAACGCCGAGATAGTGGGCGACCTCCCCCACGGAAAACTGGCGTAAGGTCTTCTTCGCGCTCGGCGGAAAGTTCTCCAATCGCAGTTGGTTAAGCCTGCGGGAGATTTCTGCACCTTGCATCAATATCTTGTCGTCGAGTTCAAACGACGGAAACGGGAACGCGTTCATAAAGCCTTTGACCATTCTGTCGGTAAAATCACCGAAACCAGCGATATGCCGTCATTATGTCCGATTCTCTTATTCGGGCAAGGAAAATTGAGTTAACAAAAGGTTAATGCCCTTGAGCGGTCAAGAAAGTCCGATTCTGGTGACTTGGGAATAGGGCAGGCAGCTTTTGCACCGGAGATTGACTGCCGTCAAAATCCAGAATTCTGCAGTAACTGCAGTAAGATGGCGACATAAAAGCCACGCAACCGGTAGTCGCGATTGATGCTCAGCGGCGCTACCTCCTTCGAGCTCATCCGTTTGCCCACAGCGGATCGCCACATTCCGCGATCTCGCGGCCAAAAAGCGCCTGTAACGATCCGTGCGCATTCGGGGTATGGAACATGCAGTCATCCACCACGGACAACCTTGCGAGGGTTGTTGCGGAGATAGGTGAGGGCAAATTCTACGAAGGCGTAAAAGATGTCGGGTCCTGATCTGCCCGCAGCGGCGCCCACACGCGATCGCTTCATGTTGTGTTTTCGCCGTCCCCAGCCAAAGGCGGTCGGCCTCGTGGAGATGCGAGTGACAAGGCTTGGAGAGCTTTGGGCGCGACATGGACACCTTCATCCTGAAGCTACCTGACTGACGACGCGCGGCATTGGCGCGGGGACCCAAGAGCAAGCGAGCCGACAAGGTCCTTCGCATTAGTCCCGAATTGTCGGCCGACCCTGTAACGATCCCGCCTTGGCGACTCTCGCCGCGCCATTCGCCTTACCAAATAACCCTAACGCTGGCTTTGTCACACCTGACCCGAGGGTTGTGGCGATCTGATTGTGTCGGGCGAGAGGGGCGTTCGGTAGATTTCAGTACGAAGACATTTAAGCCAACGGTGGAAACAGCGTGGGCTGCTTCGCGTTAGTTGCTCGTAGCGGCCGCGAACCATCCCAATAGTCGATGACTAGATGATCCCCGCAGCGCCATTCGGTTTCGCCCCGGCGCTCGTTACCGAACGATCCCCACTTCTTGCAGCCGTCATGACCATCAGTGCTCAAAGTGGATGGCTATGACCCTCTCTCGGTCTAGGGATACCAGCGCACTGAGGACCTCGTCCTGGGTAAAACAATTGCCAACCATGGGCAAACCTACCTCGTATAGGCCCTGCAGAAATCCAATCAGGTTGGCCCTGACCTCGTCGGAGACGACGTCTTTCGATTTCATCGTCAACGTCACATGCCGATCGACACCACCTCGTTGAACGCGTCAAAGCTCACATGGGTGAAACGATTATGGACCGTCACGAGTGTGGCAAGAAAAACCGGCATCACGATCATAGCCCAACTGCCATGAACTTTTGTTCCCGCAAGAAACGTACTGAAGCTCCCGTATTGGCTTCGCTCGACACGGATGATCAGTCCGGCTAGTGCCCTTCAGCTGCATAGCATCCTGTTGCCGATCACCACAACTTCGTGCATATATATGAGCATTAAAGAATGTATGGCGTCGGTCCTACCGCTTTAAGATGGAGCTGGACAGAATATCGGCGCAGACGTCGTGAAGCAGTTGACGGTGTGGCGTCTGGATTCGCCGCAAAGCGAAAAGCAGCCGGCCTTGAACTTGGCGCGATCTGACTCAACCATTTTTTCCGCAGGTCGAGCATTTTGTCGGCACCAATTTACCAGAGATGAATTTTTCGTGGATCACGGTCCACAAGGAGATCATGATGGCTAAAGAACCGGACCCAGCAAAGGGCCTGAAAACCAATGCTTTGGTATCCCGGCTACTGGAAGCCGGCAGTGATAATGCTGTTGCATTCACCGGATTTGTTGCGCCGGCGACCCGGGAGGGGCACATAAGGCTGATTTTCCGGCTCAATGAGCTATCCGGTGGTATCGAGATCGCCGAAAGCGACATCGTCGCAACCGCCGACTTGCCGAAATCCAGTCTCGGCGCGGTCGCCGTTTGGGTCCGGCGAGACGCAGTCATCAGCCAGACCAGCTCTACGAGCGCACAAGGTGCGGCCTTCCCCAGGCAGAACGGAGCCATGGCGGATGTGCGGCGAGCTGGGCTTCGCATGAGAGTTAGGGCCCAGGCTCGCGATACTTGCACCTGCGAAATTATTTGCGATGGAACACACTGCGTGCCATGCACCTGCCAGTGCCTGGCGCAAGCTCAATGACCACGGCCGTGCCGACGTCATCAATCGCTACGAATGACCATGCTGAAGCTCTAGCGTTCGAAGCACCGTATCTCGTCGAGAAACTGTTAAAGGACCACGTCGTCAGTTCCTCCAAAGAGGCAGAAGCGCTCTTCCGCGAGGTAAAGCGATACCTCGTTTTGACGGCGTCCAGCCCCACAATCGCCTGGGGGATGTATTCGCTCAGGATCGATCAGATCTGGCACCAGTTTATTCTATTCACACGCCAGTACATCGAATACTGCAGGGCGAATTTCGGAAAGTACATTCAGCATGCACCGAGTACCGCACCGGCTGTAGACGGATTGCCGAAAATGGCGCCGTCGACGCTGGATATGTTCGCAGAGCGGTACGAAGAACTGTTCGGCGAGCCGCTACCTGACCTTTGGTACGACGAGAAAAACGTCACGCTGGATCGGCGCATCGTCAATTCTCGCAGCCACGCCTTCCACCTGCAGGATGACGACGACATGGTTGAACTTTTGAGCAATGAGGGTGAAGCGGTGTTCGCGGTCGACCAGACGGCCCGGTCAGCTCTGGAATTCATCGCGCATAACGGCAGCTTTTTCGTGCGCGAATTGCCGGGCGAAATCAGCGACGAGCAAAGGATTGCACTTGTCTCGACGTTGATCGAATACAAGCTCCTCAACCTGGCAAGTTGAAAGAGAAGCCGTAAATCGCGAAGTGGCGTCCTGTTTGTCCAGTCCGGGGGAGGGGAGGAGGGTCGGCAGCGCTTTGCCGGTCACGGCAGTTTTCTCAGCTTTGCCAGGCACTGCTGATAGGTCTCGAATATCCACGCCTTGCTGGCATCAAAATGGATCATCGTCTTGCGATGTTCCTCCAGGATCAATTCGGTCATGCGCAACGCCGTCGCCTCTATCGAGAGTGGCGTTGCGGTCTCCAGCACCACATCCACGGTGTCGAGATAGCTCTCCCACATCGGCCGGCCTTCGAACTGGATATTCTCCGGGTGACCATCTTTTCTGCAAAGAGCACGGGCCGCCGCTTCGCGCGGGCTCATGGGTCTCTTGGTCATATGCCTCCTTCAGCCCGCCCTTGCCGTCGGACTCGTGATCGTGGAGTTTGCCCTCTGAGTCAGCATTGGTGCCATAATAACAATGGATATTTAGTTACGAAGCCTCCTGGGAAGCTGGGCCGCGAGTTATCGGGAAAAGGGACAGGCCGGGAGCAATGCGCCTTACTTGGATGAAGTTGCGATTTCATTTCATCTCATCGGAGCTCACGCCCCCAGCGTCGAGACGGTAACGGTATCTTTACGGTTCTGCGCGACGATACCGGCAGCCTTCCCGGTCGCCAGGGCTGCGAGCGATAATGCAACATTATCGATCGTTATTTGGCAAAGACGGTCCGTGCGGTTATTTCCTCACGAGGCTTTTAAACTGCACACAGCAAAATCATCCCAACCAAGGGTCAGCGATGATCGCGCCGGTCCCTTCGAAGTCCTTGACGTTGCGGGTGACCACTGTCAGCCCGTGAACAAGCGCGGTCGCGGCAATCAAAGCATCAACTTCATTGCGCCGATCGAGAATGTGCAGATGGGCGCAGCGCGTCGCAACCGCATCGTCGATGGCAATGATCCGGCCGGCAAATTCAGGCCGGACGTGGCTGTCGAGCCAGGTCCGCAACCGGGCGCCTTGGCGTGCATCGCGCCGCTGTACCCCAAGGATACCACGCTCCAATTCCAGGATGGTGATCGCCGAGAGGAAGAAGGAGGCCGCATCTTCCCGACCGACCCAGGCGACGACATTGGCGTCGGCTTTGCCGTCACCGATCTTGCGCAGTTCTGAGACGACATTGGTGTCGAGCAGATAGGTCAAGACAAATCCACCGGGCGCGAAACAATCTCGGCAGGCTCGGGCGAGAAATCGATCTCGGAAAGCCCCGGCATGGACAAGATCTCGACCAGGTTGCGGCGCTTGCCGGATAGACGATTGAAGTCGTCATAGGTCATCAGCACGTGCGACGGCTTGCCCCGGTCGGTGATGATCACTGGTCCATGTTGCGCGGCCTTCTTGGCACCGCTGACGTCGTGATTGAGTTCGCGGCTCGTGAGGGTAGACATGTCACTGCACTCCGATGTAGGTATGTACCTACATATAATACCAATCGTCGCCGACACAAGGTTAGACGTCATAGGATGAGGACGCGTCAGGGAATGGAGTGGCGCACCGCTCCATTCAAAGCCATGCCGGTCGTTACGCGGCTTCCCAGACCTGGTTCAATATCTTGGCAGCCAAAGCCGCCTTATCCTGTGGCAAGAAGCGGCCATAGTGCCAGGAAATCCCGGACGTTATGAGGGCCGTGTGGCAGCAGACCCTTGATGGCACCGCGGCCGGTATAGGGATTGTAGATCCATAGCGCTGAATCAGGGGCCTCATAGAACTTGGTAGTCGTAGGCCGCGTCCAAACTGGTTGTCTTCACCGTCTTGACGAACAGAGTGCCTAGATCCTTTGCCGACCCTAGCAAGACACCGCGATGGCGATCGATATAGGCCTCGATATTTATAGAGATCAAGCAGGTCCGGCAGGTGAGCCGAAACGGTTTCTGTCCAAAGAAGGACGAGCTCGAGCTCTTGAAGGCTGCCGACGGGATAAGCACCTCCCGATCGCTCCAGCGCACCTCACCGCATTTCATGTCTTCCCGCCGTCGATCGGAACTCGGGAAGTGGCACCACGGGCAGAGACAGAGCTGGCGAAGTAACAGGTTCACGCTCTTCGCCTAGCCCGCCGTGCCCGACACAGCCGCGGCCAGCGCCCTGATCGCCGAGGCATGGGCCGGCGTTCGTGCCCGTGAAAGAAGGACGATGTCTGAAGGCGGCAGCGGTGGCAGCCCCAATTCGGCGCCGCGGTCGGGCAGGCCACGGGCACAGATGTCGCCCATCGGTGCAACACCCGCGTCTGCAAGAATTCCGTCATGGAGGGCCGCGCAGCTTCCGGCGATGAAGGCGTCGCGCCAGTCCACGCCGGCCCTTCGAAGCTGCGCGACCGCGATTTCCCGGACGCCGCACTCGGATCCCAGCGACACTAGCGGGATGGCGCTGTTCGAGCGCGGTCGCCAGCCCGGAGCCGTTCGCCACCCCAGCCTGTCGGTGCGCAGGATCTCGCCTTCGGAGCCGCCGCCGTTACGCCGGATGATGGCGGCGTCCGCGTGGCCGGATGCGAAGGTCTCCTTCACATTCCGGGAGAAGCCGATGTTCACTTCGATGACTGCATTGGAGGGAAGTGCCACGCGAATCGCCCGTATGGCCGCCGATAGGCGACCCCCGATCGCATGATCACTGGCAGCGAGCGAGAAGTTCAGCGGTGTTTCGTTGCCGAATGTCAACGCTTCCTCGTGCTTGGCGAGCAGCTCCCGTGCCTTTGGCAGGAAGACCTGGCCGTCTTCCGTCAGGCGCAGGTGCCTCGGCGTGCGGTCGATCAGACGCCTGCCCAGCCGCTGCTCCAGCGTCTTCAGTTTCAGGCTGACGACAGGTTGCACGGTTCCCGCCGCCTCGGCCGCCTTCGTCAGGCTGCCAAGCTCCACGGAGAGAATGAACAGGCGGACGCTCTCGAGATCAATCATATAAAATCACTATGGTTGAAGTATCAGGGATTATCTTCTCATTATGGTGAGATTAGCGCAAGGTCCTCCGGCAACAAGGAGATGCCCCATGCCCATGATCAAAGCCCGCTACACGAAACCCCAGGACGGACGCGATCCGAAACAGGAAATTGCGGCTCTGCTGTCTCGCCTGACGGCCGAAATCCTACACAAGGACCCGGGTGTCACCGCGGTCCTCGTCGAGAGCGCCGAACCCGGTGATTGGATCGTTGCCGGATCGAGTGTCGCCGACCAGAAGGTTGGAACCTTCTATGTCGAGGTCTCGATCACTGAGCAGACGAACACCAAGGACGAGACGACCGAATGGGTCCGGCGCGTCTATGACGAGATGAACGCACTTGTCGGCCCGGTGCACGAGGCGAGCTATGTTCTGGTCCACGCAGTCGATGGCGATGCCTACGGTTATGGCGGGCTGACCCAGAACCTGAGATGGGCGCGCAAGCACAGATAGTGTCGGCGACCGGATGAAGCCTGTCGCGGAATAAGGAGGACGAGATGCCGATATATGAGCTGGCAGCCGTCGGCGCCGCGACCTGTTGGGCGCTGACAGGGCTCCTCTCCGCGGGCCCCGCAGGATATCTCGGAGCACTGGTCTTCAACAGGACGCGGCAGCTCTTTGTCGCCTTCCTGCTCGGCCTCTACGTGCTCGCGTCGGGGACATGGCGGGAACTGCAGCCCGAGGTACTATGGCCCCTCCTCCTGTCGGGCTTCATCGGCATCTTTGTTGGCGACACGCTTCTGTTCACCTGCCTGAACCGGCTGGGCCCCCGCCGCTCGGGAATCCTGTTCGCCCTCAACGCCCCGATCGCCGCGCTGCTCGGATGGGCGGTGCTTGGCGAGCAGCTTTCCGGTATCGCCATGACTGGCGCAGGCCTGACGCTCTGCGGGGTTCTGCTCGCACTCCTCTTCGGCAAGCGCAAGGCGCAGATGCACCAATGGGAGACCGTGAAGGGACCGCTTTGGCTTGGCGTCCTCGTCGGCGTACTAGCCGCGCTCAGCCAGGCGATCGGCTCCCTGATCGCGAGGCCCGTCATGGCGACCGGGATTGATCCTCTGGCCGCCTCCATGCTGCGTGTTGCGGTCGGCGCCCTCTGCCTGACCGCGCTTACCCAGCTGCCAATCGAGGCGGTCGGGCCGAAGGGGCCGCTGACCAAGAGCGTGTTCTTCCAAACGGCCATGACGGGCATCATCGCCCTGGCCTTCGGCATGACGCTCCTTCTCTTCGCGCTTTCGGGCGGAAAAGTCGGCATCGTCTCGACGCTGTCTGCGACTACACCCGTGATTATCCTGCCGATGCTCTGGCTGAAGACCGGGGAACTACCTGCGCCCGCTGCGTGGGCCGGAGGCGCACTTGTCGTGGCCGGGATGGCGCTAATCTTCTGGAGGTAGGCGTGGGCCTCAGAAGTACCGAAGTGTCTCTGACTGGAGCTGACAATCCAATTGCTGCCGTCATCGCCCGTGCATCCAGGCCTCAAGTCATGGCGCCTGTGTCTGATATGGCGGGCCAGTGGTTCGAAATCAAATCGTGTCGGGGCAGACGGCGGTGAGTTATTACGGCATTATACTTTCCATGTTCCGCGCATCCACGCTCTCCCCCTTTGTATGTGTCTCCCGCGCTTCATTAGGGCGAACCGACAGCTAGCCCACTTGCCACCAATGGCATGAAGCTTCTCCGCTATGTCAAGCAAAACGGCGGCATATCGCTGACGCAATCCTTAGACGCTTTTCACAGGAAATGTGTCGAATGGGCGGCACGTGAATTTCAGTGGCCCGGGTATGAACCGGAAATCCTCTATTCGGTGAATAAGGTTCTCAACGAGCCGGATCTCCCTCCGCTCTCCATACTGCATTGGGCGCTGCAGGACCTTCGTATCATCCGCCACTGCAAAGGCAGGGCCCTGCTTGCGAAGCATGGCGATAAATTCTTCAGGATCGGCCTTCCGATCGGGATCGAGGCGATCATCCTCCACTGATAAGCGCCAAGGAAAAAGTAGACCGTGGTGCGGGTCGAAGCGCGTGCTGCGCGACGGCGAAGATGTCTCGTGCCCACGAAGTGCGGATTTTGCATGCGCGCTTTTCGATCTTCGCTCACGACGGATAGTGCATCAAGGTCATCGCAGGTGTGGATCGCTGCCGTGCCGGCGGCGGGCTACCGCGATGACGGCAAGATCGGGTGCAAGTAGGTCGTGTTTATCTGCGAAGGCGACAAAAATGCTGCGTGCTGTCTCCGGCTCAACCTCGCCATCGATTGCGGCTTTGCAGGCTTTCAATGACACAGCGTGTGCAGCATCATGGTTTGTTTTTGGCCATTCCAGCAGAAATCGATAGGCCTGCAGCACCGATCGTATTTGTGTTGGCATACCTAGGCCGGTTAAAATCGTAACCGGTATTTCGAACATATCGGGTTTCATGGCGCACTCCTTTCAAAGAGCCCGATTGTTGAAAGTAAAGGGGCACCGATAACCGGCGCCCCTTGTATTCGAGCTGGTTAGGCGGCTTTCTGAGCCTCGATCTGGGGCGTGGTCACCTGTTTTGGGATGGACGTGTTCGTCTGGATCTCGATTTTGCGGGGCTTGAGGGCCTCGGGGATTTCACGGACGAGGTCAACTGACAACAGTCCGTTCGTCAGATCGGCACCAGAGACCCGAACGTGATCAGCGAGTTCAAAACGGTGCTCGAAAGGCCGACCGGCGATGCCACGGTGCAGATAGCCTTCGCCCTGCGCTTCGCCCCTGTTTCCGGTGATGGTGAGCAGGTTCGACTGGAACGTGAGGTTCAGATCGTCCTGTGAGAAGCCGGCAACCGCCACTGAAATGCGATAGGTGTCATCACCCGTCTTGACGATGTCATAGGGCGGCCAGTCGCTGATCGAGCGGGCACGCTGGGCATTTTCGAGGAGATTGAAGACACGGTCGAAGCCAACGCTTGAGCGGAAAAG
This sequence comes from Pararhizobium sp. DWP3-4, assembly GCF_049898205.1. Taxonomy (NCBI): domain Bacteria; kingdom Pseudomonadati; phylum Pseudomonadota; class Alphaproteobacteria; order Hyphomicrobiales; family Rhizobiaceae; genus Pararhizobium; species Pararhizobium sp. DWP3-4. The sequence goes on along the minus strand of NZ_JAFCXF010000027.1, from coordinate 7,470 downwards.
CGGTGCATAGTCATAAGATGTTGCCATAGCCATATCCTCCTTGAAGCAACATGGGTACGAAGGTGCCGAGCTCGCGGCACCTCAGCGATCACTGGCCCTTTCGGCATCCAGTGAAAAAATATCTGGTTTTCCAAAAATTCAGTTTCAAGATCACGGCTAGGGAAAATGACGAAAATTTTTGCAGTGGGTTCTGGTGTGTCACCGGCGCAGACTTCTGTCGGAACAGCGGCACTCCTCCTCTTAAGCCGTTGTTCGTTCTTTTCGAAAAGCCTGCCGCACTTCCTCCCGCGGCAGGCTTTTTCGTTTTCGGACGAGACCGCGGACGCCCACGTCAAAGCCCTTAATTCTAGTATAAAGGCTGAACTGCCAAGCTGTTTCAGTTGGCGCCGTGGCGATTCGCATCAGCGAGCTTGGCCAAACATGGCGGAGGTTTCGTGCTGCCACGGACCACCCAAATACCGCCACAGATCGAGGCCGATAATCTCGATTGTATGCGGTCGGAATTTCTCCATAAGAGCTGCGTGCAAGGTATCCGCCGCCAATTTTGAGACTTTGTTCTGGATCGTAATATGGGGCTGCCACTTCTGCATGTCCTGGCCACCCAGCCACGGCATGAAGGCTCCCCTCAGTCTGGCGTGGATGGCCCGAAGCTCCGGGCTGGCAATCGTGAACGCGACACCAGCGCCGATATGACGAAGGTCACTGACGTCAGCTGTGATTGGAGCATACCTTGCCGCAACCTCGATAAGATGCTGGACAATTTGCTCCCTGCATTCGCCGGGCAGACGGTGAAACATCGTCAGATGCGCTGACAGAAAATTTCGATCCGGTGGAAAGTACTCCTGACGAAGACGATTAAATGGCTCGAGGTCGCCGTCGGAAATGCGCGCCGTCAGGATCAGGGGCTGAAGAGTTTTCAAGATACCAGACCGTCCATGTGAGTTTCAGAAATCCAGATCGAGCGGCGGTTGTTCCGCACCATTAGCGTCCTGGTCGTTGGTCAGCGATGACAGCGTAACTCCGAGTAGCCGCGCCGATAGCTTGAATGGATAGACGGTCGCAAGCACGGCGGAAGCGATATCGATAATCTCAGCGACATTCGCTCGGCTGCGCGGCAGTACGGCTTCGGGTCGCCTGGGTAAATCCGAATACTTGATCTTGACGGTCACCGTCTTGCCGCTGATGCCCTGTGCCTCGCAATATCTCCAGACTTTTCGGACAGCGGTTTGAGCCTAGGAATTGCGCGTTCGAGATCATCAATGTCCTTGACGAATAGCAACAGACTTTCCTCGTCCGGCTTTGGTTTGGTCTGTGGCGGCACGATCACCAGCATGTTGGCGAGGAGCGGGCGTTGCAGATGGCGGGCCTCGTCCCAAGGCGCCATCAGCCAAGTGTCGACCTCTTCCGGCGTGGTAAGAATTGCCAGCATGGCCTTTTCATGGATGGGAGAGACGATCTCGTTTGGCGATGTCGAACATCAGTGGCCGATGTTCATTGCCGGCAAACCAGGCGTTCGGCACACGCCCGCCCTCCACCTTGCTGGCCGGATCCGGTTCGGCAAAGGAGGTGAACGGCACGCCAGCGGCGCCAGTGCGGGGAACCCACATTAAGGATATTGGTGACGCCGGGGTCGTAATTCTTCACATAGGCAGGCGGTGACGTCATGCCCCACGTTGCCCGTGCGATCTCCCGCTGACCGTCCTCTGCGATGCGGGCAATCGGTGCCTGATAGCCCGGGTAAACGTCGAAGCTCGCTTCGTTCCAGCCAGCTTGATCCCGGAAGGCTTTCGTGAACTGCAGAACCGCGTCGCGGGTGGTCGTCACATTATAGAGATTGCACATTCGATCCTCTCCCTATTTCCACATGGCCCGCATGCGCGCACCGACATCGATGCGGATCTGCTGGGCGCTGCGCTCGGACGCAACTGCTGAGACCTTCGGCCAGGTCGTCGTCTCGAAGAATTGCAGCAGGGTCGTCGGAATGAACCGCGTCCTTGCGGCGTAAACGTGCCGATCACCCTGCGCGGCCTGCCCATGGGTGAAAAACCGCTGCGGCATAATCAAAGCGAGGTGATCCCGGGCGCGGGTCATGGCGACATAAAGCAGCCGGCGCTCCTCCTCCAGTTCCTGGGTCGTGCCGGTTCCAAGATCTGAGGGTATGCAACCGTCGACCACATTGAGCATGAAGACAGCGCGCCATTCCTGGCCTTTGGCCGAATGGATGGTCGACAGGATCAGATAGTCTTCGTCGAGCAGCGGCACCCCGGCCTGGTCGCTGGTGGCGTCAGGCGGATCGAGCGTCAGTTCGGTCAGGAAGCGTTCGCGCGAGGGGTATCCACTGGCGATCTGCTCGAGCTGCAGCAGGTCGGCCTTGCGGGTGTCGGCATCCTCATGGATGCGATCGAGATGCGGTTCATACCAGAGGCGTGCCTGACCGATATCCGAGGGCCAGCCATCTTCGGTCTTGCGCAGGTTTGCGAGCAACTGAACGAAGGATGTCCAGTCTTCGCCGGTCTTGGGCGGAGGCGGGATTTCAGCCAGGGCCAGCAGCGGCTCCGGGTCGGTCGCGATCGTCTCGAGAATATTGCCGGCCGTCTTTGGCCCGATCCCCGGCAGCATCTGCAGCAGGCGAAAGCCGGCGACGCGGTCGCGCGGGTTCTGGGCAAACCGCAGAACGGCCAGCATGTCCTTCACATGGGCGCTGTCGAGAAACTTCAGGCCGCCGAATTTGACGAAGGGAATGTTGCGGCGGGTCAGCTCAACCTCGAGCGGACCGCTATGACTGGACGTGCGGAACAACACGGCCTGGTTCTTCAGCGTCATGCCGGTCTCGCGATTGGCCAGCACCTGGTCGACGATGAAGTTTGCCTGCTCGGTTTCATCCTTGACGGTGACGAGTTTCGGTCGCTCCAGCGATTGCCGGTCGGTCCACAGGTTCTTGGTGAAGCGCTCGCGCGCCAGATCGATGACGCCGTTTGCCGCAGCCAGGATCGGCTGCGTCGAGCGGTAATTGCGGTCGAGGGTGATGATATCGGCGGCCGGACTGAAGGATGATGGGAAATTGAGGATGTTGCGAACGGTTGCTGCCCGAAACGAATAGATCGATTGCGCATCGTCGCCAACCACGGTCAGACCACGACCGCCGGGTTTAAGCGCCATCAGCACCGAGGCCTGAAGCCTGTTGGTATCCTGGTATTCGTCAACCATCACATGGTCAAAGCGGTTGCCAATATCGTCGGCAAGATCAGGATCGCTGACCATCTGGGCCCAGTATAGCAGCAGGTCGTCGTAATCGAGGACGTTCTGGACCTGCTTGGCTTCGACATAAGCAGCAAACAGCTGCTTTAGTTGTTCTTCCCAGGTCACCACCCATGGAAAGTGCTGGCGCAGGATTTCATTCAGCGGTGTCTGCGAGTTGACCACTCGCGAATAGATTGACAGGCAGGTGCCCTTGGTCGGAAATCGGCTCTCGGTCTTGGACAACCCGAGTTCGTGACGGGCAAGGTTCATCAGGTCGGCACTGTCCTCGCGATCATGGATGGTGAAATCTACGTTCAGTCCAATCTGCTCGGCATAGATCCGCAGCAACCGTGCCCCGATCCCGTGAAACGTGCCAGACCAGGCCAGCGCGTCGGCGAGAATGCCGGAATTGGCGCCAAGCACATGTTTGCAGATCCGCTCCACACGGCGCGCCATTTCGGACGCCGCTCGACGGGAAAATGTCATCAGCAGCATGCGCCGCGGATCGGCGCCGTTGACGATCAGATGCGCCACCCGATGCGCCAAGGTATTGGTCTTGCCGGATCCGGCGCCGGCGATGATTAGTAGCGGTCCCGCCACTTGTCCGTCTGCCAGTCCAACGCCGAATTGCACAGCCTGCCTCTGCTGCTCGTTCAGTTTTCCCAAATAGGAAACCGTCATGCCGTGATCCCCGATAGTTGCCAGTCTGTCCCGGCCGTTTTGGTTTGGATGCCCGTCGCATGTGCGTCGCGTTCCTAACTCACCGCCATGCCTACCGTCCGAATCAGAACTGACTCGTCGGGATAACAAGAACAAATAATGAACATATCAGCTGCGATCGCCGCTGGAAAGCCCAGAGCAAGGGTCTGCGTTTGACGGGCTTGGCGCCGTTGTCGCAGAGTTAGTTCGTCTTCCGATGACGGCTTCCAGATGACTGCAGGTTGCGGCGGAAACGTCCGGCACCATCGGCATCGCGCTGCGCCGATGCCGGCGCCCGATAGAGGGAATAGACTTCGGTCAACCAATGGCCGCCACGACACGGTGGCGCATCAGCGTTCTTCCCTCTGAGCCGCTCCCTTTGCTGGGCATCGGCCGAGCGAAACGATGCAGATCATTTCAGCCTTTGCAATGAATTGGTCCAGTGTCATACGTTCGAGAGCCATAGCTTCGTCCCAGAGACTCTCTATCAACACCCCCTCGCGTGTGAGTTTCACGCTGAACGCATTGCCGGTAATGGCTAATTCGTGATGCCCCGCACGGACATTCTTGGCATAGCCAAGGTATTGCTCGCGATCGGCTAAAGTGCGTATGTCACTATCCACGAGTTCTTCAATCAGCGTTCTCACCGATACGTCATTCATCTTTCAAGGAAATTCCGTAGAATTCGAGTAGCAATCTGCCATCCTTGATTCGTAAATCGGCATTTGCCCCACCAGCAACCAACAGTTTTACCATCTCGAGATATCCGTCCCTTCTGTCGCTCGCCGCATAGGCCAATGGCGTGCTGCCGCCTTGATCCTGTGCGTCTACAAAGGCGCCGGCATTGATCAATGCCCGAGCCACATCGATGTGCTTGTAAAGCGCCGCATAGTGGAGCGGTGTCATCTTTCGACGGTCCGACTTATTTGAATCGGCATGCTTTTCAAGCAGCAGATCGACCGTGCTCTTATCATTTTCGATGACGGCGCGAAGCAGAATCGAGCTTCCATCCCTGGCATCGACCGAGTTCACGTCGATGCCTTGCTTGACGAGGACTTTAATCGTCTCGAAATCGTCGATGACGAAAGCCTTTTATAGTTCTTGATCCAATTTTTCAGCCATGGGTCAGTGGATTTGGGGGCAGGGGGCCTGTCGGGACTTAGAAGATGGGGGTAGTCCTAGCCGGCAACGTCGAGGGAGCCAGACTGGAGCTTTTCGACAATCAGCGCAAGCCTGAATGTCGATTTGCACTCGTCATGCGGGGTGCTCAATGCAGACGAGGGCGGCCCTTCCGGCTCTGGGAAATCCACGCTGATCCGCTGCTTCAACCGGCGCCAGCAACAGCGCGTCGCGATCGCCCGCAGCCTCTGCATGGAGCCGGCCGTCATGCTATTTGACGAGCCGACTTCAGCACTGGATCCGGAAATGGTCTCGGAAGTTCTTGATACGATGTCGAGCCTTGCTCGTGACGGCATGACGATGGTCTGCGTCACCCACGAGATGGGTTTTTGCGCGAGCGGTTGCCGATCGGGTGATTTTCATGAATTCCGGCCAGATCATCGAAGAGGGGAGTCCGGAGGAATTCTTCACCAACCCGCAGCATGAGCGTACGAAACTGTTCCTCAGCCAAATTCTCATGCATTGAGAACAAATTCCTAAGTCGAACAGGTAAATCGAGGCCAGTTGTTCGAATCTAATCAAGGCGGTGGAGTTGGACAAGCTTCCAGGCCATGACCTTGTAGCAGGCGAATGGGAGCGGCTATAAGACGAGAGCTGTGCCGTCTCCACCGGAATCCAAAGCAATGAGCAATAGGGCGTTGCCATGTAAGTTTCGGCCGCAATTCGGATACGCCGGGTTGGGTGGTGACGAAACGAACGCCATTCGACGACGGTCCTCATGAGGTCCAGAAGGTCATTCCTTACCTGGAGCGCGCCTTCTTGCACGCAGCCACGGGGTCGCTACCGCGGCCATGGTTGCTGTCATGGCGAGACCGCACAGCACGGCCTTCGACGTTGTGGTCATCGTGCCCTCGATCAACATTGCGTGGACTGCACCACCAAGCACTACGATGCTGACGAGGCTCGCGTGGCCGACGCGCCAGGAACGCGGCGAGAGACGCCGCCGCAACAGAGAGAGTAGCGCGGCTGCAAAGAGAGCCCACATGGATGCCACCCCCCAGACAGAAAACGGTGTTGGCGAGCGCAACAGTAGCGCGTCGACTATGTCGGGAGGGCTGGTGATCCACAGGCCAGCGACGTGAACAACAACGGTCGCGACCAAAAGCACGCCTACTGCACGGTGGACAAGACGGCCCAGCGGCAGGTGCAGGCCAGGCAGCCATCCACGCGCGAGGAGGGGTTGGACCAGAAGGAGGCAGAGAGCAATGACGCCCGCCAAGCCGGCAGCTATATAGACCGGGTCGCGCCAAGCTAGGTATTCGCTCGTCGCGGCAAAGGTCAGGGGCAAGAGGAGCGCGAGCACGAATCCGGTCCAGATCAGCAGTGCGCGGGCCATACGCATCGGTTCAGGTCAGACCGGCTGGAGGATGAAATGCGCCTCGAGGCTGGCGACCTTCGGGTTCGGCAGCAGGGGGCGAAGGAACACTGTGTCGAATTCGCCGCTGTCATAGGCAAGGTGCGCATGTGCTTGACCGAGTGCCGGCACGATCTGCGGCATTTCGAGCCGAAACGCCCCATTGGCGTCGGTCAAAGTAGCGCCGTGGCTGCGCAAGTCGCGCTCGCTGCCTTCGGTCGTATGGGCCCAGATCTGGATGCGCTGGCCCGGTAGTGGGGCGCCGTCTCCAGCGCGGCGCACTGTACCCGACATCCAGAAGCCGCCTCCGCCGATACGCTCGACAATCTTCGCGCCGGGCACATAGTTGTTGGCGCCCCCGCGCATCGACGGCGTCGCGGCGAGACCTGCGGCGCGAGCAGGCATCGCGAGGCCAGTGAACCCGGCCAATGCAAAGGTACCGCCAGCGGCAAGCAATGCTCGGCGCTCAAAATCGATGTCAGACATGCTGATCTCCTTCCCGAGTTCGGTGATGAACTACGTCGATACTTACCGCCTTTTCGGCCGGCGACCAATCGCGGCGGCGAACACAACAGGGCACGGTTTCGTGATGGGAGGCAGCCACAGCAATGTTGCGAACAGGCGGTGAGTTGGTCGAGGTCTTTGCGTCTGGTCATCCAACGGGTTCCTCTTCTGGCCGTTCTGAGACAAGAAGATCCCTCGTAATAGCAGGGCGATTGGTTCGAATCTCGTCAAGGCGAGCATAGGCAGCATATCACCAGTGAGTACGCGATCAGGTCAGCAGCACGTCGACTTCGAGCCGCCTATCGTCTCCAATTAATTTCGCCGCGGTGAGGCATTCGAGCAGGCTCTCACGCCCGCGTCTCCCGTCAGAAGTACTCGGCGGCCATTCTCGATGAGCAGTACGAGAGAGGCAAGATTGGGGGGAGAGGGAGGGACATACTTTTCGATCGCGAGCGCCAGTCCCTGCGCTTGGCGGGCGACGTCCGCCGCGGACA
>NZ_JAFCXF010000026.1:0-34497 GCF_049898205.1 Pararhizobium sp. DWP3-4 | reverse complement strand
GCCATCGTTGCGACAATGCGCAAGCTTCTCACCATTCTCAATGCCATCATCCGGGACAATAAACCATGGCAAAACGCTTGACGAACAAGACAGTCGCTCTCCCCGCTGGGGAGAAGAGGCATGCTCGAACGCCCCCTTTACCCGCTCCAGACCGTTCGTCGGCACAGCAATTTTAGCTGTGACTCTTGCACCCGTGCCGTCTCTCTGCCTTTTTGCCAGAATAACCTGCGGCAGCCTGATTCGCGCCCGCTCCGCTTCGCATTCGATGCAGCTCCCGGAACGCGCTTCCACATGCCGGGGCCGCAAGCACGTCCAAGGAGACGACGAGATGACAGAGATCAAAAAACCCGTGATTTCGGAAATGAGACCGAAGATCACGGTCATCGGCGTCGGCGGCGGCGGCGGCAATGCCATCAACAATATGATCACCGAGGGCCTGCAGGGCGCCGAATTCGTCGCTGCGAACACCGATGCGCAGGCGCTGACCATGTCGAAGGCGACCCGGCTGATCCAGCTCGGCGCGCAGGTGACCGAAGGTCTCGGCGCCGGATCGCTTCCTGAGGTGGGCCGTGCGGCGGCGGAAGAATCGATCGACGAGATCATGGATCACCTCGGCGGTACCCATATGTGTTTCGTCACCGCCGGCATGGGCGGCGGCACCGGCACCGGTGCAGCCCCGGTGATCGCGCAGGCCGCGCGCAATGCCGGCATCCTGACGGTGGCTGTCGTCACCAAGCCGTTCAGCTTCGAGGGCAAGCGCCGCATGCAGTCGGCCGAGGAAGGCATCGAGCGGCTGCGTGAAGCTGCCGATACCGTCATCGTCATTCCCAACCAGAACCTCTTCCGCATCGCCGACGCCAAGACCACCTTTGCCGATGCCTTCGTCATTGCCGACCGGGTTCTCTATTCCGGCGTCGGTTGCATCACCGACCTGATCGTCAAGGAAGGCCTGATCAACCTCGACTTCGCCGACGTCAAGTCGGTGATGAAGGGCATGGGCCGTGCGATGATGGGCACCGGCGAAGCCAGCGGCGACAGCCGCGCCTCGAAGGCTGCCGAAGCGGCGATCGCCAATCCGCTGCTCAGCGAAGTCTCGATGAAAGGCGCCAAGGGCGTGCTGATCTCGATCTCCGGCGGCTCCGACATGACGTTGTTCGAAGTCGATGAGGCAGCGACCCGTATCCGCGAGGAAGTCTATGAGGATGCCGACATCGTCGTCGGCGCGATCTTCGACAAGAGCCTCGACGGCGTCTTCCGCGTTTCCGTCGTTGCCACAGGCCTCGACGGCCAGGCTGCGGGCGCCGATACCGGCGCTATCGCCGCCCAGCTGGCACAGATGCGCACACTGCAGTAAGAGGGCTGGCTGCCGGATCAGTTCGAACCCGGGACAGCTTCACGCCCTCTGTCCGCGACGCCGGCATCTCCCCCTCAAGGGGGGAGACCGACCGTTTGCTTTGTGCCCGCCTTACTGAGGGGCCAACAGAGGAAATGAATAATCTCCCTCCTTGAGGGGGAGATGTCACGAAGAGACAGAGGGGGGTAGGTCCCCTCAATCTCTGAGCAAGCGGCCGGAAGCCGTACAAGACACTGCCGGAAAAATCTTGAGCGTCAGCTCAATGCTTCCACCACCTGCACCTTCGGATCAAACCGCACCCTGAAGGCGCTGACCGGATGGGCGATGTTCTTGACCTTGAGGAAGCCCAAGTCGTCGAAACTCAGGTGCCTCTGCTTGCGAATATGATCGCGCACCGCGCGTGAAATACAGATTCCGCCGGGATCCGCCATCGGCTCCAGCCGGGCCGCGACATTCACCGTATCGCCGAAGACATCCCCGTCCTGAACGATGACGTCACCGACGTTGATGCCGATGCGGAACATCAGATGTTGTTCCTCCGGCAGTTCATCATTGTCGGCCGCCATAGCCCCTTGGATCTCCACCGCGCAATCGATCGCCGACAGAGCACTGGCAAAGGCAACCAGCACGCTATCGCCCGCGGTGGTGACGATGCTGCCGCTGTGGCTGGCAATGATCGGATCGATGCGATCGCGCATCTCTTTCAGCCGCGTCAGGGTCTGGGCTTCATCGCTCTCCATCATCCGGCTATAGCCAACGATATCGGCCGCCATGATGGCGAGCAGCTTGCGATCGAGCTGCTGCAACAACTCATCGCGCGACGCCTCCGCCGATCGTGCCCGCCGCAGCGTGGCCCGCACGGCGATCACGCCCATGAGGGCGGTCAGCAGCGCCAGCCCGATCACCATCATCTCCAGCACAAACCCCGCGCGCCGCGCCTGATTGGCGCGGACAGTCATCAGGCTCTCCTCCTCGGTGCGCATGCGCTCCAGAACGTCGCGCACGCCGTCCATCAGCACCTTGCCCTGGCCGTTGCGCAGAACGGAAACAGCCGCCGCCTCATCGCCGGCCCGGCGCCGCTCGACGGTCTGGCGCAGCTCCGACAGCTTTTGCGTGGTCAGCGATCGCAGCACTGCGATATTGCCATCCTGGCGGCGATTGTCGGAAACGCCGCTTGCAAGGCCCTCGATGCTGGCGCTGATCGCGCCGACGGCCTTGTCATAGGGTTCGAGATAGAAGGGATCACCGGTCAGAAGATAGCCGCGCTGGCCGATTTCCGCATCTTGAAGCTGAGATTGCACGACGGAGATCAGGCGCCCATTGTGCACCGTGTGCGCGACGGCCTCATCTGCCTCCTGCCCCTTTTTGGACACCCAGAAGGACGCGCCCAGGAGCAGAATGATGAACACCGCGACGCCGGCTGTGATCAGCCGCAGGTTCTGTCCTGCCTCGTAGCCGATACGCCGGATGACCGTCGAGGTTTTCGGGCCGGAGAGTTTGGGCGCACTGAAATCGGATGCCACGAATACCTGCCTTGGGCCACCGGCACCGATTGCGCCGCCAAGGGAAAATGGCGCGTGACCGCCGTTTTACAAGGGCTTGCCGACAGGCAATATTAGACGGTCCTTGCGGCCAGTAGTGTCAGCGCATGGCCATGACGGGACGGGAGAGCCGGGCCAGCATCGTACTGACGATCAGCCGGTGAAACGGCGTGATGACGGCGATGTAGATCTTGCCGAGCAGAATCTTGCGGTGCACCAGCGTCGTCACGCTGACCCTTTGGGCGAGCTCTCCTGCCTGGCGAACATCGATAACAATGCGGAAATCCAGATGGGTATCGTCGAACCCCAGCACGGCCTGTTCATTCGAACGCGAAATGACGGGAAAGAAGCCGATCATCTCCGCTTTACCGCCCGGACTGGCACCTGATCCCTTCAAGCCGAAGGGGCTGACAACAGCGTTTCGCAGCCACATCAGCGCGCGCACCCAGGCCGGAAAATCACCCAATGCCCGCTTGGCCGCAGAGATGGCGGTTGTCGCCTGGCCGGGCACCAGAAGTTCGTAACAATCCGCCCAATCGGCCAGAGGCAGTGCCGGATGCGGCAGGGTGACCGGAACTGTGTGGGGGCGTTGGGGCATAGGCGGCACTCCTTGAATGCGCCGATCCTAGACCGCGCGCTCAGGAGCCGCAAAGGGGCCGATTGTCACGGCCCCTCCCAGTTTTTCCGGTACAGGGTTTCTTACAGATGGATCGGCTTGAAGAAGGTGGCGAGAGCCGCTTCCTTAACCGCTTCCGACATGGTCGGGTGCGCATGGCAGGTGCGGCCGAGATCTTCCGACGAACCGCCGAATTCCATCAGCACGGTGATTTCGTGGATCATCTCGCCGGCGCCGAAACCGACGATATGACCGCCGAGCACCCGGTCGGTGTCCTTGTCGGCAAGGATTTTCACGAACCCGTCGGTCTCCAGCATGGCGCGGGCGCGGCCGTTTGCGGTGAACGGGAACTTGCCGACCTTGTAGGCGATGCCTGCAGCCTTCAGCTCTTCCTCGGTCTTCCCGACGGAAGCGACTTCCGGCTGGGTGTAGACGACGCTTGGGATGACGTCATAGTTCACGTGACCGGCCTGGCCGGCGATGATCTCGGCAACCGCAACACCTTCGTCTTCCGCCTTGTGGGCCAGCATCGGGCCGCGCACGACGTCGCCCAGCGCATAGATGCCGGGAACGCTGGTGAGAAAATGATGGTCGATCTCGACGCGGCCGCGTTTGTCCATGACCACGCCGGCTTCGGCAAGACCCAGACCGTCGGTGAACGGCTTGCGGCCGGTGGCGATCAGGACGACATCGGCGTCGATGCTCGCAGCGTCGCCGCCCTTGACAGGCTCGTACGTCACCTTGGCACCCGTGCCGGACTTTTCAACGCCGGTCACCTTGGCGCCGAGTTTGAAATCGATGCCCTGCTTGGCCAGCATCCGCTGGAACTGCTTGGAGACTTCGCCGTCCATGCCGCCAAGAATGGTATCGAGATATTCGACGACGGTGACCTTGGCGCCGAGACGCGACCAGACCGAGCCGAGCTCCAGACCGATGACGCCGCCGCCGACCACGACCATTGTGGCAGGAACATTTTCCAGCGCCAGGCCGCCGGTCGACGAGATGATGATCTTTTCGTCGATCGCGACCTCGACGCCAGGAATGCCGGCGACATCGGAACCGGTGGCGATGACCACGTTCTTGGTCTCGATGATCTGCTCTTCACCCTTGTCGTTGGTAACGGAGACCTTGCCTTCGCCGAGCACCTTGCCGGTGCCCTGGAAGGCATCGATCTTGTTCTTCTTGAACAGGAAGGCGACGCCATCGACGTTTGATTTGACGGTCGCGTCCTTGTGGGCCAGCATCTTGGGCAGGTTCAGCTTGGGGGCTGCGACTTCGACGCCGAGCGCATCGATGCCGTGGCCGACCTGGTGGAACACTTCCGACGCATGCAGCAGAGCCTTCGAAGGGATGCAGCCGATGTTGAGGCAGGTGCCGCCATAGGTGGCGCGCTTCTCTATGACGCCGACCTTGAGGCCGAGCTGGGCCGCCTTGATGGCGCAGACATAGCCGCCGGGGCCGGTACCGATAACGATGAGATCATAAGCCATGGAAAAGTCCTTCCTGAGAGCGGCTAGCGTCCGCCGCTGACGTTGAGAATGGCGCCCGTAACATAGGACGACGAAGGGGAAAGCAGGTAGAGAACGGCATCCGCAACCTCTTGCGCGGTGCCCGGCCGTTTCATGGGAATGGTTGGTCCGAGTTCGCGGGCGCGATCGGGAAGGCCGCCGGACGCGTGGATATCCGTATCGATGACACCGGGGCGCACCGCATTGACGCGAATGCCATCCGAAACCACCTCGCGTGCTAGGCCGACTGTAAACGTATCGATCGCCCCCTTGGAGGCGGCATAATCGACATATTGCCCGGCCGAGCCGAGCACGGCGGCCATCGAGGAAATATTGACGATGACCCCACCCTTGCCGCCGTGCCGCACCGACATGCGCCGAACGGCCGCCGCCGCACAGAGGATCGAGCCGGACACGTTGACCCGCAACATGCGTTCCAGCCGGTCCGAGGTGATCTCCTCGATCCGCGCCGGAACGCCGACGATACCGGCATTGTTGACCAGACCGTCGAGACGGCCGAAAGCCTTGTCGATCGCCGCAAAAATGGCAGTGATCCCGGCTTCACTGCCGACGTCGCCTTCCACCGCAATGGCCGTACCGCCCTCTGCCTCAATCGCAGCCACAACCGCGTCGGCGGCAGGCCGGTTGGAGGCATAGTTGACGGCAACCGCCCAGCCCTGTTCGGCGGCCGACCGGCAGATGGCCGCGCCGATGCCGCGGCTTCCGCCGGTCACCAGCAGAACGGGCCTGTCATTGCGCGTCATTGGCTGCATCCCTTGAAGGTCAGAGCGTCCCAAGGAACGACAGTCGCCTTGCCCCAGATCGAAGAATTGCGGATCGCCGGGCCCAAATCGGGCAGCAGGACCTGCGAGGCAGCCTCCAGGCCCTCTCCCGGCAGCGAAGCCACCTTGCCGTCGGAACTGACGGAATAGATCACGCCCTGCCAGACGGTGCAGGCGGCGATATCGTCGCCGGTGACGTCGCCTTCCGGGCAATTGTTCATGATCATGCCGTTGGCGCGCGCCGGTTCATCCGATTGCATGACGATACCGTCAAGCACCAGATCGGTCTTGGCGACCTTGACCTTGAAATGATTGCTGGTGGCGGCGCTGGCCGAACCGACCGGCTCGAACCGCAGTTCGTAGGCATTATCGGCATCGCCATAGATTGCCTGTTCCTGCAGGCAACCGGCAGCAACCGCCGGCGAAACCGCCAGCAATGCGCTCAAAGTCGATGCGAAAGCGGCAAGACGCATGCTCAGGCCGCCTTTTCGGTGGCAAGCTTCAGGCCGAGCGCGATGAAGACCAGACCACTGGCGCGGTCGATCCACTGGCTGGCGCGCGAAAAGGCGGCGCGCATCTTCGGCGTCGTCATGAACAGGCTGACACCGACGAACCAGAGGATCAGGCAGCTGGCCATCACCAGCCCATAGCCGAACTTGACCAAGGTCGGCGTATGGGCGCTGACCACCGTCGAGAAGATCGACAGGAAAAAGAACACCGGCTTCGGGTTCAAGGCATTGGCGGCAAAGCCGAGACCGAACGCCTTCAGCCCTGACTGACGCTTTTCGCCGCTCTGCACGCCTTCGGCCTGCGCCGTCATGTCGGTCTTGCCGGCACGCAGCGACTTGATGCCGATATAGAGAAGGTAAGCGACACCGCACCATTTGACGATGTTGAACAGGGTGATCGACTGCGAGATCAACAGGCCAAGCCCGAGGATCGTGTAGGTTACATGGAACATCAGCGAGGTACCGACGCCAAACGACGTGATGACGGCGGAGCGGCGTCCGTTGACGATCGACTGGCGCATGACCATGGCAAGATCGGCGCCGGGCGAAACGATGGCAAAGGAAAAAATAGCCATCAGCGAGGCGAGTTCGAACAGATAGGGATGCACGGCACTCTCCGTTTATCGCTGTGGACGTCAGAAAACCAGCGTCGCAACCATGATGAGGAGCCCGGCAAGCGAACCGAGCCAGATGAGCGAGCGGACATAGGGAATACCCGCCAGATACAGCGGAATATAGATGATCCGGCAGACAAGCCAAGTCCACGCGCCGACCAGGCCCCAGCCGGTGAGGTCGCCGGTGATCGCTAATGCCAGCGTCAACCCGACGAAGGCCGGATAGGTCTCGCGGAAATTGGCCGATGCCCGTGCCGCCCGTCCGGCCAGCGTGCCGGAGGGTTTCTTTTCCTCGTCGCGCGGACCGGCATTCCATGCCGATCCAAGTTCGAGTGTCGCGGAAAAACCCTGCAGCCCGACGTGGAACACGAGCAGCACCACGCTCCATGCGACGAGCGTAACGAAGGGCGATACCGCCAGTGCTGCCGTGTCCATGCTTACTGTTCCTTACAGATCGAGAACGAGGCGTTCCGGATCTTCCAGGCTTTCCTTGACGCGCACGAGGAAGGTAACCGCTTCCTTGCCATCGACGATGCGGTGATCGTAGGAAAGCGCCAGATACATCATCGGACGAATGACGATCTGGCCGCCGACGACGACCGGACGGTCCTGGATCTTGTGCATGCCGAGAATGCCCGACTGCGGTGCATTCAGGATCGGCGAGGACATCAGCGAACCGTAGACGCCGCCATTGGTGATGGTGAAGGTACCGCCCTGCATGTCGGCCATGGAGAGGGCTCCATCGCGGGCAAGCTTGGCGAGACGGCCGAGATCCTTCTCGACTTCGGCGATCGACATCTCGTCGGCGTCCCGGATCACCGGAACGACGAGGCCCTTGTCGGTACCGACGGCCATGCCGATATGGCAGAAGTTCTTGTAGATGATGTCGGTGCCATCAATCTCGGCGTTGACCGAGGGAATTTCCTTCAGGGCATGCGTTACCGCCTTGGTGAAGAAGCCCATGAAGCCGAGCTTGACGCCATGCTTCTTCTCAAAAATGTCCTTATACTTGGTGCGCAGCGCCATCACCGCGCTCATGTCCACCTCGTTGTAGGTGGTGAGCATGGCAGCCGTGTTCTGCGCATCCTTGAGGCGCCTGGCGATCGTCTGGCGCAGGCGGGTCATCTTGACGCGCTCTTCGCGTGGCGCATCCTCGGCAGCCGAAGGGCCGCGCGACACGACTTTCACCGGCTCGGACGCGGCTGGCGCCGAAATGCCCTTGGCAACGGCGGCGATGACATCGCCCTTCAGAACCTGGCCGCGTTTGCCGGAGCCATCAACCTGTTCGGCCGAGAGGTTGTTTTCGGCCAGCATCTTTGCAGCAGCAGGGGCTGCCGGCATCGCGGAGGCAACCGGCGTTGCGGCCGGTGCAGCAGCAGCGGCTGCAGGCGCTGCAGCAGCCGGTTCGGCAACCTTCTTTTCAGCAGCAACTGGTGCAGCAGCACCGGCGGCTCCGGCAGCGCCAGCGGCGATGTTGCCGAGCAGCGCGCCGAGGCCGACGGTTTCGCCGGCAGCAGCGACGATCTCAGACAGGACGCCGGCGGCGGGTGAAGGCACTTCTATCGTCACCTTGTCGGTTTCGAGCTCAAGCAGGGGCTCGTCGGCCTTGACGGTATCGCCGACCTTCTTGAACCAGGTACCGATGGTAGCTTCGCTGACGGATTCGCCCAGAGTGGGAACGCGGATTTCTGTGGCCATGATATTTTGTCGTCCGTTGATCGGGTGTCTGTTTCTGTGAGGCAAAAAGAGGGAGGCCTTTCAGCCTCCCGTTTTTCAGCCCCCGAGGGCGTCTTCGAGGAATGCGGCAAGCTGGGCGAGATGCTTGGACATCAGGCCCGTCGCCGGAGAGGCGGCAGCCGGACGGCCGGTGTAACGCACGCGCTGGTACTTCGCATCGATATGGGCAAGCACCCATTCCAGATACGGGTCAATGAACGACCAGGCACCCATGTTCTTGGGCTCTTCCTGGCACCAGACCATTTCGGCGTGGCGGAAGCGCGAGAGTTCGTTGATCAGCGCCTTGGCCGGGAACGGATAGAGCTGTTCGACGCGCAGCAGATAGACATCGTCGATGCCGCGCTTTTCGCGCTCTTCCAGCAGATCGTAATAGACCTTGCCGGTGCAGAGCACGACGCGCCGGATCTTGGCGTCCTTCTGCAGCTTGATCGGACCGTCCTTGATGACCTCGGCATCGTCCCAGAGCAGACGGTGGAACGAGGTCTCGCCCGCCATTTCCGACAGCGAAGAGACGGCGCGCTTGTGGCGCAGCAGCGACTTCGGCGTCATCATGATCAGCGGCTTGCGGAAGTCGCGCTTCGTCTGCCGGCGCAGGATGTGGAAATAGTTCGCCGGTGTCGTGACGTTGGCGACCTGCATGTTGTCTTCGGCGCACATCTGCAGCCAGCGCTCGAGGCGGGCCGAGGAATGTTCCGGACCCTGGCCTTCATAGCCATGCGGCAGCAGGCAGACGAGACCGGACATGCGCAGCCACTTGCGTTCGCCCGACGAGATGAATTGGTCGAAGATGACCTGTGCACCGTTGGCGAAGTCGCCGAACTGGGCTTCCCAGAGGGTCAGCGCGTTCGGACGGGCCAGTGAATAGCCGTATTCGAAACCCAGCACCGCTTCTTCCGACAGCATCGAGTTGATGACTTCGTAACGGGCCTGGGTCGGCGCCAAGTTGGCAAGTGGGATGTAGCGGTCTTCGGTCTCCTGATCGTAGAGAACCGAATGGCGCTGCGAGAACGTGCCGCGTTCGCAATCCTGGCCGGACAGGCGGATCTTGGTGCCCTCGACGCAGAGCGTACCGAATGCGAGCGCTTCCGCCATCGCCCAGTCGATGCCTTCACCGGTCTGGACCATGTTGGCCCGGCCGTCCATGAAGCGCTGGATGGTCTTGTGGGCGTGGAAGCCTGCCGGAACTTCCGACAGCTTGCGGCCGACGTCCTTCAGCACCTTCATCGGCACCGAGGTCTTGCCGCGGCGCTGCTCATCCTGATTGTCGGCAGCACGAAGCCCCGACCAGACGCCGTCCAGCCAGTCGGCCTTGTTCGGCTTGTAGGACTGCCCGGCCTCGAATTCCTGCTCCAGACGCGCACGCCAGTCGGCGCGCATCTTTTCCAGTTCGCCTTCGGAGATCAGCCCCTCGGCGATCAGACGTTCGCCATAGATCTGCACGACCGTCTTGTGGGCGCGGATGACCTTGTACATCTTCGGCTGCGTGAACGACGGCTCATCGCCTTCGTTATGGCCGAAGCGGCGGTAGCAGAACATGTCGACGACGACAGGCTTGTGGTACTTCATCCGGTATTCGGTGGCGATCTTGGCAGCGTAGACAACCGCTTCGGGATCGTCGCCATTGACGTGGAAGATCGGCGCTTCGATCATCTTGGCAACGTCGGACGGATAGGGCGACGAGCGCGAGAAAGCCGGATTGGTGGTGAAGCCGATCTGGTTGTTGATGATGAAATGCACGGTGCCGGCAACGCGGTGACCGCGCAGGCCCGACAATCCGAGGATTTCGGCCGTGACGCCCTGGCCGGCAAAGGCGGCATCGCCATGCAGCAGCAGCGGCATGACCTGCGCCCGCTCAGACAGCGGAATGACGTCGCCTTCGAAGATCTTCGCCATCTGGTCCTGCTTGGCGCGGGCCTTGCCCATGACGACAGGATTGACGATTTCCAGATGCGACGGGTTGGCCGTCAGCGACAGATGCACCTTGTTGCCGTCGAACTCGCGGTCCGAGGAGGCACCCAGATGGTACTTCACGTCGCCCGAGCCCTCGACATCGTCCGGCGCGGCAGAGCCGCCCTTGAACTCATGGAACACCGCGCGGTGCGGCTTGCCCATGACGTTGGTCAAGACGTTCAAACGGCCGCGATGGGCCATGCCGAGGATGATTTCCTTCAGGCCTTCCTGGCCACCGCGCTTAATGATCTGTTCGAGCGCCGGGATCAGCGATTCACCGCCGTCGAGGCCGAAACGCTTGGTGCCCTTGTACTTGACGTCGATGAACTGCTCGAAACCTTCGGCCTCGATCAGCTTCTGCAGGATCGCCTTCTTGCCTTCCGGCGTAAAATCGACGCCCTTGTCGACACCCTCGATGCGTTCCTGGATCCAGCCTTTGATTTCCGGATCGGAGATGTGCATGAACTCGACACCGAGTGTCGAGCAATAGGTACGCTCGAGGATATCGACGATCTCGCGCAGGGTGGCGTATTCGAGGCCCAGCACGTTGTCGATGAAGATCGGGCGGTCCATGTCTTCCGGGCCGAAACCGTAGTTCGACGGCGACAGTTCATGATAGTCGTCGACCGGCGCGGCAATCGCCAGCGGATCGAGCTTGGCATGAAGGTGGCCGCGCATGCGGTAGGCGCGGATCAGCATGATCGCGCGGACGCTGTCGCGGGTCGATTGGTGAACGTCGGCGGGCGCTGCGGCAACTCCGGTTTCGACGGCCTTTGCCTCGGCCTTCGCCTGCACCTTCTTTTCGATGACCTTTTCGACCGTGCCCCAGTCGCCGTCCAGCGCCGAGACCAGATCGCCGCTCGCCGGGATCGGCCAGTGCGGCTTCTTCCAGGAAGCGCCCTTGGCGGCCTTGATGACGTCTTCGGGCTGCTCCTGCAGCGCCTTGAAGAACGACTGCCACTCGCCGGAGACCGACGACGGATCGTTTTCGTAGCGCGCATAGAGCTGATCGATATAGCCGGCATTCGCTCCGTCGAGGAATGAAGTCAGCTGAAATTGCTCGTTGGCTTCTTGCCGTGCCATGGTGCTCTGCGGACCTGTCCGTCCGCCTCCTGACTTGTTAATTCTGCCGGGTGTGGGCACCCGGTAAACCGCATTGTCGAAAGCGCCGAATGCGCCGTCACGTCTTCAAATGGGGCAGACCGGGCCATCCGCAATGGAAAGCCCGGTCACATTATCAATATGGACCGTCTCAGCCCTTGAGGACTTCGACCAGCGTCTTGCCCAGGCGCGCCGGGGAAGGCGATACCTTGATGCCGGCCGCTTCCATGGCCGAAATCTTCGATTCCGCATCGCCCTTGCCGCCGGAAACGACAGCGCCGGCGTGGCCCATGGTGCGGCCCTTCGGAGCCGTCCGGCCGGCGATGAAGCCTGCCATCGGCTTCTTGCGACCCTTCTTGGCTTCGTCGATCAGGAACTGTGCCGCGTCTTCTTCAGCCGAGCCGCCGATTTCGCCGATCATGATGATGGAGGTCGTGGCTTCGTCGGCGAGGAACATTTCGAGCACGTCGATGAATTCGGTGCCCTTCACCGGGTCGCCGCCGATGCCGACAGCCGTCGTCTGGCCGAGACCTTCGTTCGACGTCTGGAACACGGCTTCATAGGTCAGCGTGCCGGAGCGCGAAACGATGCCGACCGAACCCTTGCGGAAGATCGAGCCCGGCATGATGCCGATCTTGCATTCTTCCGGGGTCAGGATGCCCGGGCAGTTAGGCCCAAGCAGTCGCGACTTGGAGCGGTCGAGGCGAGCCTTGACGCGCACCATATCCATGACCGGAATGCCTTCGGTGATGCAGGTGATGAACGGGATCTCGGCTTCGATCGCCTCGATGATCGCGTCGGCGGCACCTGCCGGCGGAACGTAGATCACCGATGCATCAGCCCCGGTGCGTTCCTTGGCTTCAGCGACCGTCGCAAAGATCGGCAGGCTTTCGCCCTTCGAACCGGTCCAGGTTTCGCCACCCTTCTTCGGGTGGATACCGCCAACCATCTGCGTGCCGTAGTAGGCGAGCGCCTGTTCGGTGTGGAAAGTGCCGGTCTTGCCGGTCAGGCCCTGAACCAGGACCTTGGTATTCTTGTTGACGAGAATAGACATAAGTTCGGGTCCTTCAAATTAGGCTTTGATCGCCGCGACGATCTTCTTGGCCGCATCGTCCAAGTCGTCTGCCGCCGTGATCGCGAGACCCGACTCGTTCAGAATCTTCTTGCCGAGCTCGACATTGGTGCCTTCGAGGCGCACGACGAGCGGAACCTTGAGGCCGACTTCCTGCACCGCAGCGACGACACCTTCAGCGATGACGTCGCACTTCATGATGCCGCCGAAGATGTTGACGAGGATGCCCTCGACCTTCGGGTCGGCCGTGATGATCTTGAAGGCCGCCGCAACTTTTTCCTTTCCGGCGCCGCCGCCGACGTCGCAGAAGTTTGCCGGCTCCTTGCCGTAGAGCTTGATGATGTCCATCGTCGCCATGGCAAGACCAGCACCATTGACCATGCAGCCGATATTGCCGTCGAGCGCCACGTAGGCGAGGTCCCACTTGGAGGCCTCGATTTCCTTGGCGTCTTCTTCGGTCTCGTCGCGCAGCGCCTTGACGTCGTCGTGACGGAAGATCGCGTTGCCGTCGAACGACATCTTGGCGTCGAGTACGCGCAGATGATCGTTCTTCATGACGATCAGCGGGTTAACCTCCAGCAGGGCCATATCCTTCTCGTTGAAGGCTTTGTAGAGGAGCGGGAAGAGCGACTTGGCGTCTTCGGCAGCAGCGCCCGAAAGCTCGAGAGCCTTGGAGATCGCGGCCACATCCGCATCCGTCACGCCCGTTTCCGGATCGATGGCGATGGTGTGGATCTTTTCAGGCGTGTCGTGGGCGACAGCCTCGATGTCCATGCCGCCTTCGGTGGAGACCACGAAGGCTACGCGGCCGACCGAGCGATCGACGAGCAGCGAGAGGTAAAGCTCGCGGGCGATGTCGGCACCGTCTTCGATATAGAGGCGATTGACCTGCTTGCCGGCTTCGCCGGTCTGCGCGGTTACCAGCGTGTTGCCCATCATTTCCTTGGCATGCGCCTTGGCTTCGTCGATGGAGAACGCCAGGCGAACGCCGCCCTTGGCATCCGGGCCGAGTTCCTTGAACTTGCCCTTGCCGCGGCCGCCGGCGTGGATCTGGCTCTTGACGACATAGAGCGGGCCTGGAAGCGACTTTGCAGCCGCTTCGGCTTCTTCCGCCGAGAAGATGGCGACACCTTCCGCGACCGGAGCGCCAAAGGTCTTCAACAGAGCCTTGGCCTGATATTCATGAATGTTCATGGGGAAACTTCCTGTTTAAGCCGAACGGCAATTACTTGAGGCTCGGCGCGATGGCGATGCAGGCTTCGCAAAGGCTCGCCACCGAAGCGACGGACTTTTCGAAGGCTTCCTGCTCGGCCTTGTTGAATTCGACTTCGATGATGCGCTCGATGCCGCCGGCACCGATGATCGTGGGCACGCCGACATACATGTCCTTGACGCCGTACTGGCCGTTGAGATAAGCGGCGGCCGGCAGCACCCGCTTCTTGTCCTTGAGGAAGGATTCAGCCATTTCGATCGCCGAGGCAGCCGGAGCGTAGTAAGCCGAACCGGTCTTGAGCAGACCAACGATTTCGGCGCCGCCGTCACGGGTGCGCTGGATGATTTCTTCGAGGCGTTCCTTGGTGACCCAGCCCATCTTGACCAGATCGGTCAGCGGAATGCCGCCAACGGTCGAGTAACGGGCAAGCGGCACCATCGTATCGCCATGTCCGCCGAGAACAAACGCAGTGACGTCCTGCACGGAAACGTTGAATTCCTGGGACAGGAACAGGCGGAAGCGCGAACTGTCGAGAACGCCGGCCATGCCGACGACCATGTTCTTCGGCAGGCCGGAGAACTTCTGCAGCGCCCAGACCATCGCGTCCAGCGGGTTGGTGATGCAGATGACGAAGGCGTTCGGGGCATATTTCTTGATGCCGGCGCCGACCTGTTCCATGACCTTGAGGTTGATGCCGAGCAGATCGTCACGGCTCATGCCCGGCTTGCGGGCAACACCGGCGGTGACGATGCAGACATCGGCGCCTTCGATTGCGGAATAGTCGCTGGCACCCGTGAGGTTGGCATTGAAGCCCTCGACGGGAGAGGACTGAGCGATATCGAGACCCTTGCCCTGCGGAATGCCGTCGGCAATGTCGAACAGGACGATGTCGCCCAGTTCTTTCAGGCCGGCGAGATGCGCCAGCGTGCCACCAATCATTCCAGAACCAATAAGTGCGATCTTGTTGCGCGCCATGAAAGTGCTTCCTTTGCGATCCAAATCTGACAAGGCCTGACGTGGCGCCTCAAGCGCGAGCTATGGCAAACCTTCGGCGCAACGAATTAAACTTCAAAAACTAAAATATCAACCGATACTTTTGAACAGAGCAATTTCAATCGGTTAGATCATAAAATTCTTACGTAAAGGTAATATAATGCGTCGTCAATGTGTCATAATATGGTGGAATTTGCGTGATGGTTTGCGGCATATTCCTTGCTCTGCAACTCGATTAGGCGCGACACGGTGCGATCGAACTCGAACCCTTCCGTGCCTTTTTTCGCCGTCAGCAGATCGATCGGCGCAGATGCAGCCGAGGCAAACAGCCGGGCGCCATGATCGTAGATCGTGTCGATCAGCATGATGAAACGCTTGGTCTCGTTGCGCCGCTCAGGCCCCAGATGCGGGATCTGCTCGACGAAGATCGTCCGGTAATGCGAAAGGATGGCGAGATAATCGGCGGCCCCGAGCGGCTTTTCGCAGAGATCGGCAAAGGAAAACCGCGCACACTCGCCGGCAGCCTTGGGCACGACGATCTTGCGGCCCTTGAAGGCCACCTCGGCAGAGGTCACCGTCAAACCTGCGGTTGCCAGTTTCCAGGCATTGTCGAGTTCGGCATCGGCTTCCGGTCCGAGCGGCGACGACCAGACCGGCAGGCCCTCGATCTTTGCCAGCCGGTAATCCGTCGCCGTATCCAGCGGCACGATATCGGCATGCGCTTTCAAAAGGTCGATGAACGGCAGGAACAGGCCGCGATTGAGACCATCCCTATAGAGATTGCCCGGCTCGACATTCGACGTCGCCACCAGCACGCAGCCCTTGGAAAACAGCTCGGAAAACAGCCGCGACAGGATCATCGCATCGGCAATATCGGTGACGGAAAACTCGTCGAAGCACAGCAGGCGGGCCTCGGCAAAAATCTCCGCCGCCACCGGCGGCATCGGATCGGCCTGGCGCGTCTCGCCGTTCTTCAGTTTCTGCCGGTGCTTGAAGATGCGTTCATGCACATCGGCCATGAATTCATGGAAATGCGCGCGGCGCTTGCGCTGGATTGGCACCGTCTCGAAAAACAGGTCCATCAGCATGGTCTTGCCACGCCCGACGCCGCCGTAGAGATAAAGTCCCTTCAGCGGCGGATGCTCGTTCTTGCGCGAGGCAAACAGCCAGCCGAGCGCGTTCGACTTGCGCTGGGCGCGGCTGGCCGCGAGTTCCGAGGACAGATGATCGAGGCGTTTGGCGATGACGAGTTGTGCTGGGTCACGCGTCAGCGTTCCCGCCACGATCATGGCTTCGAGTTTTCGCGAAATACTGTCTTGCGGATTGGGCACGCGCTTTACCGGTCTTATGTCGGAAACGACGGCAAGAAAAAACCCGGCTAATGCCGGGCTGATGATTAGCGGCTGAGGCTGACCGACTGGCCGCCATTGGTCGAGCCGTCAAAGCGGGCATCGGCCGTCTTGAACAGGCGCGCCAGCGGATTGCCGTTGCGATCCTTGAGCACGACCTGCTTGCCGGCCACTTCCCAGGAGCCCATCGCCGTCAGTTCTCCGGCGCAACCGCGCGTACCGCCGCGCGAGCCGCTGCCGAGATTGGTCAGCGTCAGGAACATGTCGCAGGAGGCGCCGGCATTCGAGACGCGCCAGTTGCCGACCATCGATTCCTTGGTGACATCAAGCGCATTGGTCGCCGCCGCAACCTCGGTACCGCCAGGCGCCGTGACGCCGCCGACTGCGGCCGTGCCGCTGACCGGAGCTGCCGGAAACTGCGAGGTATCGCCGGGAGCTGCCAGCTGGCCGGACGAAACGGTCGGCACAGGCTGGGCCTGCACAGGAGACGGCGACGTGCTGTTGCCACTGAAATCGGTCATGGACGTCCTCTGACATCCAGCCAGCGCCAGCACCACGGCCAGTCCCGCCACCGCATGTATTGTCCGCATGTTTAAGCTCCCGATCATCTTTGCCATCGTAGTCATCAACTGGCATATAGGCGCAATTAACTTAAAACCATCTTTCAATTCAAGAGCACGGCAATTCTTTGACGGCTGTGACATGATTGAAACGGTTGGACAGCATACGTCGAGAGGTTGCCGGATGGCGAGGACGCTTGAAGGGCCGGGCGCACGTTCAGCGCGTGCGGCATCTGCCCCCTCTGTCAGCGACGCCGACATCTCCCCCTTAAGGAGTGTGGGGGGGGGGAGATCAACCGTAGACGTTGTGCTCTCCTGACAAAAGAATTTGCGAGCACCGGGCAAAATCTCGGAAAAGAATGATCTCCCCCCTTGAGGGGGAGATGTCACGCAGTAACAGAGGGGGGTTGAGGCCCCGCCCCGTATCGCCTGCGTTACGCAACAACCAAAACTATACGCGGCGCTCCACCATCATCTTCTTGATCTCGCCGATCGCCTTGGCCGGGTTCAAACCTTTCGGACAGGTCTGGGCGCAGTTCATGATCGTGTGGCAGCGGTAGAGGCGGAAGGGGTCTTCGAGATTGTCGAGACGTTCGCCCTTGGCTTCGTCGCGGCTGTCGATCAGCCAGCGATAGGCCTGCAGCAAAACCGCCGGGCCGAGGTAGCGGTCGCCATTCCACCAGTAGCTGGGGCACGAGGCGGAACAGCAGGCGCACAAGATGCACTCGTAGAGGCCGTCGAGCTTCTGGCGATCCTCGTGGCTCTGCTTCCATTCCTTGGCCGGCGTCGGCGAAACCGTCTTCAGCCAGGGCTCGATCGAGCGGTGCTGGGCGTAGAAATTGGTGAGGTCCGGCACCAGATCCTTGACGACGGGCATATGCGGCAGCGGGTAGACTTTCACCGTGCCCTTCACCTCGTCCATGCCCTTGGTGCAGGCCAGCGTATTGGTGCCGTCGATGTTCATGGCGCAGGAACCGCAGATGCCTTCGCGGCAGGAGCGGCGCAGCGTCAGCGTCGGGTCGATCTTGTTCTTGATGTAGAGCAGCGCATCCAGAACCATCGGGCCACAATCGTCGACATCGATGTAGAACGTGTCGATCGATGGGTTCTTGCCGTCGTCCGGGCTCCAGCGATAGATGCGCAGCTCGCGGGTATTGGTGGCACCAGCCGGCTTCGGCCAGACCTTGCCTTCGGTCATCGTCGAATTCTTGGGGAGAGCGAGTTCAACCATTATCGTTTTCCTGTGACGTCGTGACCAGCGCGTAAGCTGCGTCCAAATTCAAAATCTTATCGCCGTAACCGGCAGCGGTGGCCTTGGCTCTGAACTTTTCATCCACCGTGACCAGCCTTCCAACCGGCGCTGTCATTGCACATGCCAGGTAAATCGCATCGTAGACCGAATGATCGAGCTTCGATGCCATGGCAAAGGCAATCTCGTTCAAATCCGCACACGGCACGATCCGCCTGAAAGCCTCCGGAAGTCTACGCACCGCCATCGATGCCTGGGTTTCCGATATCAGGCCCTGTCGCACTTTCCGTCTCAACACGTTGCCGACCTCTGGAAAGATCAGGTCCGGGGCAATCAGCACGTTCCCATTTTCGGCAAGCGCCACAGCTTTGTTGTGCCCCATTTCCTCAATGAACCACATCACGGCAACGGAGGCATCAACCACGAAGATCAACGATCGCGATCCTCTCTGAGCATCTCCAGGCTGCTTGTTTGCACCACGTTCTTCGGCGTCATTGCAGCGATCTGTCGCGCTATGTCGGCAAAGCTCTCTTGCGGACGCTCATTGTTGACGGCTTTTGTCAGAAGGTCGGAAATTTCTTCGTCGAGCGAACGTGCATTGCTCTTCGCCAAATCCTCGATCCTCGTCCGCAGGTCGTCTTCAATTCTGATGTTCATTTCACCCATATCAGGGTCCTTCGCGGATCTTTCCTACGTACTATCCTGCCACAAGCACCCTCAATACACACGTGCCTTGGGCTCGATCTTTTTCGGATCGATGCCCGGCTGCAGAAGTTCGGTGTGAACCGGGCGGTAGTCGAGCCGGACTTCGCCGGCCTCGTTCACCCAGGACAGCGTATGCTTGCGCCAGTTGACGTCGTCGCGGCCGGCAAACGGGCCATCGACAAAATCCTCGCGCGCATGGCTGCCACGGCTTTCCTTGCGGGCTTCGGCGCCATAGACGGTGACGATGGCATTGGCCATCAGGTTTTCCAGTTCCAGCGTTTCGACCAGGTCGGAATTCCAGATCATCGAGCGGTCGGTGACCTTGACGTCGCTCAGTTCCTGCCAGATGGCGCTCATCCGCTTGCAGCCGCTCTCCAGCGATTCCTGCGTGCGGAACACGGCGGCATCGTCCTGCATGGTGCGCTGCATCTTTTCACGCAGCACGGCGGTCGGCGTCGAACCATCGGCATAACGCAGCTTGTCGAAGCGCGTCATGATCTTTTCGCAGGCCTTCTCGTTGATCGCCGGGATCGGCGCGGCGCGGTCGATGACCTCGCCGGCGCGGATCGCAGCGGCGCGGCCGAAGACGACGAGGTCGATCAGCGAGTTGGAACCCAGGCGGTTTGCCCCATGCACCGAGGCGCAGCCGGCTTCACCGACAGCCATCAGGCCCGGCAGGACGCGCTCGGGATTCTCACCGTCGGCGTTCAGCACTTCGCCCCAATAGTTGGTCGGAATGCCACCCATGTTGTAGTGAACGGTCGGCAGAACCGGGATCGGCTCGCGCGTTACGTCGACACCGGCAAAGATCTTGGCGCTCTCGGAAATGCCCGGCAGGCGCTCGTGCAGAACGGCCGGATCGAGATGGTCGAGATGCAGGTAGATATGGTCCTTGTTCTTGCCGACGCCGCGGCCTTCGCGGATTTCCAGCGTCATGCAGCGGGAAACCACGTCCCGCGAGGCAAGGTCCTTGGCCGATGGAGCATAGCGCTCCATAAAGCGCTCGCCTTCGGAATTGACGAGATAACCGCCTTCGCCGCGTGCACCTTCGGTAATCAGGCAGCCCGAGCCGTAGATACCTGTCGGGTGGAACTGGACGAACTCCATGTCCTGCAACGGCAGGCCGGCGCGCGCCACCATGCCGCCACCGTCGCCGGTGCAGGTATGGGCGGAGGTCGCCGAGAAATAGGAGCGGCCGTAACCGCCGGTCGCCAGAACCACCATCTTGGCGGAGAAGCGATGGATCGTGCCGTCGTCGAGGTTCCAGGCAACAACGCCGGTGCAGCGGCTGCCGTCATCCGACATGATCAAGTCGAGCGCGAAATATTCGATGAAGAATTCGGCATTGTGCTTCAGCGACTGGCCATAGAGCGTGTGCAGGATGGCATGGCCGGTACGGTCGGCCACGGCGCAGGTGCGCTGTACCGGTGGGCCTTCGCCGTAATTCTGCATATGGCCGCCGAACGGCCGCTGGTAGATCTTGCCCTCGGCATTGCGGGAGAAGGGAACGCCGTAATGTTCCAGCTCGTAAACCGCTTTCGGGGCTTCCATGGTCAGATACTGCATGGCATCGACATCGCCGAGCCAGTCGGAACCCTTGACCGTATCGTAGAGATGCCACTGCCAGCTGTCGGGCGTCATGTTGGTCAGCGATGCGGCAATGCCGCCCTGGGCTGCGACCGTATGCGAGCGCGTCGGGAAAACCTTGGTGATGCAGGCCGTCTTGAAGCCCTGCTCGGCCATGCCGAGCGTGGCGCGCAGTCCGGCGCCGCCGGCACCGACGACGATCACGTCATAGGCATGGTCGACATAATCATAGGCGTGGCCGTTGATGAGCGGCGAGGAAGTGGGTGCCATTTTGAATTACCCTGCAAACGCGATCTTCAGGATGGCGAAAAGACAGAGCCCGCCAACTGCGATCGCAAAAAACGTATTGAGCATGACGAGGACGATCTTGGCGCCTTCGTTGTGGACATAGTCCTCGATGACGATCTGCATGCCGAGCTTCATGTGGATCAGGCCGGAGATCACCACCAGCCCCATGACCACCGCCACGAAGGGGTTCGACAAGGCAA
Source organism: Pararhizobium sp. DWP3-4 (assembly GCF_049898205.1). Classification (NCBI taxonomy): domain Bacteria; kingdom Pseudomonadati; phylum Pseudomonadota; class Alphaproteobacteria; order Hyphomicrobiales; family Rhizobiaceae; genus Pararhizobium; species Pararhizobium sp. DWP3-4. Next base: position 13,569 of record NZ_JAFCXF010000026.1, on the reverse strand, counting down.
CGACGACCTCTGCATAAGGAGCGCCGGCATATTTGATTAGGAACAGCACGAAGAAGATGATCAGCGGCACATTGGCAACGGCCGTCAGCCGCTGGCGCCAGAAATGATCAGTGCCTTCCTTGGCTGAACCGAGGCCGCGAACCTTGCCGAGGGGAGTACGCATATCCATGGAATTCTTATCCTCTCAGCGAACCGCGTAGCCGACGATCCAGATCAATACGGTCACCGCGACCGAACCGATCAGGTTGGCAATGGCAAGCTTGGTCGCAAAATGCTTTTCGTAGCCATAGCCCAGATCCCAGACGAAGTGCCTGAGACCGCCGAACAGATGATGCACCAGCGCCCAGGTATAACCAAACAGAATGAGCTGGCCGATGATCGTGCCGAAGGCCCACATGGCCCAGTCGTAGTATTCAGGACCGCTCGCGGCGGCGATCAGCCACCAGGCGACGAGGACTGTGCCGAAGTACAAGGCGCACCCCGTGATGCGGTGCACAATGGACATCACCATCGTGGGAATGGGCTTATAGATTTGTAGATGCGGCGAGAGCGGCCGGCTTTTGGTGACATTCGTCATCTGAACCTCACGGAAGATCCGGAAAGATGCCCAAAAACTGGACTATTTTCATCCGGTATTGCACCTGATTGTGCGCAATTTAGTCAGCCGACGTTTAATCACCATATTGATGAACGACAAGTGTGTTTGCACTGCAAAATCAATTTAATCGATTAGACGAAAATGTGGCGCCGTGGCGGATCGATTTCGCTGCAACGTTAACGATAAGCCGTGAAAATTCAGCGTCATCCGTGACTTTTGCGGGCATCTGCCCCACATTGCCCGTTAAGGATTTGTTAAGAACCATCCGGAGGGCCGCGCGAAATGCGTCCAATCAGCATTCAGAATGCGACGAAAGTCTTGATAGCGGCGCTTGCCATGATCATTTCGGTCGCCGGTTTCGCCGAGGCGCGTGATCGCAACGGCGAGAGAAACCATGTGCGCCGGCCGCATTTCGAACGGTTGCAGGACCAGCACCCACATCGCGGACGCCAGGAAGCCATTTCCGGCGTAACGGCCGATCGCCATAATTACCGGCGCGACTGGCGGGATCGCGGATATCGCTACGATCGCCGCCATGACAGGTTCCAGTTCGACCGGCGCCAGGCCAATCGCGGCCATTTCCAACCGAGATATGGACGTGACCGTTACGATCCCACCCTGCCGGTGCGGGAGTATCGTGGCCAGCGCCGAAACGATCGGAACCGGTCCTACGGCGATGACGGTTTCCCGTCGCATGCCAATGGCGGCACCTATTTCGGCGGCCTCTCCGCCTGGACCGATCCCGGCAACGGCACCTATTTCCACTCGGAGCGTAGCGGTTACGGATACTATTCCGGCGACACAGGCATGAACTATCCTGCCGCACGCCCGAAGATCATCCGCGTCACTCCCTCGACCACCGGCCGCGCCTGCTCCTGGGAATCCGGCGTCTGCGTCATTCGCAGATGACATTGTTGTTCCGAGGGTGGCGGTAAGGGGGATGGTGTGTTCTGTGCGGCGTGATCGCCGCAAACCTTGTGCCAGTTTCCGTTGCTCTTCAGGCCCCGATGACACTTTCCTCGCGCTACGCCGAACGACCCGAACTGACTGACCTGAATGCCGGGATCGAATCCGTCTGGTCGTCGCTCAGCGATCGGTCGGGAGAATATCGCGTCCTGCCTGACGGGCGATGCGATATCATTCTCAGGTTCCAGGCTGGCGAACGCCCAATCCGGGAGGTGACGGCGGTGGTGACCGGCCCGGCGACCGGATATTATGATGTTCCGATAGTGTCTGGCATGGGATTTGCGGGCGCCCGGCTTCGTCCCGGTTCCTTTTTCAAGATACTGGGACTTGAACCTGCCAGTCTTCGCGATCGCAACCTGGTTGGTGATGCAGCGCTTGGCGCCTGTCCTGAACTTGCCGCGATCTGCCTGCCGGCTGTGAGCCGGGAAGAATTGCTCAATCGCCTGATCGGCTTCGTTCATCGGCGAAACGCCCAAAGCAATTACAGGCTCCCGCCTCGAACGCGCGAGGTTCTCGGCGCATTTCACGCGTCCAGTGGGCGGTTGCGCATTGGGAAATTGCCCGAATGCACGACATCGCCGATCGCACTGTGCGGCGCATTATGATCGAGGCCACCGGCCTCCCGCCCAAGGCATTTGCGCAGATCCTGCAGTTTCATCGCGCACTGCGACTGCTGCGCGATCATCACCTGAGCCCTGCCGATGCAGCGCTGGAAGCCGGGTTTTCCGATCAGCCACATATGAACCGGGTGTTTCGCCGCTTGGGCGGCATTTCGCCGGCCCGCCTGCCTGACCTTACACTGGTGACAATTCGCGATTGATGTCCGATTTGTTCAAGACTAGCCCATCCTTGTCCACCATGATCAGGCTGCACTATAGAATGCAGAGAGAGACAAATGACCGTAAGGTTCGGATATACTATCCTTTACGTGCCGGATGTGACCGCAGCCATCGCGTTCTATGAAACAGCCTTTGGCCTCAAGCTGAGGTTCCTGCACGAAAGCAAGCTCTACGCCGAGATGGAAACAGGGGCAGTTACCTTGTCTTTCGCCGGCGAGGAAATGGCGGAGATGAATGGTCTGGCCATCCGCCCCGGCCGCAAGGGCGACCTGGCGGCAGGCTTCGAGATTGCCCTCATCTGTGACGATCCGCAAGCGGCGTGGGACAAGGCAAAGGCCGCAGGAGCCACCCCGGTCAAGCCCCCCGAGGTGAAACCGTGGGGACAGACAGTCGGCTATCTCCGCGATTTGAACGGCTGCCTGGTGGAGCTTTGCTCCGACATGTCGACGGTGGCCTGATCGTGCCCCGCACCACTTCAGGAGAAGCATAATGCGTCCAACCGCAGCCTCGCCCTGCATCACCACCCCGCATATCGCCGCTTGCCGGACATTCTACCGGAAGCATTTTGGTGCCCGGTTGGTCTTCGACTGCGACTGGTTCATCAGCCTTGAATTTGGTGACGGAATTTCTCTGCAGTTCATGGAGCCACAAGGGGGCCAACCAGCCTGCAAGACCGAGGGGTTGACCTATAATTTCCGGGTGCCGGATGTGGATGAAGATTTCCGCCACCTCGTCAACACCGGTCTAGCACCGGACATTCAGCCGGAAGACCACCCTTGGGGCGATCGCGGCTTCTCGGTCAAAGACCCGAATGGCATCACCCTCTACATCTATTCCGATCGGGAACCAGCGCCTGAGTTCAAATCGGCTTTCATCGGGGAAACTGCATGAGCACAGATAAGGTGCAAGCCTTGTTGCAGGAGGTAAGGGAGCATCGCGAAGAGCTTTTCCCGATTGTCGCGCGCCTGCGAGATGTGATTCTGGCCGCCGGACCATCCATCACCGAGGAGGTGAAGTATGGTGGATTGCTGTTCTCATCCGGGCAAAGTTTCTGTGGCGTTTTTCCCTACAAGGCCCATGTAACGCTGGAATTCAGCCAGGGCGCGGCGCTCGCCGACCCCCATGGTTTCCTGTCCGGCGATGGCAAGTACCGGCGCCACATCAAGCTGGAGACAGTGCAGGACATCGAGACGAGACGCGTTGCGGAATATGTGGCAAGCGCAAGAGCGGCGGCGGACAGCTGAACATCTGCGTTGTGCTGCTCCAAGGCCGGACACCTACGCCATAACAGCCCTCAATCAAGCTCTCCGCTCAGAAACCGCCAGACCGTGGTCTTCTTGACTTCGCTGTCTTCCAGCGCCCGGGTCACCGGCACCTGATAGGTCGCCAGCATCTGCATCCGGTCCCGCGGACAATAGGCGCGGCCGGGGTCGCCGACGAGAACATCGGCACCGCTTTCGGCAAGCATGCTCAACCACGGAACGATCCGGTCGGCAAATGCCCTGTCATAGAAGACGTCGCCTGCAAGATAGACATCCGCATCCCGCCCAGCGCCGATCACATCCGACGCCGCTGAAGACACCTCGACGCTGTTCAGCGCCGCATTGAGCCGGATAGCCGTTTCGGTCCACGGATCGATATCGACGGCCACAACCGAAGCCGCCCCCGCCTTCATCGCCGCGATCGCCACCAGGCCGGACCCCGAGGCGAAATCGATCACCCGCTTGCCCGCAACCAGTACGGGATGATCGAGAACATGCCGCGCCAGCCCCTGCCCGCCCGCCCAGGCAAACGCCCAGAACGGCGGCGGCAACCCGATCTCTTCCAGCTCCTCCTCGGTCTTCAGCCACAGATCATGGGCTTCACTGGCCAGATAGAGCCGCACCTCCGGCACATGCGGCGGCGTCATGATGTCCGTGTTGTCGCGGATGAAGGTTTCTGGATCGGTTTTCACGGTTGATGAAGGTTCCGGTTGATGATTGGCCAATAGGTTGAAGGCACCTCTTCTCCCCGCTGGGGAGAAGAGGTAGATCGGTGCGCGCTCTCCTTCCATAAGTGATCCGACCCTAGTCTTTACGGTCAGCCACAGAAGAAATCACCGCGGCGGATTATCCAGCCCGCCAAGCCGGCAGATCTCCAGGTATTCCTCTTCGGTGACCGGCTGCACCGACAGCCGCATCGAGGTCACCAGGGCCATCTTCTCGAATGCCGGATTGGCCTTGATGTCCTTCAGCGAAATCGGGTTGGGCAGGTCGCAGACGGCGCGGATATCGACGCAGTCCCATTTCGGATCGCCCTCGGCGGTCGAATCCGGGTGCGACAGCGCGCAGACTTCGGTGATCCCGACGATCTCCAGCCCCTCGTTCGAGTGGTAGAAGAAGCCCTTGTCGCCGATCTGCATCGCCCGCATGTTGTTGCGCGCCAGATAGTTGCGCACGCCGGTCCATTCGGTCCCCTTGGCGCCCGCATCCTTCTGCATCTGCCAAGACCATTTGAACGGTTCGGACTTGTAGAGCCAGTAACCCACGCTCAAGCCTCCGGCTTGTTGAAGACCCAATTCCAGGGCTTGATATCGACATTGGCAAACAGGCCGGCCTTGGCATAGGGATCGGCGTCCGCGATCGCCCGCGCATCGTCGATCGTCTCCGCCTGGATGACCACCAGGCTGCCGTTCGGCTTGCCGGCATCGTCGAGAAACGGCCCGGCGAAGGCCAGCGTACCCCTGGCATTGAGATCATTCAGAAACGCGACGTGCTCGGGACGGGCGTCCATCCGCACCTGCAGGGCATTCGGCTTGTCCGTGCACAGAACCGCAAACAGCATGGTGGTCTCCTTGATTTCTATTCCTGGAGTTGACTATTCTTGGGTGATCGGCCGCGACATCAGCTGTTCCAGCGCCGTTTTCACATCCATCTTTCCGTCGATGATCGCGGCCACCGCCCCGGTCACCGGCATATCGACACCGAGCTGCCGGGCCACATCGGCAGCGACCGAGGCTGCAAACGCGCCCTCGACCAATTCGCCGGAAAAACCCTTGGCACTGCCGCTCTGGCCGAGCGTTATGCCGTAACGCAGATTGCGCGACTGATGGCTGGTTGCGGTCAGCACCAGATCGCCGAGACCCGACAGGCCGCGCACCGTATCGGCCTCGCCACCGCGCGCCGCCACGAAGCGCGACATTTCGGCCAGTCCGCGCGAAATCAGCGCCGCCCGGGCCGAATCGCCAAGGCCTGCGCCTTCGACAATACCGCAGGCAATCGCCAGTACGTTCTTCAACGCGCCGCCAAGCTGCACGCCGATACGGTCGGCCGACGGATAGAGACGGAAGGTCGCACCCGACAAAGCTTCGGCCAGAACTGCGGCGCGCTCGATGCTGCCAGCCGCAATCACCATCGCCGTCGGCAGCCCCTTGGCGATATCGGCGGCGAAACCAGGGCCGGACAGCACCGCGACATTCTGCAGATGCAGCTCTTCCTCGACGACATCGGTAAGCAGGCGGCCGCTGGCGCGCTCCATGCCCTTGGCGCAGATCACCACGTCGGCACCCTTGCCGATAAACCCGTGCAGCGAACGCCCGGCCTCGCGTTGCGCCTGCGACGGCATGGCGAAGAGAACGATGCCGGCACCTTCCAGCACCGCCGGATCCTCGGAAACAACCAACGTTTCCGGCAGGTCGATCCCCGGCAGCGCGCGGTCATTGCGGCCGGTTTGCTTGAAATCCTCGACAATGCTTTCGCGGCGGGTGAGCAGCGTCACCGGCACCTTGCCGGATGCGGCGGCTACGGCCGCGAGCGCCGTGCCGAAGGCACCGGAACCGACAACCACAATACGATCCGTCCGCACCCCGTCCGCCATCACGCCTTCGCTCCCCGCTTGCCGAACCCGATCAGGGCCTTTGCATCCGCATCGAGCGGCCAGCGCGAACGCGGCGCCACATCAAGGTCATCGGCCGGCAATCCCGCCGCCATGCGCTCGGCACCGGCCCAGGCGATCATCGCCGCGTTGTCGGTGCAGAGCTGCAGCGGCGGCGCGATGAAGCGGAAGCCGTTCTTGTCGCAGAGCTCCTGCAGCGTCGCCCGCAGCGCCTGGTTGGCCGCAACCCCACCGGCCACGACCAGCGCCGGATGCTCGACAGTGCCGGAAAACTGCTCCTTGAAGCGGGCGAGCCCCCGGCCGATACGATCCTTCAGGGTGCGCGAAATCGCTTTCTGAAAGGAGGCGCAGATATCGGCGATATCCTCATCGGTCACCGGCGCGATCGACTGCGCGGCCTGGCGAACTGCCGTCTTCAGGCCAGAAAACGAAAAATCGAGCCGCGCTTCGCCGACCAGCGGACGCGGAAAGGAGAACCGGTCCGGGTTGCCGCTTTTTGCCGCACGCTCGACGGCCGGACCGCCCGGATAGGGCAGACCCAGAAGCTTCGCGGTCTTGTCGAAGGCTTCGCCCAATGCATCGTCGATCGTCGTGCCCCAGCGCTCGTAAACGCCGACATCCTTGACGAGGATCAGCTGCGTATGGCCGCCGGACACCAGCAGCATCAGATAGGGAAAGGCCAGCCCATCGGTCAGCCGCGCCGTCAGCGCATGGCCTTCCAGATGATTGACCGCATAGAGCGGCTTTCCAGAGGCGCGCGCCATCGCCTTGCCGGTCATTAGGCCGACCAAAAGGCCGCCGATCAGGCCGGGGCCGCTAGTTGCGGCGATCGCGTCGATATCGGCCAACGTCACGCCGGCGCGCAACAGCGCTTCCTCGATCAGCGTATCCAGCGCCTCGACATGCGCACGAGCGGCGATCTCGGGCACGACGCCGCCATAGGCGCTGTGCTCTTCCAATTGGCTCAAAACCACGTCGCCAAGAATTTCGCCATGGCCGTTCTCATCGCGCAACACGACAGACGCGGCGGTTTCGTCGCAGCTTGTTTCGATACCGAGGATGCGCAGGCGGGCGGACATGGGCAGGTTTACTCGAATATTGCGGTCAGGGGGAAAGGCGGTTACACGGAACTCCGGTAACAACGGATCGCAGTGGATGCAAACAAAACCTTTCCGGATCGGCACGCGGGGCAGTCCCTTGGCGCTGGCGCAGGCCCATGAAACACGGGACCGGCTGATGGCGGCGCATGGCCTGCCGGCCGAAATGTTCGAGATCGTCGTGCTGTCGACCATGGGCGACCGGATCACCGACCGGTCACTGTCGGAGATCGGCGGCAAAGGTCTCTTCACCCAGGAACTGGAAGACATGCTCATCTCCGGCGGGCTGGATTTCGCCGTGCATTCCTCCAAGGACATGCCGACCAAGTTGCCGACCGGCCTCTTCCTCTCCGCCTACCTGCCGCGCGAAGACGCCCGCGACGCCTTTGTCGGCCGCACGGCGGCAAAGCTGCTCGATCTGCCGCAGGGCGCCACCATCGGCTCCTCGTCCCTGCGCCGCCAGGCTTTGATCAAGCGCCTGCGCCCGGATATCAACGTCATCACCTATCGCGGCCTGGTCGATACCCGGCTCAGGAAATTGGCGGAAGGCCAGGTCGATGCCACCCTGCTCGCCTTCGCCGGCCTGAAGCGGCTCGGCAAGGACGACGTGCCGACCGAGCTTCTCGATCCGGAAACCTTCCCACCGGCACCGGCGCAGGGCGCCATCTGTATCGAGAGCCGCCTTGGCGACGCCAAGGTCAATGCGTTGCTCGAAGCGGTCAATGATATCAGAACCCATGAAGCCGTGACCTGCGAGCGGGCTTTTCTGGCAACGCTCGACGGCTCGTGCCGCACGCCGATCGCCGGTTACGCGGTTTCCGACGGCGACACGATCCGCTTTTCCGGCATGGTCCTCACTCCGGACGGCAGCGAATATTTTCGCGTGTCGACCGAAGGCAAGGCGTCCGATGCCGAACAGCTTGGCGCCAAGGCCGGCGACGATATCCGCCTCGATGCGGGACCGGATTTCTTTTCGAGCTGGACCTGAGCCTATGCCTGTGCCCTTGCGCATTCTTGTCACCCGGCCGCAACCTTCGGCAGTGGTTACGGCGGCAAGGCTGGAAGCAATGGGACACCAGATTGTCCTGCTGCCGGTCATGGAAGCCATCCATCAGCCGCAGGCCGCTTTGGACGCGCTGGCCCACCGCCACAGCGCCATTGCCGTCACCAGTGCCGAGGTGTTTCGTGCCCTTGCGCCCTATAAGGCGCATCTGGCGCCGCATCTGCAAACAACGGTCTATTGCGTCGGTCCGGCAACGGCGCAGGCGGCACGGCACATGGGCTTCCAGTCGGTCGTCGCCGGCTCAGGCACCGGCGTTTCGCTGGCGCAAATTGCCGCAGCCGCGTCGGCCGACCTCACCGGCGGCCTGGTCTATCTGGCCGGCTGGCCGCGCTCTCCGGCTTTCGAGGCGGGGTTGCAGGCAGCAGGCATCGCCTGCCGCACCGCCGAAACCTACCGGATGTCGGCAATCGCCCATGCGCCGGAAGCCGTGGAACAGCTTCTCCATCCGCCCGAGCCGGACGTCGCCTTGCTCTACTCGCACGAAACCGCGCGGCATTTTTTCGCGCTTCTGCCTCCACAGATAGCACGCAGCATTTCCGGCATGCGTCTCCTCTGCCTGAGCCAGCATGTCGCCAATGCCATCCCCCCGGGCTTCGGGCCGGTAGCCATCGCCGCAGAGCCCTCCGAAGAGGCGCTTCTCGCCCTGCTTTGACCGGTTAAACGACAGCTACAGAACCCGCGTTCAGCGAGGTGCGGTCAAGGAATTGTCGCTTGGGGGCTTTCCCTATCCCTGCCGCGTGTCTAGGTTTAAGACAGTACGCCAAGTTCATGCGATAACGGAAAGAGATCATCATGGGACCGGAAAACCCTCCGCGCCGCTCGAAGTCCGATCAGGAGCCGTTGACGATCGACCTGGACGCCACTGCGGTGCAGCGGCAAGGGTCCGATGAAAGCGCCGCTGCGTCAGATCCCGCAGCATCTGCCGATGAAGCGGCAGAAATCCGCGCCGATGAAACCGAGGAGACCGTGCGCGCCGACATTTCCGGCACTGATACCGGAAAAGCCGGAGAGGAAGAGGAGGACGCGCGCGCCGAAGCCGCCGCTGCAGCCTTTGCCGAGGAGCCAATCTCGGCTGCAACCGCCGCCGAAGAGCCGGTAAGACCGATCTACCCCGCCCAGCACCGCACCTCCAATTCCGGCGCCTTTGCCGCTGGCATCCTCGGCGGCCTGATCGCGCTTCTCGGCGCGGGCGGCCTGCAATATGCCGGGGTCATGCCCTCGCTCAGCCCGGCCGCTGACAACACCGCTATCGAACAGGGCCTTGCGGGCGATATCGAAGCTCTCAAGGCGCAGCTGGCCGCAGCCCCGGCACCGCAGACGACTGCCGACCTCGGCCCGCTTGAAACCCGCATCGCCGAGCTGGAGAAGAAGACCGCCGAAGCCGGCAATGGTGCAGCCGCCGATGTCTCGGGCCTCGATGCCCAGATCGCCAACCTGACCGGCGAGATCGCCACGCTGAAAGCGGCACTGGCCGATGCGCAGCAATCCACCGAAGCGGCCAAATCCGAACTTTCGACCCGTCTTGATGCGGCCGAAAAGAAGATCGACGAGCCGGCAAGCGATGTGCAGCTCGCCCGCGCCGTCGCCGTCACGGCGCTGAAGACCGCGATCGATCGCGGCGGACCGTTCCTGGCCGAACTCGACGCGCTGAAAAGCATCGCCGCCACCGACCCGGCCGTCACCGGCCTTGCAGACGATGCCAAGACCGGCATTGCCCCGCGCGCCGATCTGGTGCGCGATTTCCCCGCCGTTGCCGATGCGATTCTGGAGGCAACAGAGCACAGCGACCCCAATCAGGGTGTTTTTTCCCGCCTGATGGACAGCGCCTCCTCGGCCATCCGCATCCGTCCGGTCGGTAGCGTTGAGGGCGAAGGCCCGGAAGCCGTCGTCGCCCGTATCGAAGACAAGCTGACCAATGGCGACCTGAAGGGCGCAAGCCTCGAATGGGACACGCTGCCGGAGCCGGCCAAGACTGCCGGTGCCGATTTCAAGACCAAACTGGACCAGCGCATCCGCGTCGAGGGTCTGATCGACGCCACCGTTGCCGGCGCCATGACGGCCAACCAGGGCTAAGGAAGAGTTCATGATCCGTATTCTGTTCTATGTTCTCGTCGTCCTTACGCTTGGCGCAGGTTTCGCCTGGCTGGCCGATCGCCCGGGCGAACTGTCGCTGATCTGGCAGGGGAGCCGCATCGAGATGAGCCTGATGGTGGCGGCAACGCTGCTGGCCTCGCTGATAGCAGCCATCCTGATCGTCGTCTGGCTCGTCCGCGTCGTCTGGCTTTCGCCCCATTCGATCTCCCGCTATTTCCGTGCCCGCAAGCGCGACCGGGGTTATCAGGCGCTTTCGACCGGCCTGATCGCCGCCGGCGCCGGCGACAGCGTCCTCGCCCGCAAGATGACTGCCCGCACCCATGGACTGCTGAGCGCCGACCGGGAGCCGCTGATCCACCTGCTCGAAGCCCAGACGGCGCTGATCGAGGGCAAATACGACGACGCCCGCAAGAAGTTCGAGCTGATGGCCGACGATCCGGAAACCCGCGAACTCGGACTGCGCGGCCTCTATCTCGAAGCCAAGCGGCTGGGCGCCAATGAAGCCGCCCGCCAATATGCCGAGCGCGCGGCCGACAAGGCACCGCACTTACCCTGGGCAACGCTGGCCGCTCTCGATTATCGCAGCCAGACCGGCCAGTGGGATGAAGCGATCCGCCTGCTCGACCAGAGCCGTACGGCACATGTCATCGAACGCAAGGAAGCCGACCGCAAGAAGGCCGTGCTCTTGACCGCACGCGCTTGCGAAAAGCTGGAGGCCGATCCCAAGGGCGCCCGCGACGATGCGCAGGCAGCTCTGAAGCTGGCCGAAGAGCTGGTGCCGGCCGGCCTGATCGCCGCCAAGGCGCTGTTTCGCGAGGATAACCTGCGCAAGGGCGCCGCCATTCTGGAAAAGCTCTGGAAACACGACCCGCATCCGGAGGTGGCCAAGCTCTATGTCCGTGCCCGCAGCGGCGATTCCGCCGCCGACCGGCTGAAGCGTGCCAACAAGCTGGAGGCGCTACGTCCCAACAACCCTGTTGCGCTCGCAGCCGTTGCCGAAGCCGCGCTCGAAGCCCGCGAACTACCGCTCGCCCGCTCAAAGGCGGAAGCAGCCGCCCGTATGCAGCCAAGCGAAAGCATCTTTCTGCTGCTCGCCGATATCGAGGAGGCCGATACCAATGATGACGGCCGCATCCGCCACTGGATGAACCAGGCGCTGAAAAGCCCGCGCGATCCGGCCTGGACGGCGGATGGCGTGACAGCGCCCGAATGGCTGCCGGTTTCGCCGGTCAGCGGCCGTCTCGATGCCTTCGAATGGAAACAGCCGGTTGCCCAGATCGCCGGTCCCATCGAGGACGGCACGCCGGATGCCGCCGATGAGGCGATCCGCAGCCTGCCGCCGGTCGCCATTGTCCATCAGCGTCCGGAGCCCCACCCCGAACGCGCAGCGGTTTCTGCCACGCCCATTCACGTCATCGAAGCTGCGGAAAAACCCGAGGACGTGGCAGTCAAGACCATCGCCGTGCCGGCACCGAGCGAATCGGTGATCGTGCCGCAGACGGTGAAGATCGAACCTCAGCCGGCGCCAGCCAAAACTGCGCAAGCCAAAGCCGTCGAGACGGTCGTCGAACCGTTCTTCGGCCGGCCGCCGGACGATCCCGGCGTTCGCGACGACGGCAATAAGCCGCTGGACAAGAACACTTTTCGCCTGTTTTGAGAAGAAACCCCGCTCTTTGACGGAAACCCATGTTTGACCGATTCCGAACTTTCCTCGACAGCCTGACCGGCAGCGGGCCTTCCGCCATCGAGCCCGGCGATCCCCGCATCGCCATCATGGCGCTCTGCATCCAGGTGATGGAGGCCGACGGCGAGATCCATGACAAGGAGCGCCGCAAAGTCCGCGCGATGATTAAGGATCATTACCAGCTCGACGACGCGGCCCTCGACGCGCTGATTGCTGCCGGCGAAACCGCAGAAAGCCAGGCCATCGATTTCTTCCGCTTCACCTCCGACATCAAGCGGCATTTTTCCGAGGAGCAGCGCATAGACCTGATCGGCATGCTGTGGGAGATTGTCTATGCCGATGGCAAGCGCAGCGAGATGGAGGATCATGTGATCTGGCGGATCGCCGATCTCTTGGGCGTGTCCGGCAGGGACCGGATCATCAAGCGGCAGGAGGTGGCCGCCAAATTGGACGTCGTGGAGGAGGCAACCGCGCACCAGGAAAAGTGACATGCTTTTCGACGACGGGATTTATTCTAGACGCAATACCGGCAAGCCGGTCCTGATCGTCCTGCATCAGGAACGCTCCAGCCCCGGCCGTGTCGGACATCTCTTGCTGGAAAATGGCCTGAGCCTCGATATCCGCCGCCCGATGCTGGGCGATCCGTTGCCCGCAACGCTGGATGGGCATGCCGGCGCCGTCGTCTTCGGCGGGCCGATGAGCGCCAATGACGACGAGGACTATGTCCGCCGCGAGATCGACTGGCTCTCGGTGCCTTTGTCTGAAAACAAGCCCCTTCTCGGCATCTGCCTCGGCGCCCAGATGCTGGTGCGCCATCTCGGCGGTGTGGTCGGCCCGCACCACGAGGGACAGACGGAAATCGGCTGGTATCCGCTGCACGCCACCGAAAAGGGCCACGCCCTGATGGACTGGCCGCCGATGGTCTACCAGTTTCATCGCGAAGGTTTCGATCTTCCTCAAGGCGCCGAACTGCTCGCCTCCGGCAGCACCTATCCCAACCAGGCCTTCCGCTACGGCGAAAACGCATGGGGCATCCAGTTCCATGGAGAACTAACGCGCGTCATGATGCACCGCTGGGTCGTGCACGGCGCCCACCGGTTCGAGCTGCCGGGCGCCCAGGTTGGCCGCGCCCATCTGGAAGGCCGCATGGACTATGACGCCCCGCTGCGCGCCTGGATGGACCGGTTCCTCACCCACATCTTCCAGCGCCAGGGCGAGAAGGTCAAAGTCTGAAGCTCCCTCTTCTCCCCAGCGGGGAGAGCGACTGTCTTGTTCGTCAAGCGTTTTGCCATGGTTTATTGTCCCGGATGATGGCATTGAGAATGGTGAGAAGCTTGCGCATTGTCGCAACGATG
>NZ_JAFCXF010000025.1:0-35487 GCF_049898205.1 Pararhizobium sp. DWP3-4 | reverse complement strand
CTCTCAACGCAAGGATCCGGCGCGCCATGCAAGACAAGGGCGCGCTGGCGCGGGGAGAAAGTGTAGGACCTGGAGGCGATGGCCACCGCGGAGAAGAACCCGGCCGCCTCGGCCGTGAATTGACGTACCAGACGAATGACGGCAAGCGATCATTTGCGGCGGGAGACCGGATCGTATTTTTGGAAAACAACCGCGATCTTGGTGTCAGGAACGGCATGCTTGGAACGGTGCAGACCGTCGAGCCGGATGCAATACAGGTTCGGCCCGACGGTGGTGCTTTATCCGGTCAGGAGCATAACCGTACCGTCTCCATACCCGTAAAAAGCTACCAGGCCTTTGACCACGGCTATGCGACGACGATCCACAAGACGCAGGGCGCAACCGTCGACAAAAGCTTCGTACTCGCCTCAGAAACCATGGACCGGCATTTGACTTACGTTGCCATGACGCGGCATCGCGACAATGTGCGGCTTTACGTTGATGGTCACGAGTTCGCCGGTCGCAAGGCTGGCCGCCTGGTCGAAAATGGCAAGGCCCCGTATGGACAGGATCCACAAAACCGCGACAGCTATTTTGTAACGCTGGAGACAGATGGAGGCAAAAAGCAGACGACCTGGGGTGTGGATCTCGAGCGGGCGTTGGCGGCGAGCGGAGCGAAAGCCGGAGACCGGATTGGCCTTGAGCACAATGGATCGCAATCGGTCCGGCTGCCGGATGGCCAAACAACAGAGCGTCATTCATGGCTGGTCAGAACGGGTGACGAGCTAGCCGTGCAACGTCTTGGCCAACGCCTTAGCCGGGACGGCACGAAAGAAACGACGCTCGACTACACCAGCGACTTTGCCGCCCGGCGCGGTATTGCCGCCCGGGTTGCCGTCGCGAGTGAGATCGCTCTCGGGCGTAACGTAAACCAAGGGCAGGATTATCGTCTCGCTGCTGGGGATCCAGCAGGCGACATTCAGGGCGAGGTATGGGGCGAGCACGGCGGTGTTGGCGACCGGATTGGCTCTGATCGCGCCGGCGAAGATGGCCGAGATGGTCAGCGGTCGGCCCTCGAGAAGCCCGCACCGCTCGTGCCTGCTGTCAGGGATTATGATCGCAGCATCGAGGATGTTGCCCGCGCCAACGCCATGCCGGCGTTCGACAGGCATTGGCAGTCGGTACAGTCCGTTGCCGAGCTCGTTTTTACCAATCCCGGCGAGGTCACAGACCGGCTGCGCATCGCGATCATCGAACAGAAAGGCGACGGCAGGGCACTCGGCAAAGCGCTTGTCGAGCGACCCCAGCAGTTTGGAGATCTGCGCGGCAAGACCGGATTGTTCGGTGACAACAAAGACCGCAAGCAGGCGCACCGGTTTGCGCGGTCGGTGGCTGCACATGTCGAGGCATCGGCAGGCACATGGCACCGGCGCCTGCAGGAAGAACGCAGCGCCGAGACGTGGGTCAGAGAAAAGCGCGATACGGTCAAGGTGCCGGGTCTGACAGGCAAAAGCGCCGAGCTTCTTTCCCAGATCGATTCCGTCGCGGTCACGCAGCGCGATCGCTGGATCGATCACCTGCGATCAACAGCGGATGGCAAGCAGGCGCTGGATGAGGCAAAGATCGTCAATGATGCCTTGCACCAGCGGTTCGGACACTCCGATCCACGCAACTTTGCACCAGAGCTCAGCCGCAATGCCGAGCTGATGAAGCAGGCTGACAAAATCATCAATGTTGCGCGCATCGTCGAGCGCACCCGGATGGCCGAACTCTCTCGAGACCATACCCTCAAACAGGAGCTGTCACGTTCGAAAGGGTTGGGATTGAGCCGATGACAAACTGGCTCATTCATTGAAGCAAAGCCAACCGCTGAAGCCACTGCCTGTATCTACCGTTGCTCAGATCACATATGTTATGGGTCGGACGATGGCTGGCAACCTGCTGTACAATCCCGGCGCCGGCGGTCAAATGGTCCGGCAGGGAGCCAAGAGAAAACCTAAGTGGAGCGGCTAGGTTCGGAGCCCGCGGACATCATCGTCCCCCCGCCTGAAGCGTCGGTGATCGTCGAAGGTTACCCGGCGCTTTACATCAACGTATCAATATGAAAGTTCCGCTGCGAGGCGTCTCTGCGGCCTTACCAGCGAGCGGGCAATGTCGATGATATCGTCGCGCGAGGACGTCGGATCCTCCATGTTCCAGGCAACCCCCATCCCAATCCTGAAATCCACTCCCCTCACCTTTCGGAGCTCGAAATTACGGTTGGGGAAATCTCTCGTCCATTGCGGCGCAAAGCCAATGCCGAGACCGGCCGATACCAGCGAAATTAACGCAAATGTGTCGTCGCAACTATACGCGATGTTGCGGGCTAGATCATGCTCGGCAAACATCTCCGCGAAATAGCGTTCGGTATAGGAGAGGTTCTGGCGCGAGAACGAGATGATCTTCTGATCACGCAGATCCTCAATGCCGATCTCGGCCATTGCAGCAAGCCGGCTGTCCCTGGCGACGGCCAAAAGATACTCGTCATTCGCCATCGAGAAGAACCGCAGGCTGCCAATATTCTCCACCGGCCGGATGAAGCCGAGGTTGATCTGGCCAGATTCCAGACCACGGATGATGTCGCTGGTTGAGCCGCTTTGGATCTGCAGCTGGATGTCGGGATATTTTTTTGCGATCTTCGACAGGAAGGCCGGCAGCACGCCGATGGTGGCCGGATAGATGGTGCCGATTTTAATCTTGCGCACGGACTTGCCAGCAGCCGAGCGCGTCGCCTGCGCGCTCATGTCGATATCGCTCAAGATCCGCACAGACCGGTCATAGAAGGTCTGACCTGCTACCGTCAGCTCGACACGCCGTGTGGAACGGATAAAGAGCTGCACGCCCAACTCCCGCTCCAGCGCCTGGATCTGGGTGGACAACGCCGGCTGGGCAATATGCACCCGTGCTGCGGCCCTGCCAAAATGCAGTTCCTCAGCGACCGCAACGAAGTAGGTGAGTTGGCGTAGTTCCATCGTAGGTTCGACTTCCTTTAAACGGGGCGCACGCGAACGCGACACTAGCCTCCTATGAGCCACATCCGCGCACGAGCAACGACAGCGTATAACGGCCACGGCTCTAGCTGCGAATCATTGCAACATAGCCACCCTAAAGATAAGATAGGCATGTATAACATCACTAAGTTTTGTTTTCAATACCTAACTTTCGAAAAAAGAAGGTTTACTTGATTAAATCCGCTCAATGCCGGGCTGCTCGGGCCCTTTTGGACTGGACACAAGCCGAACTGGCCGACCGTACGGCCATAAGCGCTGTCTCAATCCGTGCCTTCGAACGCGGTGGTGAAATGCGTGAAAGCAACTTGAAACTTGTACGCTTCACGTTCGAAGCGGCCGGCATTGTGTTTGAGGATGCAGGTGAAATGGTTCAGGGCGGCATAGGTGTGCGCCTCAAGGGCGGTGTCATCTAACTCGTCATCTCTTACATTTCGGCGATGTCCGATCACGACGTTATGCTTAACGTTATCGGCAGACTTTGAGACATCGAACCCCCTGCGTTGGTCGCCTTGATGGGAATTGAACCGGCGACCCGCGCTTTAACAGCGTAAATCATTGAAAATTCCGGCTTTTCACCTTCACCGTGTCGATGTGCAGATCGGGTATGTAAATTTCCCGAGCCTTGACGCCCATCGTTGGCCGTTCGCGGCTGTCGGGACTGCCCGGCGAGCCATGGGCGAACTCGTCGCCACGCCCTGTCGGCACCCGGAAGATCTCCCGTTCGCCTATCCGCGTGGACGAGGCGCCTGGAATGGACGAACTCCCGCCATCGATTTCCAAAGTGTAAGGCGGATCCTGTCTGGCCGCAGCGACGCTGCACTGGCCAGGCGTTGCCCTCGTATCCCCAAACGGCACCTTCGGCAGCCCCAACGCGGGCCGCGATGCAGGATGGTCCTTTGAGCCTTGCCTCAGTCGAAATCACGGCGGCCGGCGCACAAGAGGAATTGTGGTTCTCCCCACTGGCGGCGTGGGTAAGGCAACAGGTTCACGCCTTGTTAACCATGAGTTGTCACACTGCCCTATCCGTATGGTATGACGCCAACGGTTCATTTTGGGGTTGAATGTGCATGCGTAAACCGCAAGATCAGGCTCTGCCGCCCGGTGCCGCCGTAATCGGATCCACCCACGTCGTCACCCGCCGCGCCATGTTATCGGGCCTTGGCGCCATGACCTTGCTTGGCGCCTCGGGTTGCTCTCAAGTGCTCGAATTCCCCTCACTGGGACCAATCGAGCCATCCGGTGGTATGCCGTCTGGCGGCGTTGACCGCATGGCGACCGGGTCAATTCGACCGGTGCCACCGATCAGCGTCGACAGTAACATCACCGACAATAGCAGCATGTATGCCGCATTGATCGATAAGGGCTTCGTCATCCCGGCAATTCCGTTCCGGAAGATCAAGCCGGAGTTCCGTCGTCAGATCGTCCTCGATCCGACCGGTGAGGCACCGGGCACGATCGTGGTGCGGCTGAGCGAACGGTATCTCTACTGGGTACAGGAAGGGGGGGAAGCGATCCGTTACGGCGTCGGCATTGGCAAGGCGGGCTTTGAATGGAATGGCCGCGCGCAGATTCAGTACACGAAGGAGTGGCCGACCTGGACGCCACCCAAGGAAATGGTCGCGCGCAAGCCGGAGCTCGTGAAATGGACCGGCGGCCAGCCGGGCGGCCTGGACAACCCTCTCGGCGCCCGCGCGCATTATATCTACAAGGACGGTAACGATACCGGGTATCGTGTGCACGGTTCCCCAGAATGGTGGACGATCGGCACTCAGGCATCTTCGGGCTGTGTACGCATGATCAATCAGGATGTCGTCGACCTCTATAACCGCGTCAAGGCCTCGCCGACCAAAGTTCCAATTGTGGTTTCGTAAAAGCCTTTCCGCTTTGTGCGCTCAATCGTTCTCCTATTGGGTCGAACGATATCCTCAGGCGTCAGGAGGTGAACGCGCCGTGTTTCATCTTTTGCAAAATCGTTCAGGTGAGTTGAAAAACCAGCCTTGCTGAAGAGCAAGAAATGTTTTCAGGCCGATCCTCCGCCGTATCTCGTTTTCACGTAGCTGCCTCAGATGCCCCCTGTCGATATCGGCGTTTGTCCATTCGCACTCGCCGTAGAAATTTTCGTCATTCAGGTGTCTCCCTGCAACATCGATAAGTCCGCATGCCCCATATCTGGCCAGAAAGGGGGCCCTCTTTCTGATGGTCACCTGATAGGAGCCGACGGCACTTAAAAAAAGCCCCGAAAGCAATGTATTCTTTGTTGCAAATCAATACCTTACGAGAATTTTGGACGATAAGCATATTTATGGAACTTACGCCGGCCCAGTGACCAGGACGGAACGCTTCGCAGCAATTGGGTGCCGATTTATGAAGGCAAGCGAATTCGAACGAAGTCCAACAATTGGTTAATTTGGCTAATCGAAGAGGCTGTTTTGGATGGAAGATGCTCTTCAAGGGCTTAAGACCGCCCGCAGAGAAAATGTTTTTTTACCGCTGTCGGCCAATCCCCATGCTCCTCTTGGAGAAAATAGCATTTTGAGGATCGCGACGACACCAAGAATGACAGGTAAAGGGGTGCGCTGAGAACAGTGACCTGGGGTGTTTGGTTTCCACGTCGGCCATAAGAATACTAGAGAGGCTTGAGGGTTCTCCTTAGACCCGCCACCTCGACGAAAATTCTTTTCCAACCAGTTGAACGGAACGGCGTCTACCGACCACCCCTCAAACCCGAGGGAATGACAGTTCTTCGCCTGTTCTGTTGGTCAACCAATCTGTTGCGTGGACTTGCCAATGAGATATGCGCGCACAGCCCCATCCTCCGTCAAGCCGATGGCCCGCCTGAAAGCCGTTGCGGTGGCATGTCGGTCGGCGCCCAGCTGCTGCAGCAATTGCGCCTTAAGTGCAAAGAACGGCTGGTAGTCCCCCGTCATCGCTTCGGGCAGCAGTGCCAGTTCATGAAGACCCGCTTCAGGGCCATTCACCTCGGCCGTGGCTGCAGCCAGCCCCACCAGATTGCCGATCGTGGGTGCCTTCTGCGCCAATAGCCCATGCAGCGTCCACGCCGGCAGGCGCAAGTCCGCGCCCGTCAGGCGCGATTGCACCAGCACCGACTGGATCGCCGCCTCGAGCTGGAAACGCCCTAGCTGCTTGAGTCCACCGGCAGTTCGCAATTTGTCCTCAGCCTCGCGTGCCATCGGCAGATTCCAGAGCGCCATATCCTGCTTGGCCAGCGGCACATAGCGCCCCTCCACCCGCCGCGCGGCGCTGCGGCTTTCGCAAAACAGCATCAGCGCTAAAAGTCCCAGCGCCTCGGCGTCGTCTGGCCTCAGCTCCACCAGCACCCGCGCCAGCCAGATCGCTTCTTCGGTCAGCCCCTTGCGTGTCTGGTCGTCGCTACCTGTGCTGTCCCAGCCCTGCCCATAAGCGGCGTAGATCGCGTCGAGCACATCGCCCATGCGCTCACCTAGCTCGTCTATCTCTGGCACCTCAAAGGCTACCCCCGTGTGCTTGATGCGCGCTTTGGCCCGGCTCAGCCGCCGTCCCATCGTATCGGGCGAAACAAGGAACGAAGAGGCGATGCGCTCGGCCGTCAGTCCGAGCACGCTTTGCAGCATCAGCGGCGTGCGGGCGGCAGCATCGATTACCGGGTGGGCGCACACAAACATCAGCTCCAACCGCTTGTCGGCAATCACGGGCATTTCCTCGGTTTCTGTCGGTGTCAGCACCAAGAGGCTGTTGGTCGTTTGTTCGCGTGATTTCCGCGCCCGCGCTCCATCGCGCAGCCGGTTGCGCGCCGCTACCATCAGCCAGGCATCGGGGTTGGCCGGCACGCCTTGTGTAGGCCAGATGTCGAGCGCCCGGGCAAACGCCCCGGCGAGGGCGTCTTCGGCTGCGGCCACGTCCCGCCATTGCCGCGCAAGATACGCGATAAGACGCCCATAGGAGGTGCGGGCAGCGTTCTCCGCCGCCCGCCGCCCGTTTTCGTGAAGGCTACCGTCCACCGCTTAGCCTTGGTTGGGCGGAGGCAGCACGGGGCGCACTTCGGTAGCCCCGTTGGAAGCCGCAGGGCTGCGCGCCGCCCAGGACAGCGCCGCATCGAGATCCGGAACCTCGATCACGACGTAACCGGCCAGCTGTTCCTTAGTAGCGGCCACCGGCCCGTCCTGCACCAGGCGTTTACCGGCTTGAAGGCGCACCGTGGTAGCCGTGGAGGGCGGCCTCAGCGCATCGCCCTTGATCACCACACCCGCTTCGTACAGGGCGCCGATATAGGCGTTCCAGGCCCCCCAATAGGGTCCGGCTTGTTCGGGGTTGTCGATCTTGGCGAACTCGGCCTCATTCTCATAAAAAATCATCATGTACTGCATTTTGGGTCCCTTGGTTACTGAGGCGGATCATCCGGCTCTGCAACACTGACGCGGCTAGAGCTGCCATTTGGACAGAGCCTAAAACATTTTCGGCCGACAGAACAGCCACCGGCGAACCAAGCGCTTATGACGACAGGCGGCCGCTCGTCGGCAATCATGGGTATTTCCTCGGTTTCTGTCGGTGTCAGCACCAGGAGGCTGCTGGTCGCTTGTTCGCGTGTTTTCCGCGCCTGCGCGCCATCGCGCAGCCGTTTTTGCGCCGCCACCATCAGCCAGGCATTGGGGCTGGCCCGGCACGCCTTTCGTGGGCCAGATGTCGAGCGCTTGGGCAGAGACCCTCCGCGACCGCATCTTCAGCTGCCGCCACGTCGCGTTATGCTTGAGCTAGATCCGCCAGGAGTCGCCCATAGGAGGTGCGGGCAGCGTTCTCCGCCGCCCGCCGCCCGTGTACTTGAAGGCTGCCGTCCACCGCTTAGCGTTGGGTGGGCAGATGCTGCACGGGGCGCACTTCGGTAGCCCCGTGGGAAGCCGAAGGGCTGCGCGCCGCCCAGGACAGCGCCGCATCGAGGTCCGGTACTCGGCTTGGGAAACTATGCTGAATTCCGCTCCACCGGGGGCCAAACAGTCTGCGAGCTAATCGCGCCTGTGGCAAAACTGAACGCAACGATGCGCGACGAGCAACAGCGGAGCAATGCTGTCGATATGAGCATTGCCGCAGCCGAACTCCATATCGCGTCGCTACGCGACCTGCAGACGGCGGAGCTTGTCCGATCCATTGCAAAAACGCTCGCGTCGGCGACACGCGTCTATGCGATCGGGTTCGGCTTCAGTGCGCATCTGGCGACGATGCTGACGCTTGCCTTGCAGCCTTACAGGGAGAACGTCGTCAACGTCGCACAGTACGGCGCCACGGAATCGGCCGCCGCACGGTTGATGTCGGTAACCGAGGGCCATGTGCTGGTTGCGATCTCTTTCCCGCGTTACTCGCGAGATGTAGTCGATATGGTCCGCTATGCCCGCGACAACGGCGCCCGTATCGTGACGCTGACCGATTCCAGCGCCTCGCCGGGCGCGCGATATGCGGATGACCTCCTGCGGGCGCCGGCGCAGCATCCGGTAATTTCCAGCAGCAGCGTTTCGGCCATGGTTCTGATCGAAGAGCTGGTGTCGGAATTCCTCCTGGCCGATCCTAACAATCTGAAAAGAGCCGAAAAGCTGGCTGCTGCCATCGCTTCCTATCAGGCGACCAACGATTGAGGGACGGGTTCGGCCACACTCCTTGCTTTGCTGTAGCGATGTTTTCAAAACTCAGCTGAGCAAGCCGCTCTGACACGCACGCGAGGGTTTACTGCTTTAACGGGCTAATCGGGGCGACCGATTTGCGCTCGATAATTTCGCATTCAAATTTCATTTTCTGGTTGTCGCGTTTCAACCGTGGCTTCAACAACAATTCCGCGAGCTTTTCAACCGCGTAATGCGCCATGTCAGCGTGCGGAAGTTCCATTGTCGTCAATGGTGGGAGCATGTCGGCTGTGTACGATTCATTGTCAAATCCAATCACCGAAATATCGTCGGGGATCGAAAGCCTTGCTTCAGCCGCAGCAGCATAGACACCCATAGCAGTTCGATCGCAAAAACAGCAAATAGCCGTTGGTGGCTCATTCAACGTTTGAAGCCGCTTAAAAGCATTGTAGCCTCCCGTTATGGTCCACCCTCCTTTGAGTACCAATGCACTGTCGAAAGGTATGTCGCGCATCATAAGAGCTCGGCGATAGCCTTTAATGCGCTCCCGCGAGGCCTCGATCGAATCCTCTCCACCAATGTAAGCGATCCGCGTGTGTCCGGCGTCGATCAAAGATAGCGTCGCTTTCATGCCCGCCACAAGATCACCGGGTACCACGCTTGGGAAAGGCCCGTCCGATGTATAACAGTTGAGAAGCACGGTTGGCCATTCCGACAGTCTGGCTGGAACGGACACCTGCTGCGTAATAAGCCTAGCGTAGATGACGCCGATCACCGGGAGTGTAGCCAAATGATCAAGTGCCGCATGCTCAGTCTCCTCGTTTCCAGCGGTCGGCATAACTGATACCAGGAAACCAAGCTCATTTGCGGCTTCCGCAACGCCTTCTATGAGCCCCGCGACGTGCGGAGAGCTTGAAACATCATTGATCATCATTGCGATGAGTGGGCGACGCTCCAGACGACGCGGTCCGGTATTATAGCCAATTTCAGCGGCCTTGGAGAGCACAGCCTCCCGTGTCGCGGCAGATATGCGCGTTCCCGGCGAATTATTTAAGACCAATGACACCGTCGCCTGGGACACCCCGCAAGCCGCAGCGATGTCGGACATGGTTGCTTTTTTGGTCACAAGGCACCCCTCTTATATAACGACCCCGCATAACATGAATATTTAGCTGCCAACAAGGTCACACCCTTGCCCTTGCTAATAATATTAGTTATAGAAATGAAAATATCACTAAACACTCGAGGAGGAGTGGATGGCGGAGGTTTCCCTACAAGGGGTGTCAAAAAATTTCGGCGCAATTAGCGTCATACGCGACGTATCACTAAAGATTGCCGACGGCGAGTTTGTCGTGTTTGTCGGGCCGTCTGGCTGCGGCAAGTCAACGCTGCTGCGGATGATAGCAGGCTTCGAGACCATATCTGGGGGCGACATCTTGATTGGGGAGCAGCGGGTCAACGACATCGCTGCGCGCGATCGCGGCGTCGCGATGGTGTTTCAGAATTATGCGCTCTACCCGCATATGACGGCCCGGGAGAATATGGCATTTGGTCTGCGCAACATCGGCACGCCGAAAGGCCAAATCGCCGAACGCATCGCCAAAGCGTCTTCCATCCTCCAACTCGATCCCTATCTCGATAGAAAACCGAAGGCGATGTCGGGTGGCCAGCGTCAGCGCGTGGCCATCGGCCGAGCCATCATGCGTGAGCCTGGTGTTTTCCTGTTCGACGAGCCACTCTCCAACCTCGATGCTGCCCTTCGCGTTTCGATGCGAACAGAGATCGCCAAACTTCACCACCGTCTTTCCGCGACCATGATCTACGTCACCCATGATCAAACCGAGGCTATGACGATGGCCGACCGGATCGTCGTATTGAGAGCTGGGCAGATCGAGCAAGTGGGAGCGCCCATTGAACTGTATGAGCGTCCTGTCAATTCGTTCGTGGCCGGCTTTCTCGGAGCGCCACGCATTAACCTATTGCCCGCCACAGTGCACGCGGTTGATGGTGAAACCGCCGAGTTGATCTGTGCCGGCGGTGCCCGACTGACGGTCCAAGTGGTTGCGGGGTCGACTAACCCCGGAGACAAGGTCACTCTTGGCCTACGGCCGGAGTTGCTCACCCCAGCTGACGACGGCCCCCTTCAAGGCATCGTCGATGTCATCGAACAACTCGGCTCGATGCAACTTATCTATGCGACCCTCGACGACGGGACCTCAATCGTTGCGGAACAACGAGGCGGCAGCGCGCCCACGATCGGATCGCCTTGCTTGTTCGCAATAGGGCAAGGAACCCGACACGTATTCGATACGAACACAGTCTCTATCACCCGGCATGCGGGGGTAAAGGAATGAGCATCACAAGCCAGGCGGCGGTTCGCCGCAGAGATGCATTGACCGGCTACGCATTTCTAGCCCCATTCTTCATTATCTACGTCACGTTCCTGGTTTACCCGTTTTTCAAGGGACTTTGGATCAGTCTTCACGACTGGGAGCTGGCCGGAGACTATCGCGAGTTTGTCGGTCTCTTGAACTACCAAGACCTTTGGACAGACTCTGTCTTCTGGAAGACAGTCGGAAACACCTTGTTGTTTGTTGTCATGACAGTCCCCACGATGACTCTCTTGGCACTGACATTGGCACTCGCTGTTTTTGGCCAAGGTCGATTTAAAGGGATATTGCGGTCGATCTTTTTCATGTCGAGCGTCTTTTCGGTCTCCGTTGTAACACTGATCTGGTCGATGGTTTTGTCGGCAGATAATGGCTTGCTGGTGCCACTGTTCCGGATGATCGGCGTCTCGCCCGTCAACTTTCTTGGCCACCCGACGCTCGCCATGCCATCAATCGTTTTGACCACGCTTTGGTGGGGTGTTGGCTTACCCATGGCGTTGTTTCTCGCAGCTCTCAGCCAGATCCCATCCGAACTTTACGAAGCCGCCGAACTCGATCATGCGGGCCGCTTCGCAGTGTTGCGCAGCATTACCCTTCCTTCCATCCGGCATACGATCCTCCTTGTCCTGGTGTTGCAGATCGTCGCTCAGTTTCAAATTTTTGGTCAGACGCACTTGATGACTCAAGGCGGGCCAGCGAACAGAACCCGTACAATCGTCCAATACATCTACGAGACCAGTTTCCGGGATTGGCAAGTTGGTTACGCCACTGCCATGTCATTCGGATTGTTCGTTCTCATGCTAGGCTTCACGATGCTGCAGCTCTGGCTCGGTCGTAAGGGAGACGAGTGATGGCGACAGCCCGCAACAGCGGCCTACGCCGTGCCACCGATCTGCTAATTCTCGGCGCAACAATAGCTTTCGCTGTTCTATGGCTTATCCCGGTCATCTGGGTGGTTACCATGTCACTCAAGCCGAGCGCAGAACTTATGCGCTCGACAGCGGGATTCCTGCCAATCCCGTTCACATTAGATAATTACATAGGCCTGCTAAAGCTCGATACCGTTCCATATTGGCTGGTACACAGCCTGATCGTCTCGGTCACCATGACCCTCCTCGTTCTGATCGTCTCATCGACCGCCGGCTACGCGTTTGCTCGCCTGGAGTTCCCGTTCAAGAAAACATTGTTTCTGATCATGGTCGCCGGACTTATGGTGCCCGAGCAGGCGGTGTTCATCCCATTGCACACGATGGTCTCGGGTTGGGGCCTGCATAACACTTATTTTGCACTGGTGATGCCGCGCGTAGCTGTCCCCATTGGCGTCTTTTTGATGATGCAGTTTTTCCGTGGCGTTCCTAAGGAGCTAGAGGAGGCGGCTGAGATCGACCACGCTTCGCGGCTAACGATCTTCCTAAAGATCATGCTGCCGCTCTCGATCCCTGCCCTAACGACGCTAGGTCTGTTTACGTTTATCTTCGCTTGGAACGATTTTCTTTGGCCGCTTGTCTCGGCGACCAAGGCAGATATGTACACGGTGACCCTGGGCCTTGCTTCGATCCAGAGCAACTTCGCGTTTTCCGAAGGGCTTGGTGCCGTAATGGCATCGGCGGTGTTTGCTAGTCTGCCGATCGTTCTTCTCTTTCTGGTCTTCCAGCGTTTCATTGTGGCGGGTGTCGCCATGAGCGCCGGCAAGTAACGAAGGCCGCCCCGGTTAGGCCGGGACGGTGTGAGAATACCCGCATCGACAAGGAGGATATGATGCACATGATGAAAACGTCTAAACGCCTGGCGCTCGCCACGGCCCTTATGACCACGCTCTGGGGAGGAGCGGCCCAAGCCGTCGACATTTCGTTTTTCCGGTTTTTCGGCGACTGCAAGACTGAGTATGGCGACGTTACCGACGTCTCAAAAGCGAACGGCGAGTGCGGTATCATCACCGCCCTGACCAACAAATTCAATGCCGAAAACACAATCGGCGCTAAGGTCGTCACTCAGACTGTCGACTGGGGTACATATTACGATCTACTGACCGCAACCTACTCCACAGGTAACATTCCCGACGTCGCTGTCATGCACGCATCGGTTATGCCAAACTTTTCCGGTCGCGATCTACTGACGCCACTCGGCAAACCGTTGGCCGACCTTGGAATTAAAACTGATGATTTCGTTCCCGCAGCGTTAAAAAACGCAACGGCAAAGGACGAAATTTACGCGCTTCCCTACGACCTTCACGCGCTACTGTTTCATATCAATATGGACCTGATGAAGACGGCCGGCCTTGTCAACGGGGACGGCTCGCCAATCCTGCCCAAGTCACCGGAAGAGTTGGTCCAGCAGGGCAAGAAATTTAAGGAGGCAACGGGCAAGTATTATCTCGGCTCGGAATCGCAAAGCTCCGAAGGCATGATGATCCGCTTCTTCGACTCGCTTATGTGGCAACAAGGTGTCGATGTCATTTCGCCAGACGGAAAGACTGCCAGCATCAACACCGCTGAGGGCCTGAACGCCGCCAAACTGATATCCTCAATCTATTCCGACGGTTTGGCCAACTCGGCACTTGACTATCCTGGCTCCGAACAGGCGTTCCTCAACGGTGAAACCGGGATACTCCTCAATGGGACCTGGGCTGTCGACAATTACGACGCGCAAGCAAAAAGTGGCAAAGCCGCACTCAAAACATACCGCGTCGCAAATGTGCCGCAGATTTATGCAAAGCCTGCGGTTTGGGCAGACAGCCACATGTGGGTGATCCCCAAGGATGACGGCCGAAGCGAGGAAAAAACTCAGGCAGCCCTCGCCTTCCTGAAATTCCTGAATGACAACAACTTCGAATGGTCGCGAACGGGCCACCTCTCGGTCCGCCAGTCTGTGCTTGGTTCAGCAGAATTCAAGTCTCTGCCGCATCGCGCTGAATTTGCTGACACCACCAACAATGCCACGGCACTACCGCAAATCCAGAACCAGCGGGCGGTCTACAATGCGATGATCACGGATTTTAACGCGATGTGGCTGACCAGCACCGACCCTCAGGCGGCACTCGATGCCATGCAATCTGGTGTTGAGCGAGTACTTCGCCGCAACCGTTAAGCGCCACCGATCCCCGCAATAGGGGTTGGCGTTGTACCGGGATACGCGATGTTATCGCGTATCCCGGACCATAATCAAAAAATTTCTATCCAAGGACACTCCAATGAACGCGCACTCCGCAACTCCGAGCCTTGCAAAGTCGCCGCTTCGAAGCGTTATTACGCTCGACGGCATATGGCAATTTTGGCACGACAGCGACGGCAGTTTGCGACAGGTGAAAGTGCCAGCTCCGTGGCAGGCATGTTTTGAGGATCTCGCAGTCAGTTTCGGTTCCGCCACCTACAGGCGCACCTTCGTGGTTCCCCAGGATTGGGAAGGGCGACAGGTCGTATTGTGCTTTGGAGCGGTCAGCGAATTTTCCATCGTGTCGGTGAACGGCACAGAGATCGGACGGCATGAGGGCGGCTATCTGCCGTTCGAACTCGTCATTCCGACGAACCTGTTGAGGTCGGAAAACGATCTTGAAGTGATTGCGGTACTTCCAGACGGCCATCGATCTTCAGAGTTTGCGGATTTCGCCGAAATTCCTCATGGCAAGCAGAGCTGGTATGGCCCCCAAGGCGGTATCTGGCAGTCCGTGCGGCTTGAAGCTCGTGACCCAATCCATTTTACTACGGTTCGGCTAGATCCTTACTGGCCAGAAGGGCGGCTGGACTTTCGAGTCGCACTTTCGACGACAACCGTGGGGACGCTCAGTTTCAAAATTGTCGGCCCTGAAGGCACTACAGTTCACGCCGGCGACTTGCCTATTGACGGCCAGAACCTGCAACATTCGCTGACGATTGATGCGGTTGAACCATGGTCGCCCAGCGATCCAAATCTTTATTCGATTGAACTTGTGCTTTCGTCTTCTGACAGAGAGCTCGACGGCCGTTCGGAAACTTTCGGCTTTCGAAGCTTCGAGGCAAGGGACGGTTTTCTCCACCTTAATGGCGCTCCATTCTATCTGCGCGGCGCTCTCGACCAAGATTACTACCCGGACGGTTTCGGAACGCCTCCATCGCTCGATCTTCTTGAAGACCAGGTTCGCAAGGCCAAGGCGATGGGGCTGAACTGCCTGCGCTGTCACATCAAGGTTCCCGATCCCCGCTACTACGAGGTCGCCGATCGGCTCGGCATTTTGATATGGACCGAAATTCCCAACGTCGAGACGTTCTCACCGGCGTCCGCCATACGTCTGCGCAACACGATGGAAGGCATACTGGAGCGGGACCGAAATCACCCCTCAATCGTCATCTGGACGCTCATCAACGAAGACTGGGGAACCCGTTTGCGCGAAGCGGCCGAACAGCGGCGATGGATTTCTGATATGGTCGATTGGCTCCGCGCCGAGGATCCACTTCGCCTGGTGGTCGACAACTCAGCTTGTTTTCCGAATGTTCATATCAAGACCGATATCAACGATTATCATTTCTATCGTACCGCAACGGACCGCCGCGAAGAATGGGACTTGCTCTGCCGCGAATTTGCTTCCGGCGCGGACTGGACCTTCTCTTCTGAGCCGGAGGCTCAATGGACGAAAAGGGAGCCGCTCATCCTTTCTGAGTTTGGCGTTTGGGGACTACCCGATCCCTCCCGCCTTCGCGACGAGACCGGGCGGGACCCATGGTGGATGGCCTATGGGGCGACCTGGGCGGACGGCACAGCTCTGCCGCAGGGTATAGAAGCACGGTTTCGCGAACTGGGCCTTGGACAGATTTTTGGCAACTTGAGCGCTTTTATCGAGCAAGTGCAGTGGTATCAGTACATGAACCTGAAATACGAGATTGAGGTCATTCGCACCCATGCGCCGATTGGCGGTTATGTCATCACCGAACTGACCGACGTCCACTGGGAGGGCAACGGCCTCATGGACATGGCGCGTAATCCGCGTGTGTTCGCATCAGCACTTCCCAACGTAAATTCCGATGTCGTCATTGCCCCAGGCGCGGTTAGACATGCAATACGTGCGGGAGATAGCGCATCCTTCGACCTGAAGATCTCGTCTGGAGGCTCGACGCTACCTGAGGGCTGCAGACTGGAATGGTCTTTTGGTGGCAAAAAGGGAAAAGAAGTTCTTCCTTCAGTCGCCCCAATGCAGGTCTACAGTCTTGCGATCTCGGCGGAAACCGGGGGTAACCACACCCCAGAAATTCGCACAGCTGAGTTCACGATTTTTGCACCTGACGGAAGCATTCTCTCGCATAACAGCGAAGCTGTTGCCATGCACGCGGCGCGTGACACCACTTCACCAATCCGGTTTGCCTCCGATGACACCGATATTGCCACGCGACTAATAGCGCTAGGGCATGCGTACGTTGCGAGCGATCAGGCGGAGGTATTTGTCACGGGTGATATAGACGCCGAACGCGTCGAAGCAATCCACTCTGGTCAACGCGTGCTCCAGATTGTCTCGAAGTCCCCAGGCCGTCTTCGCGACGACACGCCACCGCGCGATGGTCCGATGAACATGCAGATTGATCCCGGAGCTGGCGGTATGCAGTCCGGTCCATATTTCACATTCCCTGGCTATAATCTTGTCAATCGGCATAGATCAATGTGGCGCGGAGACTGGGTCGGGAATTTTTCCTGGCTTCGGCGTGACGGAGTGTTCTCGCATATTCCGGGCGGACCGCTGTTCGATCTGTCTTTCACGACTGTTGTTCCACATCAGGTCATGACCGGATTCCGCCCTTGGGAGTTTCAAGGTCGCGTGCATGCCGGGGTCGTGATCGGATGGGTTCATAAGCCTGCGGCATTCCTGATAGAAAAACGGCTAGGACGCGGCAAGCTAGTGGCGACGACGTTCCGGTTGCACGAGGAAATGCCAGGTATTGATCCATTGGCTACAGCGCTTTACGATGGACTTTTGGCGCTGGCTAAGGTCGCCTGATAATCGGTGCGAGACCTCTGTCGGGTGACGGAATGAAGAGGGTGGGAAAGCGTCGGCCACCGCTCCGCCGGAGGGCCATCGGTATAAAGAAGAAAAAAGGTTGATCTCACCGAAGAGGATTTCGCTCAAGCGTGCCCGAACTACATATTCTCGGTGTAGTCCGGCGGCAAACTGCTTACGAGCCGGAGAATGGCGAGACATTTCTCCATTCGAACCCTTATCGAGGCGTTTTCTGAGGAGATATGTTGCTGCAAGCAGTTGCCGGCCGCGTTAGCCACTTGATCGTGCCAACAGTTGCTCGTTGGCGTATTTAAAGGCTTTCTCGAACTGCTTCCGATTTTCGAAGCCGCGGCTTGCAGAAGGTGATCGCATCAAGCTCGGTATCATCAAGTCCAACTCTCACGGGACCACCGACCACGTTCATCCGAATGCTTTTACATTTACAAAGGTCCCCGGCAGCATCTAGGGGACGTCTTTTACCTGGATTAGCAACTGCCTGGGAGCAAACGTCGCCAACGACATGGCGGTTTAAGTTGCGCGCGGGCGTTAAATTCCAGGATGGCACTCCGTTCAATGCCGCTGCGGTGGCGAATGCCTTGGCACGGGCGCAGAATGAGGCACTACCTATTCAGGTGGCGCGCCAGAAACGCAGCACCTTTTGTGTCAGGTCGCCACTTTGTATTTCACCTTCGTTATAAAGGTCGAGAATTGCGTCGGCGACCCGCTCGGCATCGGCCGAACGTCGGCTGATCGACATACTCAAACAGATCTCGTCGAAAACCGCGTGCAGGATTTCTGCATCTGACCTGGAGAGCGTTTTGCTACTGCGAACTAGTTGCAATCTCGATAGCCTCCTGGACAGGTCCTACCTCCCAACGAAGAGACCCGCCCTCGTCGGCGGGGCTCAACAATTGAACTGCGCTTAGGAGGAGCAATTCTACAGCCATTATCACCGCTTCGTGTGACGCTTGTTTTACAGACGCGGTAGAATTGCTCGCTTGCCGTACGGTGACGACAAGGCAGCTGCGGAGCTCCCGTGACGTCAGGTCAAGGCTAACTCTCCCGCCACGATGCGCGAGCGTCAGTATTTTAAGACTGCGTTGCAGGCGAACGAAGACTGGAGCAGGCGCCGATTAATACCGCGAACCCTGCGTCCGACGTATTTGCCGCGATCAAAGGAGGCCAGACTTTCGATTTGGCCGTTTGGCGAGGACATAAACGAAAGAGCGATGCCGTGCCGCTTCGTTCCGAATAGTGACCGTGCAGGTTCAAAATAGTCTTCCGGGCCATCGTGCTCCGGCTTATCCGACCAATGGGCGGAAGGGCACTTAGAACAGCTGGCTAACGAAAAAGCACGGTCGCGTTTGACAACTTGTATTAACATCAATACAACTATCTCCGTTGTCCCCGAACTGCGTGTTCGGATTTCGATTTCATCAATCAGCTAGGGTCCCTGTTCAAACCGTGGACCACCGCAATCAAACAGGAGGTCTTGCATGAAGATGTCGATTACCCGGGCTTTGGCTGGAGGGGCGCTTATCCTGACGACGGCATCATCGCCAGTTTTCGCCGAAACGACGTTGAACACGCTGTTCATGGCGCAGTCCGCCTATAGCGAAGCCGATGTACGCGCCATGGCCGCCGAATTCTCCAAAGCAAACCCAGACATCAAGGTAAACCTTGAATTCGTTCCGTACGAAGGCCTTCGCGACAAGACCGTATTGGCCCAGGGCTCGGGAGATGGCTATGACGTCGTGCTTTTCGACGTCATCTGGCCCGCCGAATATGCGACTAACAACGTGCTACTCGACGTTACGTCACGGGTCTCGGAGAATGCAAAGGCAGGCGTGCTGCCAGGTGCGTGGACGACCGTCGATTACGATGGCAAGCACTACGGCATGCCCTGGATCCTCGACACGAAATATCTGTTCTACAACAAGGATATCCTTGCCAAGGCAGGGATCTCGGCTCCCCCGAAGACTTGGGAAGAGCTGCGCGAGCAAGCCAAGATAATCAAAGACAAGGGTCTCCTCGACAGCCCAATCGCATGGAGTTGGGCGCAGGCCGAAGCAGTCATCTGCGATTACACCACGCTTGTCTCGGCCTATCAGGGCAGCTTCCTAAAAGACGGCACTCCGGCGTTCCAGAGTGGCGGCGGTCTCGATGCGTTGAACTACATGGTCGACAGCTACAAGTCCGGCCTAACCAACCCGAACTCGAAGGAATTCCTTGAGGAAGACGTCCGCAAGGTTTTCCAGAACGGCGACGCGGCTTTCGCGTTAAACTGGACCTATATGTATAATCTCGCCAACGATCCAGCCCAGAGCAAGGTCGCTGGCAACGTTGGCGTGGTCCCAGCACCGGGTGTTTCCGGCAAGTCTGAGGTCTCGGCTATGAACGGCTCGATGGGGCTCGGGGTTACCAAGGCCAGCAAGCATCCTGATGAAGCCTGGAAGCTGGTAGAGTACCTGACCTCGCAGCCCGTTCAGAACAAGTATGCCAAGCTGAGCCTGCCAATTTGGACGTCCTCGTACGACGATCCGGCTGTAACAGCGGGACAGGAGGGCCTGATCGCGGCGGCTAAGGTCAGCCTGGCTGCGATGTATCCGCGGCCGACGACGCCAAAGTACCAGGAGCTTTCCGTCGCCCTGCAGCAAGCCATCCAGGAAGCTTTGCTTGGCCAATCCTCTTCCGAGGATGCGTTGGCGACGGCGGCTGAGAACAGCGGTCTTTGATGTCTCCCCATCCGGACGGCATCGCGCGTCCGGATGACCCCATGAAACCTGTCAAGATGTAGCCCATGTCGAGCACGTGGCTGACCACTCGAGCGTGGCTGCTCATGCTTCCGTTGTTGATCGTGATGGTCGGCGTGATCGGCTGGCCCCTGGCTGAAACCGTTCGGCTGTCCTTCACAAATGCCAGATTGGTCGGCACCGGGGGCGACTACGTCGGCATCGCCAACTATGCGAAGATGCTTACCAGCAATGCTTTTCTAAAAACGCTTTGGTCGACGCTGTGGTTTGCGCTCACCTCGGTATCAATCGAAATGGTGGCGGGCGTGCTAGCGGCGTTGTTACTGAACCAACGCTTCTACGGGCGTACTTTGCTGCGAGCCCTGATGATCCTACCCTGGGCTTTGCCGACGGTCGTCAATGCGACGCTTTGGAGGCTAATCTACAACCCGGAATACGGCGCGATGAATGCGGCGCTGACGCAAATTGGACTGATTGACGCCTATCGGTCTTGGCTTGGGGAGCCAGATAGCGCGATGTGGGCGATCATCCTGGCCGATGCCTGGAAGAATTTTCCGCTCGTTGCTCTGATCGCACTCGCCGCCCTGCAGGCCGTACCACGCGACACAATTGCGGCCTCGCTGGTTGATGGCGCGAGTGCATTTCAGCGCTTTCGCCATGTCACGCTGCCGCATCTGGCCGGCCCGCTGATGGTCGCGCTCGTGTTGCGAACCATCGAGGCTTTCAAGGTGTTCGACATCATCTGGATCATGACCCGTGGCGGGCCTGCCAACACGACGCGGACGCTGTCGATTCTTGTCTACCAAGAAGGCTTTTCTTTTCAGCGAGCAGGCTCCGGCGCGTCGCTCGCCCTGATCGTCACCTTGATAGTGAGTCTGTTGGCCGTGACCTACGGCAGCCTGTTGCGCAAGACTGCCGGGAGTACTCAGTAATGGAACGGCAGAGCACACTGGAAAAGATCCTGCTACACGGGGCGGCATTTGCCCTTGCCGTAATCATCCTCGCCCCCGTTCTCTGGCTCTTTGTGATGAGCATTTCGCCAGCAGAAGCCCTTTCTGCGCGTCCGCTGCAGTGGTGGCCCGACAAGGTCGACCTGTCTCGCTACGCCACACTCCTCTCTCGCGTTGAAAACAGTGCCGGGGCGGCAGTTACCTCCTCGCTGTTTAATAGCGTTGCTGTCGCAGCCATGGCGACGCTTGCTGCAATTGCCGTTGCAGTTCCCGCGGGGTGGGCAGTATCGCGCACGCCATCTGTTGGCTGGTCGCTCAATGCAGTAATTGCCACCTACATGCTGCCGCCGGTGGCCCTCGCAGTGCCGCTCTATATGGGGCTCGCTAAGCTTGGCATGCTCAACAGCGTCTTCACTCTGGCGCTGGTATACTTGACGATCCTCGCACCCTTTACGACTTGGCTAATGAAGTCCGGCTTCGACGGCATCCCCCGCGAGATCGAGGCGGCGGCAATGATCGATGGTGCCAACCTTTGGCAGACCTTGCGGATAGTCACCCTGCCCCTGGCGCTGCCGACGATCGGCACAGCCGTCCTATTCGCATTTCTGCTGGCATGGGATGAGTTCTTTTACGCCCTGCTTTTCACCTCTGACCTACGCGCCAAAACGCTCACAGTGGCAATCGCTGATATCGCCGGGGGTAGGGTTTCCGACTACGGGATGATCGCAACGGCTGGGGTGATCGCCGCCCTTCCGCCCGTTCTGATCGGCCTTCTTATGCAACGGGCCCTGATTTCGGGGCTCACCAGTGGCGGCGTCAAAGGATGAACATGACCCAAACACTTCAAAGACCGGCCGGACTGCTCGCTATCGACCGCGAAATGGCACGTCAGAACGCCGATGCTATCGCCTCCTTTGAACAATCCAGAAGTACCGCGCAGCAATTCGCCGAGGCGATCCGGCGCACTGGCTCGTTGGTCATGCTCGGAATGGGGGGTTCCCACGCGGTGGCGCGCGCTGTCGAGCCCCTCTACCGCGACCTTGGCATCTACGCACTTGCGCTGCCCCTCTCCGAACAGCTGGGTGCACCGCTTCCTTTGGAGGGGCGGACAGTTCTCGTCACCTCGCAATCAGGAGAAAGTGCTGAAGTAATCCGGTGGTTCGAAACGGGAGAACGTCCTGTTGATGTTTTTGGCATGACGTTGGAGGGTGGTTCCTCCCTTTCAAGACTGACCCCGTCGCTAGTGGGGCACGGCGGCACGGAACATGCGTTTGCCGCTACGCGCAGCCTTACTGTAACGCTGGCTCTTCATCTCGCTGTGCTCGCCGCCCTTGGTACTGATCCATCCAGTGCACTGGCAGTGCTTGAAGCCCCTGATCAACCGGACGTCACGCCCGCACTCGCCGCCTTGTCTACCGTACGCGGTGTAGCAACATCTGGCCGTCGTCTGCAGGGGGTCGCCGAGGCGATGGCCCTCGGACTGACGGAACTGTCGCGTTGCCCATGCTTCTCGCTTGAGGGCGGGCAGTTGCGCCATGGTCCCATGGAGATGCTGGGCCCAGATTTGGGCGTTATCCTGTTTCGCGGTGATGATCCAACCGCAGGTCTCGTCACGGCCATGGGGCAGTCAGTCGCTGAAACGGAATCACCTTGTGTGATGTTCGACTGCTCCGGGCTGCCGCCCATTGCTGGTATCGTCACGATTCCGTTTGCCCGGCATTCTGGCCTTGCCTCCATCTTCAGCATGTTGCCGACAGCCCAGAGGTTGATGATCGGCTTTGCTGCAGAGCGAGTGGCTGACGCTGGCACTCCGGTCCGGTCGACCAAAATCACAAGGGTTGAATAAATGCGCCCGCTTGCCGTCGTCGGAAATGTCAATGTCGATTTGATCTTGGGCCCGGTCGCACCCTGGCCACAGCCCGGAACTGAGGTCATGGTCGCCCATGATGATTTACGGGTCGGCGGTGCAGCGGGCAATGCGGCGCTCGTCTGGCAGGCGATGGGGCTGCCGTTTCAATTTGCCGCCAACATCGGAACAGATCACTACGGCAGTTGGCTTGCCAATGCGTTCCCCGATCACGCGCCCCGGTGGCCGGTCAGCCCGCGCCGTACGACCCTATCCGTCGGCTTGACCCACCCAGACGGCGAGCGCACTTTCTTCACAACGAACGGGCACCTACTTGATATGACGGCCCCGGCCGTCTGCGCCACGCTGGACGGCGCGGCTATGGGTCAAGGGCTGCTCCTCCTATGCGGCTGTTTCATCACCGATGCGCTTGCCGCGAACTACGCAGCTCTCTTCGACTGGGCCGATCAGCATGACGTTGCGGTAGCACTGGATACCGGCTGGCCGCCGGAGGGCTGGACAGAGGCCGCCCGCGCCGACACCGCGCTGTGGCTGTCCCGCAGCAGGATTGCACTCTTCAATGAGATCGAGGCCAGTGGTTTTGCTGGAGCGAAAACCATTGAAGAGGCCGCGGAGACCATCAGCCACGGCATGCCTGGGGATGCTCTGGTGGTCATCAAGAGGGGCGCGGACGGGGCTGTGGTGCGGGACGCCGATGGCCATTTCTACCGCGCTGCTGCCAATCCAGTTGAGGTCATCGACACGATTGGCGCAGGCGACATCTTCAACGCGGCTTTTCTCGCAGCTTACGCCCATTCGCAACCCCTGCCCGTGTGCCTGTACAACGGCGTTGCCACGGCGTCGAAAGCCATTTCAACAATCCCGCGGAAGATCGCCCAACAGGACCAGTCGATATGAGCGCGCTTACAATCGCCAACCTATGCAAATCGTTTGGCAACTTACAAACGCTGAAGGGGATTGACATAGCGCTCGACGATGGCGAATTCTTAGTTCTTCTCGGTGCCTCTGGCTGTGGAAAGTCCACGCTTCTAAGCATAGTAGCGGGGTTGGCCGAGCCGACAAGCGGCGATGTCCGGATCGACGATAGAACAATCCTCGGTGTGCACCCAAAAGACCGCAATATCGCGATGGTTTTCCAGTCGTACGCGCTCTACCCCAATCTGACCGTGCGCCGCAACATTGGCTTTGGTCTTGAAATGCGCAAGGTGCCCAAAGCCGAGCTGGACCGCGCAGTGCTGGAGGCCGCACGCATCCTACAGATCGAACCGCTTCTCGACCGCAAACCGAGCCAGCTGTCAGGGGGCCAGCGTCAGCGCGTTGCCATAGGACGCGCACTGGTGCGCCACCCCAGGGTCTTTCTGTTCGACGAACCGCTGTCGAACCTCGACGCAAAATTGCGGATGGAAATGCGCACCGAGTTGAAGCGTCTGCACCAAGTGCTGAGGACAACGGTGGTCTATGTGACCCACGACCAGATTGAGGCCATGACGCTTGCCACAAGGATTGCGGTCATGCGAAACGGACGAGTGGAGCAGTTGGACACGCCGGAAGCCATCTACCATCGTCCGGCCACAAGTTACGTCGCAACCTTTGTCGGCGCGCCGCCGATGAACATGCTGACAGGCTCCTGGCGTAATGGTGGCTTGCAAATCGATGGGTCGGAACTTGTGCTGCCCATTTCCCGACCTAGAGCTGCAACGGCCAAAAAGGTGATCATGGGTATACGCCCCGAAGCTTTGCAATACGGCTCAACCGGGGCAAGACTACCGGTGAAGGTGGACGTGGCAGAGTTGACTGGACCCGAACTGATCGTGACCGGCCGCATCGGCAATCAGCCAGTCGTGGCGAGCTTTTCCGCTCGTCATAAGCTTGACCCAGGACATGAGCTTGTGCTGCATGTCCCCGACGAGCATGCGCATTATTTCGATGTCGAAACCGGTATGAGACTGAACGATGACAGCCACCACTGACCGAACGTCTCCAAGCGCGAATCACGCTCAGCCAGAATCGCGCCGGCGTCCGATCCGCCGCCATGGTGCTGCACCGATTTACATGCAGGTCGCGGAAATTCTGAGTGACGAAATTAGGACCAGAGAAGGCGAAAACTTCTCCTTGCCGTCCGAAAGCGATCTATCCCGCGAGTTCGGCGTGTCCCGTGTTACCATCCGGCAGGCGCTGAAGCTGCTCGAAACCCGCGGTGCGATCTACAGCGAACAGGGACGCGGCTATTTTACCACCACGTCGCGCATGACAGGCGTATCGGGATTTCACAGCTTCACCTCCGAGGTTCAGCGCCTGGGAGGTGTCGCGGCCTCAACCCTAATTGACTTCGCCGCAGACGCCAGCTTGCCCGAAGCCTTTCGTAATCATCTGCAGGTTGCCGGAACCGAAACCTTTATCGCCCTTCGCCGAGTACGCTCGATCGACGGTCGTCCTGTCGCGTACGAGGAGGCCTACTTGCCAAAGGCGATGTATCCGAACGCCCGCCGCGAAATGTTCGACAATGGGTCGCTCTATGGATTAATGACACAAAGCTGGGGTATAGTTCCTGCTTGGGCGGATGCACTGTTCGAACCGCTCGCTGCTACCGACGATGAAGCCCGGCACCTCCACATCTCCGCCGGCGCGCCGGTTCTGGCCGTCTGGCGCGTTACAGCAACCGACACCGACCAGGTGTGCGAATATGTCCGTTCCGTCTATTGCGGCGACGGCTTCATGCTGCACGTCAACCGTTATCGTCTCTAAGGGGTTCACCATGTGGCACGCCGTCGGCATCGACATCGGTGGTGGGAGCACGAAGATCGGGCTCGTTTCGGAGACCGGCGAAGTACTGCAACGGAGCAGAATACTGGCCAATCCGGGCGATTGTGGTAACGCCATCGTCGAGAGCTACGTGGCTGCCATCCGCAATCTCATACCACAAGATGCGCGCGTAAGTGGGATCGGTGTTGGCTATCCCGGACCCATTCATGATGACAATCTATCAGGCGGCGTGGGCAATGTTCCGGGCCTCATCAACTTTCCGCTGGCGATGGCCCTCTCTTCCGCGCTTAACCTACCTGCACGACTCGAGAACGATGCGACCGCCGCAGCGCTGGCGGAAGCCCGCTTCGGTGCGGGCTCTATTTCAAAGCGACTGCTGATGATCACAGCAGGAACCGGCATTGGTGTCGCGATGATCGTCGATGGTCGGGCAATGGTAACATCGGGCGGATGTCTAGGCGATGCCGGACACATGATCATGGATGCGCGCGGACAGCGCTGCCGCCTAGGCTGCATCGGATGCCTTGAAGCGCTCGCCTCTGGCGAGGCCCTCGACTTTATCGCTGCTGAGCGCTCAGCGTGTGACCCAGAAGGCGCTATCGCACGTCAGGCGAGAGTCCAACATACACAGGCGTCAGCCGCCACCGTCGTTATCTGTGCCCTTGCCGGCGATGCTGTTGCCCGCATTATCCTCGCCGATGCGGGACGCTGGATGGGGCGCGCGGTCGCCTCATGGGTCCACACCTTCGCACCCGACACCGTCGTGATTGGTGGAGGCCTCAGCGCCGCCGGCCAGTTTTTGCTGGCGCCCCTTGAGGACGAGGCTCGTCGCTGCGGACTGCCCGGCTACATGCGCGAGCTGCGCTTTGTGCCCGCAAGCTTAGGAAACGATGCCGGCATCGTCGGCGCAGCAGCCCAGATGCTCCCAACGTTCGATAAGGCCCAAGGCGGCCTTGGTTGACGAACGAAACGCGACGTGCGCGTTTACTCGAAGTCTTGAGACGTCGGCGCTTCTGCTATTTTGTGAGATGCTGAGCAAGTACGCGGCGTATCTCGCGAACCTAGTTACAGACCTCGTTTTGCGGAATCTACTGCCTCCGAAATCATCGGCAATTTTCTTCCGATCTACCTCGGCAGGCGTATTCTCGACGGAAGCGGCGCGACCGGGGTTAGTTTGACTATTGCTTCCAGATAACACCGCCTTTCCGAAGTTCAGACTCGTGACGTATGCGCATCATCTGTCGCATAAACGAGATGTCGTTTTTCGATTGCACTATGGGCTGTCACCCGGCGCTGATGACGGCTTCTCGACGCTTATTCGCTGACACCCATCGCAAAGTCAGTTAGGACAGCGCCAGTCGCCGTCAGGCGGAGCATATGTTCACAGCGCAAGCCCCCGACGCCCGGGATATAAGCGCCAGGTCAACCATTCGCACCATAAAATGTCTTCGCTTCGCACCCACTCACCTCCTATTGATTGCAATGCATGACAAGCGCCTTCGATAATGGCATTCCCGCGCGTGGCCCTTGCCCGGAATTGCATTCTCATTCTTGAAATACCTCCGCCCGCTTTCGTGTCAGTGACGGTAGAAGAGCTAGAGCGATGAGGAATGCTGAGAGAGCGAGAAATGCAGCTGAGATCGGACGCGTGAAGAAGACATCAATATCGCCATTTGTGATCAGCAATGCTCGTCGCAGATTTTCTTCCATCATCGGCCCCAGAATGAAGCCCAGAAGCAGTGGAACTGGATCGCAGCCGCAGCGAGCAAGCGCTAGCCCGATGATACCAAACCCCGCGAGAAGATAGACCTCGAAGACTGAGTAATTGATCACGTAGACGCCCGTCGCGCAAAGCAGCACGATGGCCGGAAACAGAATTCGGTAGGGCACTTTGAGGAGTTGCACCCAAACACCCACGAGCGGCAAGTTGATGATCAACAACATCAAGTTACCAACCCACATGGACACAATCAGTCCCCAGAATAGCGTCGGGTTTTGGGTCATGACCTGAGGCCCTGGAGCAATGCCTTGCATCGACATTGCGCCAATCATCAGTGCCATGACTGCGTTTGAAGGCAGGCCAAGTGTTAGCATCGGGATGAAGGAAGTCTGGGCGGCGGCATTATTGGCGGCCTCTGGCGCCGCAACCCCGCGGATATCGCCCCTCCCGAACGTTCCCTTGTCCCCTGCAAGTTTCTTCTCCAGTACGTATGACGAAAATGCCGCCAGCGTCGGACCTCCGCCCGGTAAAACACCGAGAATTGAACCAATTCCGGTTGCTCGCAATATTGAGCCCGCGGACGCGGCTAGATCAGCTTTTGTTGGAAACAGGCCAGTAATCCGCTTCGATACGAGCGATCGGTTTTCTTCGGGCTGGCCGAGGTTTTTGATGATCTCTGCCAACCCGAACATTCCCATCGCTAGCGGTATGAAGTTCAATCCATCGGCGAGGATGCTGAGACCGAACGTATAACGTTGAGCCCCGGTGTTAACGTCGGTTCCGATAAGACCGAGAAGCAGACCCACGAAGATCATCCCCAAGGCTTTCACAAGATCCCCGTTTGCAAGAACTGTGGCCGCAACAAGTCCGAGTACCATCAGCGAAAAGTATTCGGCCGCGCCAAAGTAGAGCGCTAACCCCGCCAACGTAGGACCCACGATGACGATCAAAGCAGTCGCAATGGTTCCTGCAACAAACGATCCTATTCCAGCGATTGCGAGCGCAGGCCCTGCCCGTCCGTTTCGCGCCATCTGGTATCCGTCGATAGTAGTGATAACGCTTGAAGCTTCACCTGGTAGGTTGACCAGGATCGCGGTTGTGGAGCCACCATATTGTGCTCCGTAGAAGATACCCGAAAGCATGATCAGCGCTGCTTCCGGGGGAAGCGAAAATGTCAGTGGCAACAGCATGGCGATGGTCGCGGTAGGCCCTATTCCCGGCAAGACGCCGATGAGCGTGCCAATCAAAGTTCCCATGAGGCATACACCAAGGTTGCTCGGCGTAAACGCGGTTGACATACCAAGCGCGAGGTTTGCAAGGGTCTCCATCAAAACGCACCTCCCCAAAGTTTGAGCGGCTGACCCAAAAGGATAACAAACAGGACGGAGGTCGCTGCGCCAAGAAGAACGGCTACCAGAATTGCTTCAGCCTTGCGAAGCTTAGGCATCGCCAACGCCGCGACCAAAGGCGTTAAGATCGCCGACGGCAAATACCCGACATTTTCCACCAGGACGCCAAACAGCACGACCGCAAAGCTGACCGCCATGAGACCGCGCCAAGGTACCCGCTGGATAGCCGGCCCTTCGATGCTGATAGCCTGGAACAATATGACCCCACTAAAACCGACGCAAATCCAGCTCAGGATATATGGCATTGTGCCGGAGCCGAGTTGTCCGCCATCTTGCATCCCGTGCAGATTTGACCCTAGAAAGAGACCTGCGAGACCGACACCTAAGAAAATGAATGCCGCCCCCAGTTCCTGAGGAGCGCGAATATGGAACATGACTTTTCCTCCCGTCGCGTTCGTTTTTAATCTTATTGGAAGACGTCAGATTGGGTCTTTTTCCAGTTCCGCGAGCCGTGCCCCGGATCGCACAAGACCATTGCTTGTGTAGACACCTCCCTGGAAACGTTCCGCCACTTCGTCCGTTGTGTCCGGCCCCAAAAACATGTGGGCAAAACGTTCGGCGTTGTCTTTCGGTCGATAGCCGAGACGAAAAGCGGCCGAATTGTCCCAGAATGCTCGCTCGTTGTTCGACACGCCGTAGACGACTTCGCTCGTGTACTCCGCGAACAGTCCGACTTTCACGAGCGCCACGGTGTCGTCGTAAGACAACCAAGTGGATAGGCCACGTCGGGTCGTGGGCTCTGGAAGAAACATTCCAATCCGCATGCTGAATGATCGGACGCCAAACTTGTAGGCGTATAAAAATCCGAGCTGCTCGGAAAAGACTTTTGTCAGGCCATAACGGCTGTCGGGACGCGGGGGGACCGAACTACCAATCGTTTGTGACCGAGCGTAGAACCCCGTCGCATGGTTGGAGCTTGCGAAGAGGACACGGTCTACGCCCGTCCGTCTTGCAGCCTCCCAAATATTGATAGAGGGTCGGATATTCGCGTCGAGCAGGACCTCCCAGTCAGCTTCACGTGGATAGCCCGCCAAGTGAATGACTGCTTGGACTTGCTGGTCCGCAAACAGCCCGTCGACGAACTGCTCGTCCGCTAAATTGCCGATGCGAACGTCCTCATTCGGGCCCGCAGCGCCGAGGTCGATGATGTCAGTCAAGCGAAGCGTGAATGATCCACCAAATAGCGCTTTCAGTTCGGGGTCACCCGAAAGTCTTTCGCGTAGAAGACTGCCAATACGACCTGCCGCTCCGGTGATCACAATTACAGGAGTTTTGTCCGGGAGCCGCGACAGCATCTTAGCGCCCCTGCGCTGTGCGCCACGATGCAAATCGAGCTTTCACGCTGTCGTCGAGCATCGGATAGAGGCCAAATAGCTCATGTCCTCCATTCACTTCTTCCTGCACGAAGTCTTCGTAAACGGTCTGCTCAAAGGTCTCGTGTGCGATCTCTTCTGCCAAATGGGCTGGAATGCAA
Organism: Pararhizobium sp. DWP3-4; assembly: GCF_049898205.1. Taxonomy (NCBI): domain Bacteria; kingdom Pseudomonadati; phylum Pseudomonadota; class Alphaproteobacteria; order Hyphomicrobiales; family Rhizobiaceae; genus Pararhizobium; species Pararhizobium sp. DWP3-4. The sequence continues at coordinate 5,567 of NZ_JAFCXF010000025.1, read as the reverse complement.
ACAACGCCCTCGTCGTCGCCAACCATGATGTCTCCGGGATAAACACCGACATCACCGCACGCAACCGGCGTGTTCAGGTCAACCGCGTGATGCAGAATGAGATTTGTCGGTGCTGAGGGGCGCTGATGGTAGGCCGGCAGGGCCATGCGCTTGACCTCCGGCGTATCTCGAAAACCACCGTCGGTAACGACCCCAGCGCAGCCGCGCGTCATTAACCGAGTGAGCAAAATCCCCCCTGCCGATGCAGCTCGCGGATCTCCACGGCTATCAATGACCAAAACATGTCCCTCAGGGCACTCCTCCACGCCTTTCCGCTGTGGGTGATTTCGATCCTCGAACACTTTTAGGAGATCGAGGTCTTCCCGGGCCGGGATGTAACGCAGCGTGTACGCAGGTCCGACCATGCGCGCTGGGCCTGGGTTTACCCTTTGCGGCCCCTGGAGGAATACATTGCGAAAACCCCTTTTAAACAGCGCTGTCGTAAGCGTCGCCGTCGAGACCGTTAAAAGCTTTGCGCGTGCTGCCTCCGAAAGTGGCTGGGCGGGTGTCGTTGTCATAGGATCGGATCTTTCTTGATGGAAACGAGATTGGCGCGACTGCGGCGCATGGAAAAATAGGTCGAACCTTGCTCTTCGGCGTCCTGCCAGCCGCCGGTTGCGATCGATACATTCCGTTCGCTCGGATGTGCCGCTATAAAGTCTTCAACCAGATCGACCCCAAGTCCAGGGCGATCGGGGACGATGATATGGCCTCGCGAAGATTCGAGTGCCGGATGAATAACTGCTGCCTTGCCATGCCATTCAGGTTCGAGGCGCTCCATCAGCAGTGCATTGGGAATGGCGGCCATGACGTGGATCGAGGCATATTCCGCTACCGGGCCCAGCGAGCCGGAGTGCGGTGCGACTTGAATGAAACGGGCCTCGGCAAGCGCCGCGATCTTTTTCATCTCCGTAATACCGCCTGCGCGGCCCATGTCGGGCTGTATGATGTCGACGACACCGCTTTCAATGAGCGACGCTGCACCCCATTTCGTAGCAAGCCGCTCACCGCCGGCGAGCGGCGTGTGGGGCAAAGCGCGGCGCACTCGTTTCCACCCATCGATATCCTCAGGTGCTACCGGATCTTCGAGGAATAGCAGATTGTATGGTTCCAGTGCCTTGCCGATTGCAATCGCGTCAATGGCGGGCAGCCAAGGTGGGCCATGCAGGTCGACGATTATATCGATGCTCGTACCGACGACATCCCGCACTTCCGCGACCCGTTCCACGAGGCCATCGTGCCCGCCCAGCTTGACGGTCGTCACGCCATTTGAAACCAGCTTTGCCGCGGACTCCGCGTTTTTGGCATGAGCGTAATAGCGGACCTTGTCGCGGACCTTCCCTCCAAGCAGGTTCCAGACTGGGGTCGAGTGCAACTTTCCTTTGATATCCCAGAGCGCCATGTCGATGGCGGTAATCGCGCCCGCCCCGACGACGCCTGTGTCGCCATGCCCCATCATCGCGATGCGCATTCGTTGCCACAGCCGCTCAATGTCGCGGGGATCGTGCCCGATCAATTCACTTTTCAAGTCGTTGATGGCGGTGTGGATAACCCGCGGCCACCCAGACCCTTCACCAACTCCTATAAGGCCGGGCTCGTCCGTGATGATTTTTACGAACAACCAGTTTCTGCCTGTCGCAAGTGCGCTTTGCCCCCCAGCGCCCGTCCATGACGTAACGGTCGGAGCACCAGCCTGCATGACGGTAGGTATGATATCGACAATTTTCATAATGGAGAGCTCTTGCGCCGGGTTGATTTGCGGTACATCGACTATTGTGGCTTGTAGCCGATGGTCTTTATGAGCGATCCCAACCGATCAATCTCGTCGAGATAGAATTTCTGAAAGTCCGCGGGTGTCGGGCTTGTCACCACTTCGCTGCCTAACTCTTCCAGTCGGTTACGAACTTCGTCTTTCTCCAAGGCAGCCAGCAGCGCCTTCTGCAGCTTGTCAACGATCGGTTGCGGCGTTCCTGCCTTGACGCACAGCCCCATCCAGCTGCGGAAAAAGCCGTTGGGAGAAACACCTTGCGTGCTTGCCGCAGGAACGGTTTCCAGCCCCTTGATCGGCCTGTCCTGCATCACAGCGACCGCAGTGAGATTCCCCGCGTCGAGAAGTCCTCGCATCGTACCCGACATTTGATCGAAAACGACATCGACTTCGCCCGACATGAGGGCCTGAAGCGCAAGCGCGCCGCCCTTGTAAGGGATCATTTTAAACTTGAAGCCCTGATCGATCGCGAAAAGCGACGGACCGAGATGGGACGATGTGCCGAGAACGCCCCCAAACTTCAGCTGCCCGTCTTTTTCTTTTGCCGCCTTGACCACGTCCTGGACCGTCTTCAAGCCAGACTTAGGGTTGGTCAGCATGATCACTGGAACAGCAATGATTTGCGAAATCATCGTCAGATCTTTCTGCGGATCATAGCCGACATCCATGACGTGTGGATTGGTGGCAAGCACGATCTGGGCCAAATAGACCGTGTACCCGTCGGCAGGCGCGCCGACGACAACTTGGGTGGCTATGTTTCCGCTTGCACCCGGTTTGCTCTCAACGACAAACTGCTGGCCCAAGCTTTTCGACAGTTCGGCACCGACCACTCGAGCCGCGATATCTGCAGAGCCGCCGGGAGGAAAGCCGATAAGGAAACGAACCGGACGTTCGGGATAGGCCTCGTCTGCCATGGCAGCGCCAGGCCACGTCAGCGCCACCGTCAATGCCGTAGCTCCCCCAAGAATCTGTCTGCGCGTCATGAAATTTGTCATGAATTCCTCCTCCTCAAGTTGTTGAAACGACCGCATCTCTAATGTTTTCAAGCATATGATCGCGCGCCCGCATCGTGTGCTGTTGCGCTAGATGACCCGCAGTCAAAGCGTCACCGCTAGCGATAGCCTCGAAAATTTTTCGGTGCTCCGCGATGATTTCATCAAGCCGTCCCGAGCGGTTGCCGAGTGTCCGCCTCAGGGCGTCGATCAAACTTGACCGACCGTCGAATATGTCGAGCGCCAGCGGATTTTGCGCGATACAGTTTATTGCTCTGTGTAGCGCCCGGTTTGCCTTGACGATCGCTTCGATTTCCTTTGCGGCCACGGCAGTCTCATAGGCGCTGACAAAACCTTCGATACGAGCCACGTCATCTTTGGTGGCCAACCGCGCAGCCTCGGCGGCCAACATACCCTCAATCGCGCCGCGGACGTCGTAGACGTTTTTCACAAAGCTTGCATCGACTTTGCAAACCACAGCGCCCCGGTTTTGACGCATCTCAACCAGTCCGTCGCCCTGTAGTTGATGCAGAGCCTCTCGGACTGGATTACCACTCACACCATAACGCGAGCTGAGCTCGGCCATTGTGATGTGCTGCCCTAGCTTCCAGATGCCGGCAACGATGTCAGCGCGGATTTGCTCGCGCAATCTCGCGTAGGCTGGGGTGGAGAATGGGCTGGACAATGCTGTGTTCATTTCCTAATTATGGATTATGTATAATGTACAATCAAGAGGCTGGTCGTGGAAATTTGGGAATTCGACGCTGAGGTTGGCGAAAGTCCTTTTTGGGACGACGCGTCCGAACATCTTTTTTGGATCGACATTCGCAAGCCTCGCCTGTTTCGCTGTGGTGACGACGGGAAGGTTTTGAATTGCTGGAACCTGCCCGCTCCTGTCGGCGGGTTCGCCGTTGGTGAACGAGGCGACAAAGCAATTGTCGCCCTTTCAACGGGATTGGCGATGCTTGATTTAGGAACCGGTTTGCTGACGTCGATTGTCGATCCCGAGCCGGACAAGTCAGAAAACCGTCTCAATGAGGGGAAGGTTTCGCCATGCGGGAAGTACTTTGTTTTTGGTTCAATGAACGATTGCGATCCCACAAGCTCAACGGGGTCTCTTTATTGCATGTCCTCAGATCTATCGGTCCGGCATCTTGTCGGGGACCTTCGCGTTGCAAACGGCGTGGCATGGAGCCCCGATGAGCTCACCTTCTACTTCTCTGACAGTAGAGCCTCCAAGATCTGGGCGGCTGATTGGGACAGTACCCGAGGAACGATCGAAAACATCCGGCCATTTGCGTCACCGACCGAAAAGCAGGGACGGCCCGATGGTGCTGCCATGGACATGGAGGGTCACTACTGGTCGGCAGGCGTTTCCGCGGGCGTCCTAAATCGCTACTCGCCGTCGGGGTCGATCGTCCAAACGATACGCCTTCCTGTTCAAGCGCCAACTATGCCAGCCTTCGGCCCGCAAGGGCTCCTCTACGTGACCTCCCACCGACGTGTCGCCAACCCAGGCTCCCTGGACGGCTCAATCGTATTGGTGCCGGTCCCGCAACAGGGGACGTTGCAACGTCGGTTCATGTTTCCGTGATGAACTAATCGTTTCCTTGCTCGTTGTTTAGGATTTAATTAAATGGAACTGCATCCGGACCGCCTTTTTCCTGCTGATGAAAAAATGCGCGCAATCGCGCGGCAACTCTACGCCAGCGTGAAAGACCTCCCCCTCATCTGTCCTCACGGCCACACCGATCCCCGATGGTTCGCACTCAATGAACAATTCTCTGATGCCACGTCGCTTTTTGTGACGTCGGATCCTTACATCCTTCGGCTTCTGTATGGCCACGGGGTGCCGTTAGAATCAGTAGGAGTTTCGCGGCAAGACAATTTTGAGGCGACCAGCGTCGCTAGTCCACGGACAGCCTGGCGGAATTTCGCGAAGCACTATTATCTTTTTCAAGGCACGCCGTCGCGGCTCTGGCTAGACGCAGTCTTTCAAGAAATTTTCGAAATCGAGTACGAGCTTTCCGTGACGACGGCTGATTTTTATTTCGACCATATCGGAGGCAAACTCCGTCAAGAAAATTTCCGACCGCGAGCGCTGTTTCAACGATTTAGAATCGAATTCCTTGCGACGACTGACGGGGCTTGCGACGCATTAAATCACCATGCCGAGATCAGGAGTTCTGCTTGGGAGGGCCGGGTTGTCCCGACCTTCAGGCCAGATGTAGCGCTGAATCCCGACGACCCGGCTTTCTTGGCCGAAATTGTTCAACTCGCGCGACTGTCAGGGGAGAACACCGAGTGTGCAGCTGGCTATCTCAACGCCTTGAGAAGCCGTAGGCTGGTATTTCGTGATGCCGGGGCTACGGCAACAGATCACGGCCACGCGACAGCTTTGACTGCCAATCTCGACCCCGCAACGTTCGCGAGTTTATATGAAGCTGCGATTTCAAATCGACTGCCATCAGACGGCGCCGCGTTGTTTCGAGCTCATATGCTGACCGAGATGGCGCGAATGAGCATTGACGATGGACTCGTTATGCAGCTCCACGTGGGAGCATGGAGAGGTTATAACAAGGGCCTTGTTGAACGTTATGGATTTGCGCGCGGCGAAAGTGTGCCGCAAGCAACTAACTTTGTCGAAGGTGGAGTTGCCCCATAAAAACCGGACAGGATCAGATTTCTGTTTGACGGTTTAAGAACTCACGCGGGGATCGATATCCCAAAGCCTTGTGCGGGTGAAGCGTGTTGTAGTGCTCGAACCA
>NZ_JAFCXF010000024.1:0-38462 GCF_049898205.1 Pararhizobium sp. DWP3-4 | reverse complement strand
AAACCCAAAATCGTCGCCATCGTTGCGACAATGCGCAAGCTTCTCACCATTCTCAATGCCATCATCCGGGACAATAAACCATGGCAAAACGCTTGACGAACAAGACAGTCGCTCTCCCCTGCGGGGAGAAGAGGGAGTGCGGGGCCGGGCATGAACTCGATAGGCATTTATCATGCTCCAAAACGCCGCCATTCATATCGGAATCGTTGAAGATGTTTATTTCCATATGATGGGAATGATTTCCATTAAATGATTGCCCGCTGAAAAAATCGGACTACCCTGATCCTCACACGATGGAGGAAACAGTCATGGCGAAAATGCGCGCAGTCGATGCGGCGGTTCTGGTTCTGGAGAGGGAAGGCGTCGATTGTGCCTTCGGGGTTCCGGGAGCGGCAATCAATCCCTTTTATTCGGCGCTGAAGGCGCGCGGCTCGGTGCGCCATATCCTGGCGCGGCATGTCGAGGGCGCGTCCCATATGGCGGAAGGCTATACCCGCGCCAGGCACGGCAATATCGGCGTCTGCATCGGCACCTCGGGTCCGGCCGGCACCGACATGATCACCGGGCTCTATTCGGCCCAGGCGGATTCGATCCCGATCCTCTGCATCACCGGCCAGGCGCCGCGCGCTCGGCTCGACAAGGAAGACTTTCAGGCGGTCGATATCGCCAGGATTGCCGGGCCGCTGACCAAATGGGCGGTCACCGTCATGGAGCCGGCGCTGGTGCCGTTCGTCTTCCAGAAGGCGTTTCACCTGATGCGCTCGGGCCGTCCCGGTCCGGTGCTGATCGACCTGCCGGTCGATGTGCAGCTGGCCGAAATCGAGTTCGATATCGATACCTACGCGCCGCTTGAGGCCTACAAGCCATCAGCGACGCGGGCGCAGGCCGAAAAGGCGATCGCCATGCTGAACGCTGCGGAGCGTCCGCTGATCGTTGCCGGTGGCGGCATCATCAATGCGGATGCATCCGATCTCTTGACCGAATTTGCCGAGATCACCGGCATTCCGGTCATTCCGACACTGATGGGCTGGGGTACGATCCCCGACGACCATCCGCTGATGGCCGGCATGTGCGGCCTGCAGACCTCGCATCGCTACGGCAATGCCAATCTGCTTGCCTCCGACTTCGTGCTGGGTGTCGGCAACCGCTGGGCCAACCGCCATACCGGCAACGTCCCGACCTATACCGAAGGCCGCAAGTTCGTCCATGTCGATATCGAGCCGACCCAGATCGGCCGGGTCTTTGCACCGGATTTCGGCATCGTTTCGGATGCCGGTACTGCGCTGAAACTGTTCCTTGACGTCGCCACCGAATGGAAAACGGGGGGCAAGCTGAAGGACTGGTCCGGTTGGGCGGAGGAATGCCGCGAACGCAAGCGGACCATGCTACGCAAGACGCATTTCGACCAGACGCCGCTGAAACCACAGCGTGTCTACGAGGAGATGAACAAGGCGTTCGGCCGCGACACCTGCTACGTCTCGACCATTGGCCTTAGCCAGATCGCCGGTGCGCAGTTCCTGCATGTCTACAAGCCGCGCAACTGGATCAATTGCGGCCAGGCCGGCCCGCTCGGCTGGACGCTGCCGGCAGCGCTCGGCGTGCGTGCCGCCGATCCAAACCGGACGATCGTGGCGCTCTCGGGCGACTATGATTTCCAGTTCATGATCGAGGAACTGGCCGTCGGCGCCCAGCACAAGCTGCCTTACCTGCATGTGGTCGTGAACAATTCCTATCTCGGCCTCATCCGCCAGGCGCAGCGCGGGCTCAACATGGATTTCGAAGTCAGCCTCGCCTTCGACAATATCAACGCCTCCGGCGATGCGGAGAAGGGATATGGCGTCGATCATGTGACGGTGGCGGAAGGTCTCGGCTGCAAGGCGATCCGGGTCAGGAGCCCGAACGAATTCCGGGAGGCCTTTTCAAGGGCAAAAGACCTGATGGAGGAGCACCAGGTGCCCGTCGTCATAGAATTTATCCTTGAGCGCGTCACCAATATTTCGATGGGCGCCGACATCAACGCGGTAGTCGAATTCGAGGAGCTGGCCGAACGCGGCGAGGATGCCCCGACGGCGATCATGGCGCTGCTCGACTGATCAGAGAGACGGAGGATTTTTCATGCCAAAATTTGCGGCAAACCTGACTATGCTTTTCAACGAAGTGCCGTTCCTCGACCGGTTCGCACTGGCCGCCAAGGCCGGGTTCACGGCGGTGGAATATCTCTTCCCCTATGATTTCGATGCCAAGGCGCTGAAGGCGGCACTCGAAGTCAACGGCCTGACCCAGGTGCTGCACAACCTGCCGGCCGGCGACTGGGCCGCCGGCGAGCGTGGCATCGCCGTCCTGCCCGACCGGATCGATGAATTCCGCCGCGGCGTGGCCTCGGCTATCGATTATGCGACCGCGCTCGGCTGCACGCAGATCAACTGCCTTTCCGGCATTGCGCCGGTCGGCGTATCGGACGAGGTATTGCGGGCGACGTTCGTTGCCAATCTGCGGCTGGCGGCAGGGGAACTGGGCAAGCACGGCATCCGGCTGTTGATCGAGCCGATCAACCGGTTCGATATTCCGGGTTTCTACCTCAACACGGTGGAGCAGGCGGCCTCGATCATCAAAGAAGTGGGCAGCGACAACCTGTTCATCCAGTACGATCTCTACCACCAGCAGCGCACCGAGGGCGAGCTGATCGGCACGTTCAAAAAGTACCAGGCGCAGATCGCCCATGTGCAGCTGGCCGACAATCCTGGCCGCAACGAACCGGGCACCGGCGAGATCAACTATTCCTTCGTCTTCGCGGCGCTGGATGCGGCCGGATATGACGGCTTCATCGGCTGCGAATACAAGCCGCGCATCACGACATCCGAAGGGCTCGGCTGGCTTGCATCAGCCACATCCCCCCGCAGCGCAGACATCATCAAGATCAGGAGCTAAGCATCATGGCCACAATCGGCTTTATCGGACTGGGTATCATGGGCACGCCGATGGCGCGCCACCTGCAGGATGCCGGCCACACCGTCGTTACCTCGAAATTCCACATCCCGCCGAAGCAGGAACTGCTCGACAACGGCCTGCGTTTTGCCGACACACCGAAGGCACTGGCGGAAAAGGTCGATATCACCATCCTGATGCTGCCGGATACGCCGGATGTGAAGGACGTCCTGTTCGGTGAAGACGGCGTTGCCTCCGGCCTGTCGAAGGGCAAGCTGGTCATCGACATGAGCTCGATCTCGCCGATCGAGACCAAGGAATTTGCCAAAAAGGTCCGTGAAACGGGCGCCGAATACATGGACGCGCCGGTCTCGGGCGGCGAAGTCGGCGCCAGGAACGCGTCGCTGTCGATCATGGCGGGCGGTACCGAAGGAAGTTTCGAGCGGGCGCTGCCGCTGTTCAAGCTGATGGGCAAGAACATCACGCTGGTCGGCGATTGCGGCGACGGGCAGGTGACCAAAGTCGCCAACCAGATCATCGTCGCCCTGACCATCGAGGCTGTCGCGGAAGCGCTGGTCTTTGCTTCGAAGGCGGGCGCCGATCCGGCCCGGGTTCGCGAAGCGCTGATGGGCGGCTTTGCCTCGTCGCGCATTCTGGAAGTGCATGGCGACCGCATGGTCAAGCGCACCTTCGAGCCGGGCTTCCGTATTTCGCTGCACCAGAAGGATCTCAATCTGGCGCTACAGGGGGCAAAGGCCATCGGCGTTTCGCTGCCGAACACGGCGGCGACGCAGGAACTGTTCAACAGCTGCGCTGCCCATGGCGATGCCGGCCTCGATCATTCAGGCCTCGTCACGGCTCTCGAACGCATGGCCAACCACGCGGTCGCCTGACGACAAGGACCGGGCGGCCAGGAGGAGGGCCGCCCGGTTTTTCATGAATGAGGATGAAGACATGGCCGTGATCGCCGACCCGAAAGCCTTTCTGGAAACGCTGTTTCATGCGGCAGTCTCCGCCGCCGATCCGGCCAAGGTGCTGGCCGCCAACCTGCCGGAAAAGCCGAAGGGCCGCACGGTGGTGATCGGCGCCGGCAAGGGTGCTGCCCAGATGGCGCAGGTGTTCGAACGGCTGTGGGACGGGCCGCTCTCGGGCGCCGTCGTGACGCGCTACGGCTATGGAGCACGATGCGAGCGGATCGAGGTGCTGAAGGCATCGCATCCGCTGCCGGATGGAAACGGGCTGAAAGCCTCGCGCCGGTTGCTTGAGGAGGTCAGCGGCCTTGGCGAGGACGATCTGGTCGTGGCGCTGATCTGCGGTGGCGGCTCGGCGCTCCTACCGTTGCCGGCGGGTGACCTGACGCTCGACGACGAGATCGCCGTCAACCGGGCGCTTTTGGCCTCCGGCGCACCGATCAGCGCGATGAACGCGATCCGCAAGCATCTGTCCCGCATCAAGGGCGGGCGGCTTGCGGCGGCGGCCTGGCCTGCAAAAGTCGTGTCGCTGGTGGTCTCGGATATTCCCGGCGACGATCCGGCGCTGGTGGCCTCGGGACCGACGATTCCCGACAACAGCACCCGCGAAGACGCACTGCGCTATATCGAGCGCTACCGGCTGGAATTGCCGGAAAAGGCGATGGGGTTTATCCGCAGCGACGCGTCTGCGGCACCGAACCCTGCCGACCAAAAGTTTCACCGCAACGAGGTCCGCCTTGTCGCCTCGGCTGCAGTTTCGCTGGAGGCGGCCGCCAATCTTGCCCGTTCAGCCGGCGTCAAGGCAGTCATCTTGTCCGACGCGATGGAAGGCGAGGCGCGGGAGGTCGGCCGCGTGCATGCGGCGATTGCCCGCGAGGTCTCCGTTCGCAACCGGCCGTTCCGCAAGCCGGTGGTCATTCTGTCGGGTGGCGAAACGACGGTGACCATAAGGGGCGAGGGCAAGGGCGGGCGCAACAGCGAATTCCTCTTGTCGCTGGCATTGGGTATCGACGGTTCCGAAGGAATTTCGGCGCTGGCCGCCGATACCGATGGCATCGACGGGTCGGAGGACAATGCCGGCGCGTTTGCCGATGGGACAAGTGTCGCGCGCCTTGCCAAGGCCGGGGTCGATGGAGCGGCGCTGCTTGACCGCAACGACGCCTGGACCGCGTTCGATGCGATCGGCGATATTTTCAAGCCGGGGCCGACCGGGACCAATGTCAATGATATCAGGGCGATTTTGGTGCAATAGCGCCGTTCATTCACCTAAAGGCAGCGGTTCACGAAACTCTGGAACCAAATGCCCTGGTCGCCAGTTAGCATCCTCATGGTTCAATGCAAGAGGATAAAGGCGATGCTGAAATCATTGTCTGGAGCTGTCTCCGGTATCGAAATCGATCCGCAGCAGGGCGGGATGAGTTTGGCGGATTTCGAATGGCGCTACCGCGTGGTCATTATTTTCCCCGATGACAACCATCTCGACGCAGCGCGGCAGGCGAACCTTTTGCTTGCCGAGGCTGATGGACTTCGCGAGCGCGACATGATCGTGCTGGAGGTCGGGCGCAATGAGGTCAAGGCACTGTTCGGCCCCGAATACGATCTCAATTGCTACGCCATCCGCTCCGACCTGGACGTCACGGACGGTTTTTTTGCACTGAAGCTGGTGGGCAAGGATGGCGCGGTGAAATTCCGCGCGGATGAGGTCGTGCCGGCAGCCGTGCTGTTCGAGCTGATCGACCAGATGCCGATGCGCCAAGACAAGCGATCAAACTGACACCGATGATGAAGCCGGATTCAGTAGCCATTCGCTGATCCCCGCCGCTGCCGCCCGTCCAGTGGCAAAGCAGGCGGTAAGCAGATAACCGCCGGTCGGCGCTTCCCAGTCCAGCATTTCCCCGGCGGCAAAGACGCCTGGCAGGACCTTCAGCATGTATCGTTCGTCGAGCGCATCGAAGCGAATGCCGCCGGCCGAAGAAATCGCTTCGGCGATGGGGCGAGGACGCGTGACGGGAATGGGCAGCGCTTTGATCAGGTTGGCCAAGTGGGCGGGGTCGTTGAGCGCGATCTGGGAACCCAGTTCCCGCACCAGGGCCGCTTTGACGCCTTCGAGACCGGCGCCCTTGCGCAGGCGATTGGAGAGGCTGATCTTCCCATCCTGCCGCGCCAAGTCCTTTTCCAGTCTGTCGAGACTGCGGCCAGGAGCGAGATCGACAAGGAGGGTCGCCTTGCCCTGCCGCGCCAGACGGTCGCGCAATTCTGCCGAATGGGCGTAGACGAGGCTGCCTTCGATCCCGTGGCGGGAGATCACGAATTCGCCGGGGAAGGCGCCTGCGTCCGACATGGTCGTGACGGATTTTAGCGGCGCACCGGCAAAGCGGTGCTTGAAGACATCGCTCCAATCGACATCGAAGCCGCAATTGGCGGGCTGGAGATCGGCGATCTCGACGCCTTTGTCTCGCAACAGCGGCATCCAGCTGCCGTCAGCGCCAAGGCGCGGCCAGCTGGCGCCGCCGAGCGCAAGCAGCGTCGCATCGCTGAGGATGGTTTTGGGGCCGTACGGGGTCTCGAAGGTGGGGCGGTCATCGGCAAAGCCCGTCCAGCGATGGCGGGTGACGAGCGTGACACCCTGCGCCTCCAGCCGTCTAAGCCAGCCGCGCAGCAGCGGCGAGGCCTTCATGACTGTTGGAAAGACGCGGCCGGATGTACCGGTGAAGGTTTCCGTGCCGAGGCCGGACGCCCAGGCGCGCACGTCGGCGGGAGTGAAGGCATCCAGCGCTGCGCGCAGGCGGTCCGACGCCGCACCGAAACGGGTGTTGAAACGCAGGTAGTCTTCCGAATGAGTGATATTGAGGCCGGATTTTCCGGCCAGCAGGAATTTCCGGCCGAATGTCGGCATGCCGTCATAGACCGTCACGGCATGGCCGGACATCGACAGCATTTCCGCCGCCATCAGGCCCGCCGGTCCGCCGCCGATGATCGCAATCTGTTTTCCTGACATGAACATTCCAGCGCTGATTGTCGTGATGCGGTCTTGAAGCCTGCAGGTTTTGTATGCAAGGGCGGATGCGCCCATCCAACGGTCCAAGCAACGCCGACGATGGTTCCTGCCGTGATTTTTTGCAAATCATGCGTGCAAGCGCCTGTCTTGGTTCGGAAATTGTTGTGCGGCTGTGTTAGTCTTAAAACCGGTACCGGTGCGGTGGAGAGGAGTCCGCAGCGCCGGCGTCATGCAGCGGCTGCTGTACCGGGAGGAATGCAGGTATCCTTGACCGCCTTTTCGAGGCCGGGTCTCGTATTATCGTCTTCTTTCCGTTCAGGCAGCGTGATCCGACAGGGAGGAGGCCCGATGTATTCTGGCGGCTTGAATTTTGCCTTGGGTGAAGAGATCGAGGCTTTGCGCGACACCGTGCGGCGGTTTGCCAGCGAGCGCATTGCGCCGCAGGCCGCCGACATCGACCGGAACAACAGCTTTCCGATGCCGCTCTGGCGGGAGCTGGGCGATCTCGGCCTGCTCGGGATCACGGCGGGCGAGGACTATGGCGGCACCGGACTTGGATATCTCGCCCATTGCGTGGCGATGGAGGAGATCAGCCGGGCGTCTGCCTCGGTGGCCTTGAGCTACGGCGCCCATTCCAATCTCTGCGTCAACCAGGTCAACCGCAACGGCTCCGACGCCCAGAAGGCCCGGTATCTGCCGAAGCTGATTTCCGGCGAGCATGTCGGCGCTCTGGCAATGTCCGAGCCGGGAGCCGGCTCCGATGTGGTGTCGATGAAGCTCCGGGCCGACAAGCGCGGCGACCGCTATGTGCTCAACGGCAGCAAGATGTGGATCACCAATGGCCCGGACGCCGATGTCCTGGTGGTCTATGCCAAGACCGATCCGGAAGCCGGACCGCGCGGCATTACCGCGTTCCTGGTCGAAAAGGATTTTGCCGGATTTTCGACAGGCCAAAAGCTCGACAAGCTCGGCATGCGGGGCTCCAATACCTGCGAACTGATCTTCAGCGACTGCGAGGTGCCGGAGGAAAATGTGCTGGGCAGCGTTGGCGGCGGTGTGCGCATCCTGATGTCGGGTCTCGACTATGAGCGCGTCGTTTTGTCGGCCGGGCCGCTCGGGATCATGGCGGCTTGCCTCGACGTTGCAGTCCCCTATCTGCATGAGCGAAAGCAGTTCGGTCAGCCGATCGGCGAATTCCAGCTGATGCAGGGCAAGATCGCCGACATGTATGTGACGCTGAATGCGGCACGCGCCTATGTCTATGCCGTGGCGGCCGCCTGCGATCGTGGAGAGACGACGCGCAAGGATGCGGCCGGCTGCATTCTCTACGCGGCGGAACGGGCGACGGCTTTGGCGCTGGAAGCCATCCAGGTGCTGGGTGGCAACGGTTATACCAATGACTATCCGGCCGGCCGGCTGCTGCGGGATGCGAAACTGTACGAGATTGGCGCGGGCACGTCGGAGATACGGCGCATGCTGATCGGGCGGGAGCTTTTTGGCGAGACGGCTTGAGCGTGACACTCTGCAGGATGTTTGGTCGGGGGAATGAATGGCCGTTCTGAAATCGCAAATTACCACGTCTTCCGAAACCTTCCGCGCCAACAGCGCAGCGATGGCGGAGGCGATGCATGTAGTCGAGGAAGCGGCGGCTCTGGCTGCCGGCGGCGGCGGCGAGGTGGCGCGCGAGCGTCATGTCAGCCGCGGCAAGATGCTACCGCGGGAGCGCGTGGCGCAGCTGATCGATCCGGCGACGCCATTTCTGGAAGTGGGCCTGACGGCGGCGCACGGGCTTTACAAGGGCGAGGCGCCGGGGGCGGGGCTGGTGACCGGTATCGGCCGTGTGTCCGGCCGCGACTGCATGATCGTCTGCAACGATGCGACGGTCAAAGGCGGCACCTATTATCCGATGACGGTGAAGAAGCATTTGCGGGCACAGGAGATCGCGGCAGAGAACAATTTGCCCTGCATCTATCTGGTCGATTCCGGCGGCGCCAACCTGCCGAACCAGGACGAGGTGTTTCCGGACCGCGATCACTTCGGCCGGATCTTCTACAATCAGGCCAATATGTCGGCGGCCGGCATTCCGCAGATAGCGGTCGTGATGGGGTCCTGTACGGCGGGCGGCGCCTATGTGCCGGCGATGTCGGACGAGGCGATCATCGTCGAAGGGCAGGGCACGATCTTTCTGGCCGGGCCGCCGCTGGTGCGGGCAGCGACCGGCGAGGTGGTGTCGTCCGAGGATCTCGGCGGCGGCGATGTGCATACGCGGCTTTCCGGCGTTGCCGATCATCTGGCGCGCGACGATGCGCATGCGCTGGCTCTGGCGCGCCGCGCAGTTGCCAACCTCAACCGGCTGGCGATAACCACCGTCGAGCGGCAGGCGCCGGAAGAGCCGGTCTACGATCCCGCCGACATTGCCGGTGTCGTGCCTTTGGACCTGCGCACGCCCTATGATATTCGCGAGGTGATCGCCCGGATCGTCGATGGCTCGCGGCTGGACGAGTTCAAGGCGCGCTATGGCACGACGCTGGTCTGCGGCTTTGCCCATATCCACGGAATTCCAGTCGGTATCATCGCCAACAACGGCGTGCTGTTTCCCGAATCGGCGCTGAAGGGCACGCATTTCGTCGAGCTCTGCTCGCAGCGGAAGATCCCGCTGGTTTTCCTGCAGAACATCACCGGCTTCATGGTCGGGCGAAAATACGAGACGGAGGGGATCGCCAAGCACGGCGCCAAGCTGGTGACGGCGGTGGCGACGACCAAGGTGCCGAAGATCACCATGCTGGTCGGCGGCTCTTTTGGCGCGGGCAATTATGGCATGGGCGGCCGGGCCTTTTCGCCGCGCTTCCTCTGGACCTGGCCGAACAGCCGGATTTCGGTGATGGGCGGCGAGCAGGCGGCAGGCGTGCTGGCAACCGTGCGCGGCGATGCGCTGAAGCGGGCGGGCACGCCCTGGACCGAGGAAGACGAGGCGAAGTTCAAGCAGCCGGTGCTCAACCTGTTCGAGACCCAGAGCCATCCGCTCTATGCCTCGGCGCGGCTGTGGGACGACGGCATCATCGATCCGCGCAAGAGCCGCGACGTTCTGGCGCTTTCCTTGTCTGTAGCGCTCAATGCGCCGATCGACGATACCCGATTTGGCCTGTTCAGGATGTGAGGAGAAAGACCATGAAACGTGATGCTTTCAACGCCAAGAACGCCCCTCAGCCACGCGGCGGTTATTCGCAGGCGGTGCGGATCGAGGACTTTACCAAGGTACTGTTCGTCAGCGGCCAGATCCCGGCCGGTCCCGACGATGTGCTGCCCACAGGATTCGAAGCGCAGGCGCGGCAAGTCTGGCTGAATGTCGATGCGCAGCTGAAGGTTGCCGGCATGAGCAAGGCCGATATCGTCAAGGTCACGATGTATCTGTCCGACCGGCACCATACGATGGCCAACCGGGAAATCCGCGCCGAATATCTGGGCAGTCTAGCGCCGGCGATGACAGTGGTGATTGCCGGCATTTTCGATGAGAGCTGGCTGCTCGAGGTCGAAGTCGTCGCCGCGCAATAACCGGGATAGAGTGATGTTTTCGAAGATATTGGTTGCCAATCGCGGTGAGATCGCCTGCCGGATCATCCGCACGGCGCGGCGTCTCGGCATTCGCACGGTCGCGGTTTTTTCCGAGGCGGATGCCGGTGCGCTGCATGTCGAGCTGGCGGACGAAGCCTTTCGCATCGGTGCGGCCGCAGCCAGCGAAAGTTACCTGAACGCCGGGCGCATCATCGCCGCTGCCAGGCGTTCGGGCGCGCAGGCGATCCATCCCGGCTACGGGTTCCTGTCGGAGAATGCGGAGTTCGCAGAAAGCGTGGAAGCGGCGGGCATGGCCTTCATCGGGCCTTCGGCCGCTGCCATCCGGGCAATGGGACTGAAGGACGCGGCAAAGGTGCTGATGGAGCAATCGGGCGTGCCGGTGGTCCCCGGCTATCACGGCGACAGTCAGGATGCTGCGTTTCTTGCCGGACAAGCTACCGAGATCGGCTTTCCGGTGCTGATCAAGGCGCGGGCCGGCGGCGGCGGCAAGGGCATGCGCCGGGTGGACCGGGCCGAGGATTTCGGCGCGGCGCTTGAGGCGGCGCGGCGCGAGGCGGAGGCTGCGTTCGGCGATGGTGCGGTGCTGATCGAAAAATACCTGACGAAGCCGCGCCATATCGAAATCCAGGTGTTCGGCGACCGGCATGGCAATGCCGTGCATCTGTTCGAGCGGGACTGCTCGCTGCAGCGGCGCCACCAGAAGGTGATCGAGGAAGCGCCGGCACCCGGGATGACGGCGGAAATGCGCCGGGCGATGGGGGAGGCTGCCGTGCGGGCGGCGCGCGCCATCGATTATTGTGGCGCCGGCACCGTCGAGTTCATCGCCGATGTCTCCGATGGGCTTTGGCCAGACCGGTTTTTCTTCATGGAAATGAACACGCGGCTGCAGGTCGAACATCCGGTGACGGAGGCTATCACCGGCATTGACCTGGTGGAATGGCAGTTGCGGGTCGCCAATGGCGAGCCGCTGCCGTTGAAGCAATCGGAACTGTCGATCGACGGCTGGGCTTTCGAGGCGCGGGTCTATGCGGAAGACCCTGCGCGCGGTTTTTTGCCATCGACCGGGACGCTGTCGCATGTGGGGTTTCCGGACGATGGTGTGCGGGTTGACGCCGGTGTGCGGCAGGGTGACCGGATCAGCCCGTTCTACGATCCGATGATTGCCAAACTGATCGTGCACGGGCCGACGCGGGCAGCGGCATTGGCAAAGCTGACGGCGGCATTGGCAAAGAGCCATATCGGCGGCGTCGCCAACAATCTCGAATTTCTGACCCGCCTGAGCCAACAGCCGGATTTCGCGGCCGGGCATCCCGATACCGGGCTGATCGACCGGGAGGTCGAGGCGCTGACGGTGACTGATGCGCCGGATGAAACCGTGCTGGCGCTGGCAGCCGTCCTGTCGCTCGGAACATTGCCGGCCCCGCCCACCGGCGATCCCTGGAGGTCGCTCGGTCACTGGCAAGTCTGGGGGCAGGCGACGCGCACGGTGACGCTCGATCATGCCGGCGAGCGGCATGTGCTGCGGGTGGCGGCGCGTGGTCTCGACCTTTTTGCCGTCCATGGCAGCAACCGGGTCATTCCGGTTCGGATCTCCGGGCGGTTCGATGGCGGTTGTCTTGTCGAGGCCGATGGCCGGCAGAGCCGGTTGCAACGGCTTGAGATCGCAAAGGGGTTCACGCTTCTCGTCGATGGCCGGGCTTTCGATTTCCACATTCCCGATCCGCTGGACGGCGAAGCGGAAAGTGCGGCGGGAAGCGATCGCCTGACCGCGCCGATGCCGGGGCTGATCAAGCTGGTGCGCGTCAAGGAGGGCGACGCGGTGTCGAAGGGCGATCCGCTGATCATCATGGAAGCGATGAAGATGGAGCTGACGCTTTCGGCCAGCCGCGACGGCATCGTCGAGAGCCTGTTTGTCGCCGAGGGCGATCAGACGACAGATGGTACTGTGCTTTTGATGCTGAAGCCTGAGGAGGTCTGATGTCTTCCGTGGGTAAAGACGGAGTTTCAAACAGGGTGTCGATCATCGAGATGGCACCTCGGGACGGTCTTCAGAACGAGAAGGTGCTGATCGAGACGAAGGACAAGATCAGGCTGGTTAATATGCTGTCGGGCTGCGGTTTCGAGCGGATCGAAGTGACCAGTTTCGTCAGCCCGAAATGGGTGCCGCAACTGGCCGACGCTGCCGAGGTCATGGCCGGGATCGCCCGCCGGCCGGGGGTGCGCTATGCTGTGCTGACGCCCAATATGAAGGGTTTCGAGGCAGCTATTGCGGCTGGCGCAGACGAGGTGGCGATCTTTGCCTCGGCCTCGGAAGGGTTTTCACAGCACAACATCAACTGCTCGATTGCCGAGAGCATCGAGCGGTTTCGCCCGGTGGCGGAGGCAGCCCGCAATGAGGGAATTGCGGTGCGCGGCTATGTCAGCTGCGTGGTCGAATGCCCTTATGACGGGGCTGTGGCACCCGAAAGTGCTGCCGACGTCGGGGGGCAATTGCTGAAGCTTGGCTGCTACGAAATCAGCCTTGGCGATACGATCGGACGCGGCACGCCGGAGGCGGTCGACCGCATGCTTACGGCGGTGTTGGCGGACATCCCTGCGAGTAAGCTCGCCGGGCATTTTCACGATACGTCGGGCCGGGCGCTCGACAATATCGGCGTGGCGCTCGATCGCGGCATCCGGGTATTCGATGCGTCGGTCGGCGGGCTCGGCGGCTGCCCCTATGCGCCAGGCGCCAGGGGCAATGTCGATACGCTGCTGGTCGACCGCTATGTGACGAGCCGAGGGTTCGTCACCGGCCTCAACGAGGAGGCGCTTGAAGCGGCCTCGGTGTTTGCACGCAGCTTGAGGAGTTTGGCATGACCTACGAGACCATTCGCGTCACGGTTGACGGCAGGGGCGTGGCAACGCTGACATTGGCAAGGCCGGAAAAGCACAATGCCATGTCCGGCACGATGATCGGCGAGCTGACCACCGTGGCAAGGTTGCTGGGTGCGGATGCCGCCGTTCGGGTCGTCGTGCTGGTAGCCGAGGGTGCAAGCTTCTGTGCCGGTGGTGATCTCGGCTGGATGAAGGCGCAGATCGAGGCGGACCGGGCGGGGCGCATCAAGGAGGCCAAGCGGCTGGCCTTGATGTTCAAGGCGCTGAACGATCTGGCGAAACCGCTCATCGCGCGCGTTCACGGCAATGCGTTTGGCGGTGGCGTCGGGCTTTTATGCGTCGCCGATGTTGCAATTGCCGCCGATACCACCAAGTTCGGGTTGACGGAAACACGGCTCGGGCTGATTCCGGCGACCATCAGCCCCTATGTGATGGCGCGGATCGGCGAGGGGCAGGCGCGGCCCCTGTTCATGTCCGGCAGGATTTTTGACGCGCAGGCAGCGCAAGCGGCAGGGCTTTTGGCGCGCGTCGTGCCATCAGATGATCTCGATGCCACGGTCGAAGCGGAGATAACACCCTATCTGCAGGTCGCCCCCGGGGCAGTTGGCCAATCCAAGGCGCTGGCGCGGTCGCTCGGCATGCCGATCACCGATGATGTCATCGAGGCGACGATCGAACGCCTGGCCGATGTCTGGGAGACGGACGAGGCACGCGAAGGGATTTCCGCCTTTCTAGAAAAGCGCGAGCCTTGGTGGCGCAGATCAGTTTAATCAGCAGCTGCGCTTGAAATGCGCACGATTTGAGCATATTTTGATACTGTACTTATCAATATGCGTTAGGAAATGTCATGGCAGCTTTGAGCTTCGATATGACGGCAAGCCGGTTCGGCGATGGTCAATCGCCGTTCCTTTCGGCTGAGCGGGTCTCCAACCAGCTTGGCGTCACCTTGTCGGAGCTTGCCCGGTTGATCGGCGTTGCCCGCAATACATTGACGGCGAAGTCCGGCGCGCGCAAGGTCGATCATGCCTTGAGCCATGTCGTGCGCATCCTTGCGATGGCCAGCGAAATGGCCGGTGACGAGAACCGCGCGACCATCTGGTTCAAGCATCAGCCGATCCCGGGCTGGGCGGGAAAGACCGCGTATGATCTGGTGAGCGAGGGCAAATCGGACAAGGTGCTGGCCTATCTCGAGGCGGTCCGGTCCGGCGTCTATGCCTGACAAGGCCAGGAAAACGCTGACATTGTGGCGCGCCTTTGTGCCGCAATGGGCCTTTGCGCCGCTTTCCGGCGAGGGCGCGGCGCGGTTCGGTGGACGCTGGAATCCGGTGGGCGCTGCGACGATCTATGCGGCCCGCGAACTCTCGACTGCCTGGGCAGAGTATAATCAAGGTTTTGTCCAGCATCCGGCGCTGATTGCACAGCTGGATCTCAAGGATGCCGCGCTCGCCGACCTCACTGATCCCACGGCGCTCTCCGGCCTTGGCGTGCCGGAGGATATTCATCTTTGCGAGTGGCGGATGCTTCTCGATGAAGGCCAGGTGCCAAAGACTCACCAGCTGCGCCAACGGTTGATTGCCGGCGGTTTCGATGGTGTCGTCTATCCGTCGTTCATGTCGCCGGGCGGGACCTGCGTGGCGCTGTGGCGGTGGAATGAAAAGGGCGCACCCCGCCTCGATGTCGTCGATCCGGACGGCCGGTTGCCGAAGACGCCGGCATCCTGGGTCTGATCCTTTTTGTAAAGCGAAGCGGTCGGCGGATGAAAGCTATGGCCGATCCAGCTGAAAACGAACGATTTTTCCCAAATAGTCCATTAAATAAATAAACAATAATTATCCAAATCTGCCGCAACGATGTAATTTCCCTCTACTTCTGGGGGAACAGCCGCGCATGTCCGACACGCCATCCTACACCATCAAAATCCCCGCCCGCCGGGTGGAGTGGCCGACCGTCATTCTGACCATCGCGATCTATGGCGGCTTTCTGGCGCTGACATTCTGGTGGCAATCGCTGCCGGTCGTCATCGTCGCTCTCGCGGGTGGTTGGCTGATCGCCTGGCAGGGATCGTTGCAGCACGAGGTCATCCACGGGCATCCGACCGGCAATCAGCGCATCAACGACGCCATCGGATCGATCCCGCTATCGCTCTGGCTCCCCTATCCGATCTATCGCGAAAGCCATCTTGAGCATCACCGCGACGAGCATCTGACCGATCCGATCGAGGATCCGGAATCCTCCTATTTTACCAAGGCAGCCTGGGAGCGGCTGGGACGGGTGGGCAAGCTCCTTGCCCGCTGGAATACGACGTTGCTAGGGCGGTTGACCATTGGACCCGCCGTCATGCTGGTGAGTTTTTTGGCGCAAGAGGTTCGGCTGCTGTGGGCCGGCGAGTCTGGGCGGGCGCGCATCTGGACGGTGCATATGATTGGTGTTGCAGCCGTGCTGTTCTGGGTCATGATGATCTGCGGCATGCCGTTCTGGCTCTATTTCTTCGGTTTCGTCTATGTCGGTGCGGCGCTGACGCGGCTGCGGTCCTATGCCGAACACCGCTATGCCGAAAAGCATGAGGAGCGCACCGCGATCGTCGAAAACAGCCACCTGTTCGGGCTGCTGTTCCTCTACAACAACCTGCATGTGCTGCATCACCTGAAGCCCGGCATTTCCTGGTACCGCCTGCCATCGATCTATCGCCGTCACCGCGAGGCCCTGATCGGCACCAATGACGGACTGGTCTATAACAGCTACTGGGACATCGCCCGGCGGTTTTTCCTAAAGCCCCATGACGATATCACGCATCCGAAACATTCCTGAGTGGTGTGCTACCGCAGCAAACTTTGACGATACGGCGCCGGCGGGATTGTGCAGCAAATTTAGAGTGCTACAGCGGCGTTTGCGCGTTATGAATGAAGCGCGATGCTGTAGTGGCTCCTGTCCCTTGTGAAAGCTCCCGAATGCGTCTTGCCAGCCTTGCCATGTATGCCAGTCCGCCGCCGCTTGCCGAGGCCACGGCTAAACTGTGGGATTTCCTCAGTGAAGCCCTGAAGCGGGCAGGGCTGGACGAGGTTCCGGCTGGGTTGGACGATGTCGTGGACTACCATCAGGCCTGGACGCGGCCGGATCTGCTGCTCGCCCAGACTTGCGGCTTTCCTTACGTCAAGCATCTGCGCGGCAAGGTGAATCTGGTGGCAACACCCGTCTATGGCCATCTGGGCTGCGATGGACCGCTGATGCGCAGCTTTATTGTCGTGGCGAAACACAGCGCTGCCCGATCGCTGGAAGATTTGCGCGGCGCGCGGGCGGCGATCAACCAGCCTGACAGCAATTCCGGCACCAACCTGTTCCGCGCCGCCATTGCGCCGCTTTCACGCAATGGCCGGTTCTTTTCTTCGGTGGTCGAAACCGGCAGCCATCGCAACAGTATTGCGGCGATTGCCGCCAGCAAGGCCGATGTCGCGGCGATCGACTGCGTCACCTATGGCAACGCGTTGCGATTTGACCCTGAGAGCCTTGCCGGTGTCCGCATCCTGACGCAGACTGTGAGCGGGCCAGGACTGCCGTTCATCACCCGAGCCGACGCCCCCGAGACGGAGGTGGCACTGCTGAGACAGGTCTTGCAACAGGCCATCGCCGCACCGTCGCTGGCCACCGTGCGGGATGTGCTTTGCTTGAAGGATTTCGCCGTTCTTTCCGATGCCGATTATGAACCGCTGGCCGAACTGGAACGGCAGGCGCGGCGGCTGGGCTATCCGGCTATCGCCTGAACCGTAACGGCCGTGTCTGCGATCAGGGGTACTGACGCTGGCTGGGCCCGCACACGATTCGTCATCATCATCTCAAACGCAGAGGCTATCAGAGCCTGCCAATAGGCGAGCGCCGATGCAGATGCACGCCTGCTGCGCGCGGGGGGAAAATCATTCAATCCGAATGCGCGGGTCAATTTCCTGTTGACTCATATTCCAATCGGATCAATAGTTCGGTGATAGAACGAATTAATTGAGGTGACTGTGAGCGAAACCCTGCGCATCTCCCGGAAGTTTTCCCAAAGGGCCGTGATGGAGGCGATCATCCAGAACGGGCCGATCTCCCGCGCCTCTATTTCCAAGCAGACGGGGCTCTCCAAGCAGACCATCTCGGAAATCGTCCGCCAGCTGGAACTGGATGATTGGGTACGTGAGACCGGGCGCACCAGTGGCCATGTCGGGCGCACGGCCGTCACCTATGAACTGGTTCCGGATGCGGCCTATATTGCTGCGGTCGATCTCGGTGGCACCAAAATCCGGCTCGCCATTGCAGATCTTGCCTGCCAGGTATTTGCCGAGGAAGTCGTCGCGACCGACCGGCGGGGCGGCCAGTTCGTGGTTGACCAGATCGCCGAACTCTGCGCGCAGGCGGCAAGCCATCTGAACATTCCGCGTGAACGCATCCGCATGGCCGTCATCGGGGCGCCCGGCGCGCCGGACGCCAAGACCGGCCGCATCCTGCTGGCGCCAAACATTGCCGATTTCGACACGATGAACGTCGCGGCGGCCTTCGAAAAGGCGCTCGGCATCGATGTGATCCTGGAAAACGACGTCAATCTTGCCGTGCTCGGCGAAAACTGGCTGGGTCAGGGGCAGGGCATCGACAACCTCGCCTTCATCGCCGTCGGTACCGGTATCGGCGGCGGCTTGATGGTTGGGGGGCAGCTGGTGCGCGGCGCGATGAATGCTGCCGGCGAACTGGGTTTCCTGCCGTTCGGCGCCGATCCTTTCGATCCGGAATCGCTGCGCACCGGTGCCTTCGAGCGGGTCACCGCCTCGATCGGCATCATGCAGCATTATGCGGCGGCATCGGGTGAGACGGCGACCGTTCCGGCGATTTTCGAGCGGGCGGCGAGTGGCGATGTGCATGCGTCCGCGACCCTGGACGAGACGGCGAAATATCTGGCGCGCGGCATCAGCGCGATTGCGGCGATCGCCAATCCGGAAAAGGTCATCATGGGCGGCTCGATCGGCCTGCGTCCGGAACTGATCGAGCGCATCCGCAAGTTCCTGCCAACCTGCTTTCCCTATCCCGTCGATATTGAGGCAAGCCAGCTCGGGCCGCGCGCGGCAATCGTTGGAGCTGCGGCGATCGGCCTCAGCCATTTGCACAATGCGCTGTTCGGCGCCGACGCCCCCGACAGCCACATGTCGCTGCCGCCGGCAGAAACGGTGACCTTCCGGGAGGCCCTTCAATGAGCACGTCGAACGCCCTGACGGAAAGACTGCGCGCCGTACTCGACCGCGAGGACGCAATTGCCCTGTTGCGCGGCGCCATCGGAGCCGAGAGCATTACCGGCAACGAGGCCAATTTCGTCGGCTTTCTCGAAAGCCAGATGAAAGCGCGCGGGATCGACGGCATCCATGTCTCGGATTTCCTGCCGGGGCGTCCCAACCTTCGCGGCGAGCGCAAGGGCGATGGAAGCGGCAAGCGGCTGCTGTTCATCGGCCATACCGACACTGTTCATGTCGACGGCTGGCGGGAGCACTGGGCTGGCACCGAGCGGGAAGATCCGTTTGCCGCGCCTGTTATCGACGGACAGATCTGCGGCCGGGGTGCCGGAGACCTGAAGGCAGGTATCTGCAGTTCGCTGGCAGCGCTAACGCTGCTCGACAAAGCAGGGATCAAACTGAAAGGCGACATCGCTTTTGCCTTTGTCGGCGACGAGGAGAGCGGCCAGCCGGGAACCGGCGTGTCGGCCGGGATCAAGGATTATACCGCCAGCATCGAGGCGGGCGTGGTGGCAAAGCCGGATTTCACCGTCTATGTCGAGCCGACCCAGCTGGCAGTCTATCCGGCACAGATCGGCTTCTTCATCACCGATATAAAGATCACCGGCAAATCCGCCTATTTCGGCGTGCCGGAGCTTGGGCGCGACGCGCTGAAGGCGAGCCATGCGGTGATGTCGGAGTTGTGGGAACATTCGGACGCGATTTCGGCGCGGGCCGAGCACCCGCTGATCGGGCGCGGGTTCCTGTTGATCACCGGACTTTCGGGCGGCGGATTCATTGCCGTGCCGGAAGAATGCACGCTGTCGCTGATCCGCAAGCTCTTGCCGGGTGAATCACTCGATACCGCGGCGGCCGAACTGGAAAGTGTCATCCGCGGCGCCGTGTCCGATCCGCAGATCGAAGTGGAGATTTCCTATCCGGCCGGGCGCGACCATGCACTCGGCGGTTCGGCGGCGGAAATCGATCAGGACCTGCCGGAAGTCTCGATGCTCTGCGCTGCCGCCGGCGAGGCAATGGCTGGTCGGGGAGCGATAAAGGGGGCGCCGTTCTGGTCGGAATCGCCGTTCTTCGTCAACCGGCTCGGCGTGCCTGCCGTCTATTGCGCGCCGGGCGATATAAGCAACTGCCACACATTCGAGGAGCATGTCGATGTCGAGGAATACCTCGCCGGGATCGTGGCGTTCGCCACCTTCATGGCGCGCTATTGCGGCATCGTGGAATGAGAAACTGAACCATCGATAATCTGAAAAAGGGAACAGAAAGATGCTTATCAGGACTTTATTGAATGCCGCGCTTCTGACTGGTGCGATGATCACCGCGGCCCATGCCCAGACGGTCGGTCCGGCGGGCGAAACAGCAACACCGAGCGCTGAAATCAAGCTTTCCGACAGCGACATCGCCGCCTTGAAGGGCAAGGGCTACACGGCGGCTTTGCTCTGGCACACGTCATCCGACTTCATCAATGCGGTTTCGGCCGGTGCCAAGGACGAATTCGCCAAGGCAGGCGTCGAGGTTGTGGTGACCACGGACGCAGGCTTCGACGCCGCCCGTCAGCGCAGCGATATCGAGACGGCGCTTGCCGCCAAGCCGAATGTCATTCTCGCCCTGCCGCTCGACCCGACGACATCGGCCGAAGCCTTCAAGCAGGCCGTGACCGATGGCACCAAGCTGGTCTTTCTCTCCAACCTTCCGGCCGGCTACAAACACGGCACCGATTATGCGGCGATCGTCACCGACGATCTGTTCCAGATGGGCAAGCAGGCGGCCGATGCGCTGGCGAAATCGATCGGCGGCAAGGGCAAGGTCGGCTACATCTTCCACGATGCGAGCTACTATGTCACCAACCAGCGCGACCAGGCCTTCAAGACGACCATCGAGAAGGACTATCCGGATATCAAGATCGTTGCCGAACAGGGCATTTCCGATCCGGCCCGCGCCGAGGAACTGGCCAATGCCATGCTGCTGCAGAACCCGGATCTCGACGGCATCTATGTGACCTGGGCCGAACCGGCCGAAGGTGTTCTCTCTGCTCTGCGCGGTGCTGGCAATACCAAGACCAAGGTCGTGACGCTCGACCTGTCGGAACCGGCAGCGCTTGACATGGTCAAGGGCGGCAATGTCGTAGCCCTTGTTGCCGACAAGGCCTATGAGCTTGGCCAGACGATGGCCGCCACCGGCCTGAAAGCGTTGCTGGGTCAGGAAACGCCTGCCTTCATCGTTGCCCCGGCGCTGACCGTGACCAAGGCCGATGTGTCCGAAGGCTGGAAGCAGTCGCTCAACCGCGATGCGCCGCAGTCAGTCCTCGACGCTGCCAAATGATCTGCTGCGCCGGGCTGTGCAGACAGCCGCCCGGCGCGCATCAACCCAAAATTCTGGAGGAATGATGATGAACAAGCTGTCGATGATCCCGGCCGGGCTGGTTGCCGCGCTTCTATCCACCCACGCGTTTGCCGCCGATGGCGCAACCACCGGCCCGCATGGCGAAAAGCCGACACCGGCCGCAAGCTTCACGCTGACGCCGGATGAAGAGACCAAGATCAAGGACGGCAAGTTCACCGCCGCCCTCGTCTGGCACGAAATGAGCGAATACACCAATGCCGTCAACAGCGGCGCGCAGGACGAATTCAAGCGTCTGGGCGTTGAAGTCGTCGCCCAGACGGACGCCGGCTTCGATGCCGCGCGTCAAAAGGCCGATGTCGAGACCGTGCTTGCCAAGAAGCCGTCGATCATCCTGTCTCTGCCGGTCGATCCGGCAACCGCCGGGCCGATCTACGATCCGGCACTGAAGGCCGGCGTCAAGCTCGCCTTTGTCGATAACTCGCCGCAGGGCTATGTGCAGGGCAAGGACTATGTGACCATCGTCTCGGACGACCTGTTCCAGATGGGTCACAAGGCCGGTGTCGCGATGGCCGAGGCGCTCGGCAAAAAGGGCAAGGTCGGCTATATCTTCCATGATGCCGATTTCTACGTGACCAACCAGCGCGACCAAGCCTTCAAGTCGACGATCGAGCAGGATTATCCCGACATGAAGATCACTGCCGAGGCGGGCATGGCCGATCCGGCCCGTGCGGAAGAGATCGCCCAGGCGATGGTGACCCAGAACCCCGATCTCGACGGCATCTACGTGACCTGGGCGGAGCCTGCGCTGAGCGTGCTGTCCACCCTGCGCTCTGCCGGAAACACCCACACCAAGATCGTCACGCTCGATCTCAACGAGCCGGCAGCGCTCGACATGGTCAAGGGCGGCGCAGTTGCAGCGCTGGTGGCCGACGAAGCCTACAATATCGGCGTGACTGCTGCGCGTGCTGCGGCCGGATCGCTGGTCGGCAAGCAGGCTGCGCCGTTCCTGGTGGTGGATTCGCTTGCGGTCACCAAGGACACGGTCAAGGACGGCTGGAGGAAGTCGCTCAACAAGGATGTTCCGGCCACCATTGCCGACGCCATCAAGTAACTATCCGCGCTCCGGCGCAGATTGAAATCGTCGCAGCGGCTTCACATGAAGCGTGCCGCTGCCCTGCGGGAGCCACGGGTTCCCGCCCATACCCCCGCTCTTCGGAGGAACCGCTATGTCCAGCGCCCCAAGCAATGCCGCCAAACCGGCGATGAGCATGATCAGCCGCATCAATATCCAGCAATATGTCGTCTATGTCGGCTTTCTGGCGATCTTCCTGTTCTTCGCCATCGTGCTGAAGGACAGCGGGTTCCTGACGGTGCGCAACCTCTCCAACATCGTGCTGCAGACGGCGCCGATCACGATCATGGCGATCGGCATGGTCTTCGTGCTGTCGGCTGGCGAGATCGACCTTTCGATCGGTTCGACCGTCGCGGTCGCAGCGCTCTCTGCCGCCGTTACGATGAACGCCTATGGCATGATCGCCGGCATCGCTGCCGGGGTCGGGGCAGGGGTTGCCATTGGGCTGGTCAACGGCCTTTTGGTCGCCTATGTCCGGTTGCCATCGTTTCTGGTGACGCTGGCAACGCTTGGGCTGTTTGCCGGCGTTGCCCGGTCGCTCACCAACCTGCGCTCCATTCCCGTCACCGATAGCATGTTCACCGGCTTCTTCGGCTCCGGTACGCTGCTCGGCATTCCCTCGCTGGTCTGGTGGACGGTCATTGCCATCGCCGCCGGGCATCTGATCTTCCGTGAAACCCGGTTCGGCGCTCATGTACTGGCGACCGGCGACAACGCCCGTGCTGCCAGCGTCTCCGGCATTCCCGTGCCGCGCATCCGGCTTGCCGTGCTGGTGATCAGCGGCGCGCTCGCCGGTCTTGCCGGTCTGCTCTATGCCGGCCGTCTTCAGGCGGCAAAGTATACGCTGGGCGAAACCGACCTGATGACGGTGATTGCCGCGGTCATCGTCGGCGGCACGCTCCTGAACGGTGGCAAAGGCTCGATCGTCGGCGCGCTCGTCGGCTCGCTGATGATGGGCATGCTCAACAACGGCCTGATCCTGATGGGGCTTTCCGTGTCCGACCAGATGATCGTCCGTGGTCTTATCATTCTCGCCGCAGTCGCCGTATCGCTGCGCGAAAAGCTGCGCTGAAGAAAGGATACCCCATGTTTCTCGACGTTCTGCGCCGCCGCAACCCGAAACTCCTTGAAGCCGCGATCGCGCTGCACCGGCAGGGCAAGATCCCGGCCAATGCCTATGTGCTGGATCTCGATGCCGTCGAAGCCAATGCCGGTGTGCTGAAGACAGAGGCCGACCGGCTCGGCCTTAAGATATTTGCCATGACCAAGCAGGTCGGCCGCGCCAGTTCATTCTGCGCGGCCGTGCAGCGGGGCGGCATCGACCGGTCCGTTGCGGTCGACATGGCCTGCGCCCGCGCCACCCACCGGGCAGGCCTCCGCGTCGGCCATCTCGGTCATCTGCAGCAGGTTGCCCGCCATGAAGCCAAAGCCGCTGCCGCTGCCTTCCGCCCGGACTACTGGACCGTCTTCAACGATGAAAAGGCGAATGAAGCCGCTGAAGGCGCCAGGGCGGCGGGTTATGTGCAGGACCTGCTTGCCCGCATCAAGGCCGAAGGGGATACTTTCTATCGCGGCCATGAAGGCGGCTTCGATGCGGCCGATGTCGCTGATGTGGCCGATGCTTTCGACGCGCTGGATGGCGGACGGTTTGCCGGGATCACCACGTTTCCGGCGCTGCTGTTCGACCACAAGAGCCGCAAGGTTTTGCCGACGCACAATCTGGCAACGCTGACCAAGGCTGCCGAGGCGCTGGCGAAGGCCGGGCGCACCGGCATTGAGGTCAACGCGCCGGGCACCACATCCTCGGTTCTCTTGCAGGGCTTGGCCGATGCCGGGGCGACGCAATGCGAGCCCGGCAACGGCCTGCACGGCACGACGGCGCTGCATGTCGTGGAAGACCTGCCCGAGCTTCCAGCCGTCTGCTACCTCACCGAGGTCTCTCATCTGTCCGCCGGCAAGGCGTATTGCTTCGGCGGCGGCTTCTACATCGACCCGATCTTTCCGGACTATGACGTCAAGGCGATCGTCTCTGACGAGCCGACGGTCGCGGCATCGTCGCTGCGCAGTGTCGAAGTGCCGCCACCATCGGCCATCGACTATTACGCGATGATCGATGCTGGTGGACCGAAGGCGCCGAAGCCCGGCGACACCGCCGTCTTCGGGTTCCGCGGGCAGGCCTTTGTCACCCGCGCCTATGTCGTCGGCGTGTCTGGAATATCCAAGGGTTTGCCGAAGGTCGAAAGCATCGAGAACGGTTTCGGCGAACCTCAATCCTGGCCGGTATAGGAGAATGACCATGAACACTCAGGCCCCTGTGCTGCAGCTCAAGGACATCCGCAAGAATTTCGACGCCGTTGTCGCCATCGAGAATTTTTCGCTCGATATCTATCCCGGCGAAATCGTTGCCCTCGTCGGCGATAACGGTGCCGGCAAATCGACGCTGATCAAGATTGTTTCCGGCGTCTATGGCCCGTCCTCCGGCACGATCACCATCGAGGGCGAGACGGTCGCGATGTCCAGCGCCACCATGGCCCGCTCGCACGGCATCGAGGTGGTCTATCAGGATCTGGCGCTGGCCGACCAGCAGACGGTCTATATGAACATGTTCCTCGGACGCGAACTCACCAACGGCATCGGCCTGCTCGATCGCAAGACGATGATTTCGGAAACGGAAAAGCTGGTGAAGGAACTCGACGTGCGCATCCCCTCGGCGCACGCGACGATCCGCGATCTGTCCGGCGGCCAGCGTCAGGGCGTTGCGATTGCGCGGGCCACCCGCTGGGCAAAGAAGCTGATCCTGCTCGACGAACCCACGGCGGCGCTCGGGGTCGCGGAAACCGCGAAGGTCGAGGAAATCGTGCAATCGCTGAAGTCGCGCAATATCGGCGTGCTGATCATCAGCCACAGCCTCGATCAGGTGTTCAAGCTGTCGGACCGGATCTGCGTTCTGAGGCGTGGCAAACAGATCGGCATCCGCAGGACTGCGGAGACCAACAAGAACGAGATCGTCTCGATGATCACCGGTGTCAGCTGACGCCGGGACTTACGCCGTCTTGACAGCCAGCGTGTTTGCCTGCGCTGGCCCATAGGCCCGCATGAATGTCCGCACGGCATTGCGGGCCGCAATGTCCAGTTCTGCTTCCGTCGGCGTGACGCCAAACAGCGTGCTCATCTGCAGGTCGGCATTGACCAGTGCCAGAAATTGACGCGCCGCAACGTCGAAATCGTCTGCCTGCAAAAGGCCCTTGTGGGCAAGCCGCGCAAAAAGTGCGGCCAGTGCCGTGCCGATCTTGCCAGGGCCATGCTGGCGCCAGCTTTCGAACAGGTGCGGATAACGCTCGCCTTCGGACTGGACCAGCTTGCGCAGGAATTTTCCATCCTGGTTGCAGATGCAATTGTGGCTGAGGCGCACGGCAAAGGCGACGAGATCGTCTTCGAGATTGTCCGGCTTCTCGGGAAAGGTTGAGAGAGTGGTGAACAGCATGGCGTTTGCCCGGTCCATCACGTCCTCGACCACGGCGGTGAACAGGTTCTCTTTTTCGCGATAGTGGTTGTAGACGGTCTGACGCGAGACGCAGGCTTCGGCGGCGATCTCGTCGATGCTGGCGCCGGTAAAGCCTTGACGGCAAAAGACTTGGGCGGCGGCTTCCAGAATGGACTTGCGCTTGGCACATTGCCCGCGCTGGCTATGCACGGACATTTTCGGCACTGTGTCATGATTGGTTTTCATCGGCCGAAGATAATGCCTCTTGACGTTTTAGACAATGGTGTCTAATTTTACAGCTCTGTCCAATAATATTGACACGGCTTGCCAAGCGTGTGGGCGTCCTCTCAAGCACCGCGCGCCCTTGGCAACGATCACGGTAAACTCCTGAGAGCAACGCGGCGCCAGACCGACCCGGTTTTGTGCGGCCGTTTCTGAAAGATGCCCCCCATGACGTCCTCCTTCTTCCGGACTGCCCTCATCCTCGGCCTGTTGTCGGCCATCGGCCCGTTTGCCATAGACATGTACCTGCCGGCGCTGCCCTCGATCGGGCAGGATCTTGGTGCCGAGAACCATATCGTACAGCTGAGCCTGCTCGCCTTCTTCATCTCCTTTGCGGTGGCGCAGCTGGTCTACGGTCCCCTGTCCGATATGTGGGGCCGCAAGGCGCCGCTCTATATCGGTATCGGCATCTTTGCGCTCGCCAGCATCGGCTGCGCATTGGCAAGCGATATCGAAACGCTGATCGCCTTCCGCTTCCTGCAGGGGATCGGCGGAGCTGCCGGCATGGTCATCCCGCGCGCCATCGTTCGCGACATGCATACCGGCGTGCAGGCCGCCCGGCTGATGTCGCTGTTGATGCTGGTGTTCAGCATCTCGCCGATCCTGGCGCCGCTGACCGGCAGTGCCGTCATCGAGTTCTACGGCTGGCGCGGCGTGTTCTGGGCGGTGACGATCGCCGCCTTCATCGGCCTCATCCTGCTGGCGACGCAATTGCAGGAAACCCGCGTGAGGGAGCACCGTGCCGGGAGTGGCCTGCGCAGCGCCATGGCTGCCTACGGCCTGCTGCTCAGGGACAAGAATTTTCTGACGCTGACCTTCATCGGCGGCCTCGGCATTTCTAGCTTCCTCGTCTATCTTGCCAACTCGCCCTTCGTGCTGATCGACTATTACGGCCTGTCGCCGACGCAATACAGCTTTGCCTTCTCCATCAATGCCGTGTCGTTCTTCGCGGTATCGCAGGCGACCGGCTGGTTCGGCGAACGGTTTGGGCTCGTTCGGGTCATGCGCATCGCCGTTGCAGCCTTCGCGCTGACCATGGCGGCGATGGCCATCGTCATGAGCCTCGGCTTCAATCAGCTGCCGGTGATGGCCGCATTTCTCTTCGTCGGTTACGGCTTCCTCGGCCTCGTCATCCCGACAAGTGCTGTGCTGGCGCTGGAGGAGCATGGCGAAATCGCAGGCACGGCATCGTCGCTGATGGGAACGCTGCATTTCGTCACCGCCGCCGTCGCCATGGTGATCGCCTCGGTGTTCTTCGACGGCACGGCCGTTCCGATGGCCATGGGCATCGCGCTCTGCGCCGTCGGCGCGCTGCTGCTCACCCAGGCCACCATCGGCCGCCGCCGTGCAGCTGCCGCTGCCGAGTGATAGTTGATTCGATCATCGACGTGGTGGCAGACATCGTTGAGACCGGCATGAGTTTGGTGACGGTCGCAGTCGAGCTTTGGTCGGAGACATTGCTGGAGGGCAGCCGCAACTGACGGCGCGCGGCGAACTCGTCATGGTCCCGGCCGGTCCAGACGGGCGCCCGGCGGCACGCGCGTGGCTCATAACTGAAACCGGGGCCGCTGTCCCCGGCGGCTGCCCCACTATCCACAGCCGATTGCCGTGGCGGGCATTAACTCCCCATTATCCACAAAGCCGCAAAAAATATGCACCGCAAGGCATGTTTCCGATGTCTACACATTGACGTTATTTTCCTGTCGTATACTATATCTAGTGTTAAAGGTTCCTCCAAATCGCAAGGTAGGGAGGCTAAGAGGGAATGCGGTGCGCTTGGCCATTGTGGCCGGGCAAAACCGGAGCTGCCCCCGCAACTGTAAGCGGCGAGCGTCTGTTTCATTTCAAGTCACTGAAGCATCAGGCTTCGGGAAGACGGAATGGACGCCACGACCCGCAAGCCAGGAGACCTGCCTTGAACAAAACGTCCACGGGCGGGGTGCCCGGAAGGTCGCGTGATGTGCAGCGGAATGATTCCGCTTTGGATTGCGTTCTTCCGATGCCCGCCAAAAAGGCTCCGGGTGAAGGCATGTCAGTCAATCGAATTCGCAGACCAAGATATGCGGGATCGGCGGCACAGGCCTAACCTCCCGCAAGTATCGCAATGCAAGACCCCACGATCGGATCCGCGTGCAGCGGCTCGGAGCCTTTCGTGTGCCAGCAACATCACAGACCACGAGGACCATCATGAACATTACCGTCTACAGCAAGCCTTCCTGCGTCCAGTGCACAGCGACCTATCGTGCGCTCGATCGTGAAGGCATCGACTATCAGGTCGTCGACATTTCCAAGGACGAGGACGCCTTCGCGAAGGTCATCGGCCTCGGATACCAGCAGGTTCCGGTGGTGATCGCCGGCCAGGACCATTGGGCTGGATTCCGTCCTGACAAGATCAGCGCGCTGTCCTGAGCGCGGCCTGAGTGCGGATGGACAAGCGATGGGCCTGATCGTCTATTATTCCAGCCTGTCGGAAAATACCCATCGCTTCGTCGCCAAGCTCGGCCTGAAATCGGCCCGCATTCCCGTCAGCACCAGCGCCGAAACGCCCGACGTGCGCGAGCCCTTCGTCCTCATTTTGCCGACCTATTGCGGCGATGACGGCAGGGGCGCCGTTCCCAAGCAGGTGATCCGCTTTCTCAACAATGCGGGCAACCGATCCCTCATCCGGGGCGTGATCGCCGCCGGCAACAGCAATTTCGGCGAGACGTTCGGTCTCGCGGGCAATGTCATCTCGGATAAATGCCGGGTGCCGTACCTCTACAGGTTCGAGCTTCTGGGTACGGACGAGGACGTCGCCAATGTCATCAATGGATTGGAACGATTTTGGACGTCTCAACGCTCGAACGCCCTTTGAAGGCGACGGAAACCGCGATTGACTATCACGCGCTGAACGCGATGCTGAACCTCTATGACGACGAGGGCAGGATCCAGCTGGACAAGGACCGGCTGGCGGCGAAGCAGTATTTCCTCCAGCACGTCAACCAGAACACCGTGTTCTTCCATAATCTGCGGGAGAAACTCGATTATCTGGTGACCGAGGGCTATTACGAGCGCGAGGTTCTCGACCAGTATTCGTTCAACTTCGTGCGCGACCTCTATGATCACGCTTATGCCAAGAAGTTCCGTTTCCCGACCTTCCTCGGCGCCTTCAAGTATTACACCAGCTACACGCTGAAGACATTCGACGGAAAACGCTATCTCGAGCGCTACGAGGACCGTATCTGCATGGTGGCGCTGGCGCTGGCGCAGGGCAACGAAGCGACAGCGCGAGACATGGTCGACGAGATCATTTCCGGCCGCTTCCAGCCTGCGACGCCGACCTTCCTCAATGCCGGCAAGAAGCAGCGCGGCGAGCTCGTGTCGTGCTTCCTTCTGCGTGTCGAGGACAATATGGAATCGATCGCGCGCGGCATCAATTCGGCGCTGCAACTGTCCAAGCGCGGCGGCGGCGTTGCCCTGTCGCTGACCAATATCCGCGAGGCCGGCGCCCCGATCAAGCAGATCGAAAACCAGTCGTCCGGTATCATTCCGGTGATGAAGCTGCTGGAAGACAGTTTTTCCTATGCCAACCAGCTTGGCGCCCGCCAGGGGGCAGGGGCCGTCTATCTCAACGCCCATCACCCCGATATCATGCGCTTCCTCGATACCAAGCGCGAAAATGCCGATGAGAAGATCCGCATCAAGACGCTGTCGCTCGGCGTCGTCGTGCCCGATATCACCTTCGAGCTGGCGAAGAACAACGAGGACATGTATCTGTTTTCACCCTACGACGTGGAGCGCGTCTACGGTGTGCCGTTCACCGAAATCTCGGTGACGGAAAAGTACCGCGAGATGGCGGACGATGCCCGCATTTCCAAGAAGAAGATCAAGGCCCGCGAATTCTTCCAGGTTTTGGCCGAAATCCAGTTCGAGAGCGGCTATCCCTACATCATGTTCGAAGACACGGTGAACCGGGCCAATCCGATCGCCGGCCGCATCACCATGAGCAATCTCTGCTCGGAAATCCTGCAGGTCAGCGAGGCCAGCGACTATAATGACGACCTATCCTACAAGCATATGGGCAAGGACATTTCCTGCAATCTCGGCTCGCTGAATATCGCAGCGGCGATGGACAGTTCCGATTTCGGCAAGACCATCGAAACGTCGATCCGGGCGCTGACAGCCGTGTCCGACATGAGCCACATCTCCTCGGTCCCGTCGATCGAGAAGGGCAATGACGACAGCCACGCCATCGGTCTCGGCCAGATGAACCTGCACGGCTATCTCGCCCGCGAGCGCATTTACTACGGCTCGGAAGAAGGCGTCGATTTCACCAACATCTATTTCTACACGGTGACCTACCACGCCATCCGGGCATCGAACCGGATCGCCGTCGAGCGCGGGTCGAGCTTCAAGGGCTTCGAAAAATCAAAATACGCTTCCGGCGACTATTTCGACAAATACACCGAGAAGGAATGGGTGCCGGCGACCGGGCGTGTCGCCGAACTGTTCAAGACGGCTGGCATCCACATCCCGACGCAGGAAGACTGGCTGGCCCTGAAGACGGATGTCATGACGAGCGGCCTCTATAACCAGAACCTCCAGGCCGTGCCGCCGACGGGCTCGATCTCCTATATCAACCACTCGACCTCCTCGATCCATCCCATCGTCTCGAAGATCGAGATCCGCAAGGAGGGCAAGATCGGCCGCGTCTACTATCCTGCGCCGTTCATGACCAACGACAATCTCGACTATTACCAGGACGCCTATGAGATCGGCCCTGAGAAGATCATCGACACCTATGCGGCAGCAACCCAGCACGTCGATCAGGGCCTGTCGCTGACCCTGTTCTTCCGCGACACGGCAACGACGCGCGATATCAACAAGGCGCAGATCTATGCCTGGAAAAAGGGCATCAAGACGATCTACTACATCCGCCTTCGCCAGATGGCGTTGTCCGGCACCGAGGTGCAGGGCTGCGTGTCGTGCAGTCTGTGATTTGATGCACTGCCGTTTCAGTCACGCTTGAGCCCGGAACCCCCTCATCCGCCTGCCGGCACCTTCTCCCCGATGGGGAGAAGAGACGAGCGGCTAGCGCGAGGTTCCCCTCGCCCCTTGGGGAGAGGGCAGGGTGAGGGGGCCAGGCGCCCTGTAATATTTTGTTGAGGAAAGATATCCCATGAACATCGCCATCAAGCCCGCCTCACGCGTGCGCGCCATCAACTGGAACCGCATTGAGGACGACAAGGATCTCGAAGTCTGGAACCGGCTGACAGGGAATTTCTGGCTTCCGGAAAAGGTGCCACTCTCCAACGACATCCCATCCTGGGCGACCTTGCGGCCGGAAGAGCAGCAGCTGACGATCCGCGTCTTCACCGGCTTGACGCTGCTGGATACCATCCAGACCAGCATCGGCGCGCCAAAGCTGATGGAAGATGCGATCACCCAGCATGAGGAGGCCGTCTATTCCAACATCTCCTTCATGGAAGCGGTGCATGCCCGCTCCTATTCCTCGATCTTCTCGACGCTCTGCTCGACGCCCGATGTCGACGACGCCTATCGCTGGTCGGAGGAAAACGAGCACCTGCAGCGCAAGTCGGCTCTCATCCTCGAACACTATCGCAATCCCGATCCGCTGAAGCGCAAGGTCGCCAGTGTCTTCCTCGAGAGCTTTCTGTTCTATTCCGGTTTTTACCTGCCGATGTTCTGGTCGAGCCGGGCGAAGCTCACCAACACCGCCGACATGATCCGCCTGATCATCCGCGACGAGGCGGTGCACGGCTACTACATCGGCTACAAGTTCCAGAAAGGACTGGAGCGGCTGAGCGCGCAAAAACAGCAGGAGATCAAGGACTTTGCCTATGAACTCCTGTTCGAGCTTTATGACAATGAGGCCAAATACACGGAAACGCTTTATGACGGCGTCGGGCTGACCGAGGACGTGAAGAAATTCCTGCACTACAACGCCAACAAGGCGCTGATGAACCTCGGCTATGAGGCACTGTTTCCGCCCGAGGCCTGCAAGGTCAATCCCGCGATCCTCTCGGCGCTATCGCCGAACGCCGACGAGAACCATGACTTCTTCTCCGGTTCCGGCTCATCCTATGTCATCGGCAAGGCCGTTGCGACCGAGGACGACGACTGGGATTTTTAAGTGGATTTTCCCTTCACCGTTTCGGCTGCCGCCCTCGGCGGAGCCGATCCATCTCCGGCACTCGATGCCCGCCGATGCAATTGTAACCGTAACGTACTCCCCACCGATCTGAAAAAGGCGATACATAATCCGGGCTGATCGTTGAGGCATGCCTTAACGCAGCAGGTAAAACGCACAGGATATGTATCCGCCGGCCAAACCAGGTACTAGATCGATGCCGACAGACACGGCGCAGAGGGGTTTGTGGAAGCTCATGTTGAAGTTGCCCGCCCTGCGCGGCCAGCTTCAGCTTCTCAGCGTGCGGAATGCAGGTCTGCTTACTCTTTGCGACGCTTTCCACGATGCCAGCTCTACGCTCGATTCCTTGAGGAAGGATCTCAACGTCGATCGTGCGATCATCCGCGAATACGAGACGCTGTGCAGCGAAATAGAAGGCGAAGTGATCGAGATCTGTCTGACCGAGCAGACCAAGCCGCGCCGATAAGCCGCCATATCTATTTGTTTGGCATGGATTTTCTGGCCTGCTCCAAAGTGGGGCACTTCCACGCCGAATTATCACTTTTGAAACAGTCAACGGAATTTTTAGCGTTTACGGCCGAGATTCTTCAGCAAAGAGCGTTTGACTGCTGTGCCGATTCGGTGTGCTAATGTGACCTCAAGTTGAAAGCTTGGGGGCAGGTATGAGCAGCGAGCGTCAAATCGAACGATCACTCTGCGAACATATCGATCAGACCGAGGCGCAGGCCGAGATTGACCGGCTGCTGGCGGATACTCGCTTTCAGTCTCCCGAACGCAACAAAAATTTTCTCCGCTTCATCGCATCCGAATACTTCGAGGGCAGGGCCGAGGCGATCAAGGCGTATGCGATCGCGGTCGATGTGTTCGGCCGTCCAGCAAATTTCGATCCCTCGGTTGACCCGATCGTGCGCATCGAAGCGACGCGGCTGCGTGCCGCACTGACGCAATACTACGATGCACACGGAAGCGACACCGGCATTCGCGTTGATCTTCCCCGCGGCCGGTATGTTCCAGACTTCACCCGCATGGTGCCCAACGACATGCCACCCCTGCCGGCTGAAGCCCCAGCCCCGGATCTGCCGGCTCAGGCTGCGAGCGTTGAGGAGGGTTCGGGCCGGCGGTTTTGGGGCGGCAATACGCGGCTCGCTTTGGCCTGGTTGATGGTCGGTATCGGTATTGCCACATATGCGCTGACGACAGGTCTTGGCGCCTGGAAGCAAAATGCCTTGAGGCAGAAGCCGCTGATTTCCTTAGCGTTGAGTGCTGACGGAGATACGTCGGAACGGGACATTGAAAAGATCCGGGATTACCTCACGGTGGCAATCTCGCAATTTCATACCGTTCGCCTTCGCATCTACCGTCGATCATATGGTGGCGGCGTCTTTGGGCGAATGGACTGCTCCAAAACTCGTATCGGCGCTCAGAGGCCAGCGGGTGGCCGAAGACTACCGTATCGTTCTCAAATACGATGGGAAGGGGAGCCAGGGTTTTGCCTGGTGGCAGGTGACGGATGCGTCCACCGGAGAGGTCCTGCTGTCCGGCATCGAGGATGCGTCACTGACGGATCCGGTTTCCGTGCCTGCAAGCCAGAGCCTGGCGAACCGGCTGGCACGAACGCTTGTCGGGACCCGTGGCGTCATCAACACCATTGAAACACTTCATGCACTCGACGCGCCCTCGCTTGGCAACGGCTGCATCCTGAGAGCGATCAAGGCGGGCGACCGAAGCGATGAAGCGGGGATGGCGGATGCCCGCAACTGCCTGGAACAAACATTGGCCATTGCGCCCAATGACGCCGGAGCCAAGGCGGAACTGGCAATTGTCCTGCTGGCAAAGGACCCGATAGAGGCCCCGACCGATGCCTCCGACCGAGCCTACAGATTGGCCGCCGATGCGGTAAAGCTCTCGCCATTTTCCGACCGCAGCAAATATGCGTTGATGACCAGCCAGTTTCGCTCGGGTCAGATGCAGGCGGCGATCCAGACGGGGTATGCTGCGATGGCCCTTAATCCCAACAACAGCGATATCGCCGCACGTCTGGGGCTCTATCTTTTTACCGCTGGACGTTGGGAAGAGGGCACTGGCCTCGCTGTGCGGTCAGCGTGGATGGACCAGAATTCCGCATCCGACGGTCTGTTGACCCGCGCTCTGGATGCTTACCGGCTTGGCCGTTTCGAAGATGCGCTGGCGCTCTCGAAACAGTTGAAGATTTCCGGTGACTATGTGGCTCATGCGGTTCAGGCCGCTGCCGCCGGGCAATTGGGCAGAACGGACGACGCGCGATTGGCTCTCGCCAGCCTCGGAGCGGGCCGCGCCGATTTCGACGTCGCATTCCGCAAGAATATGAGCGCGCGTTATTTCGCGCCCGAAATGACCGACCTGCTCGAAATCGGCGTGATGAAAGCGACGCCGCAGAAATCCTGAGGCCGCAGTCCGTAGGGTGAATAGTGCAGCCTGTATCGAGGACGCGACTGCCATATCCCTCAGATTTCACAAAAGTAACTGTAACGTACTTGTTTCAGCGCGCCACCGTGCAAGGCTTCAAAGCCGTTTCCGCGCGAGTCCAGCCCGCTGCGCGACGACACTGGATGCCCATGACAAGGATGAGAACGATGGTGAGATTTGGTTTTGTGTTAATGACCGCCGCTTTGACGGCCGGCTCCGCTCTGGCAGGACCTGCGGTCACGACGGCGAATGTGAACTTCCGCTCAGGCCCCGGCACAGGGTTTGGTAGCCTCGGCCAGCTTGTCGAGGGAACCACCGTCGATCTCGGCGAGTGTGACGACAGCGGCGCCTGGTGCGCGGTTTCGGTCAAGGGTGAGCAGGGTTTCGTCAACGGCAAGTATCTCAACCAGGCCGACGCGGCGACGGACCGGCCGGGCTGGCCAAGGGTCTACACGACGGACGGCGGTGCCGAGATTACGCTCTATCAGCCGCAGATCACCGACTGGAAGGATTTTTCCACGCTCTCGGCGCTGATCGCCACGGAATATAAACCCAGCAAGGATGCAAAACCGATCTTCGGCGTCATCGGCGTCAGTGCCGACACGGTGTCCGATGCCGAAGCCGGTACCGTTATCCTTAGCAATATCAAAGCCACGGAGATCAATTTCTCGGCGCTGGACCGGAGCCAGATTTCGGATCTGTCGCTTGAGGTCGGCAAGCTGATGCCGACAGGCAATCTGACCTATCCCGAAGAACGGCTGACCGCCAGCCTTGCCGATTATCAGCGCATGGAGGATGTGAAGGGGCTTAAATCCGATCCGCCGCCGATCTTCATCAGCGAGACGCCGGCGATCTTGCTGCAGACGGACGGCAAGCTCGTGCTTGCTCCGGTCAAGGGCGTGACGGGTCTGTCCTTCGCGGTCAATACCAACTGGGACCTGTTTCAGGCCGATGCCGACAAGAGCTATTATCTGCGCGATGACAAGACCTGGCTGACCTCCAAGGACCCGGCGGGCGACTGGCAGATCGCGGCAGCACTTCCAGACGCATTGACGAAGCTTCCCGACGACGACAGCTGGAAGGCGCCACGTACGGCCATCCCGCTGACAGCGGTGGAAGGCTACAAACTGCCGAAGGTGGTTTATTCGGAAGCGCCGGCCGAACTGATCCAGTTCGAGGGGAAACCGAAGCTTGAGCCCGTCAAGGGCACCGCGCTGAAATGGGCCTCGAATGCCGCTGGCGACGTATTCTTTGATGAAAAGGGCAAGCAATGGTACGTCCTGTTGTCCGGCCGCTGGTTTTCCGCGGCATCGCTCGACGGTCCCTGGACATTTGCCACACCGAACCTGCCAGCCGATTTCCAGAACATTCCGGATGACGCGCCCTATTATGCGGTGCGTGCATCGGTGCCGGGCACCTCGGAAAATGCCGAAGCGCGGCTGAAGGCCAGCATTCCGCAAACGGCGCGTGTCTCCACCGATGGTTCCGTGAAGGTCGAGGTCTCTTATAGCGGCGAACCGAAATTCGAACCGATCGACGGCACCTCGCTCACCTATGCGGTCAATACCAACGAACAGGTCATCAAGGTCGGCGACAAATATTTCGTCCTGAAGGATGGTGTCTGGTTCGAGGGCGCCAGCCCCACCGGCCCATTCGCAGTCGCCAAGGCGGTGCCGGATGAGATCTACAAGATCCCGCCGTCCTCGCCGGTCTACAACGTCACCTATGTGCGGGTTTACAAGACCGAGCCGGATGCGGTCTGGTACGGCTACACCATGGGGTATCTCGGCGCCTATCTGGCCTGGGACACCTATGTCTACGGTACCGGCTGGGCCTATGACGACTACTGGGATTACGGCTGGGCAGGCGGCGGTTACGTCCCATACTACCCGCGCCCTGTGAGCTATGGCGTCGGCGCATTCTACAATCCGGCTTTCGGAACCTTCGGACGCTACGGCTATGCCTATGGTCCGTACCGCGGCATCGCGGGCGGGGCGGCCTATAATCCCCGTACCGGCACCTATATTCGCGGCGGTGCCGTTTCAGGTCCGGCTGGCGAGCGTGGCTTCATTGCAGCCTACAATCCGCGCACCGGAAACGGCGTGATGGCGCGGGGCGGCCACAATGTCTACGGTTCCTGGGGCTCGGCCAACGTCAAGCACGGTTCGGACTTCGCGCATATTGCCGGCGGTACGACAGCGGCCGGCGGCAATGTTCATTGGCGCAATTCCGACGGCAATCATGGTTTCGTCGCAGCCGGCAAGGGCGGCGACATCTATGCCGGCCGTGACGGCAACGTCTACCGCCGCGACAATGGTCAGTGGCAGAAGCATACGCCGGACGGCTGGGACCCGGTGCAGAAGCCATCGACCGACAACCTGAAACAGCACGGCGAGAATTTCGCGGCCAAGCATCCGGATGCGGCGCAGAAAATCGGCCAGAACCGTGATGCCATCAAACCTCTGGCCCACCGCGACAACAATCGCGTCCGGCCGGTGGCGCCGGACAATCTCGGCCTTGACCGTGCCGGACGTCAGATCGGCAATCAGCGTGCCTTCCAGCAGGACATGATCCGCGGTCCGGCACGGGGTGGATTTGATGGCGGCGATTTCCAGCGCGGCGGCGGCTTCGGTGGTGGTGGCTTCCATGGTGGAGGTAATTTCCACGGTGGCGGAGGCTTCCACGGCGGTGGCGGTTTCCATGGAGGCGGCGGG
The DNA here is from genome assembly GCF_049898205.1 of Pararhizobium sp. DWP3-4. Classification (NCBI taxonomy): domain Bacteria; kingdom Pseudomonadati; phylum Pseudomonadota; class Alphaproteobacteria; order Hyphomicrobiales; family Rhizobiaceae; genus Pararhizobium; species Pararhizobium sp. DWP3-4. Next base: position 1,321 of record NZ_JAFCXF010000024.1, on the reverse strand, counting down.
TTCCACCGCCGCTGACTGCCAATGTCTCCACCGTCCGGAGGTTCGCCTTCGGACGGTATTGCTTTCAGTCCGTACCGCCTTCAAGCGGGACTGGCCAATCGCGTTTCAAACGCTATTCTCCGTGCCATGTATCGTGACACGCGAGGATGAGAAATGGCAGGCCTGCAGGGACAATGGAATGGGGTTGGTATTGCCGACCTCAACGGCAAGACGATCTTGATCACGGGGGCCTCGACCGGTATCGGCGCGGCCCTTGTCCGTGCGTTTTCTGCGCAGGGCGCCAGTGTCGCGATCCACTACAATGAGAGCAGGCAGGCGGCAGCCGACCTCCTCTTGGAAGTCGAAAGCACGGGCGGCAAAGCCGTTCTGGTTCAAGGCGATGTCTCTGCCGATGGCGTGACGGAACGTGTGGTCGAAGAGGCAGCCCGTCATTTCGGCCGGCTCGACGGGCTGATCAACAATGCCGGCGGCATGCTCGGCCGTGTCGCAACAGCCGAGATGAGCGACGCGCATTACGAGCGCGTCATGGATCTCAATGCCCGTTCCGTGCTGGCTGCGACCCGCGCCGCGCATCCGTGGCTGAAGAAGCAGGGCGGCTTCATCATCAACACGACTTCGATCGCCGCCCGCAACGGCGGTGGCAACGGTGCCATCCTCTACGCAGCGTCCAAAGGCTTCGTCTCGACGATTACCCGTGGCCACGCCAAGGAGTTTGCCGGCGACGATATCCGCGTCAACGCTGTCGCGCCCGGGGTCATCGCAACACCCTTCCACGACCGCTATACCAGCCCTGAAATGCTCGACGCCCAGCGCAAGACCGTTCCGCAAGGGCGGGTCGGCACCCCGGAAGAGTGCGTCGGCGCCTATCTGTTTCTCGCATCGCCCACACTCTCCGGCTACGTCACCGGCCAGATCATCGAGGTCAATGGCGGCCAGTTGATGCCGTAGGCCGGGACGGGAGAGGCTGTTGTTGACGCCGCCGCCATGCGCGGACCAAGTGACATCGACGGGTCCCCGATGGATGACTTCGAGGGGATTAATAGGGAACACGGTGCGGAAGACCCAACAGGCACCAAGACCGTGGCTGCCCCCGCAACTGTGAGCGGATTGCCGATCGCTACCGGCGCTTTCAAAGCGCCACGCCACTGCGAGCCCTCCGGGACATCGCGTCTAATGCGAGTAAGTTCCATAAGATAGATTATGCAATCCGTCCGTGTAGCGGCATTTTAGAAATGCGACATATAGGCTAGTTAGAGACGCGACAGTCGTCGCCTCTTGGGATGCTGGTCGAACGTCAGCATTGGGAAGCAAGATAAGCGAC
>NZ_JAFCXF010000023.1:0-39106 GCF_049898205.1 Pararhizobium sp. DWP3-4 | reverse complement strand
ATGGAGGGTATCGCCAATCTTCTTGGAATGGCGATCCAAAGAGGCGGGCGGGAAAGCGAGATGCGAGAGAGCGAGGCGCGGCTACGCATAGCGCTTGATCATCAGGCGGTCCTTACGCAGGAAATAAGCCACCGCGTAAAAAACTCCCTTGCAGCGGTTGGAGGGCTCTTGTCGATGCAGGCACGAACCACAACAAGCCAGGAAGTCAGACAGGCGCTTGCGGATGCTGGGCACCGGGTCGACACGATCGCTGCGATACATGACCAGCTTTGGCGTCAGAGCGACGTACGAACGATAAATCTCAAGGAGTTTGTTGCTGATTTATGCGATCAATTCGCGACCGCCGTTGCCTGTCCCGAAATATCAGGTGAAGCGCCGAGCATCTTAGTCGCCACCGATCAGGCTATTACGTTGGGATTGCTCGTAAACGAGGTCATGACTAATGCCTTCAAATACGCGTATGATGGCGCAGCCGGCCCAATTGTTCTCAGCATTTCTGAGCAAGAGAATGGCGCTTTACGGCTCACTATCGCCGACCGAGGTCGCGGGATGCCTGCGGATTTCGATGCTGGTTCACATAAAAGCCTAGGCATTAAGCTGATCCGATCTCTTAGTCAGCAATTGGGAGCGTCGCCAGAATGGCATCCGACGTATCCTGGAACAAGCTTTCAGTTGGTTTTTCCTGTAAGCATCCGCGCTTGACTTATCCTTGCGCTGATAACCGGCGCGCCATGCCGTCACGATGCACCAACTGACGCCTTAAAGGAAGCGGACCTCCCACCCAGTTGTAGTGCCACTACTGCGCCGACTGTAACTCGCAACCGATCTAGCCGTAGCTTCGACGGCCATCGGCAGGGACTTCATCGCGCTGCTCTATGGTGTCGACAATGGTTGTCTGCGACCCGCACGAATTCGCCAACCTTCTTAGGCACTGAGAAATCCGATTTCTCCTCGACTCGTCGCTTGCGACGATCATGGACACCCAAGTGCAGAGGTGTCGGGAAAGGCAAGGACGGAGGGTGTCGAAATGGAAAGGCAACGAAATTTTCTACTTGCAGCGGCTGATAGCTATTTTTAGGGCTTCCTGTTTTTCGTTGCCATTGGCAGCCCTCAGGCCTCAATGTTTCCTCCCGACCTTACACCTCGAGACCGGTCCCTTGGCCATCATTCGGTTGAAACTAACAAGCACCGAGTCCCACATAACCTAACGACGGGACAGACCATTACGCTCAAGTCGTCTCTGGCCGGCAAGTTCTTCAAGTTCCGTTCGAATAAATGGCCAATGGCTCGTAAGGGATTGGACAATAGAAGTCAGCCTCTGGGAGCAGGCCTTTTCGAGACATCATTGTGATATGAAAATCGGCGTCCGACGCCGTGTGATATTGCATGGCTCCTGTCTCATCCAACAGAAACGAACCATGTGACGTTGCGACGGAGACAACTGCGTCGATCCCGCTAAGCGATGTCCCAAGAACACCAACTGAAACGTCCTCTATCGTCTCCAGATTTACTGCTGGCCACGGCGAGATGAAGAAACCGGGTTTCGTCTCCGTCTTTTTTGGCCAATCATGACCAGTCGCCATGACCACGTGATCGAACACCTTGGCTTGCTGTTGACCCGTCCGAGCTGATCACCTCGACGCTTATATCCCGCTCACGCAGTTTGACATCGGAAACCCGATGGTTGCCTTTTACATCGACGACATGACCTCGCGCGACCGCCTTGGCAAGAAGTGCCGTCAGCTCTGCCTGAAAATATTGACCGAGGACGACGCGGGGATAGAATTCGCGTTCCCCAATTGTCTCTGGTTGAACTCCAATTATGGCGAGTTCAGCCGGCGTCTTGTGTGGAAGCCATACCGTCAGGCTTTCGCACACGGGCGGCAATTCGATGCTGGCAATATTGGCCAGCGCCGGGCAGGCCAAGCGCTGATCGTCTACAGGGGGGTGAATATTGGACGCCGATAAGGGGTCAACATTCCGCGCCGATTGACGTTGCGGCTCTTCTCGCTCTTGATGCTGTCCATGATGCACGCCCTCCTGAGGCCATCTGATCTGGATCGCAGTAGGTATCGAGAAGAACTCTTATCGCTACCGATGATACCGTTTCCAAGCTTAGCGCAAGCTTTAAACGATATTGGATCAATCATGCGCTGCCGGACCCTGCATCGCAGTCGATCAAAAATGATTTCCTGTGTAAGACGGAAAGGGTTCACCATGCACTCCACTGTGACGTCCAGCCAGTTCCTTGCGCCTGAAGACCTAGCTCTCTTGCAGACCTTTCTGGAGGCGTGGTGCGTGGAAAATTCGGTAGACATCAATGACAAGGCGGCTCAGGACGTGGCAGTCGGATTGATCCACTGGTATCAAGACGGCCATTCTGACAAAAGCGGGCTTAAGGCGCACATTACCGACGCCGGTTCACTACCGCCGGCATTGCAGCGGCTCGTAGAAACGCTTTCCTACTCGGAATGAGAGCCGGCCCGTGCCGCATTGAAGGTCCTCGGCTCAAGGACGTCGACGATTGGCTCGGCCAATACCGTCAGCTCTGGGATGAGCGCCTCGATCGCATTGAGGATTATTTGAGAGACCTTCAGAAGGGAGGAACCAATGACCGCGGTAACTGATCCGAAGGACGCATCTGACCGTGAACTCGTGATCAGCCGCGTTTTCGAGGCTCCGCCGGCGCTCATTTTTAAGATATGGACCCAGCCACGAGCTTTAGACTGCCGCATAGGATGCATTAAATGGAAAATCTGAAATGGGGCTGCCCAAGTATTCGATCATTTGTCGCGGGCATTCATGTGCGCTTCGACATTCTCCGCCTCCGCGCTCTACATTAGGCGTTGCAGTTATTCCGAGCCACCTCTGCATTCACCGCCAGTTGCCAAACCCTGCTTCATGAGTAAACAGGCATCATCGGAACAATGGAGACTGACATATGTTTGAACGCGTGGTGGAGTGGACGAAAGTTGTCACCATGATCGGCGATATTGCCAAGGGCACATCAACGGTATCTCTTCGCCAGTACACCAAATCCACCGATGCCAATTCCCCGCCTCCGGCGTTTGGCTGGGATTATCATCGCGTTCAGGCATATGGAGGAGACACCCGGACGCTACCAGCACTGGTGAGCGATGGACAATTGACAGAAGTTTTATCTAGCCTGACGGCAGGTGACGAAGAAACTTATGTCTACGAAGTCGATGGATCTGAAGTCCCCGATCACGAAGCCAGGTGTCTGCTCCAGCAATTCTCTGGTATAACCGTGACGACCATCAAGCTGTCGGTTGGCGCCGTCCATCTCGGTTGGTTTTTGGTCGCTTTGAACAACACCCGCGATGTCGTGCACTGGAAAATGCTCTACCACGAGCGCAATGTGAGACCGGGAGTTTTACCTTCGATATGATTTAAAAATTGGCGTCCTAAAGGACGGGCGAGCTCGAAGACCGAAAGCCCAGGTTCGTCATCAGGCGCTGCAGGACGCCGCACCGGGTGGGATTGGCCAGCGCCCAAAAGGTGCGGTCCATGTCAGATGTGTGATGCTTCGCCGTTGAGCGAATGCAATCTCTCTTCGGCGAAGTCAACTAGCGAGTGCCGTCGCGACGCGAGTCATATGGCATGCTGATGTTTTCATTGGCGCGCGTACAACAAGGACGTCGCAGCGGTTCCGGAGCGCCGCCGGCGTGGTCATCCCACGAAAAATATCATGATTGACGTAACTTCTGCGATGACGGCAGCGGCGTCTTTTAAACCCGGCGTCCTCTGGTCTTCCCCAGGTGTTCTGAACGTCTTTATACTTCGTCGCGATTTCAAACTGCACCACCTCCTCGGTTCTGAGACGCCGGACAGTCGCGCCCGCTTTCTCGAAATCCTCCAGTTGCTCCTCGAAACTTTTGTCCATAACTGCGCCCAGGGTTCCATAGGACTTTTCGGCGGCGCCCAATTGCGTCCCTTCTCCTGCGCAGGGCTATTCCAGACATCCTTACTCGTCGCCAGGATATAGACGTGGTCGAGCCACAAATCCTAGGAACCAGCATGTTTAGGGCCGTTTCATGAACCCCCAGCATGTAGCCGCTGTCGACGTTCACCATAAGGTCGTCCAGGGGCCTGGCCTTCAATGCCTTGGGGATTTCCAAGTTCCATCGCTGAGAAGCTCACATAAAGCAAGGTGCTTCCGCTGAGCTAATCCGAGCGGTAAATACGCTTTCGTTCACGTCACAAAAACCTCGCGTCGGCGAGAGGAACTTGTGCGGCTCCGGTGAGTTTCACCACCACTCACGAAAGCGTGACCAACAAGCAGGAACCACACAATGACCATACCCACTTCCACCAGCCTCAATCATGACACTGCCTATGGAAGCCCAACCGCAACCGCGGCTCTCAACAAAATCTCTTGGGGCTCGATCTTTGCGGGTGTTGCCGTCGCGCTTGCGGTGCAGTTCCTGTTGAACCTCCTCGGGGTCGGGATCGGAGCGGCAGTCCTTGATCCAGCAACCTCGGACAATCCCGATGCAAGCACATTTTCCATCGCCGGCGGCGTCTGGTTTGTCGTCGCTGGCCTCGTGTCGGCTTATATCGGCGGCTACATCGCAAGTCGGCTTTCCGGCCGGCCAAGCAACTCGACCGGAGGTTACCATGGCCTCACCTCATGGGCTGTTACGACGCTTGTCGTTCTCTACCTGCTGACCACCTCGGTCGGCGCTCTGATCGGCGGAGCCTTCAGTGGACTGTCAAGCGTCGTCGGTGGCGTGGGTCAGACAGCGGCAACGGCTGTCACGGCCGCCGCTCCTTCGGTAGCCAACTCGGCGAATCCCATGGCTGGCATTGAACAGCAGATCCGCAACTCGACTGGCAACGATCCACAGGCACTCCAGAATGCTGCGATCACCGCTGTTCAAGCTGTCGTAACAGGTGACGAGGCAACCGCCGAAGATGCCCGCGTCCGCGCCGCTGACGCCGTTGCGAAGGCGAAAAACATTCCTGTCGCTCAGGCGCGCGCCGAGGTCGACGGCTACGAAAAGACTTATCGCGAGAACATTGCCGCCGCCAAGCAGCAGGCCGTTGACGCCGCCCAGGCGGCGACCGCTGCGGTCTCTGCAGGAGCAATCCTCGGCTTCATTGCCCTGGTCCTCGGTGCGATTGCATCGTGGTTCGGCGGCGTGACCGGGACGAAACGTAGCGGTGTCATCGTCGCTGAAACGGCGACCCGCCGTACTGTCTGACACTTCAGGCCACCGGAATCGTCCGGTGGCCATTTTTTGGATTGGAAACTCCCATGGCCGAAGTCAAAACACTCGACGAGCTTTTCCTCGACACGCTCAAGGATGTGTATTTCGCCGAAAACAAGATCGTCGAAACGCTCCCTAAGATGCACGAAGCGGCAAAGAGCCTTCAGCTCAAGGATGCCTTCATGAAACACCTGGCCGAAACCAAACTTCACGTCGAACGACTTGAACAGGTATTCGAAATCATCGGCGAAGAACCTGAAGAGAAGACCTGCGACGCCATTCTTGGCATCACCAACGAAGGTGCCGAAATCATGGGAGAGTATGAAGGCTCGCCTGCGCTTGACGCTGGGCTTCTCGCCGCCGCCCAGGCAGTCGAACACTACGAAATGTCGCGCTACGGGACTTTGCGGACCTGGGCACTTGAGCTTGGCTTAAACGACGCAGCCGGTCTTCTTCAAACGACGCTTGATGAGGAACAGGCCACCGACCTGGCTCTCACCGCCATCGCCACGTCAGTGGTCAACCAGAAGGCAGAGGGTTAATCCCCTTGACGCAATAGGAGGACTTGAAATGGCCAGCAGCGCATTAAAGGCACTACTTGCAGTCCTGGCGGTAGCAGGGTTCCAGAACAGGGACAAGATTGGCGAACTACTGCGGGGTCTTCAACAGCCCCAAGGCGACGGTACTCCTGGCGAGCAATCGGGCGGGCTTGGCGGCCTGCTCGGTGGCCTGACAGGCGGCGGCGCGGGCGGGCTTGGAGGTCTTAGCGGCCTCCTTGGCGGCGCTTCCACCGGAAGCGTGCTGGGAGGTGGCCTCGGCGACCTCCTGAAACAGTTCCAGCAGAACGGCCACGGCGAGACGGCCAAGTCTTGGGTCGAAACCGGACCGAACGCCGAGATCGACGATACCCAGCTATCGGAGGCATTGGGACCGGAAGTCCTTGACGATCTATCCGCAAGAACGGGTTTGTCGCGGGAGGAAATTCTCAGCCGGCTGCGCCGCGATCTGCCCAAGGCAGTCGATGAACTCACACCGAATGGCAACATTCCTCCGGATGACTATGAATACCATGACGGGGGTCGGCAATCGGTGCCATCTATAAAGCCTCAAGGCGTTTGAGGAGTTCGATCATTGCTCGAAAAGGCCCCTCAGATGCGGCCTTTTTTTGTCAGGACATCTCCGAGATCATCGCGAACTCACTCCATGAGTGGAAGTAGCGGTGGGGCGAAAACTGGTTCGTTCTCACGAGGTCAAGGTATAAGCGGTGCGAACTATCGGCGTGCCGCATCCATTATCGCGCAATCCGGGCGGGTTGGTTGGGAGCCCGTCACGATAATCGCAGAGCTTTGAGGACTTCGGATTTCTTTTGCCGCTTTTCGTCGCTGTCAGCGGCCGCGAACATCTTGGACTCCTCGAAATCACCACGTGGTGACAGACCTCGCCTGCGCCTTGTTCCTGCGATCTTGTTCATAGTCCCTCCTACTCTGCCGACGTTTCAACACGGCGCCGCCACTATTGGGCGTGACGTAATATAGGGCAGATGAAAATCCAGACACCAGATAGATGCGCTAAGTGTTGGTCTGCCCCGCCGCCGCAGGCCATGGAGCTGTGCGCTGCGCCTTGCACTGCGGAAGCGCTAGTGCTGACGTCTGCCGTCCTTAGCGATTGGCAACTGGTCAGCAAATTTCGATGAAGACCGTACCAACAAAAATTTTCATTGTCGTGTTTCGTGTTTAAGATGTCAGGTCTTAGCGGTTCCCGGCGCCGCCATCTTGGCGTGCTGTTCGGCCAGGATTCCAGCCGGTGTCACGTCAGCCATGACTGTCTGGAGCTTGTTCTTCCAGCCAGCGACGATATCGCCCTCGTTCTTCATCAAGGCGTCGAACCCGACCTTGGCGACATCGGCCGGATCGTCTTTTTCCCACTGACCCACTTCGGTGTCGAGCATGTGGGCCCGTTCAAAGAACTTGGTTTCTGTTGGCCCCGGCATCAGGCAGGTCACGGTGACACCGGAGTCTTTCAGCTCATGCCGCAAGGCAAACGAGAAGGAGTTCAGGAATGCCTTCGTCCCGTTGTAAATCGCCTGATAGGTGCCAGGAACGAACCCTGCGATCGATCCCGTGATGAGGATTTTGCCTGAGCCACGCGCGCGCATATCGTTGCCGACCGCATGGATGAGCGCGACAGTTCCCGTTACGTTGGTATTGACAACATGCAGTGCTTCGTCGAGATCCTGGTCGAGAAAGCCCTTGCCAAGCCCTCTGCCGGCGTTGGCCAACAGGATATCGACCGGCTGTCCCTTGTCGGCGACGAAACGCGCGAAGTTGGCAGCGCCCTCCTTGGTGGCAAGATCAACCTCCATTGCGTCGACGGAGACGCCGATTGAACGCAAAATGTCTGCGGCAACGTCAATGTCGTCTTCATCGGCGGCGATAACGAGGTCAAAGCCCTGTTCAGCCGCGATCTTTGCAAGTTCCAGACCGATGTCCGAAGACGCCCCCGTAACGACGGCGAGCTGGTTTTGTGCGCTTCCCATGATCATTTCCAAATTTCTTATGGTTTGAGAACGACCTTGATGCAGCCGTCCCTTTTGTCGAGGAACGTCTTGTAGAGGTCCGGCCCGTCTTCAAGACTGCCGGTATGGGTAATAATGAAGGACGGATCGATCTGGCCGTTCTGGATGCGCTCCATCAGGATTGGCAGATAGTGTTGGACGGGGGTTTGGGCCATCCTGAATGTCAGGCCCCGGTTGATCGCCGACCCCATCGGAATCTTGTCGAGGAACCCGCCGTAAACCCCGACGATCGAGACTGTCCCGAAGTTGCGGCAGCAGTGGATCGCCTGGCGCAGCACATGCGGCCGGTCAGTGCCCATGAAGGTCGCGACCTTGATGCGATCAAGACGGGCGTCCCAACTCGCGGCGGGATCGGATTCGGTACCGACCGCGTCGATGCAGGCATCCGCCCCGCGTCCGTTGGTTAGTTCCATGATCCGGTCGTAGATGTCCTTGTCCATATAGTCGAGGACGAGGGCTCCCGACGTCTCGGCAAGCGCAAGCCGCTCGGGGACTGTGTCGATCGCGATCACTCGTTCGGCTCCGAGAATGAACGCGGACTTGATCGCCATCTGCCCCACAGGCCCGCAGCCCCAGATGGCGATCGTATCGCCCGGCTGGATGTTACAGAAGTCGGCCGCCATATAGCCCGTCGGAAAAATGTCGGACAGGAAAAGCACCTGCTCGTCGCTCAGCCCGTCGGGAACCTTGATCGGTCCGACATCGGCATAGGGCACGCGCAGATATTCGGCCTGACCGCCGCTGAATCCGCCCAACAGATGGGTGTATCCAAACAGGCCAGCCGGCGAGTTCCCCCACATCTTCTTGACTTTTTCGGGCTTCGGATTGGACCGTTCGCAGCCTGAGAAAAAGCCCCGTTTGCAGAAGAAGCAGTCGCCGCAGGCGATCGTGAAGGGCACGACGACCCTGTCGCCAACCTTGAGCTTCTTGTTGTCCTTGCCGACTTCCACAACTTCGCCCATGGTTTCGTGGCCCATGATGTCACCGCTGTGCATGTCGGGCATGATGCCGTTGTAGAGATGGAGATCGGAACCGCAGATCGCGCATGCCGTCACCTGATAATAGCATCGCGTCCTTCCTCGATTTGTGGATCGGGAACGCTTTCGCAGCGGATGTCGTGCTTGCCGTGCCAGGTGAGTGCTTTCATATCGACGTTCTCCTATTTCGAAGCCATCTTGCGTTCGAAAATGCCGACGATCTGGCCCTCGGCAAGCACATGGCCATCCATGGCCTTGAGAACGGCATCACGCTTGGCACCCGGCTCCAAGCCAAGCGTTTTGACATCGAGCGCGAACACCTGGAAATGATAATGATGAGCGGGATCGCCGACCGGTGGCTTAGGACCGGTGTATCCAAGCGAGCCCATGCTGTTGGCGCCTTGCTTCATGTCCTTAGGCTCCTGCAGGACCGGTCCGCCGGGAATGCCTTCACGTAGCCTTGTGGTTGCCGCGGGGACGTCATAGGCTACCCAGTGCGTAAATGGTTTCGGCTTCGCGGCGTCGGGATCGTCAGAAATGATAACGAACGACTTTGTGCCGTCCGGCGCACCACTCAATTGGAGCGGCGGCGACGCGTTGTCGCCGTCTGCCGCATATTGCAGGGGGATCGGGCCGTCCTTTTCGAAAGCAGATGTCACGGCGATGGCATCGCTTCCTTTGGGTTCGACCAGATCGATCGCAATCTTGGATGCCGGCATCTCGTTTACGACATTGGGAATCGTGCCAGCCTCCGCGGTTTGTGTCGTTGCGCTGGCACCGTAGGAGACTTTGTAGATCGTACCGTTGCTGTCATCCGCGACGAATAGTGACCCGTCCTTGCCGACGGCCACACCAGTCAGGCGTCCGAGATAACCGTATTTGCCGTTTTCCTGCTGAAGCAAAAAGCCTTCGAGAAACTTTTCGAATGCAACAGGTTTGCCGTTTTCAAAGTTGACCCGGACGATCTCGTAGCCGCTTGGCGGACGGCGGTTCCAGGATCCACGCATGGCGATGAAGGCATCGCCCTGATAATCCGCCGGAAAGGCCTTGCCATCATAGAAAGCCATCTGCATCGGCGCGCTGTGGGCAGTGTATCCGAGGACCGGTTCAGTCGATTGCTTGGCCCAGTCTTCCAACGTAATCCCCTCGGGCGGATCCATGCGTGGATTGAGTCCGCGCATGCCATAGACATAGGGCCAGCCATATTTCTTGCCCTGCTCGATCCTGTTCAATTCTTCGACCTGCACTTTGTCGCCGAGCCAGTCGATGCCATGGTCCATTCCGTAGAGAGCGCCGGTGGTAGGTTCCCAGTCGAAACCGATGGTGTTGCGCAGGCCGCTGGCGAAGATTGATCGCGATGCCCCGTCCTTGCTTGCCCGCAGGACCGTAGCGTTTTCCGGATTGTCGTCCTGGCATTCGTTGCAGGTGCTGCCCGAGCCGATGTAGAGCATGCCGTCGGGGCCAATGCCAAGCGTCCGGTTGGCATGCTGTCCGGCATCGGGCAGGTCGTTAATGATACGCTTGAGCGGACCGAACGTACCGTCTTCCTTGACATCGGCGGTGTAGACATCGTGGATCGTCACCAGGAAGACCGTATTCCCGTCGAATACAATGCCATGCATACCGGAGCGGCTTGCAACCGTAACAGTGCCATCCGCCTTGCCGTCGCCGTCGTCATCCTTGAGCATGATTACATCACCGACAGACCGGCGGGTAGCGTAGACAATGCCCTTGTCAGAGACCGCCAGCATGCGCGGATTGATGAGGTCGCGAGCGAAAACCTCGACCTTGAAGCCTTCAGGCGCTTTGATCAGCGCCGTGAGCTTGGCGTCGTCCTTCATCTGACGTTTTTCCGGCTCCAGGATCGATCCCTGGATGACGACATCGGAGGCGCGGCCAACCTCTCCTTTGACCTGTGCAGAAGACATCGAAGGCAGCGACAAGGCGAAGGCGGAGACAGACACTAGAAGCGCGGACAAACGGATGTTCATGGGACCTCCCGGACCATTGGAATAAAAGGAAAAGTTCGGTCTCATCGACCGGGCTTCGTTGCGGGTTGTCGTATCAGTGAGCAGCAACCAGGTGCATCACATGCATCTTGTGAGTTTCCAACTTTGGCAGTGTTTCTGCGGCAAACGCTTTCACGGCCTCGTCGTCACCGCCCTTGGCATAGATGGCAAAAAGCGTGACCGCCTCCATATGCGCTGTCGTCTGCATCTCGATATAGAGCGGCTGGAAATCCTGTTCGGACGCGCCCTTCAGAAGGTCCAGCATGGCGGCATGTTTGGGCGACAGCTTGGGCGGCGCATCGTCCAGCTTGGCGGCCTTTTTCAACTCTTCTGCCGCCATGGTGTGATCCTTAATCATCACGGCCGCGAATTCCTTGACATCGGCGTCTTTAGCCTTCTGCTCGGCCAGCTTGCTGGACTCGATTTCGAAAACGTTCGAGCTAGTGACGACCTTGACGAAGGAGGCCTTGTCGACATTCATCGGAGCGTCTGCCTTGTCGGCACTCGCCGGCATGGCGGCCAGGCTCGGCGTGGTCATGAGGAAGAGCGATAGGAGCGAGGCGGATATCATCTTGTTCATGGGGCTCTCCTTACTGGGTTTTGGCAAAGGCGGCGGTGAGGTCAGCGACGGCGAGATCAAGCGCCTGCTTGGCCTCCGGAACGACCTTTCCCATGCCGAAAAATTCGTGAGTGACGCCGTTGAACGTCTTCAGGTCCACCGCGACGCCGGCATCCTTCAGTTTGCCGGCATAGATTTCACCGTCGGAGCGCAACGGATCGATCTGTGCCAAGATGACGGTGGCGGGCGTGACACCGGCCAGATCAGATCGACCGTTGAGGTTGATTCGTGGATCCTTGGTCTCATCCATGGTTGAGACCGTATTCTTCACGAACCATTCCATGTCGGCCTTGCTGAGCGGCTTGGCGTCGGCGTTTTCCTTGTAGGACGGCGTGTTCATGTCATTGCCGGCAACGGGATAGACCAGAAGCTGGTGGACAGGCTGCTAGGTCTTCATGTCCTTGGCCATCAGCGCGACATTGGCGGCCAGATTGCCGCCAGCGCTTTCGCCGGCAACCGCAATCTTATTGGAATTGCCGTTCAATTCGTGAATGTTTTCTATTACGATTTTGTATGCGGCCCAGGCGTCGTCATGCGCTGCCGGAAACTTGTGTTCTGGTGCGTGCCTGTATTCAACCGAAACAACGATGGCATTGGTACCAAGCGACAGCGCGCGCGGTGCACCGTCATAGATGTTGATGTCGGCCACGACCCAGCCGCCGCCATGATAGTAAACCACAACCGGGAACGGTCCCGCGCCGCCAGGGATATAGACACGGGCCGCGAGCGTCCCGGCCTCGGTCGGAATGGCGATGTCCTTCGTCGTCACCTGTGCTTCCGGATTGGACGAAATCCGCTTGTCCCACTGGACGGCATGGGCGGCATCAGCCGGGCTGGCCTGGGTCCGTGCCTCGGGCACGGACAGCGTCGAAAACGGCTTTGCCTCCAGTGCGCCAAGCTTGTCGAGAACCGCCTGCATTTCCGTGGTTGGCTTGGCCATCTCTTGCGCCAAAGCCGAGGATGCTGATGCCAATGAGATGAGCAGAGCCATCGCCAAAGGCGCTGTGCGCGAGAAATTCTCGAAAAACATTATAAATCTCCGATTTGATTGCGTATCAAACCGGAGCTAAGAGGTAATGTTCCATATTATACGGGTTTGACGAAATATAACTTTGAGCTGAAACCGAGCGGCTCATCTGTCGTATTTCACATTCAGCCAATTCCGACCCGGAGTTAGGAGAGAAAGAGCGCTCTTTTGAGCGTCACTCATATCCGGTCATTTCCAGATAGCCTTGCCCTTTGACACTTCCCTCGGGCATGAGTTTAGCAGTCTCTCCCGAGTGCACACCACGGTAACGAGGAATAGCGGCTAGCTGAACGTAAGCCTCATTTCCTTGGCCGGCTTGAATCCGAGAGACGCATAAGCCGGCTCGCCGGCATTCGAGGCATGTAACACGACTGCCGTACAACCAATCAACCGAGGGTAATCGACGGCAAGCTGTGTCAATTGCCGCGATATCCCTTGGCGCCGGAGTTCGGCTCGACGAAGACGCTCCAGATGTAACCATGCTAGTGAACTGCCTGTTTGAGCACGTGGGATAAGGTAACATATGCACTTGGCGGGACACAAAGCCTGCCGCGGTGTTGCCGTCCATCGCAAGGAACGTCGCCAGCTCACGGTGATCTCGCCCTTCACTGACGAATTGGCGGACTTCCCCTTGGGATCGACATTGAAGTGAGCAGCAGGAGTGGCGTAGCTATCCCACACAGCCAGACAGTGCTCAATTAGGATGTCGTCGTGTTGCTGGGTCGCCTTGAGGAATTCCATGCTCTGGCCTTTCCTCATTTGCGTTTGAACTTACGTCTCGAGCGCCGCGTGTTCCGTCGCCGGTGGTTCCACCATGGCAAGATAGGCGCCGCTGAGCATGACGATGATGCCAATTATGTCGAACACAGTGACCTGTTCGGAAAACAAGAGTGCGCCGAGCGCGACGGCGATGACCGGCGATATGAAAGCATAACTGCCGGCACGCGACGCGCCGATATCCCTGAGCAGGCGCATATAGGTCGTGTAGCCGATCAGCGACCCGAAGACGACAAGGAAGAACCAGCCGCCCCAGGCGATCATGCCCCAGTTGCCCGACAGGGCGGAGAGGGCTCCTGGCTCAAATAGCAAAGCCGCGATGAGCAAGGCGATGCCTCCGACCAGAGTGGTGAAACCGGCGACTAATGACGCTGGATAGGTTCGCAACAGAGGTCTGGCCAGCACCGAGCCATATCCATAGGTGAATGCCGCTGATGCAACCGCGAGGCCGCCGTAAAGGCTCGCACCCACGAAGGCTTCCGGCTTCGAAACATTTCCGTCTGCGCCCGTTGGCCAGAATAGGACGAGCAGTCCGGAAACACCGAGCGTGATCGCCAAAACCCTCCTCGCGTCCAGTTTTTCTTCGCGCAGCAGGAGAGCGAAGCACAGTAGAGCGATCGGTGTCAGCGACATTTCCAGGACCGCAGCGGTCCCGGTGTCGATATACTGCATGCCCCAGAACAGGGGGCCGTAGCAAAGGGTGATCATCAAGATGCTGACCGCCATAAAACGACCGCCGTCCCGGACCTTGAAGCCGGCCGTCTCTCCTCTCGTCGCAGCATACAGAAGAAGCAACACTCCTGCCGCGGTAAAGCGTGTTCCGGCAAAGAGCAAAGGCGGTACGACCTCGATGCCGGCCTTGGTACCAATCCAGGTGCTTCCCCAAATTACGCACAGAATCAGAAAACGAAGCTGGTTTTTGTTCAAGCCGGCAGACATAGGATTTCCGATCGATGTAACGGATAAAGTATCTATAGACCGTTACAACCCGCTCTTGCCGAATTCGTTCCGTGATCCGATATTGAAATGATGACAAATCAAAAGACCATCGGCGACATCAAGCTTCTCGGCGGCCATCCGGCACTCGACTACGTCAATACGGTCGATAGCCGGGGGGAGCGCTGTGGTCCGGAGTTTTTGAACAGCTACAGCGATCTGGTGACGTGGGCACGGCGTGTCGGCCTGATTGACGACGAGGAGTGCGCCGCTTTGCTGTCAAAGGCGGCCCAATCGCCCCCCGAGGCCCAGGATAGCCTGAATGAAGCGAAGGAGTTTCGAGAAGCATTATGCCGCATATTCATGTCAGAATCGGACGAGAGCCCAATCGCGCAGAAAGATCTGCGGCTTGTCACCGACATGACAAATTGGGCTCAATCACAACGGACTTTGACGGACTTGGCGGGGATCATCGAGTGGCGGTACGCCTCGGCAGAGAAGTTGAACGCCATAGCCGAGCGCATCGGATGGTTGGCCGCCGAGTTGCTGACATCACGACGAGACCGGCGCCCCGTCCGCGCGTGTCAGGGTCCGAACTGTGGGTGGCTGTTTCTCGACCACTCTCGCAACGGCCATCGGCGATGGTGTTCGGACAAGACGTGCGGATCTCACTCAAGAGTTCGAAAGTTCCGGGCTGTGCGATCCGATTGACGTGTCCCGGCGGATACCTGCACCGGGCATCCTAAGGGTTATTAAAGTGTGTAGCTAAAGACGGAAGCGCAACCTCCTATTTTAGCATTAGGACTTCAAATGACAAATTATCCGGCCAATGATGCCGTCGTTTTTGAGGTGGAAACGGTGAGAACTGCTCTCCCGACATGGTTAGTAGCACCGTCGAATTGGTGGAACTGGCGAAAATGCCGAGCGTGATGCAAGAGTGGTCAATCCTGAAACCTTAGAGCGGTCCCGTAAGCTGATTGTAGAGGTTGCCGAATGGCAGCATAGGTTGGGTAAATGGAAAAAACAGCAACTCGGACCTCGCTTTAGGGCCGAACTCCGCATCCTCTAGGCGACATTGGATGCATCTATGGATGAGGCGAACGCAGCCGCAATCAAGCTGAAGTCGTTCGACTGATGAGTTCGCGAGGCGCAAAATTGCGTCTACAAACCATCGGGGCCGGCCAACACACTTTCCGGCGGCGCGCAGCGGCAATCAAGATCTGATGCGTTTGTTTTAAGTTCGTTGAAGTGCAGCGCCACATGCTAAAAAAGTGATCGAGTATCGATCAACGCTCGAAAATCTAACGACAATTAGGGACAGCATGTACATTGTGTGCCAACCCCGCCCCAGCGCGGATCCGCGCTTTGGCGCGAACTTACAAAGAAGATCTGTACGTCGTTGAGGGGGTGGATTTCTCACAGCACCTTACACAGGAATTCTTCGCCGAGGGTATGATGAAGCGTGGCTCATACCGACACGATAATCCGTGACGCTTTGGTCCCTTGCAATGACTGGTCGCTTATTACCTCTCCAGGAGCTCTGCCAATCGCTTTGCATTTTTTATGGAGTGGCCGTCACGGTCGTTGTTGAAATATACCCAGGTTGTCTGGGCACCGCTCTCGCGGATCCGATTGGCCCAGATCAGCAGCTCGTCGTCGCTATAGTCATGGCGATACCACTGCTTTGTTCCGTGAAAACGTACGTAGATATCACCAGCGGTCCGGACCAGTTCGTCAGGCAATCGTGGGCCACTGCAGGAACAGAAGATTGCTCCGGCAGCTTTGAACGCATTGAAAACCTCCTCATTCCACCAGCTCTTGTGTCGAAACTCGACCACGTTCCGACGTAAGGGGTCAAGTTGCGACAGAATGCGATGCAAAGTCTCGGCGCTATACCGAATGCTAGGCGGCAGTTGGAAAAGGAAGCATCCCATTTGTTGACCGAGCAGATCGGCGATATAGCCGAAGTCCTCCACCAAAGTTTCAGTTTCCTCGAAGCGCTTTACATGGGTAATGAGTTCACAAACCTTGACGGTATAGACAAAGTCTGGCGCCGCTTGCCGCACCCAAGTCTTGACGGCAGCGATGGTCGGCCAAGAGTAAAATGGCGCATTGAGTTCTACGGTCTTGAAGTTAGATTGATAAATGTCGAACATTTGGTTTGAGGGCGTTTCGGCGGGATAGAAATGCCCCTTCCAGTGCCAGTAGTACCAGCCCGAACAGCCTATATGTGTCCGGCCCGACAACGCCGCTTGGCCGTCTGAAACCACTTCGCCGTGACGAGCGGCAAGCCTGACAAGACTCATCTTGTTGGCACGGCCGATGTTGGCATCACGTTGCTTTTGCCGACGCTCGGCACGTCGTGCACGTCGTTTATCTACGGCTTCGGGAGAGGCGTCTACCATGCTGCCGTTCCAGTTTTATCTGTTCCAAAGACTATGTATGACTGTCCGGTCATTATCGACTTTGAGGTGGCCACGCATAGCTGCGAACGCGTCATGTCCTTTCGACGCAAAGGTCGCAGCCGCTCGGTTGCGCAAGGCTTCCAGCCTTGTCAACGGCCCTAGCACCCTCGACCGTTCCAATTTTGCGGTAAAAAGCGGAAAGCCTGGCGACTTCGATGCCAGGCTTTGTCATCGATGTGGCCGTAATCGAACGTATAAGTCCTTCAGGGACAGGGTGCCGGTGTTTGGTCATCGTGGATTGTCTTTACAGAAGCTTATCCTCCTCGGCAGGCCCTTTCATCACCTGTCTCCCTTCGTTTTCCCAGCGTCGGTCATTTTGGAGCGATTGGGATCTTTCAAGTTCTCTCCTGCCGCGTCGCGATCCGTCTCAGGATCATCGACGGACGGAAGATACCCGGGCGGGCGGGTTTCTTCAGGTCCTTCCCAGCGAGGCGATTGGTCAGTAGTTCCGGCTGGGCCCGCTTTCGGTGTTTCCTGTTTCATCGCTTTTCCTCCAAACTCTGTTTCCACGCCTATATATTGACTCAACTGTGGAAAGGTTCAGATGTTCCGTCCAATGGCGTTGATAGGTGAGGATCGTCCAAAGGATGGAACCGCTGATAGCTGTGGTTGCAACATCCAACGAGCACTGAATCAGTCCGTAGACGTTTGCAAAGCAAGCTAGCGGCTGATGGCCGTGGCCTGAGACCACACAACCATCCAGCGGCCGTTGTGATTTTCATATGTGTCACTGTGCCAGTACTCACCGGGCAGCACGAAGTGCCCGTTGAAGATTACTTTGAGGTGAGCGCGGTAGCGTACAACAGCGGCCGAGCCATAAAGAACTTGATGACCGCTTCACGTCGGGACAACGTTCGGAGGGGGCCGATGCGGACGCCAACGAGACCGGGCTAGGTAAGGGAGGCTGACTTCTCGGCGCTAATCCCAGGCCTTAAACCAAGACGAACCAGCGAATGTGCGGATTGGAACAGTCAAAGTAGTCGACGCCTGTTCCAATCAAGACAAATACAATCGAAGGTTTGCCTCTGGCAAAAGTCAAAACTGTTTGCGAAAGCCGAACATCACGGCATGGCTGGAGAAATCCGTGCTCCGGTTCGTGCCATCCCGCGCCTGCACGCTGAAGTCGTCGGCCGCCGTGTACCGATAGCCGATGTCCAGCGTGGTATCGTTGAATAATGAGACGTCGGAAAATAGACCGAGGCCTTGCAGGTCGATGCCGACTCCTGCATCGAGATGGTAGGCAAATTGCGTATCATCGTCATCGATCACAACGCCCGTTCCGGATACGCCCTGACGGCCAAGTTCAAGATTCATAAAACCGACGCCGCCCCCGACATAAGGGGTGACAGCACTGAAGAAGCCGCCCTGCTCAGGACTGCCCAACGGAATGTCGAGGTACCCGTTAACGTATCCCTGGATTGTTGTCGCGTCACCGAAGGAATCCGTCGAGCCGACGTCCGCACCGTTAACGCGGTGGTGATCTACGGAGGAGTTGCCGTAACCGACTTCGAGTTCAAGCCGCGGCGAGACATAGCCCACGTCGCCGAAGCTGTAGCCTGCGCGTAGTGCGCTGTAATATCCTACATCGTAATCCGTACTAACGCGCGCCCCCGCAGTAGCAAACCGCGTGTTGTCGATGAACGTTAGACTGTTGATGGTGCCGAGATAGAAGCCCCCGCTGGTTTCAACAACGACAGGCTGGACGGGTGCGGACAGATCCTGAGCGAGGTCTGCAGAAGCAGCGGCGCTGGCGGCTGCAAGAACCGACACGCAGGCGAGTAACAATCTGGGAACTTTCGTCATTTCAAAATCCTTTGATAGGCCGTTTCGCTGAAGGAATCTGCGGCCGTTTTTAGTGGAGGGCTGAAGGCGAAGTCTGCTGCGTAATCATGGCAAGCCCGCAATTGTTCCACCACCCCCGTTGGGAAATGGCTGGCTGTTGCTATTTTGCTTCATCGCAGCCGTGGCATTGCTATCCGGTTTTCGCCCCAGGAACAGGTAACGTCCGATCGTCCCGGCGGCATGCAGGTCTGCGTCCAGACGCTGGGTCGTAGGCCGCCTTGAAGAGCGATCCGCGCAGTTGTTCCTTTTCTACCATCCGGTTCTCCAGTCCGTGCTGCTGGTGTTAAATCTCGGGACGAGAGGCAACGCTCCTTCATTCAGGTGGAAAGCCAAAAATTAGGAGAGTTTTACCGATTGCGTAGAGCGCACTATCGAAGGCTAAAAAATCAAACGGAACGCTCCAGTCGGGGAACGGCATATCTGTTCCGGCAGGAGGATGGAGGGCTTGTGTTTGAGAGCCACTCAGAACTTGGCAGTAGCCCTGACTAGTATAGACTTGGCGCGCGTGCTTTCAACGCGAAGTGGCGTAAGGGGAGAGTGCAAACTGCGACAGAGCGAGCGAAAGTTTTTAAAGGCACACCTATGAGTTGAGCAGGGCTTTTCCGATCCGCAACGCGAGCCGTAGTTTACTGCTGTAACGCCCGAAACTCGGCTACTGATTTGCGCTCGACAATTTCGCATTCGAACTTCATTTTGGTTCTCGCGTTTCAACCGAAGCGTTGCCACTAATTCAGCGAGCTTTTCAACCGCATAATGCGCCATGTCGGCGTGCGGAAGTTCCATTGTCGTCAATGGTGGGAGCATGTCCGCTGTGTATGATTCATTGTCGAAACCAATCACCGAAATATCGTTGGTGATCGAAAGCCTTGCTTCAGCGGCAGCGGCAAGACCCCCATAGCAGTTCGATCGCAAAAACAGCAAAATGGCCGTTGGTGGCTAAGTCAACGTTTGAAGCTGCTTAAAAGCATTGTAGCCTCCCGTTATGGTCCACCCTCCTCTGAGAACCGATGCGCTGTCGAAAGGTATGTCGCGCATCATAAGAGCTCGGCGATAACCTTTGACCTGAGACCCATCTTCCCTCCAGTTTTCGGGAGAGTCTTGGGGTTTCAATCTGGCTTTATGCGGCCAGTTTTTCCAGAGCTATTTTCGATGCGAATTCACTGGGCGTGATGTTACCCAGCGAAGAGTGTGGTCTGTTTCGGTTGAAGTCTTCCTTCCATGCGGTGATTTCCGTCCTCGCCTGTGTCACAGACGAGAACAGTGTTTCGTTGAGGCATTCGTCGCGGAAGCTGCCATTGAAGCTTTCTACGAAGCCGTTCTGCATCGGCTTGCCCGGCGCGATGTAATGCCATTCGATCTGGCTGGCTTGGCACCATTCGAGAACGGCCATGCTCGTCATCTCCGTTCCATTATCCGGAAACAATCGTTCGTGGCTTTCCTCGGCGCACGATGACGGCATCGAGTTCCCGCGCAAGCCGCCGACCTGAGAGCGACGTGTCGGCGGCCAGCGCCAGGCATTCGCGGGTGAAGTCGTCGACAACGGCCAAGACCCGAAAGCGACGACCATCCGTGAAGGCGTCGCTGACGAAGTCGAGGCTCCAGCGCTCGTTGGGACGCGAGGGTAGTGCCAAAGGTCGTCTCGTTCCCAAAGCCCGTTTGCGCCCGCCACGTTTGCGGACGGTCAGCTTCTCTTCGCGATAAAGACGCCGGAGCTTCTTCAGGTTCATGACGATCCCCTGCCGATCCAGCATGACGTGAATGCGCCGATATCCAAAACGACGGCGCTCGGATGCCACCAGCTTCATAGCCTCACGGATATCAGCGTCATCGGGCCGAACGCTGCGATATCGCACGCTTGACCGATCAACGGACAAAACCTCGCACGCCCGACGCTGGCTCACACCATGCTGTTCGCAGACATGAGCCACAGCGTCCCGCTTCACATCGGGCGTCACCATTTTTTTGAAGCGACATCCTTCAAAATGGCATTGTCCAGCATGGTCTCGGCCAGCAACTTCTTCAGCTTGGCGTTCTCATCTTCCAGAGCCTTCAGCTTGCGGGCATCGGAAACCTCCGTGCCGCCAAACTTCGATTTGTATTTGTAAAAAGTCGCTTCGGATATTCCGTGCTTGCGGCAGACGTCGGCCGTCCTCAGGCCGTTCTCCTGCTCTTTCAATATCCCGATGATTTGCTCGTCCGTGAACCGTGAATGCTTCATGCTGTCCGTCTCCTCAGTGTGACGGACTCTACCAAAATTTGGAGGAAGATTAGGGTCTCAGGCAATCCGCATGAACCGCATTCATGAATTGCGCGTGTTATCGCCATTGTTTGCAGTCGGTCATCAGGAGCGGGGAAGTTTTCCGCCCGCAGCAAGAAGTTGCTCGACGGTATCGACGTCGAGCAACGCTGCCTCACCGATTTCAACGTCCATAACCTGCGCTGCACCGCTTCGGACAAGGGAGCATGCACCAACGTCGCCTTTGAGTTGCTGAAGATCGCTGTGCAGAATTCGCGGGAAGATGACCGGGTTGCCTGGCAACCCATGGCTAACAGCGCGCACGATGGAACTTGCGCGAGTTTCGCGGAAAGCGGCGACAAGTGCGTTCAGATGCTCGGTTGAAAGATCAGGCATATCGGCAAGCGTGATCATTATGCCCTCTGGTTCAGTTTGAGCCGCAGCGGACACCCCAATTCCCAGCGAGCTAGCAATGCCGGTTTGATACTTCTCGTTGCGGATAATCCGGCACGGCAGGTCGTGGATCACCGAGGCTATCTCGCCGTGTCGGTGCCCGGTGACGACGAACACGCCGGTACAATCGCATCCCAATGCGTTAATGATAGATCGCCGAACGAGCGGAACACCATTGAAGGTAGCCAGCAGCTTGTGAGCGCCGCCGTCGCCCATTCTACTCGACGCGCCCGCCGCCAGAACGACAATGGCGACGGCGGAACCGCGTTCCACGATCATCCGTACGCCGCGAGACGCGCTGCCGCGACATCGGCGAGCACGGACAGGGCAAGCGAACTGGCGTCTCTTGTCGGACCGAAAAATCCAATCGGCGCCTTAATGCGGTTGATCTCGGTTTTAGACCAGCCCGCGAGGCATAGACGCTCCTCTCGCCGCTTGTGAGTACGGGTGCTACCGAGTGCGCCGACGTAGAAGGCGCGGGACCTAAGAGCGGCACCAAGAACTCTCTCCTCGGCGTCGAGATCATGGTGCAGCAACACAACAGCGGTCATCTCGTCGATCGCCGCCAGTAAATTTTGCTCATTCCCATTCGTCTCGATTACATCAAAGCCGCAAGCCTTCGCAATGGCTGACACCGCATGTGCTTCAGCGTTCCCGCCTGAAACGGCGATCCTCGTACGAGGTCGGTACAAGATTTTGAAATCCTTGTCATACCATCCCGACTGCGACGGAGGACATATCCGGTCGAGTAGGTGCTCATCAGGTGAGTAGCAGAGCGCTCCTGTCTCTCGCGCTTGTAAGCTTTTAAGGATGCCATCAACGAGCCTGCCGTCCCTTAGGACGTGGATGGCGATCGTGATGCCGCCGCCACATGGCAAGGCGATGTCAAAGAATGGAGAACCCTTCCCAAACTTCACGATACGATCTCGTCCTTCTTCAAGGGCCATAAGCGCCTCGCAGGCAACTGCCGCCTCGACGCATCCACCAGAAACGTAGCCACAGAACCTGCCGTCCGAGGCGACTGCAAGCTGAGAGCCGAGCGCGCGGGCGGCCCCTCCTCGAATATCGACAAGTGTTGCAAGGGCAATTTTACCGCCCCCCTGCAATGCGGCCAACGCGAAGGCCAATATCTCTTCCGGTTCGTCGGACGTGGTTGCCCGAACCGGGGTCGGAAGAGAAGTTAAAACTTGGTCCATGTCATCCTCCTCAAGCTACGTCCGGCAGCTCGCCGATCAGCTTGTCGAGGGTGATCGGATAGTGCCGGACCCTGATGCCGGTGGCGTTATAGATCGCGTTGGCGATTGCTGCCGACACGCCGCAAAGACCGAGTTCTCCCACGCCCTTCGCTTTCATCGGCGAAGACAACGGATCTGTCTCGTTCAGGAAGATCACCTCCTGGTGCGGGATGTCGGCATGGACCGGCACCTCGTAGCCCGCGAGGTCATGGTTGACGAAGAAGCCGCGCCGAGTGTCGACGGCGAGCTCTTCGGAGAGCGCACCACCCGCTCCCATGGTCATCGCGCCGATAACCTGGCTTCGGGCCGTGATCGGGTTGAGGATGCGGCCCGCGGCGCAGACTGCCAGCATGCGCCTTATCCGCGTTTCCCCCGTCGCGACATCAACGCCCACTTCTACGAAATGCGCCCCGAAGGTCGACTGCTGGTGCGTCTTTGTCAGATCGCCCCACTCCATCGTGTCTTCGCCAACCAGTACTTCATCGCCCGCGGCCTCCGCCAGCGGGACGAAGCGGTTGCCCGACCGAACTGTCCCGTTTTCGAATACTGAATTCTCCGAGTTGAAGCCGAGCTTGCTGGCGACGATTTCGCGGAGCTTGACGCAGGCCGCGTAAACACCTGACGTTGCAGAGTTCGCGCCAAACTGTCCGCCGGAGCCGGCCGATACCGGAAAGCGGGAATCCCCAAGCTGGACCGCCACCTTGTCGATGCCAACGCCAAGCATCTCGGCGGCCGTCTGGGCGATAATCGTGTAGCTGCCGGTCCCGATGTCGGTCATGTCGGTCTCGACGGTTACGACGCCGTCCCGGTCGAGCTTGACGCGCGCGCCCGATGGCATCACCAAATTGTTGCGGAACGCGGCTCCGATACCCATACCGACGAGCCACTGCCCTTCTCGACGGGCGCCTGGCTTGGCGCGCTTGTCCCAGCCGAACGCCTTGCGCCCTCGCTCCATGCAGCCGATGAGATCCCGATGCGAGAACGGCCGCTCTGGCTTCTCCGGATCGACCTGGGTATCGTTAACGATCCGGAACTGGACAGGATCCATACCGAGCTTTTCGGCCATCTCGTCAATGGCGATCTCAAGGGCCATCAAACCCGGCGCCTCGCCGGGTGCGCGCATGGCGTTGCCTTCTGGAAGGTCGAGCGTGGCCAGACGCATTGCCGTCATCCGGTTTGCTCCGGCGTAAAGAAGCCGCGTCTGGTTGACTGCCGTTTCCGGCCCGCCGCCCGGAAGGTCGCCAGACCAGCTCTCATGGGCGATTGCCGTAATCTTGCCGTCGCGCTCGGCGCCGATGCGAATGCGCTGGATGGTAGCCGGGCGGTGCGTCGTGTTGTTCGGTACAAAAGGCCGCGGGAGCGCCACCTTCACTGGATGGCCGACGTCCTTTGCCGCGAATGCGGCTAGAACGGCATCGGCGCGCAGGAACAGCTTACCGCCAAACCCGCCGCCGATAAACGGCGACATCAGATGGATCTTCTCCTTGTCGATCCCGAGCGTTGTGGCAAGGTCGGTCCGCCCCCAGTCGATCATCTGGCTCGACGTCCAGACGGTCAGCTCATCACCGATCCACGCGGCGATCGAAGCGTGCGGCTCCATCATCGAGTGCGACTGGTCCGGGGTTGTGTAGGTCTCGCTCAACGTGACGGCAGCCGTCTTAAAAGCGGCGTCGAAGTCGCCGACCGCCGTGTCCGGTTCATGGGATTCCTCGGGCTTCTCGGCCGATGCCATGGCAGCGCGCAGGTCGTAGACGCCAGGTTGTTCTTCATAGTCTACCTTCACCAATGCCGCTGCGGCACGTGCCCGTTCGAACGTATCTGCGACAACGACAGCGACGGCTTGATGATAGTGCTGGATCTCTGCGCCGCCAAACAGCTTGGCGGTGTTGTACTTGCCCTTTTTTAGGTCTCCGACGTCGAGCGTCGTGACGACCTTAAGCACCCCTGGCGACTTGTTCGCGGCGCTTGTGTCGATCGACTTAATCTTGCCCTTGGCGATCGAAGCGCCAACGGGATATCCGTAGGCATAGGGCACGTTCTTGTCGTACCACTCGTAGGCGTACATCGCTCTGCCGGTGG
Source organism: Pararhizobium sp. DWP3-4 (assembly GCF_049898205.1). Taxonomy (NCBI): domain Bacteria; kingdom Pseudomonadati; phylum Pseudomonadota; class Alphaproteobacteria; order Hyphomicrobiales; family Rhizobiaceae; genus Pararhizobium; species Pararhizobium sp. DWP3-4. The sequence goes on along the minus strand of NZ_JAFCXF010000023.1, from coordinate 14,645 downwards.
TCTTGAGCTCGCCGTCTATTCTATGGATGGGTTTGCCAACCACTTTGAGCTGGTCGATTGGATTGGTGGTAGCTGGTTTGTCGAACTGCATGACTATCCCCTTGCCTCCACGATCACGGCGCCTAGCGTGCGCTCGACAAGATCGATCTTGAAGTGGTTCTGCTCGGTTGGACGGGCGCTCGCCATTAAGACAGAGGCAACGGCCTTGGCACCGTTTTTGAGTTGCACGTCGGCCTCTTCGATGCGCCAAGGCTTATGGGCGACGCCGCCGACCGCGACGCGGCCAGAGCCATCAGGCTGAATGATTGCGCCGACCGAGACGAGGGCGAACGCGTAGGATGCCCGGTCCCTCACCTTCCGGTAGATGTGCTTGCCACCGGTCGGTAGCGGCAGGACGACCGCAGTGATAATTTCGCCAGGTTCGAGTGTTGTCTCGATATGCGGCGTGTCTCCAGGAAGACGATGGAAGTCCGCCATCGGAATGGACCGTTTCGCCCCGTCGGCTTTGACGGTTTCGACAACGGCGTCAAGCGCCCGCATGGCGATTGCCATGTCGCTCGGATGCGTCGCGATGCAGGCGTCGCTCGTTCCTATGACCGCGTGTTGGCGCGTAAAACCTCCAATCGCAGAGCAACCACTACCTGGCTGGCGCTTGTTGCATGGTTGGTTCGGATCGTAGAAGTACGGACAGCGTGTTCGCTGTAGCAGGTTGCCCGCGGTTGTTGCCTTGTTGCGAAGCTGCCCGGAGGCACCTGCCAGCAGCGCGCGCGATAGGAGACCGTAGTCTCGTCGCACCCTCTCGTCTGCGGCCAAGGCCGTGTTCCTGACGAGAGCACCGATCCTCAGGCCACCTTCCGGCGTCGGCTCGATCTTGTCGAGGCCAAGTCCATTCACGTCGATCAGATGGCTCGGGCGCTCGATCTCGAGTTTCATGAGATCCAAGAGATTTGTACCGCCGGCAATGAACTTGGTTTGCGGGTTCGAAGCTGCTGCCTTGGCGGCACTTTCGACCGATGACGCGCGCTCGTAGGTAAAGGCCTTCATGTTTCAATCCCCCCGACTTCCGAGATGGCGTCCAGGATGTTGGAGTAGGCTCCGCACCGACAGATGTTTCCGCTCATGCGCTCGCGGACCTCGGCGGCCGTAAGCCTTACCGCTTCGGTCAGGTTGCCAGTAACGTGACTCGGGATGTTCGCCTTGATCTCTTCCAGCACCGCGATGGAGGAACAGATTTGGCCTGGGGTGCAGTAGCCGCACTGGAAGCCGTCGTGCTTGATGAACGCCGCCTGCATCGGATGGAGGTTGCCTGGAAGGCCCAGTCCCTCGATCGTCGTGATCTCGTCGCCGTCATGCATGACGGCAAGCGTTAGGCAGGAATTAATCCTCTGACCGTCGACGATGACCGTGCATGCGCCGCATTGTCCATGGTCGCAGCCCTTCTTTGTTCCCGTGAGATGCAAATGTTCCCGCAAAGTATCGAGAAGCGTGGTCCTGTTATCGAGGGCAAGTTGGTGTCTCTCGCCGTTAACAGTGAGAGCCACAGGCGTTGTGTGTTTCATATCGTTTCCCGTTGGCTGCGCAGCAGTGTTGTGCGCCGCGACTCCCGTAAGAGCCACCGCCGCTGCTGACGAGATAAGAAGGTCTCGACGTGAAAGTTCCAAATTTTGATTGAGCATGTCCGCTCCGATCGTTCTCAGCTGGAGTAGGGGTTTGGCCCTAAAGCTAAACGCTCAAAATGTAGAGTAGGGCGCTCGGCGGTGAAGATTAGATGCTGCGTCGCTTATGCCCAGTCCATAAGTGAGGAAGATGGCCAGATGTTCCAACCGACCGTTATTTTCCTTGATCTATGAATAACGGCGGCAGCATTGGGCGGGTTTCGTCTGCAGGCGCAAACGCCGGCGCCGAGCAGCTTGGCTGGCATTGACTTCGTTAAGATCGCCGCCGGCGGTTTTCTCATAGGCTCGCCCGCCACGGACCCGGATGGCCGCGCGTTCAAACAACCGCAGCATCGCGTTACGGTAAAAAAGCCTTTTGAGATCGGCCTCTAGCTTCGGTCGGTATGCGATCTTCAGTGCATCGAACATAGTCGTCACCGATATCCTGACCGTAGAAACGACCCCACCTATGTCACTTTGAGCGGGTTCGACTTCCTGTCCATCGACGTTACCGACCGCATAGCGGACGTCGACGACCTGCCGCTGTAGACGTTATGACGGAAGCCGAAGGCCGAAGCCGACGCATGGGATCCAACCTCAATAAATAGAGTGGTTTAAGCGCCGCGTTTGGAGGCTTCACAGCGTTAGCCACCCGTCTCGCTGTGGGGAGAAGCGACTGGCTTCGAGTCTGGTGGCCCTTTGAAACGCAGGAAAATCGAGAGCACCACCACCGTGGTGGAGAGGAATTTTGCTTTGCCAGTTCTCTAATGACTCTAACCAGAACTGGGCGCTGGAGAAGTGATCAATCATTGATGTCGCCTGTCCATGCATGTGCGTTTCGACATTTCCCGCCTCCGCGCTACACCTGAGATGTAAGAAAAATGTCGGCACGAAGAGCGAAAGCCAGCGCGATGCCGAGCGAATAAGAATACGCCGTGCGCGCCCAGCCCCTAACGCGGACGAGCCATGGCGCATCAAGTACCTCAACCTTTGCTGCGGGATCGTCATCGACCTCAGAGGGCCGGTCCAGATCCTTGGACGCCGCAGATCCTCGCTGGAACAGGATCGCAGTCAGCATCACATATGCGGACATCTATAGGAACTCGGCTTCCCATTTCTCGAACATGGACGATAGAAAATGGCTGGACGCGGCATAACCGGCAAGACCGACCCTTGCCGTTCAGTGCTCCGCCAGTTCATGTTTGTGCACCGACCAGCCCGTCAGCAACATCCGACTTATTGTCGAGATGGTAAGGATGGCCAGGACGATGGTCAGACCTTGCGAATAATGGACACCTCTAGCTTTTAATCAGTAGATCCAGGGTTCGAATCCCTGCGCTCTCACTACCCAAACACCTGAAATAATTATATTATTCTTGAGCTGATCTTATTTTGGTTTTTCTCGAATCGCCACCTGGTCGCCACGACTCGTGAAATGCTAACGCTCTCCCTTTCCGTCCAAATAATCAACCGAAGCAAAATTGCGTTGGTTAAAAGCAGGGCTGCAAATTACCAAGTCCCTCCTTAACGCGATTTGCCAAACGTATCTTCCGCCGAGCTGCAAGCATGGCCTTCCTGCTCTCGGGCTCCGTCCTATTCATCCTTGCCGTGAGTCTTTCTATAGCCATCCTCGCAGCCTCCTGCATCGATGATGCCTGCCAAGCGGATCGGCAAGTCGGGGTTGATATCATTTGTCATAAGTTCAAATTAGCCGAAACAAAGTCCTCGGTCTAACATTACATCACTTTTGAAGCGTCCCCACACCGCTCGATACGCTGCAGAGTCCCAACTTGCATCGATCTTACGGCCAGCCAGTCCTCCCAGGTTGGCTGGCTTTTTAATTTGAAGTTTATCTTGCTGTTTTACTGGCCGGCAGCGACGACCCCTTCAGCGCGCCGATAGCTTCCGTGGCCAATCTCCGGCGACGAAAGCGGACCAGCGGTCTCCGCCGGCCACTGGCCCTTTGTTTGTGCCGCCGACGAGAATTCGATATGACCCTTGGTCTGGTTATAGGCGTAGCAATCGGCGCCGCTATAGGAACGGCCCTACTCGGCAATGCCGCTACTGGGATTGCCATGGGTATCGGCGTGTGTGCGGTTTGCTGGTACTTCTTCACTAGGCCTTGACTTGCGAGCCTTGTGGGAACTGGTGCCCGTGTCGGGTGCTTCCGCTGATGCGGACTATCGCTGAATGCGTTATCCCGCCTTGCGACCCCCCACGCCCGAACTGCGGTGGGGCCTGCCGGCGGGTCGACCTTGGAAATATTTAAAACATCACGCGCAGGGCCAAACCAGCGTGTGTCGACCCGTCGTTTGGGCCGTCGCAAAGATTCGCGTTGGAGGAATGATCTACGGTGGCTAAAACGTGACGTTTCTGTCACCTTCACGCCTAGAGCTGCATGCTCTCTAAATAGAGGCCGACAACTAAGTTGAGGGCCGGCTCCACGATCCAAATTTCCGTTGTGAACTGTGCCGCCTGCCCCAAACTCTGCAAATAAATTATCTAAAAAGGCCCCGCTACGGCCATGCAGAAACCGGACAGGGGAAACTATGGTGAGCCCGCCCTACCCTCGACGAAAATCTCTGCGGGCCGAAGTTGTCGCCCGCAAAGAAATCAGTTTTACACGCCGCCGGAAAAGTGCCGTACGAGGCTCTGCACGGCAGCTCAAAGGAGAGAGGCGCCCATGCCGCTAACGAGGCGATACGGAACCATAACGCAAGATCCTCTGAGCGTGTCGTTCGCCGTGACGCAGAACGCGGCGAGAAGATCGACGAGACCGTTATGGACTAATTGACCCTGGCCATTAGTGGCTTGCATCGACATCGAGCGGGTGGGAGTCGATTGATTATCAATTATCACCGGCCGGTTGGTTCCACCCAATTCCAGCGTAATGTAAGAAAATTGCCCGAGAGGAACATGATTGTGGTCCGCCAAGGTTACCGATGGTCCATAACGACGCCATAGCAATCTGTTAGAAATCGATCGCAAGCCCGTTTTCGCAAAAATCGAACTTGGCGGGTTCCGATTCGCTGCCGTCTGCATAAGTGGCCTTGACCCACTGGGAGCAGCCTTCGCTATTCGTGCTCTGGTCCCAGACGAGGTCTGACGTCGAACCTGGCTTGATCCCGCTCCCAATGTCGAAATAACCCCAGTCGCTTTTGTTTTCAGAAACCAGCACTTCGGTGATTGCCGTCTTGGTGGTGTTGGTAGCCGTAAAAGAAAACTCTGCGGCGTGGGAGGTGCCGGTCGCCAGTCCATTCCCCGCGATGCCGAACGCGATTGCAATAAAACCTAAGCCAACGCTATTAAATTTCATGGTTTGTCCTCAGATGAATTCGAGTTTCTTTGCGGCCGTTTGGCCTCGTCCAGAGGAAGATTCGACGGATAGGCTTAATACCGCAAGCGCCAAATTTGGATGTATTCTGGACATTCAGCGAACTTAATATGAACATTGGATCCAATATTGGTCAATTTATCTGACGGGTGGTGCAGCCTTGCAGACACCTCATCGTCGGGGCTGCGCGTGCTATTAAATAACGTCCATAGGCTGTGAGAAGTCACCACAATTGGAGATGGCGGAATCCCGATGCAGTTGGAAAAGGCAACCAAGGCACACAGCGAGGAACTAATCTTCGCCCAATACGGCATCGACGTTGAAACGCTTCAGGTAAAGAGTGTCTGGCAGCGCTCCGAGATGGAATGCTCTGGATGGGGAGCTACGGCCATCTCGTAATGCCGGGTCGTCGAATGGAGACAGAGTTGCTGCTTGTGTTTGGTCTCAGTGACGTCCGAACGATTCCGGCCCGGTTAGTCCCTGTTGACGGCGACAATGTAAGGTCAGAACTCGAGGAACTTGCTGGCCAAAGACGCCTTGAACGCGAGGGTAACCGGTGAGAGGTCATTAGGTTGCCTCCCACCCTCGCCCCTCACCAAAAAGCTTCCATCGCCGCTTCCCGTTCATCCGAGTCATAAACGCTCCCGAGCCCCCCCGGCATCAGCAACGGATCGATGCCCAGTTACGGTTTTGGTAGCAGCCATACGATGAGCAGCAAAACAGCGAGCACCACTACAGCACCGGCAGCGTAAAACATGGCGCTGTTGGGATCTGTCAATGAATTCACGTTCTCATTCCTTTCGCGGCCCAGCGCATGCTAAATATTGTCAAACTGAGAGACCAAACATTGCTTGCCTTCAGATCCTTTTTTCCGTGGAACAAGAACCAGTCCACAAGGTTTTCATTAGCCGGCCGCTAATACCCTTCAGCGCCGGTGGCGAAGCAGCCGCCCGTGCGGCGTAATTGCCGAGCCAGTGGTTGCCCCCGACCGCTGGCTCACCTCGCAAGATGTCCGTAATCCCGGGCGAGACTAGTCCCCATCTCCGCGGATGAACAACACGCCCACCAGTCCGAACACCACTATGCATTGCAATATGAACATAGGCCATTGGTCGGACATCGGCTGATTTTAACATATGAAATAAAAAATGCCGCCACCCCGAAGGATGACGGCCCAACGCAATGCTTCCGATTATCGAATGAAGAGCCGGAAAACATCCTGCGAATAGTAATAGCCATCGGTGTGGCGACGATAGCCACGGCGGTGTTCGCGATAGCCACGGTGCCCGTTCCAATACCCGCGCCGCTCTTGGCGTCGCTCAGCACGGTCATGGCGGCGATCGTGACGGCGGTCGAAGCGATCATCGCGTCGGTCATGACGCTTGTTCCAGCGCGGCTTGTCATCGTCACTGTGGCGATATTGGACGGTCTGCACGTCAGACGTCACTTCACTCTTTGGGGGAGCGAATGGAGCAGCTGATACTGGTGTGAAGGTTGTAAGGCCGACCACCATTGCTATTGCAGCGGCGCCGATGGTCTGGATTATCTTTTTCATGGTCTTCCTTTCAAGTTGATGACCTACCATGGGCCTTAGACTATGAACCCGATCTGAACCCTTCGTTCATGTAAGCTTATGAAATTTGCTGGAAAAAAGCCGTCATCCATATAAGGATGACGGCTTGCGATCGCTCCGTTTCCGGCGCTCTTCAGCGTGGTGACAATCGCCTCGGCGGCTGGTGAGACCTCCTTGTAAAAGCCCCGTCGCCATGAGGAGTGCGACGGGGACCGGGGCGGTCCGCCTAACGGGAGCATCGGGCTCCATGTTTCGGTACGCCCTTACCGAGGAAGGCGGAATTGCACAGGCTTACGAAATGGAAAGCTCTGACGCCATGACCGGCCTGGTGGAACATTGCCACCAATATTATACAGACGAATAACAACCCCAAAAATGTGCATTGAAAAACCCCTAAATTAGTAGTGTTATATATGCACTCTTGGGAGAGAGGCAGGCATTCCATATTGCACTTCTTATTGTGAGCTTTTTCAGTGGTCATGTTGCGCCGCCATCTGGTAACGGATGGCGGCTTTTTTATTGATGATAAAACCGCAGAATAATTCCCCTGAAGGTTGTTCATGCCACATGGCGATGCTACCTACTCCGGTCGGTCGCCAAGGCGTAGGCGATACGGATGCCGGCTGCTTCGTTCACGCTGCGGCTGGCTTGCTCTCAGAGTCGACGGCAAGGTCTCGACCGTGCCCGCAGACTCCAACGCCTAACCTCGCCGTTTGTAAACCTCGAGCGGAACAAATCGATTGCTCTGAAGTTTCTTTGTCGATCAGCTTCAGGGTGGAAACGATGGGCGAACAGCTTCGAATTCAATACGACTGCATAAGCAAGACTGTGCTCGTACAACTCGGGGACAACAGCTACGTTTTGCCCGATCAATTCGACGATAAGGACAGCGCAGAGAACGCTGCCAGAAATTTCGCGCGAGATTCTTGGGCCTACGAAACGGTAGAAGAAACGCGCTCAAAAGACGCCTCTCCCAGCATGTGACCACGGATGTACTGGCACGTATTGTGGGACGGTTAGAAGGTCGGGCGAATGCTCGGCCTTTTTCTTTGACAGTCGATTGACTCCCGCGTCCGCTCAATGACCATTCATGGCTATGAAACTGTGTCCGCCGAAACGCTTCGATCTGCGCATGAATTCAAACGATTCTTGTACCGGCTATGACGTATTCGCGGGGCAGCCAGCGGCACTGAACGTTATCGCCCTGGACAGGCTCCATGCTGCACAGGCCGGAAAATGGGCGACCCAGCTCAACCTTGAATTTGCCAAGCGAGCCGGAGGGACGAACCATTGAGTTCCACCACAGATTTCATAGCCGAACTTATCCGTGCAGCAAACAGTCCCATAACGTTGGGCATTGATGAGCGCCGACGGTTGATCGATCGGGGTGTACGAATGGTGCGCGAGATGCGTGTCGAGTCCGGCGTTCGCCCGGGTCGCCGAGGACAAGATCCGCTTCGAGACATCGAGATAGCGGCGCTAATGGCGGAGGCCGCCGGAAACAATGATGACCTAAAGGTTGTTCTGCTCGACCTAGCGGATATGATCCGCACGCTGAAGATCGTGCTTGATGCAAAAGCAGAAGACTTGAAGGATCAGTGATGCCCAAGCGTCCTCCTGAGATCATCCTTATTGCGCTGATTTTCCTCGCCGTTGGCGTCGCGTTGATGCTGTTCATAGGCCCTATCTTGCGAATGCTCGGCTGGCCGTCTTGATTCTCCTTCAATCAAGAACATAATAAGAACTTCACTGGCGATGCGGCCGATAATCAACAAGTTATACACACGATATCCACTGGTTACACACAGTGGCAGGAGAAGCCATGCCTACGATCAGGGCCGCCGCGTATGATACTCAATATTCCGGCGCAGTTTATGAGATCGCCGACGCGACGATCGGAACGTTGCTCGCAGACATCAAGTGTTTGAAACAGCAACTGGCCGTCACCCAGACCGGGATGAGCATCGGCCTCACCCGTGGTTGGCAGTGGAGCTTTGAACGGGACGTCCGGTGAATGAGTCACGACGACAAGCTCAGGAACTCATGGAGATACTGCGAGGACTGGGGGGGCGAAGCCACGAGCCTTTATGCTGTAGGCGTGCCAATGGTTGGAAAGGGTTTCTGGGAGCACGAGATCGTCAACGCTTTGATGGAGCTGGATCGAGAAAAAGTCATCGAATTACTTCCTGGGAATCAAATGCGAGTGTTTCAAGGCAGACGGTGATGACTGACGACAGTATGGTTCACCCGATTCACCGGTGCATTTCGAGACTGGTACGGCCACGAAGGCTGCAAGCGCTGGGGCTCGTTTGGGAAGGAGCGGAGCCGCGGCCAAACCGAGTGGCGCTGCATCGAGCACCTAGCCAGCGACTATTGGGATGGGCGAGCGGTAACTCGCAACTGAGATTGCGGTCAGCCACTAATCCTAGAGAGATGCAGTCGGTGTAACGCCTGTATACTCTGAAAGGTATCCAGAAGTCGCTCAGCCTCGACGGTCGAAATGCCCAAGTTTCTGAGACGCTGTATGAGCATATGCTGCTTCACAACAATGGTCTCACCACGGAGCACGTGACGTCTGACCATTTGGATTTCGGTTTCGATACGAGCCCCGTAGTAAGCCGGACCTCCGATGCCGCGATCGGCTTCGCAGAAGTTTTAGATTGAACGAAGATGTAGTGCTGACCCTAATTCATCGATGCTGGGTAGCCCAGAAGTTTTAGGCACTCTTCCGTGAGCTGCCGAGCATTGGCTTCGTCGATTATCAGGCGAACCTGATTTCGATCCGTCTGGATCGTTAGCATGCCCAACTCCGGCGTCTCCGAAATCGTCACAATGCTTGATCGCAGAACTTTTACGGCCTTGGGCTTTTTCTTCCAGAACATCGGGAGATTTTATCTGCCCTGAGAAATCCTTCAAGATCGTTTTTGCTTCCAACCGACGTCTTCATCGGAACAAAGCAGCCATACCTTAGTTCCGTATTCGCCGGTGCCCCTCCTCGGCACAAGGTCAACTTCGCCCCGCTTTTGCGGGGTCATTTTCGATCAGCACCGCAGTGGCCCATTAGAAACGTTGGGATTCAATTAGTCTCTTGAGTGGTTGTGGTGTATATTGACCATACCGGTCCCACTACATCCATTTCTCGGCTGTGACTGTTTAAGAGATAATCTGCTCTTGCCCACCCTATTGGAGCAGAGCCATGCCTCATCGCGACCTATCAAATATTAATAAAGCCAATGCTAATATTATCCTCATCCTTGAGGATGAGCCGCTGATCGCGATGGACTTCGAACAAATACTTAAAAACGCGGGTTTTACGACCCACATTTGTTATTCCTGCTCGGAGGCGTCGGCTTGGCTCGCTGATCATTCCCCTGATGCAGCGATCCTGGACATTTGTCTGAAAGATGGATCATGCACTGGGGTGGCATCGCGTCTCCACCAAAATTCCATTCCATTTATTGTCTGCTCTGGGTCTACCCAGGACGAAATCGATCCGATTTTCATTCGTGGAGAGTGGGTGAGTAAACCGTGCCAGCCCAAAATCTTGGTGAATGCAATTAAGAATTCCATTGCCGCGATGCTTGCACTACGGGAGGCGATCGCATGACCGAAGTAAAAAACAGACGGCCACGAGGTGCGTCGCCTCGCGGAAATTTCGAAACGGCGAAGACATATGCGGTTTCATCAGAAGAAGCCCGCCTGGCCGCAGAAAGACGGAAGACAGAAGCTTTGAGACAAGCCCGCCTCCGGCAACAACTCGAGACCCACGCGTCGGACGGAAAATAGCGTTTTAGCGCCTCCCTGGAACCAACAGAATTCGCTTTGGTTTCTTGGCATGGAGGAACCACGATGATCAATACCCCGAAGCTTCCGGTATCCCACGAAGACCGTCATCTGCTCTGTCAGGAAGAGGTTGACGGATCTCTTCAGGACATAATCAATCGAGCTACGACCAACGGCTGGGGCACCATGGAAACGATCGGCGCCATGGAAGAAGTCCTGAAAAATCTGCGGATTATGTACGCAGACAATCCACACCCTAACGAGGGTGATCCAAAGGAAACCAATGAAGGGCGCGCCTTCACCCACGGACGCGGGGGCGCGGAAGAAGAATGACCATTTTCCAAAACGCCGGGATATTCATAGGAATTTCCGTCGCGGTTGGAGGCTTAGGCTTTGTCGTAATGTGGCGGCCGGAAGGAATTGACTATCCTTACACAATGTATTCTTTTGCCCACACCCGTAGACCTCGAACGCTGTGGGTAATTCAAGAGCCTCCCGGCATTGCTGGTGAGGCTCTTTTTTTATTGTGCAGCCCCGCCAGAACGCAAAAAGCCCGCTGACCGGTTAGGTACACGGGCTTTTAGTGAAATTGAACGGTCACCCGGATTTTTGCGGTCTATCTCGAAGCTTGTTTCTTGTTTCTCGATAACTGGATATTCGGGCTGCTTCGGAATCCGTGAACCCCCGGTAATGAAAGCCGAGACGCTCGTCGCAAAATATTGCAAGATCGTTCCCTTAAACACTCTCCAGCTGGTTTTCAGCTAAAAGCTGGTTATTAGCCGCTTCCATGACAGCTGTCAGGAATTTAACCCGTTGCCACACCAGCGTATGTGCTTCCTCGCGCAAGAGCTGGATGGCGTAATAAATGGTCGGATCGAGTTCGACCGCCGCTCCATACTTCCTGCCATTCTGTCGGTGGATGAGGACGCGGCGGACGGGTTGGATGCTCGCCTGGCATTTCGTTGCCCACAGCGAGAAATCGGAAAAATCGTTGCGTTCATCATCTCCGTCGTGTCCGATTTGACACGCCGCGACCTCACATCCCAAACCACTCAGCCTTATGAAAGTTCTTTTCCCATGAGGCGAAAAAACGAAAATGGAAGCCAATACCTCGACCCCGACGGAAGATATTTCGTCGTCCGCGGCCGATTGTGGCGCAAGAGCAATCCAGCGCTCCCCGAACACGAGCGGGATCGACTTGTCAAAGAACTGTGAGGTAGGGCCTATCTCGTCGCCAATGGCCCGCCCGCCACGTTGACTTGGCTGCTCGCCGACCCATTTAGGCAGCATGCCTAAGCGCGAGAGAAACGACATCGAACTTCTGAGGACCTGGACTTTGCCGTCAAAAGCCACGCTCGGGTCGTCGGTGCGCGCGCACGGAATCCTTCTCGAGATGCGGGCGCGGCTCCCGGTGTCTTCGAAGAAATCGCTGATCCTGGAAGCGGGCGAACTCGTGCTTGCAATGCCAGCCGAAGCGAAGTCCGAATTCAACGCCGCGGCGGGCATCGTTTCCGCAGCGATGACGGACATCGGAAACCTGCCCGTGATTCCTCGAGAGATACAGGACATCCTGACGATCAAGCCAGGAGAGCGGCATCGGTGGCTTGCCGACGGTCGCCTCCCCAGCGCGGGGACGAGGACTGTACGACTAGCGGGCCGTGCCAGGCAGATCACCTTCCATGTCTTCGATCCGAAGGTCGTGGAAGCACTCCTCGACAGCGGCACAGTTGACGAATGGCGGGAGGACGACATCGCGGCTGCGGCCGAGAACCGACGGCGGGCCGCCTACAAAGCGAAGCTGACGCGATCGTTGAAGAAGGGGGCGAGTTCTCCGGCACCAGGGGCGGGGTCGGGTGACGCAAGCGCGGAACTGGCGGGTTGGGAAGAATTTGGACAGGACGGTTTTTTACGGTGACCCGCTCAGAGGAACTTCGCCTCGTCCGCGCCGCGATCCCGCCCACTATCAGTGCCGACGGTGTAGATCGAGGCGAGGCACGGTTGAATTCGATGGTCGGACCAACAGCTTGTCCGCCCTTGACCGCTGACAAACCTCGTTCATGACGGGATGGCACGGTTGCCTGGACTATCGGCATCCTATAGTTTGCGCGCGCATTATTGAAAACTTCGGGAAAGCATCTATGGCTACTGGTACGGTAAAATTCTTCAACGACGACAAGGGTTTCGGGTTCATCACCCCGGAGAACGGCGGACAGGACGTGTTCGTTCATGTGTCAGCGCTTGAGCGCGGCGGCTCCCTTCGCGAAGGTGACAAGGTAACCTTCGAAGTCGGACAGGATCGCAAGACAGGAAAGTCGAAGGCCGAGAACGTCTCCGTTCTCTAAACTTGAAATAACGGACGCCCGCTTACTCATACTCAGTGAACGCGGGTGGGTGTCCGTTTTGACAACCAGCCCGCGCCAATGCGGAGGTATCGCGACGCGACTGGATCAGTCGAAGCGCTCGCGCAGGAAAAGAGCCGCCTCAACGGATTCCTCAGACGAAATCGTATGGCCGAAATCGGGAAACGTTTTCAACGTGGCGCACCTCAAATCGTCAGCTGCGGACGGCCTGGAGCCAAGCGATCCGCGGTTCACAAAGGACCAGGTCCATGTCATTGCGTCGGCTGCCGTCTCGCTCGAAGCTGCGGCTGAACACGCCCGAAGGCACGGGATCGAAGCAGTGATCCTTTCGGATTCGATCGAAGGAGAAGCCCGCGACGTGGCAAGCGTGCATGCGGCCATCGCCCGCGAGATTGCGACAAGGAACAGACCTTTCACCAAGCCCGTCCTTTTGCTTGCCGGCGGTGAAACGACCGTGACGCTGCGCGCAACGGGCAAGGGTGGCCGCAACAGCGAGTTCCTCCTCTCCTTCGCGCTCGGCATCAGCGGTGTTGCGGGCATTCATGCCGTTGCCGCCGACACCGATGGCACCAGCGGCCCCGGACACTGCCTCGACGGTCAGCGACGGTAACGTTTTCCTTTTTCTCCGCGCATGAACGAGCATTCTTGTATTCGAGGGCGCGACAAGCGCTTGACGTCGTCGGCGATCTGACCATACCCCTACTGTCTGCCTGCTTAAATAAGGAATGTCCGGACCGGGTTCATTGAACCGCCTCACTTTCCCAACACACTCAGCCAGTCGCCGAATGAACCGCCGTAGCGGCCACCAGGCGGAATTGGAGATCGGGAGGGCTGCAGCGTAGCGGCTTTTCGAATATCCCGAGGGTTGACTCCGAATTCGTGGCTGAAAGCGCGGCTAAAATTGGCAGCCAGATCGAACCCTGCAGCTTCCGCTATTTCTGATATCGGCCGGGTGTTGGTGGCATCGCTGAGGTCCGCGTAAGCTGCAAGAAGCCGCTGTTTCCGTATATAATTAAGAACACCGCCACTTGCGCTAAACAATTGGTAGAGCCGAGTACGGGAGATACCAAGAGAACGGCAGATCTTTTCGAGCGTGAGCTCATCCGAACGTAGATTGCCATGTATATAACGATGCGCGCGCTCCATCATGCCCATATTTGGAAGCTTCGATGGCGCGACCGTCGCAACAGACAGCGAGGCGCATGCGACAATCAGATCGCTGATGGTATGCACGAGGCGTGGTAATTCCTCGGCTGTGAGAGTGTTGAGATTGGACTCGACACCTGTGACGTAGTGAAGAAGCAATTTTGCCAGATTGCCCGAAAATATCGAATTGTCGGCCGCCTCCAGAAGGCCTGCGTGGCCTGCCAGCTGTTCATAAGGCATGAAGAGAAGGATACTGTCAGAATTGGTTGTTCTACCCCGATAAGGATAGCCGAGCGATCTAAACGCAAGTAAGTCCGGCTCCGACCTTACTTTCCCGCGTTTCGCCAGCCGGCAGCGCGAGCTTCCGCTTCGGTGCAACACCAGCGCTCACCATGTCGAGGGCTGATTTTCATTGCCGAATAGTTTTCTTGCCCGAGATTTCTCTCACGCCTATTGGAGGGGAGAATCCACACGCGCGATTCTGCTGTCATGATAAGACAGCCCTACCACCTCTATGTCGAGCGTATGGCGCCGGAAAAGAGCGTGGCCAGCTTTTATGCGTGGGCCGTTCAGCCGACATAATTCGGCGAGGTGTCGCTTGCCCGAGGCCGGATCGGTACGCGCGGGGCGCAGTTGGTGCATCTATTCGACAACGATAGCAAGACCGTCGGCCTGTTGCTGGATGTCCTTCGCGGAAAGCGAAAGCGGGCTACAAGCCGAAACCACCTGTGGACATCCAGCGCATCCAACCCGCATCCCCATCATTGCCGATGACAACACGATCATAAGCTGAC
>NZ_JAFCXF010000022.1:0-39935 GCF_049898205.1 Pararhizobium sp. DWP3-4 | reverse complement strand
GCGAGTTCGTCGGTCGCCAGCAGCGCCGCCGCCCTCGTTGGTGAGCGGTTTATAGGCGACACACCCGAAACAAGTCAACACAGACTTTGAAAGAAAATGAAGTTTTTGATAAGTGTCTGAATTCAATGGTGTATTTGGAACATCCGTCAAAACATGCGCGAATCCGGGTCACAATCATCGAAATCAGCCGACAAAATCTTTCCCAAATGGTCAAAATTGGGAAAGGGCAACTAGTAGGTAGAATGCGCCCTAAAGCGCCCTTACGCTGTGGCTTACCGTGAACTTGCGCTTCTCCAGTTCGGGGAAGAAATCGGCTGCCGTGAAGTATTCCTCCGGCGCCCAGACACCGGGTCGCTTCGGGTTCTTCAAGACCAGCTGGGCAGCGATCGACGCACTCATCGATGTGCCTGCATCCACATAAGGCGCATACATCTCATCCGGCGTGACGATCACCTCGTAGCGGACCTCGACCGGCTTGCCATCTTTCAGGCCCCGGCCAATGGCGAAATGGATCTCAGAACTTTCCTGCTGCGGAATGCGGTGCGGATTGCGGGCAATGTTGCGCTGGATGACCGCGTTGAGCACATCCAGCGGCTTGACCGACACGCCACCGACCTCGACAGGATCGTTGAAATCGCCAAATCCTGCCTTCACCAGACCGACCCAGGCCTCATGCTCGCGGTGCGGCAGATGCAGTTTCCAGGTGAACTCCTGGATGCCCTTGTCGCGAATGCCATCGGCGAGCGGCACGGTCAGCTGTTCGGAATGTGGCGAATACATGAATTCGCAGCGTCCCCACGGTTCCGGCAGGTCGAGCACTTCCCTGCCCGTCATCGGTGCGCATTCGACATGCTTGCCACCGAAGAACTGGGTGCTCGGATGGGCATATTCGGCCAGAACCGTCGAGACGCTATAGGGCGGCATCAGGATGGGGTTTTCATCGCCGGTCAATTCAGCCGCCCAATAGAGGTTGATCTTCTCGATCGTATCGAGTTCGTCGGCCACCGCCCGGCAGATGACGTTGGACATGCCGGGATCGGCACCGACGCCAACAACGGCGGTGACGCCCGCCGCCTTGAAGCGCTCATGCTCGGCGATCTGCTTGACGGTGAACGTGCCGAGGCCGCCCAGATCCATATAGGCGACCTTTGCGGATAGTGCCGCCTCGAAGATGGTCATCTGGAAACCGAGCAGGGTGGGCACGCAGTTGATGCAGAGATCGGCGCCCTCGATCGCTTCCGCCAGCCGCGCCGGGTCGGTGACATTGAGGTCGAACAGTTCCAGCCGCGAGTCGCCGAGATCAGCAACAAGGCTTTCCATGCGCTCGCGCGACGTGTCGCAGATGCGGATCGTCGAAATATCGACAATGGCGCGGTCGGAAACCAGGTCGCGGACGATACCGGCGCCCATCAGGCCGGCGCCACCGAGAATGGAGATTTTCATAATCCAAATGTCCTTTTCGAATTCTTGGCCCTGTAGGCATCAGTTTCTTCAGAGAGCTGCGCCCCCTCATCCGGCGCTTTGCGCCACCTCTCCCCGCTGGGGAGAAGAGAATTTGTCAGACGTGCTTGCGCCCGCCTTCCTGGTAGAACCAGCTGTCGGGATAGGGGTACCACCACTCGTGAATGACCGGCTTGTGGTCGATGATCACCATTTTCGAGCGGCGAAAGGCGTCCAGCCCCTGGCGGCCAAGTTCACGGCCCATACCGGATGCCTTCCAGCCGCCGAAGGGCAGAGCATCATTGTCGATCATCGGGTTGTTGACCCAGACCATGCCGGAGTCCAGCCGCTCAGCCGCTTCCATCGCCTCCTCCAGGCTGGTGGTGAACACCGAAGCGCCGAGGCCAAAAGGACTGTCATTGGCAAGCCGCACGGCCTCATCGAAATCGGCGACACGGGCGACGGCGGCAACCGGGCCGAAACATTCTTCCTGCATAATCGCCATATCCGGTGTGCAGCCGGTGAGGATCGTCGGTTCATAGAACCAGCCGACCGGCTCGCTTTCCGGAATCTTGCCGCCAAGGATAACGGTTGCGCCCTTGGCCTTGGCATCCTCGACAAGCCGGATCACCTTTTTGCGCGCAGCTTCGCTGACCAGCGGGCCGATCTCGGCTCGGGTCAGACCGTTACCGACACGCAGGCGGCCGGCCTGCGCGGCAAATTTCTCGATGAACGCATCATGGACGCTGTCGACGACGAAGAAACGTTCGGCCGAGGTGCAGACCTGGCCGGAGAGATGGAATGCGGCGGTAACGGCACCCGCGGCGGCGACATCAAGCGGCGCATGCGCGGTGATGATCATCGGATCGCTGCCACCCGCCTCGATCACCGCCGGTTTCATCTGGCCCGCGGCGGCAGAAGCCACGGCCCGGCCGGCGGCAACCGAACCGGTAAAGGCGACGGCGTGGGTGAGCGGCGAGGCGATCAGATACTGCCCGACCTCTGCGCCACCCGGCACGCAGGCGATCAACCCCTCCGGCAAGGCCTCGAAGACGGTCATGAACTCCAGCGTCGACAGGGTCGTCGCCAGCGCGGGCTTGATGATGCAGGCATTGCCGGACGCAAGCGACGCCGCCACCGTCCAGCACATCAACAGGATCGGGAAATTGAACGGCATGATGTGGACGCTGGTGCCGAGCGCTTCATAGCGCGCATATTGGAACGACCCGGCCTGCGTCGTGCCGGCCACCTTGCCGGCCTCGTCGCGGGCCATTTCGGCGAAATAGCGGAAGGCGCCGGCGCAATTGGCGACCTCGCCGATCGCTTCCGGATAGGGCTTGCCCATCTCGCGCGACATCAGTTCGGCGCAGGTCAGCATGTCGGTCGCCTCGATCCGGTTGGCGATCCGGTGCAGGATGGTGGCGCGGCTTTTGGCGTCGAGACGTTTCCAGTCCGACTGGGCCTGTTTGGCCGCAAACAGTACGGCATCAAGTTCCGCAACCGTCGTCTCAGCAAACACGCCCTCGTTTCCAAGCGTGGCGGGATTGATCACCGTATGACGCTCGCCCGTCGCCGTGATGTAGACCGGGTGCCGGTAGAAGACGGGCTCGGTTGGATTGAACATGGTGTTTTCCTTGTCGCTTTATTCCGAGAGGTGAAGTCTCCCTCACCCTGCCCTCTCCCCGCCGGGGAGAGGAGGAACAGAATTCGCCGCTACCTCTTCTCCCCGATGGGAGAAGGTGCCCGAAGGGCGGATGAGGGGGGCTGCCCGCGCGGTTTGCCCCCAAAACCCTCAGCGGATCATGTAAACCTTCTTGATCGTCTCATGGACGGTGCAGACGCCCTTCCAATCCTGCGGGAAGAAGGCTGCCGTATCCGGGGTGATCTCGATCACTTCGCCCGATTCATGCACATAGGTGCAACGGCCTTCGAGGAAGTGGCAGAATTCGTCGCGCGTCACGTGGCAGTCCCACTTGCCGGGTGTGCAGACCCAGAGCCCGCATTCGGATTCACCGTTCGGGCCCTTGTGGATCAGCTTGCCGGTCGTGCGGCTTTCGCCCTCGATCATCGTTGAGATAATGCCCCAGTCCTTGAGGTCGGTCTGTTCGAGCGGCTTGCGCATCAATGGTGTTGCGGTCATGGCGTGTTTCCTTTCGTCTTTTCTTTGGGAAGCGGCGGCGTTTGGAGAAACGCCAAGAAACCGCTGCAGTAGTTTCAAGTCCGCCGGTCAGACCAGCATGTAGATGTTGCGCATGGTCTCGATCACGTGGCACTCGCCGGTCCAGCCGCCGGGAAACATCACCACCGTGCCCGCCTCGACCTCGATCACCTCGCCCTCGTCGGAGCGGTAGATGGCGCGGCCGGCGACGAAATGGCAGAACTCGTCGCGCGGGATCGACAGCCGCCAGCGGCCGGGCGTGCAGAGCCAGATGCCGGATTCCGGCCGGTTGTCCGGCCCCTTGTGTACGAGCCGCCCAGTCGATTTCGAGTGGCCCTCGACACTGTCGGGCTGCAGGCCCCAGTCGACGAGGTCGTCATAAGTCGTGGCGTTGTAGATGTGGGGGGCGGATGAAGGCTCAGCCATCGAATGTCCCCGTCTGTGCCAGCTGATCGAGAATGGCCGCGGCCTTTGCCGGGCCGTTCTGCGACTGCATATGGGCGCTGGTCGCTGCCAATTTCGCCTTCATCTTCGGATCGTTGATGCAGGCATCGAGCTTGGCGGCCAGTTCCTCGTCCGTCCAGTCGTAGCGCGGCATCTTGAAGCCATGGCCGGTCTCATCGACGCGGGTGGCATTGTCGTGGCCATCCCAGACATAGGGCATGATGATCGCCGGCTTGCCGAAATAGAGGCATTCGGTGAACGAGTTGTTGCCACCGTGATGAATGGCCGCATCGATTTGCGGAATAACGGACGGTTGCGGAAACCAGCTATCGACAATGATATTACCAGGCAGGTCGCTATACTGCTCCTTATAGTCGCCGACATTGACCAGCGCGCGATAGGGCAGTTTTCCAATTGTGGTGATCAGCCGCTTCAGAAGATCGGTATCGCCGGCACCAAGACTGCCAAAGGATATATAAAGAAGAGGCTTGTCGTTGTTCTCGGAAAAGACCGGGACGTCGTAGGGTTTTTCCTTGCGCACGCAGCCTTCGAGATATTGAAACTGTTTCGGATCGAGCGAATGTTCCCGATCGAACTTCACCGATTTCGGATAGAGCAACAGGTTCATGAAGGGTGATGCCTCGAAGAACTGGCCGATCGGATAGGCCGCCTCCCCGGTCGACGCGAGGAAGCTATTGAAATCGTCGTGGATCGGTTTGATCACCGTGTTGAACTTTTCACGGTAGGCGGCATGACCGGCCCTATCGTCCTGACGGCAGCCAGAAAGGTGCGGCGGGATGTTGTCGTCGTCAATTTCGTTTTCCGAGCAGGAGATGATCCGCACCCAGGGCTTGCCGAACTGCTTGATGGCCGGAAACAGGATGACGTTATCGACGCAGATCAGGTCGGGCTTGATTTTGGCGAGCACGCCTGGCAGGTCCTTCTCAGCCCACTTGGCGCTGTCGACGATCGCTTCCCAGCAGTCGCGCACATAGTTGCTGATCTGGTCGTAGGGGCTTTTGCGGAAGTTCGGGATATGGCCGTTGATAAAATCCTCCCAGAACTTTGCCATCTGTTCCGGCGGCATCGGCGCCGAGAGGTTCACCGGATAGGCCTCGAAGCCATAGCCCTTGTAGACATCGATGAAACCGGGATCGGACAGAAAGACGGCCTTGTGGCCGAGCGCCTCGACAGCCTGCGCGATGCCGACGGAATTGAGCGCCGGGCCGAAGGCCGCTTCCGGAAAGAATGCAATCGTCTTGGACATCAGTTCCCTCTTGTTTTCTTTAGTCCTGGAAAATCCGGCAGGCTGCAGCGTCGAACCCGAGCGTTACTGCAGCGCCTGTCTGCACAATGGCTGCCCCGGTGGCCGCCACGCGAACCTGAAGGGGTACGGCCGATAGAGCCGTCTTGACGTAGAGTTGCCGGTCGAGACCGTGATAGGCGGCATCGACGACGGTTCCGGCGATCCCGGAGCCTACCGGGCTCAACATGATATTTTCCGGCCGGATCGCCAGCACGGCCTTGGCGTTGCGTTTCAGACCTTCGGTATTGCAGACGAATGCTTCGCCGCCTGAGCGAAACTGGGCATCGCTGCCGATCTCGCCCTCAATGAAATTCATCACACCGATAAAGCCTGCAACGAAGCGGTTGGCTGGCCGCTCATAGACCTCTTCCGGCGTGCCGCACTGGAGAATGCTGCCGTCCTTCAACACCGCGACCCGATCGGCCATGACCAGCGCCTCTTCCTGATCGTGCGTGACGATAATGAAGGTGATCCCGACCTCATTTTGCAGCCGTTTTAACTCCAGCTGCATTTTTTCGCGCAGCTTCTTGTCGAGCGCGCCAAGCGGTTCGTCGAGAAGCAAGACCTTCGGCCGCTTGATCAGCGCGCGGGCGAGAGCCACACGCTGTTTCTGCCCACCGGAAAGCTCAGCCGGCTTGCGCTCGGCCAGCGCCTGCAGGTCCGTGGTCTTCAACATCTCCTCGACGCGCGCCGAAATTTCGGGCTTGGCAAGCCGTTCCATTTCGAGGCCGTAAGCCAGGTTCTGCCGAACCGTCATATGCGGAAACAGGGCGTAGGACTGGAACATCAGGTTGAGCGGCCGCTTTTCCGGCGCCTGCCCGGTGATGTCGTTCCCTGCCAGCCGGATACGGCCTTCGTCCGGCACTTCGAACCCGGCAATCATCCGCAAAAGCGTGGTCTTGCCGCAGCCGGACGGGCCGAGCAGCGCGAAAAATTCGTTCTCTCTTATATCCAGCGACAGGCCGTTGACCGCGATGGTTTTGCCGAAGCGCTTGACGACATTGTCGACCGCCAGAACCGGGGCTTTGAAAGAAGTGTTCATCGGGTCATCTGTTCTTTGTTCAGCCATTGCGAAAGGAGCAGGGCAGTAGCGCTGACGCCCATGACGATGGTGGCGAGCGCATTGATTTCCGGCGTCACGCCGAAGCGGATCATCGAATAGATCTGCATCGGCAGGGTGATGGAGGAGCGCCCGGCGCCGGAGGTGAAGAAGGCGATTATGAATTCATCGACCGACAGGGTGAAGGCAAGCAGCGCACCGGCGATGATGGCTGGCAGCAAAACCGGAAAGGTGATCCGCCAGAAGGTGGTGAACGGCGAAGCTCCGAGATCGCGAGAAGCCTCGACAATCGAGAAGTCGAAATTCTTCAAGCGGGCACGCACCACGGAGCAGACGAAGGCGAGATCGAAGATCACGTGGCTGATGATGATCGTCGGCAGGCCCATCGTCACGTTCAGACGCGAAAACAGGGTGAGAAGTGCCACGGCCAGCACGATATCGGGAATGACCATCGGCGCAAACGCCAGCGCTTCGAGAGCCGTGCTCTTGCGCTTGCGCGTTTCCATGCCGATCGCCAGCATGGTTCCGAGTACGGTGGCGATCAGCGTCGCGAAGATCGCCACGACCAGCGTGTTCCAGGCGGCATGCAGGATATCGCCGTTATTGGCGAGCGAGACGTACCAGCGCAGCGAAAAGCCAGACCAAGTCGTCGGCAGGCCGCTTTCGTTGAACGATAACAGCACGAGAACCGCGATCGGCAGATAGAGGAAGCCGAAGACCAGGACGAGGATGGTCCGCCCGGTCAGTTTGGTGCGCAGGGCATCAGCCATTGGCGGCCTCCTGCTTTTCGCCGCTGAAGCGCGCCGAGGCACGCGCCTGCAGAAGCAGCAGACCGATCATGATGGCGATCAGCACCATGCCGAGTGCTGCACCGAACGGCCAGTCGTTGGCGGTCAGGAACTGGTCATAGACAAGATTGCCGATCATCTGGAACCGGCCGCCACCGAGCAGTGCCGGGGTGACGAAATTGCCGATCGAAAGAACGAAGACGAACACGCCACCGGCAGCCACGCCCGGCATGGTCAGCGGCAGGGTGACGCGGAAGAATGTCCGCACCCGCGAAGCGCCAAGATCGCGAGAGGCTTCGATCAGTTCGCCGTTCAGCCGCGACAGGCTGGAATAGATGGCGAGGATCACGAAGGGCAGGTAGTTGTAGACCAGGCCGGTAATGACAGCGCCTTCACTATAAAGGAGCGCCAGCGGCTCGCCCTCGTAACCAAACCAGCGCAGCAGATTGTTGATCAGGCCCTCGCGGTTCAAGAGCACGATCCAGGCATAAGTGCGGATCAGGTAATTGCTCCAGAACGGCAGGACGGCAAAGAACAGCAGCAGCGGTTGCGTCCGTTTGGGCGCCAGGCAGATGGCATAGGCGGCGGGATAGGCAATCAGGATCGCCAGCAAGGTCGCCAAGCCTGCGATGCGCACCGATGTCAGAAAGATCTTCGCGTAGAGAGGATCGATGACCCTTTGAAAATTTTCCGCCGTCAGCGTGTTTTCGATGCCGCCGTAAAGACCGCGCGTCAGGAATGCATAGGCCAGAATGATCAGGCACGGAACGACCATGAACAGGACGAGCCACGCAACGGCAGGCAGAGCCATGAGATTGGAACGAACCGTCTGCGAGGACAAGAAAAGGACTCCGGATTGAATGGCCGCGCTCTTAAATGAGCCATGAGTGCGGGGCTGCTTGGCTTGCTCTCTCTTCTCCCCAGCGGGGAGAAGTGCCGAGCGAATGCGAGGCGATGAGGGGGTCTTTCCGCAACTCTCAGCTTGCCGCACCGCCCCCTCATCCGCCCTTCGGGCACCTTCTCCCCGCTGGGGAGAAGAGACAGGGTTAGTTCGCCGCCTTGATCTCGCTGACCGCACGCGAATAGTCGCGTTGGGCTTCACCGAGGTCCTGCAATTCCTCGTATTTGACCAGCGTTTCCGGCGACACACCCATGGTCGGGTATTTCTTGATCAGTTCCGGATCGAGGCTTTCCATGGCCGGCTTGTTGGGCACTTCGTAGAAGATATTGGACGCGGCCCAGGCGTGGTTCTTGGCTTCGAGGATGAAGTCGAGGAACTTCAGCGCCGCTTCCTTGTGCTCGGAATTCTTCATCACGACCATCGTATCGATCCAGAGATCGGAGCCTTCCTTCGGCACGACGAACTTGATCTTGTCGTTCTCGGCAATGCCGTAATTGCACCAGCCGTCCCAGGCCTGCACCAGCGAAGCTTCACCGGAGACGAGCTTGGAGAAGAAAGTCGTGTCGTCATAGGCGAGCAACGTCTTCTTCGCTTCGATCAAAAGGTTCTTGGCCTCTTCGATCTTGGCCGGATCCTTCTCGTTGACCGAATAGCCTTTCAGAAGCAGGGCCGGCGCCATAAGCCAGCGGTCGGTCGAGAGCATGGTAATCTTGCCCTTCAGCGCGTCCGGCGGCGTCAGAAGATAGGACCAGCTGTCCGGCGTTCCTTCGACCAGATCGGAGCGATAGCAGAGACCAGTCGTGCCCCAGGCATAGGGGATGGCATAGGTATTGCCCGGATCGAACGCCAGCTTGGTCGCTTGAGGATAGAGGTTCTTGAGATTCGGCACCTTTTCGGGGCCGAGCGGCTCGAGCAGGCCTTGGCCGTTGAGGATATGGGCGAACGGCGAAGAGACGAACACAACGTCGTAGCCCTTGCCCTGGCCCGCCATCAGCTTGCCCATGATCTCTTCGTTGGTGGCGTGGTTGACCACCTCGATCGTCAGTCCGGTCGCCGCCTTGAAGGTTTCGGCGATGTCCGGCGCCATGTATCCGGCCCAATTGGAAATGACGAGATCGGCCGATAGCGCCGTTCCTGCAGAAAGAACCATGGCTGTCGCGGCAAGACTGGCCAGGCGCAATTTCACTGACGTTTTCAAGGGTAGTCTCCCGTTGCTGGCGCAGCCCGGATGCCAAGCAGATCTTGGGCCATCGCCGCATGCGCAAATACATCGTCCCGGAAGGTATCGCGGTAATACGCAATGCCTCACCCGAGGGTTCAACCTCTGTTCCCAAAGCGGCGCGCCGATTATCCGGTCTATGTCTCGCTTCGTCAGGCAGTATTATTTATAAAAAAAATACGTCAATACAAAATCGTACCAGTGGCGAAAATTTAACAAACACTCTTGCAGACCTTTTGCAGAAGATGCAGCATGTGCTTTACTCTATGGCATTCAAAGGTACAGGCGATGCAAGCAGAGGCAAAAAAGGTAAATCATCGCCATGTTGAACTGGCGCAAAAAATACTCGATATCGCCACAGAACGCGGCATGAGCCGCGGCGAGCGGCTGCCGGAACAGGCGCTCGCCTCCCGCTGCAACGTTTCACGCACCCCGATACGCAAGGCTCTGCAGATCCTTGCTGAAAAATCGATCGTCACGGCCGAGACCGAGGGCGGTTATCTGCTTGCCATCGATCCGGCTTCATTTCCTGGACTGGAGGATACGACGCAGCCGGCCGAGGAAACCGAGCTTTACAACGCCATCCTGCGCGACGTCTCGGCCGGACGCATCAGTGATTCCCAGACCGTCGCCAGCCTGCAGCGCCGCTATGATGCATCCCGCAATGCGGTGCAAAACGCGCTGACTCGGCTGGCCGAGGACAACCTGGCGGAACGCGCCGCCGGCCAGCAATGGCTGATCAAGCAGTTCGCCATCAGCGGCGATGCCGTAGCCAAGAGTTTCGAATACCGCCTGTCCTGCGAACCGCTTGCGCTCACCATGCCCGGTTTC
This sequence comes from Pararhizobium sp. DWP3-4, assembly GCF_049898205.1. Classification (NCBI taxonomy): domain Bacteria; kingdom Pseudomonadati; phylum Pseudomonadota; class Alphaproteobacteria; order Hyphomicrobiales; family Rhizobiaceae; genus Pararhizobium; species Pararhizobium sp. DWP3-4. Next base: position 29,788 of record NZ_JAFCXF010000022.1, on the reverse strand, counting down.
CGCCGCGACGCTGCGGCGATCACCTCGCTTCGGCAATCGATGGAGATCCTGCGCTCGATGACGGAAAACGGCTTCGATCAGAAACTGTTTGAGCGCACTGATTTCGACTTTCACATGCTGATCGCCAAAAGCTGCGGCAATCCCTTCATGTCGGAGGCTCTGTCGAGCCATCACCGCCGCCGCCGCTCCAGCCAGCCACCGGTGCATGTCAACGCCTTCCGGCTGATGCAGTCCAACATGGAGCATATCCAGATGCTGGAACAGATCGAGCGCGGCCAGCTTGAGCTTGCGGCTGACCTGATGCGCGTGCATATCCAGCTTTCCCATTCGCAGCGGCCACGCCTTGCCGGGCGCGGCGTTCCGCCCGTCTTCAAGGTCGTGGGCTAGATATTTGGTGCACGCATGAGCCAGCCCAAGGTGATCGCCTTTTTCCCAGAAGCCAGTTACGGTGCAGCCCTCAACTGTGTCGGCATCGCCCAGGAACTGCGCCGGCTGGGCGCCCGCCCGGTCTTCATCTGCCATCCCGGCTTTCGCGGCGTTTTCAGCGAGTATGGCTTTCCTGAATATCTGCTGCAGTCAGCCGGAACGGAGAGCCAGACCGACTGGACCGACTTCATCAACCGGCATCAGGACGCCTTCCGGCAAACGCCGCTGGAGCAGGTAAAAAGCTATGTCGCCCCGACCTGGGAGGCGATCGTCGACACGGCAATCGCAGCGGAGGAACCACTTCGCCAGTTGCTGGCGCAACTGAAACCGGCGGCCATCGTGCTCGACAACGTCGTGATGTTTCCGGCGGTTGCCAATGCCGGCGTACCGTGGATCCGGGTTGTCTCCTGCGCCGAGACGGAGTTGCCCGATCCGCAAGTTCCGCCCTATCTCTCCGGCTGCGGCGGCAAGCCCGGCGCGGATTGGTCGGCGTTTGCACGCGCCTATGCCAAGGCCGTAGCGCCGGCGCAGAAACGCATGAATGCGTTCCTCGCGGAATGCGGCCTCAGCCCGCTGCTGCCGAGCGAATTTCTTGAAAACTCGCCGTACCTCAATCTGCTTCTCTCGCCGGATGCCGTGCGCTTCGAGCGTGAAAAACCGCTCGATCGGAAACAATTCGTCTATCTCGACGGCTGCGTCCGGCAGGAAGCTCCCTATACGCTGCCGCATTTCGCCTCGCATCAGGAGGCGCCGCTGGTGCTTGCGAGTTTCGGCAGTCTCGGCGCCATGGACGTGTCGATGATCAAGCGGATGATCGGTGTTTTCGAAACCCTGCCCTATCGCTTCATCGTCAATGTCGGGCCCTGGCGTGACGAGTACAGCCGCATCCCCGACAATGTCTTTCTCGAAAGCTGGTTTCCGCAGCCGTCCGTCGTCGAACAGTCGAGCCTGTTCATCCATCACGGCGGCAATAACAGCTTTTGCGAAGCGCTGTATTTCGGCGTGCCGTCGCTGGTCATGCCGTTCTGCTGGGATGGCCACGACAATGCGCGCCGCGCCGAGGATGTCGGTGTCGGCAAGAGGATCGACCGTTACCGCTGGACGGACGGCGAACTAGCCGCAACGATTACCGGCCTGCTCGACAATTCCACACTGCGCGATACACTTGCGGCCAATTCCGCGATGATGAAAAAGTCCGCCGGCGTGACGGTGGCCGCCAAGGCGATACTCGATCTGATTTAAACAAGGACGTTGGCATGCAGGACAGGCTTTATATCGACGGTGCGTGGGTAAGGCCTGAGAAAGGCGGCACGCTGGATGTCATCGACCCCGCCACCGAACAGGTCATCCACAAGGCCCCGGCCGGCACCAGTGGCGATATCGACAAGGCCGTCAAAGCCGCTCGCTACGCCTTTGATTCCGGCCCCTGGCCGAAATTCACCGGCACCGAGCGTGCCGTCTACTTGCGCGCCATCGCCGCCAAAGTCACAGAGAAACGCGAGTTTCTCGCCAGGCTCGAGGTCGCCGACAATGGCAAGCCGCTGCCGGAAGCGCTCTGGGATATCGACGACGTCGCTGGCTGTTTCAACTATTATGCCACTCTGGCAGAAGAACTCGATCACCACCCGGAAGAGACCATCCCGCTCAGTGAGCCGCGTTTTTCTTCGCGGGTCGTGCGTGAACCGTTGGGTGTGGTCGGCGCCATCACGCCCTGGAACTACCCGCTGCTGATGGTCTCCTGGAAAGTCGCGCCGGCCCTCGCCGCCGGCTGCACCATGGTCCTCAAACCCTCGGAACTGACACCGCTCACCGCGCTCGAACTCGGCGTGATTGCTGAGGAAATCTGCCTCCCGGCCGGCGTGCTCAACATCGTCACCGGCACCGGGATGCAGGCCGGCGAACCGCTGACCGAACATCCGCTGGTCGATAAGCTCGCCTTTACAGGCTCGGTTTCCACCGGCCGCAAGGTAATGATGGCCGGCGCGCAGGACATCAAGACCGTCAGCCTCGAACTTGGCGGCAAGTCGCCATTCGTCATCTTCGCCGACAGCGATATCGAAAAAGCCGTCGAGTGGATCATGTTCGGCATTTTCTGGAACCAGGGCCAGGTCTGTTCGGCAACCTCGCGCGTGCTGGTCGAAGCCGGGATTTATGACGCCGTGGTTTCGCGCCTGTGCGAGGAAGCAGCCAAGATTAAGATTGGCAACGGCATGGAAGACGGCACGCTGCTCGGCCCGATCGTCTCCAAAGGCCAGTATGACAAGATCACCTCGGCCATCGATCGCGCCCGCATCGACGGCGCAACGGTCGCTTATGGAGGCAGCCGTCCGGCGGGCCTCAACAGCGGTTATTTCCTGGAACCGACTGTGCTCACCGGCATGAGCGAGGACAGCTATGTCTGGAAGGAGGAAATTTTTGGCCCGGTGGTCTGCGTCAAGCCGTTCAAGGATGAGGATGACGCCATCCGCATGGCCAATGACAGCCGATTTGGGCTAGCCGCCGCAGTAATGTCGAAGGATGTGATCCGCGCCGAACGCGTCGCCGAAGCTTTTCGCGCCGGTATCGTCTGGGTCAACTGCTCGCAGCCGACCTTCGTCGAGGCCCCCTGGGGCGGTTATAAACAATCCGGTATCGGTCGCGAACTCGGCCATTGGGGGCTGTCGAACTATCTCGAAACCAAACAGATCACCCGCTTTAACAGCGACGAGCCGTGGGGATGGTATCTCAAACAGTGAGGCGCAACGGACACATCCGTACGCCTCATAAAGGACAGGACACCTCGTCCCACCCTTTATGATTTACCGTCATCGACCACTGACGTCAGTAGGGCGAAATGCACTGACGCCGGCGACCGTTGTAAGGTTGAAATGTGTTGTCATAAGCCCTGTAGGAGCGATATCGCGCGAAGCACCAATCGGCATGCGAACCACCGGTGCGGTAGTAGCGCCTGCCGCCATCATAATATCTCGGTTGGGCGAGAAGGCCGCCGATGATGGCCCCGGCAGCCAGACCGCCAAACGCTGCACCATAGTTGTTATCGTAATCACGGTAGCGTCGGTAGTTGCCGTAGTCGCGGTAATTGCGTCGATTGTCGTAGTAGCCGCCATTGCGGTATTGGCGCCTGATGTAGGGACCGCGATTGCCGCCATAACGGCCAATGCCCCAGGAACTGCGATAAGACTCGACCTGCTGAACATCCGTCACTTGAAGCTTTGGACGTTCGATGGATGGAAATGCCTGAGCCGGCGCAACGCTTGAAAAGGCGGTGGCCAGCGATAAACCAATGATTGCGAACATTTTCATGTGAGTCACCATTTTACCTTTCAGCCTATTAAACGCTTCCAGAGACAGTTTTGTGCCCCGATTGAATCAAAATAACCATATTGTGATCGCACCGCACGCGATAAGCGCCTTTTCAGAGCCATTTTTCACGTTACGCGCTTGAATGTCCATTTGACCGTAAACCCGCCGCTGCGCTTCAGCTTGGTCTTTGTGCGCACCCGGACCGGCCCGCCCAACGCAACTTCCGCATCTTCGAAAGCCTGACGTGCCTCGGCCATCGCCAGGTGATAGGCACTATTGTCACGCTTCGGGCTATCGGCGATCGCCTTGAGAAGGGCAATCGTATCCAGCTTGTTTTCGGCCATGAATGGGCGGCTCCTTCTCGCCATTGTCGAGGCTGCATTCGACACTTATCGCGACCACGAACACAGATGGGTCAAATACATCACCCTGTTCGACCTGCTCAAGGCAAACATCCGGATAAACATGCAACAGGTAAATCTGTTGCCGGCGAGGAAAATATGTCACCAAGGCCTCACCGCGTTCGCAGTCAAATCCAGCGAGTATCAATGAACCCCTTGCCCCTAACCAAGCCTGCATGTCCAAGCCTGCGTAAGATGGCGATTGTGTGTGTCGCAATCTCGCAGCTTGCGGCCTGTGCAACGCGCCCGACGGATGCTGTTTTGCAGCCGTCAAGCGCTGCAGGCGGCGAACGGCAGATCGCGCTTTTGACGGCGACCAATAGAACGAAAGAAGCCGACAGCCGGGGTTTTGCAAGCGGCCGAGCGCAGTCGATGGCGTTCGAGCACTATACGATCTCCATTCCGCCGACGCATGAACCGTCCAAAATCGAATGGGCAAAGGGCAAACCGGACGCGAAACGCGACTTCGTCGTCACGAAGAGGACGGCCATCGACAGACAAAAGTTCGCGGCGTTGGCGGGGACGCCGGCCCCCGACGGTTCGGTCGGTCTGTTCGTTCACGGTTACAATTACAGCTACCAGGAGGGCCTGTTCCGGCTGGCGCAGATCGCTGCGGATGCAAAGACCGGCGCGACGCCGGTTCTGTTCTCATGGCCGTCAGAAGCCGCATTGACCGGCTACGTGGCTGACAAGGACGCAGTGCTGTTTTCGCGGGACGACCTGGTAGCTGTCATCACCGAGATGTCGCGGCGGCCCCAGGTGAAAAAGCTCATTCTTTTCGGACACAGCATGGGATGTTTCCTGATCATGGAGGCCCTGCGGCAGATCAAGCTCCAAGGCCATGACGATATCCTGGACAAGCTTGTCGTCATCCTGGCCGCACCGGACATTGATGCAGATGTCTTCGGCAAGCAGCTGGCCGTGATTGGACCATTGCAAACACCACTGACGTTGTTTGTGGCGAAGGACGACAAGGCGCTGAGAGTTTCCAGCTTTCTCGGTGGAGAAAGACAACGCGCCGGGCGGCTTGATGTTGACGATCCGATCGTCGAGGAGGCTGCCGCCCGGTACCGCATCAAGGTGATCGACATCACCTCGGTGAAGGCGGACGACAGTCTGGGTCACGACCGATACGCCAATCTCGCTGCCATCGGTCCGCAACTCGTCTCACTGGACAAGCGTGAGGGCACATCGTCCGGGGAGACCGGCGCATTTGTGTTCGATGCTGCGGCATCCGTTGTTTCCAGCCCTTTCAGGCTGGCACGCAGAGTCGTTACCGGACAGTGAGGCAGCACCTCGCCATCAACGGAGAGCGGCGGCTGTCGCGGTTAAACCGACATTTCACAACCGCCACTCCACCAAATCCCCTACTCCGCCGCTTCCGCCCTCGGAACCGGTACATAGTTCAATATCGGCCCCAGCCAACGTTCGACCTCACCGACCGGCATATCCTTGCGTTCGGCATAGTCCTCGACCTGGTCGCGCTCGACCTTGGCGACGCCGAAATAGTAGGCGTCCGGGTGGCCGATATAGATGCCGGAGACGGAGGAGCCGGGCCACATGGCAAAGCTTTCCGTCAGGGTGACGCCGATTTCCTCTTCGGCCTTCAGCAGATCGAACAGCGTCGCCTTTTCGGTATGATCCGGCTGCGCCGGATAGCCGGGCGCCGGGCGGATACCGGCATAGGGTTCGCCGGCCAGTTCGCCCGGTGCGAATGTCTCATCGGCTGCGTAGCCCCAGAGTTCCTTGCGGACATATTCGTGCAGCCGCTCGGCAAAGGCTTCGGCAAAGCGATCGGCCAAGGCTTTGACCATGATCGACGAATAGTCGTCATTGGCCCGCTCGAAGCGCTCTGCAATCGCCACTTCCTCGATACCGGCGGTCACGACGAAGCCGCCGAGATAATCCTGCTTGCCGCTATCAACCGGGGCGACGAAATCCGACAAGGCGACATTCGGGCGGCCATCGCGCTTGGCCATCTGCTGACGCAGCGTGAAAAAGGTGGCCCGTTCCGTTGACCGGCTTTCGTCGGTGAACAGGCGGATATCGTCACCGGCAACGCCGGCCGGCCAGAAGCCGACAACGGCTTTTGGCGCAAACCATTTTTCGGCGATGACCTTGGCCAGCATCGCCTGCGCATCGGCGAACAGCGCGCGCGCGGCCTCGCCCTGGCGCTCGTCGTGGAGGATTTTCGGATAGACGCCCTTCATCTCCCAGGTTTGGAAGAACGGGGTCCAGTCGATATACTCGGCCAGTTCCGCCAGGTCCCAGTTCTGGAAAACCCGCGTGCCGAGGAAAGACGGCGTCTTCGGCTGGTAGGCGTCCCAATCGACTTTTTGGGCATTGGCGCGGGCCTTGGCCAGCGGCAGGCGCTGCTTTTCCAGTTCGTTGCGGGCATGTGCGTCCGCGACCTTCTTGTATTCGGCCCGGACGGTGTCGATGTAGCCGCCCTTCATCTCCGGCGACAAGAGGCTGGAGACCACGCCGACGGCACGGCTGGCGTCGGTGACGTAGATCGCCTGGCCCTGATTGTAGCGCGGATGGATCTTGACCGCAGTATGGACACGGCTGGTCGTCGCGCCGCCGATCAACAGCGGAATATTGAACCCTTCGCGCTCCATTTCGGCCGCCACATGTGCCATCTCGTCGAGGGACGGTGTGATCAGGCCCGAAAGACCGATAATATCGACATTCTTTTCGCGGGCGACCTCAAGGATCTTGGCCGAGGGCACCATAACGCCGAGGTCGATGATTTCGTAGTCGTTGCAGGCCAGAACGACGCCGACGATATTCTTGCCGATATCGTGCACATCGCCCTTCACCGTCGCCATCAATACCTTGCCGGCACTCTTGCGCTCACCAAGGCCGCCGCCGGCCAGCCGTTCGGCTTCCATATACGGCAGCAGAATCGCAACAGCCTGCTTCATCACGCGGGCGGACTTCACCACCTGCGGCAGGAACATCTTGCCCGCACCGAAGAGATCGCCGACGACGTTCATCCCGGCCATCAACGGGCCTTCGATGACGTGCAATGGCCGCGCGGCATTCTGCCGGGCTTCCTCGGTATCGGCCTCGATGAACTCGGTGATACCGTTGACCAGCGCATGTTCAAGCCGCTTTTCGACGGCCCATTCGCGCCATTTCAGGTCCCGTTCCTTGGCTTCCTTACCGGCGGTACCCTTGAAGCGTTCGGCCAGTTCCAGCATGCGCTCGGTCGAATCGGCGCGGCGGTTGAGAACGACATCCTCGCAGGCTTCCTTCAGCTCTGGCTCGATCTGGTCGTAGACCACCAGCTGGCCGGCATTGACGATGCCCATGTCCATGCCCGCCTGGATGGCATGGTAGAGGAACACCGCATGCATCGCTTCGCGCACCGGTTCATTGCCGCGGAACGAGAAGGACAGGTTGGAGACACCGCCGGAAATATGCACATGCGGCAGGGTGTCGATGATTTCGCGCGTCGCTTCGATGAAATCGACGCCGTAATTGTTATGTTCCTCGATACCGGTGGCCACCGCAAAGACGTTCGGGTCGAAAACGATGTCTTCCGGCGCAAAATTGGCCTGTTCGGTCAAAAGCTTGTAGGCGCGGGTGCAGATCTCGACCTTGCGGGCCTGCGTGTCGGCCTGCCCCTGCTCGTCGAACGCCATGACGACGACGGCGGCGCCATAGGCGCGGCAAAGCCTTGCGTGATGAAGGAAGGCTTCCTCGCCTTCCTTCATCGAGATCGAATTGACCAGCGGCTTGCCCTGCACGCATTTCAGACCGGCCTCGATAATCTCCCATTTCGAACTGTCGATCATCACCGGAACGCGGGCAATGTCCGGCTCGGCAGCGATCAGGTTGAGAAACTCGACCATAGCCTGCTTCGAATCGATCAGGCCCTCGTCCATGTTGATGTCGATGATCTGAGCGCCATTGGCCACCTGATCGCGGGCGACATCGAGCGCCGCCGCATAGTCACCGGCGGTGATCAGCTTGCGGAACTTGGCAGAACCCGTGACATTGGTGCGTTCGCCGACATTGACGAACGGAATGTCCTTGGTCAGCGTAAAAGGCTCCAGGCCGGACAGCTTCATCAGCCTCGGTACGTCGGGAATTTCGCGGGGCGCATGTTTTGCAACAGCCTGAGCGATAGCCTTGATGTGGGCCGGCGTCGAGCCGCAGCAGCCGCCAACGATGTTGACTAGGCCTTCGCGGGCAAAGCCTTCGATCTGGGCGGCCATTTCATCCGGCGTTTCATCATACTGGCCGAACTCGTTGGGCAGACCCGCATTCGGATAGGCGCAGACGAACGTGTCGGCGACGCTGGAGATTTCAGCGAGATGGGCGCGCATGGCGTTGGCGCCGAGCGCACAGTTGAGACCGATGGTGAAGGGATCGGCATGGCGCACCGAATGCCAGAAGGCGGTCGGCGTCTGGCCCGACAGCGTGCGGCCGGACAGGTCGGTGATCGTGCCGGAAATCATCACCGGCAGGCGGATGCCCATCTCTATGAAGACTTCCTCGGTGGCAAAGATCGCCGCCTTGGCATTCAGCGTGTCGAAAATGGTTTCGATCAGAATGATATCCGTGCCGCCATCGATCAGGCCACGCAACTGTTCGGTATAGGCGATGCGCAGATCATCGAATGAAACGGCGCGATAGCCGGGATTGTTGACATCGGGCGAGATCGAGGCGGTGCGGTTGGTCGGACCCAAGGCACCGGCAACGAAACGGCGCCTGCCGTCGACCTGCTGCGCCCGCAATCCGGCACGCCGCGCAAGACGCGCGCCATCACGGTTGAGTTCATAGACCATCGCCTCCATGCCGTAATCAGCCTGGGCGATCGACGTGGAGGAAAACGTGTTGGTCTCGAGAATATCGGCGCCGGCGATGGCGTAGTTATAATGGATTTCCTCGATCGCGCCCGGCTGGGTCAGCGTTAGAAGGTCGTTGTTGCCCTGCAGATGACATTCGCAGGCACCGAAGCGGTCACCGCGAAAATGGTCTTCGCCAAGGCCGAGTTGCTGGATTTCCGTACCCATCGCCCCATCCATGATCAGGATGCGTTCGCGAGCCGCAGCTTTCAGCGCGGCCATCACTTCGGATCCATCCGGCTTGGGTAAAACGGCACCGAAAAGTGCATCAATGGCGGACATGGGAAATCTCCCGTTCTGAAAACGACAATAAACTGCAAATCAGAGATCACATAAAGATATCTTTATGTCAATATATGAGTTGCTTATTTGATCACCCTGGAAACAAAGCGGCCCGCCCCTGTTGGAAGGCGGGCCGTTTGAAAAAGCGATTAGATACCTTGGTTTAGAGCCGCTTCAGGCAATCGTCCAATTCATAGATGGCGCAGAGGATATGATAAAAGCTGCTGGCCGGCGCCGGTTCGTCGACGAAGGAACCGTCAGCCTTCTGCTTATCCCGCCAAAGGCCTTCGACCGGCGTTTCGAGAAAGCACTGCAACGCAGTTGCGGCGCGAACGGCGGATCGCAGGTAACGTTCGCGCTCCTCGCCCTGCGTCAGCGCTGCAAAACGGATTGCCGACTTCAGCCATTCCGTCTGCGGCCACAGCCGGGCAATCGGATCGGCAACGGAAAAATCGTCGAGGAGCGTCATGACGGCGACATCGCGCGGCTGGGCAATGCCATATTGCTCGCCGATTTCGAAAAGCCGCCGGGCTTTGACCAGTGCATCGGCATTACCGCGCCGCTCGCCCCAGCGCAACAACAGCCAAGCCCATTCGAACTGGTGGCCAGGCTCGACGATGCGGCCCTGGTTGCCCGGCATCGGTGCCCAGTCATGATCGAAGAACTCCCGCAACGCGCCGGTTTCCCGGTCGATGAAATGTTCCGTGCAGAGGAAGGCGATCTCGTCGGCCAGATTGGTCCAGGCAACAGTGTCGAAACCCTCCACCGTCTCGCTGGCAAGGCACGCCTCGAACAGGTGCATATGCGGGTTCGATCCGAGCGGCAGGCGGGGAGGATTGTCTTCCTCAAAGCCCGCCAACGGATGTTTGCAGTGGGCTTCCAGTCCGTCGCGCAACGCATTGCTGCGGTCGATCATCTCCTGGCTGCGGCCTGGAAACACCTGCGCCAGATACGCAAACGACAAGAGCGCGAAGGCCTGATTGTAGAGATCGAAGGACGCATCGATAAGAGTGCCGTCGGCATCGGCAAGTGCGCCGTAAAAACCGCTTGGCTGCAGATAGACCCGATCGAAATAGGCGAGACCCTCGGTAGCAGGCGTCTGCCAATCGCCCGGCCAACCACGTCGCCCGGCTTCCGCAAAGCAATAGACCTGGCGTGGCTGGACGCGCGAACGCCGGTTGGCCCGGGTCGGCTGCGCCGCCATGTCGATCGTCTCGACAAAGCCGCCGCCGGCTCCATCAAAACCCTTGTCCCGCCAGAGCGGCAAAGCCTTTTCGGCAAGCCATTCGTTGAGTTTCGCGGAAAAGCCGGCAATATCCATTGTCATCTATCCGTTCAGTGTCATTCGCCAAGCCTCAGCCCGGCACTATCCTTGCCGAGAAGCTGGGCAAGCGCTTCGATGACCATGATGTGATCGTCGCGCTGCGGCAAGCCCGAAACGGTAACCGCACCGATACAGCCGGTGCCCTTGACGACAATCGGGAAGCTGCCGCCGTGCGGCGCGAACTCGGTGTCCGGCAGGCCGAACTTGGTGGTGATATCGGTGCCTTGCTTGGCAAGCGCAAGGCCGACGGCATAACTGCTCTTCAGGAAGCGGAAAACGCAATTGCGCTTGCGGCGCACCCAGCTCGGATTGTCCGGCGTCGAGCCCTCCAGCGCGGCGTAAAAGACGGGCATGGAAAACAGCGTCACGTCGATGACGACGCCGAGCTTTTGCTCCACCGCCATTTTGCGCAGCAGCGATCCCAGCGCCCAGCCTGTTTCCAGGCTGAAACTCTCGAACTGCAGTTCCTTTTCCTGAAGGGCAATCCGCTCCAGATCCGCATCGATACTCATTCTGCTCTCCCTTTTGTTCTTAGTCTTTCCAGAGCCATGCAGCACCGCGCACGCCGGAACTGTCGCCATGCACCGCCTTGCGGATCGGCGTTTCGAAACTGTCGCCAAAGATGTATTTGACGATCAGGTCGGGCAATTCATCGTAGATTTCATCGACATTCGACATGCCGCCGCCGAGTACGAAGACATCCGGATCGACGATATTGGTCAAAAGCGCCAGGCTGCGGGCGAGTCGGTCGACAAAGCGGTCATAGACGGCGGTCGCCACCGGTTCGCCGTTGCGCTTGTCGGCGATGATATCGCGGCCGCGCCGGTCAACCCCCGTGGTCAGACGGTAATCCAGCTCCACGCCCGTGCCGCAGGCGTACATATCGAGACAGCCGTGTTTGCCGCACCAGCATGTGTGGCCGGGATACTCGTCCTCGGTCATCCAGGGCAGCGGATAATGGCCGATTTCGGCGGCAATGCCCTGATAGCCGGCATGCACATGCTTGCCGATCGCCAGCCCGCCGCCGTGACCGGTCCCGACGATCACGCCGAACACCGTATGCGCGTCCTTGCCGGCGCCATCGACGGCTTCCGAGATCGCCAGGCAATTGGCGTCATTGGCAAGCCGGACCTCGCGGCCGAGCGCTGCGCCGAGATCGCGTCCAAGCGGCTGGCCATTCAAAAGCACGGCATTCGAATTGCGCACGATCCCTGTGCGCGGATTGGGACTGCCGGGAATGCCGATGCCGATCGTGCCCGCTTCGCCGGCCGTCTGCTCGGCGGCAGCGACCAGTTCCTGAACGGCGCGGATGCAGGCGTCGTAACCGCTGGTCGGCGTGGCGATGCGATGCCTCGCCCGCGTTGCGCCATCGCGATCGAGCGCGATGACTTCCATTTTCGTGCCGCCCCAATCAATTCCAATGAACATGCCGGATCAAACTCTGTGGGTGTCGTTGTCAAAGGCGGCGCCGTCACGGCCGGGTCTCCTCCCCGTTTCGCCGCTCCCTGCTTAACATCGGAAAACCGTCCCGCGCCAGCCCCGGCCTGCGTCACGCACATCAGAAAGGCCTGTTCGCAGAAAACCGCCAAAACCACACCGGAAACACTTGGCTTCCACGCCCACCTTTTGTAAGGGTTCTTCAGGCTGGTCCCATAGCTCAGCAGGATAGAGCGCAAGATTCCTAATCTTGAGGCCACTGGTTCGAATCCAGTTGGGATCACCACCTATCTTGATGCCACGATATCTATAGGAAATACGTACCGGCGGAGCGCGGTTCTTCCGTCCGGCAGGCAAGACCTCTCTCTGCAATTTCAAGCTCGAGTATGCGGCAAAATAGACACATCTTTCAGCCTGCCATCGCTGCCCCGCTGAATATTTGCATCGTCTTTATTCGCAGCAGGCAAGCCTCGTGACAGTATAATTGCCGATAGATTGTGTTTGTCGATTCCGATCGCGTTGAAATGAGGAGATGCTGCCATGGATAGACCAATGACCATCAGAACGCTGGCGGCCGTTGCCGTGCTTCTATCCGCAACGTCTGGCATGGCGGCGGAACGCGGCGCAGGATTCTATCTGCTCGGTTCAAAAGGCCCCGCAGCCGGCATCGCGCCTCCACCAGGCCTGTATTTCCAGAACGACATCTGGCTGTATGACGGCAGCCTTGGGGGCGGCAAGCAGTTGCCAACGGGCGGCAAGCTTGCGGTCGGTGTCGAGGGACAAGCCGTGCTTTCCGCGCCGACCCTGCTCTGGGTGCCGGAGGAAGAAGTTCTGAATGGCCGTCTTGGCTTGGGAGTGACCGTACCATACGGTTGGATGAAGACGAACGCGGATGTGACGATCGCAGGCCCGCTCGGCGGCACGGCGAGTGGTGAGATCACGGACACGGTATTTACCGTTGGAGACCCGCTGGTCAGTGCCAGCCTTGGCTGGGATGCAGGCAACATGCACTGGCAGGTGGGGACCATCGTCAACGTGCCGATCGGCGATTACCAGGACGGTGAGATTTCTAATCTTGCCTTTCATCATTGGGGCGCAGACGTCAATGCCGCGCTGACCTGGCTTGACCCGGCCAGCGGTTTCGAACTGTCCGGCGCGCTTGGCATGACATTCAACGCAGAAAATCCTGCGACGGACTACCGGTCAGGCAATGAACTGCATTTCGAGTGGGCCGCCCTGAAACATTTCGGGCAGAAATGGGATATGGGCCTGGTCGGCTACGCCTATCACCAGACCACGGGTGACAGCGGTGACGGTGCGACGGGTCCTTTCAAGGGCACGGCAAATGCGCTGGGCGCAACGATCGGTTGGAATTTCGACGTCGCCGATCACCCCATTTCCGCCCGCATCAAGTATTTCCATGAATTTGGCGTCAAGAACCGCGCGGAAGGCGACTCCGTGTTCCTGACTATCGCTATGCCTTTGAACAGTCCGAAAAAAAGCACCCCGGAGTGAGTTCAGCGACAATTCGAAACAGCGCGTAAAAAGACGCTACCCGGCAATCAGGTGTCAGCCGGCGCGCCCTGCGGTTCTGTTGACGGCACGAAGCCCGCTGTGTGGGTTGAGTTCGGGCAGCGGGGAAGCGGGTAAGGTCCGCTCCGGCTTTCGAGCCTTCTTCCGCCACGTCAGGACTGCCTGCGTAAAAGCTGCCCGGTCAAAGGCGGGATGGTCGCGCTCTGCGCCGAAGAGCTCACTCTCAAGTTTACCGGTCTGCCTGGAGACGCCTTCATCTGCGGCTGCCGATACCCAGACCGCTATCGATCCGTATCCTGCGGAACGGACCCAGTCGTCAAGGTGACGGTAGATCGCGACGGGGTTGTCGGACTGGATAGAGCCGATCAGCAGCTTAAATTTTCGCGGCTCGGAACTCCGTCGCACATCTCGCAATGCGAGCACCTTCCTTCCTATCCTCGGCAGCAAGCGGAACATGGCGTAACCCGCAGCCAGCAAACCAACGATGGCCGCCGCGACCAGCAGCACAACCCTTTTCGACAGCCAGGTTTGCGTACCGTGATGATCCTGCGCCAACCGGGGTGCCAGCTCTGTGGCCGCCGGAACGGACGGCGCGACTTTCACGGGCGTAGCCGGAAGCGTCGCGACTTCATTCGCCTGCGTATCGATGTCGAACCAGGGATACGACACGGCGGGAATCTCGAAAGCACCTGCAGCCTCGGCGATGTAGGTGATGGTGTCCGTCCGGGTGCTTCCCGTCGTCCTGCCTTCGCCGGCCACACCGTCAGCGATCTGCGGAGATTTCGAATACTGTTTGAAGCCCTTGGTGGCAAGGACCGGGATGGCGGGGATCATCATTGCCTGCGTGTCTTCGGCAAACAGGGTGATCGTTCGAACCACGGCATCACCAACCGTCAACGCCGATGGATCGCGATCGAAGGACTGGCTGATCGTCAGGTCCCTTGCCGCAAAGATCAGGGTTGGCGTTGCACCGTCGGGAGTGCCGGCAACGGTAAAGCTCACCTGTTGCAGAACAGCCTGGCCGGACACTGGTTTGCCGTCCTGGGAATACCCGAGCGTGATCACCGCAGGCGGAAGCGTGAACGTACCTGCGGCTTCAGGAACCACCGCATAGGTTCGCCGTATCCCGGAATATTGCACGCCATCGATCGTCTCGACCATGTTCTGCGCGCGTTCACCGGACAGGGTCACGATCGCGTCCGGCAAATCGAACAGCGGAAACTGCGGTGGCGATGTGAAGAAATCCGGTACGAATATTTCGACCGTGATCCGAACCTGCTGTCCGGGCACGATCCTGCCTTTGTCTTCGACGGCGGCGCGGGTGAACGGCTCGGCGGCATAGGCGATCGAGCCGAGTGCCAGCCAGAATGCGATGATGGCGCGGAGCATCATCATGGCTTCTTACCCTCCGCTTCGATGGCGAACTTGCGCGCCATGAGATCGGCGGGACTGACGATGATATTCTTCATCCAGAGTTCCGAGGTCTGCTCGGCGATGCTGAGTGTGGCCGCCTTGCCCTTCTTGCCCTTGTCGTCGAACTGGATGCTGTCGGGCGGCAGGCTCGGGGCGTCCTGCTGCTCTTCCTCCTCATCCTTCTTCTGCTTCACGAGCTGTTCCGCAATGGCGAGGTTTGCAACGGCATCGGACCATTCCGGCCTTTTCTTCAGCGCATTCTTGTATGCAGAGACCGCCTCATCAAGCTTGCCGATATGCAAAAGGGCGTTCCCCTGATCATACCAGCTCTCGGCGCTGTCTGTGGCGGCAAAGGCATCCAGCGCCTCGGCATACTTGCCCGCGCGATAGAGAGATGTTCCCTTCCACATCGGGTCGGCGAAATGCGCCGCTGCACCGTCGAAATCGCCTTTTTCAAAGGCCATCCGCCCCTGCTGGTCCGGTGTCAGCCACATGTCCACAAAGTCGGCTGCCTGGACATTCGAAGGCAGCAGCACGTGGGCACAGAGGAGGACCACGCCAACCCGAACGATCCACCCCTTGCGAAAAGTGAGAGCGAAGAGCATCAGCAAAGGGCAGATCAACCACCATCCGGCATCCCGCCAGCGATCGCCCTCAGCCGCCCGCTTCTGTGCGAAGTTGGTGCGGATGCGTTGAGAAACCCAACGGACGTCCGTATCATCGTCCGTAAATGTAGCGACATCCGCGCCAGCGAGCGCGTGGAGGTTCTTCAATCCTTCGACGTCGAGCTTCGCGGCAACCCGGCCACCTGCCGCATCCGTCAGAAAACTGCCGTCCGAGCCTTTTACCGGCCCGCCTTCAGCCGTGCCGATGCCGAGTACCACGATCCCCTGCCTGGACTTGAGCTTGAAGGCATCGAATGCCTTCTGCTCGATCCCGTCGGTCAGAAACAGGATGGTGCCGGGTACATCCTCCGAAGCAAGAGTGGCCTCGGCAAGCGCGAGAGCCTTAGCGGTATCCTTGCCATCGACAGGCATGATCCGCGTCGCCAGCGCATCCGTGTAAGTCTCGATCAGCGACACATCTTCAGTGAGCGGCAAAACCAGATGCGCCGACCCGGCATAGGCAATGACTGCCGTGCGCGCGCCGGAGCGTCCGGCGACGATGTCTCTGATCTTCAGCTTGGCGCGCTCCAGCCGCGACGGGCTGACGTCGATGGCATCCATTGTCGGCGAGAGATCGACGGCGATGACGAGGGGAGCCGTATCTTCCACGAAAGGCGGCAACTCCCGCTCCCATGCCGGCCCGGATACCGCCAGGATCGCCCCTGTCAGAACGGCGGCCAGAAGCCATGACGGACGCATACGGGATCCAGGAGAACGGTCGATAATCAGGCTATCGAGAAGATGCGGCTCGATCATTCCCTTCCACTGGCGGCTTGTATCGGCGCAGCGTGCCGACATCCAGACGATGAGCGCGGGCACGGCGAGTGCCAGAAGCCACCAGGGTCTGAGGAGATGAAGATCCTCGATCATACAGCAGCTCTCCTTCTGAAGAGCCCCATCAGGCCGCTCGAAAGGTAGTATGCGGCAAGGATCGCAATCGCCAGAGCGAGCGGCCAGTGGAACAGCTCGATGCGCGGCCGCCAGGAAAGGTTCTTCTGGTCCTGCGGCGTGATCTTGTCGAGCGTGTCATAGATGGTTGCAAGCTGCGTCTGGTCCTGTCCGAAGAAATAGCGCCCGCCGGTTTCAGCCGCGATTTTCTGCAGCGTCGAGGTATCGAGCTTGTCTTCGCCGGATGCCTTCGGATCGCCGATCCCGACCGTGTGGATGACGACCTTTTTCTGTTTGGCAATATCGGCCGCCTTGGCCGGAGGCATGCGGCTCGCCGTGTCGTTTCCATCGGTCAGAACGATCAATACCTTTTCGGGCACCGTGGTCTTTTCGAACATCTTGATGGCCAGCCCGATGGCATCCCCGAGCGCCGTGCGTGGACCTGCAATTCCGGGAAGCGTATCAGCGATCACCGCCTGGACGGTGTTGTGATCCATCGTGAAGGGCACGAGTGGATAGGGCGCGTCGCCGAAGGCTATCAGCCCGATCCGGTCGCCTGGACGCTTCCTCACGAAATCGGCAACCACTTTGCGGACCGCATCCACGCGCGCCTCCGTGCTGCCATCCGGCGAACGGAAATCCTTGGTGTCCATGGACTGCGACAGATCCAGCGCCAGCAGCAAATCGCGCTGCGGTTCGACTTTCTCGATCGGCGGTTCGACAAATTGCGGGCGGGCGATGGCGACGACCATCAGGCACCACACCAGTGTTTCGCAGAGACATTGCGTCCAGCTCCGGCGGGCGACCACCGATCCTTGGGACGGATCGACCCCCGCAGCCTCAGTGACCTGACGGAAGAACGGAAGTCTGACCGACGCCGAGGTTTCGCGGCGGGCGGGCAGAAGCCACCAAACCAGCAGCGGCACCGGGATGAGAACAAGCAGCCATGGAAGATCAAGCTGATACATGATGCCGCCTGATCCAGAGCCTTGCCGAGGAAACCACAGTCTTGCAGAGCGTGTCGGGAATGCCGCTCAGGCCGCTACCATTGCGGTATTCCTCGCTGTCGAGAAGTGGCTGCAAAGCGCTGATGTCGCCCGCCTCGCAATGCCGTTTCAGGAAATCGATCCATGCCGCTCCCGAAAGGGTCGCCACCTCTTCGCGTTTCCACGCCACCAGAGCGACGCGCTTCAGCAGTTCCGCCAGTTCACCTATCGCGTCATGGCGGGTCTGCGGGTCGAGGACGCGCGGTTCGATGCCGTTTAGTTCGACAAGCGCCTGCCGGCGATAGGCGTTAGCCCGGTAGCGCCGGAGTGCTCGAAGGGCGAGAAGCACAGCCACAACCAAAAGGAACACCGCGACCAGTCCCCAACCCCATGTCTGCGGCATCCACGATACGGGCTCTGGGAGAGCTATATCTTTCAGCGATTCAAGTGCAACTTTCGTCAGAGGATCAAGTGGGGGCACCGTGTCCGGTTCCATCAGCGCCTCCGTTGCCGCCAAGCGGCCTGTTCGAGAAGCCTTCTAAGCTGCGGCGCGGTTTCTTCCGCCGCCGAAACCGGAAGCATCGGCAGACCCAGTTCCCGCTGCCAGTCCCGAAGTTCGCGGCCCCGGTCGCGCGCGAACGTGTCGATGGCCTGCCTGACATCGGCGCGACGCAACGACAGTTCCGCCTGCAGGCCACCGCCGCTGACGACGATGTCGCCGGAGGTTGGAAGATCAAGGAGGAAGGGGTCGTAGACGAGAATGCAGATGACGTCGTTGCGGCCGGAAAGCCTGAGCAGAATATCCCGCGTCGCGGCGCTGTGACCGTCGAAGTCGGTAATGACGATGACGAGGTGGTCATGATGGGCGATGCTGGCGACCCGCTGAAGGGTCATATCGAGCGAGGCAGGAGATGGTGGCTCCGAAAATCCGGCATCGAGGCTGCCGTTTTGCGCAGCGATCTTGCCGGCAAGCGTGATCACCGCCTCGCGGCTGCGGTGCGGACGAACCTCATCGATGTCGGTATCGTTGAAGACGAAGCCTCCCACCCGGTCACCCGAGCCAAGAACGCGCCACGCGCAAAGCATGGCCGCTTCAGCCGCCGTTACCGATTTCATCGCGCGGCGGCTGCCGAAGAACATGTTGATCCGCTGATCGACGACAACGAGGGCGGGGCGTTCCTTTTCCTCACTGTAGACGCGCACGACGGGCTTGTTCGTGCGTGCCGTCACACGCCAGTCGATGGAGCGGATGTCATCGCCAGGCAGGTAGTCGCGCAACTCCTCGAACGTCAGTCCACGGCCACGCATCGAGGACTGCATCCGGCCCGCAAGCTGCTGGTGGCTGCGGGATTTTTGAACGAAACTCAGGTCGCGTGCGCGCGCTTCGAGCGCTACGAGTTGTTCGGTCGTGACGTGGATGCCATATGGCGCTTGGCTCGCAGGCATCTCATCTCCTCACGAAACCGCCACGAGTTCGACGATTTTATCGATCACCGTGTCCGGCGTGGTGTTGGAGGCATGCGCTTCGTAGGAGAGGATGAGCCGGTGCCGGAAAACATCGTGGACGATGGCCTTGACGTCATCCGGAGTGACATAGTCGCGGCCCTTCAGCCAGGCATAGGAGCGCGAGACCTTGTCGAGGCCGATAACGCCGCGCGGACTGACGCCGACCTGCAGCAATTTTGCGAGGTCCTTGTCATAACGCTCCGGATAGCGCGTGGCGAAGACGAGCGCGACCATGTACTTCTCGACAGGATCGGAAACCGTCACGGTGCCAATTTCCTTGCGGGCATCGAACACCGCCTTGGGATCGAGGCGGTCAGGAGCGGCAGATTTTGAATGTTCCGTCGCATTCTCTTCGCCACGCACCAGCCGCATGATGGCGGCCTCTGAAGCCTCGTCGGGATAGCCGACTTCGATGTGCATCAGGAAACGGTCGAGCTGGGCTTCCGGCAGCGGATAGGTGCCTTCCTGCTCGATTGGATTCTGCGTCGCCATGACCATGAACAACTCGGGCAGCGGATAGCTCTTGCCGCCGACGGTGACCTGCCGTTCCTCCATGGCCTCCAGCAAAGCCGACTGTACCTTGGCGGGTGCGCGGTTGATTTCGTCGGCGAGGATCAGGTTGGCGAAGATCGGTCCCTGCTGAAACCTGAACTCGCCCTTGCCGCCCTCGCTGAAATAGATTTCCGATCCGGTGATGTCGGCAGGCAAAAGATCCGGCGTGAACTGGACGCGGGAAAGTTCTGAATTCAGGTTCTTCGCAAGGCTTTTAATGGCCCGTGTTTTTGCAAGTCCTGGAAGGCCTTCCACCAGAAGGTGGCCGTTGGCGAGCAGACCGAGGAGCAGGCGCTCGACCATCTCTTCCTGGCCGATGATGGATTGGCCGATGCGGGTACCGAGGGCGAGGATGTCATCACGAGCGGTCATGCGGAACCCTATGAAAATCCGGTTGGCGAGACGCGCCGGTCGCCCGGCGCATCTCTGATTTGAAGGCTACTTCTCGATGCCTCGGTCCTTGAAGGACTGGTCGATCGCCTTGTCGACCTGTGCACGGACGCCCTCGATGTTGAAGCTGGCGACGCGCTGGCTAGGCGGGTACTTGACGAACGTTTCAAGGAAGGCAGCGCCCTGCAACTGACCCTTCACCAGCAGGTAATCGTTCCTGACGATGAAGTCGTTGTACTGGTCCGAGACCACATCGGCGCGTTCGTAGGGGTCCATGCGCAGGTTGTAGAGCTTCGGTATGCGAAGGGTTACGAACGGCTCCTGCCAGACTTCGAAGCCTCCCGGAGTTCTCTGCTCCTTGAACACGACCTTCCAGTCATCGTAGCGCGTCGCGACGAGGTCACCATCGTCATCAAAATAGTAGAACTGGTTGCGAGCGCTCTTGTCGGACTTGCCGGTGATGTAATCGAGCTGATTATAGCCGTCGAGATGGTTCTTGAAACTCGTCGCACTGCCTTCCGGCTTCCAGCCACTCAACAGGCGGCCTTTCACGTCGGGATCGCCGGCTGCGGCAAGTAGGGTCGGAAACCAGTCAAGACCCGCGAACATCTCGTTCGACACCTCTCCGGGCTTTACGTGTCCCGGCCAGCGGACCATGGCGGGGACACGGAACGCGCCTTCCCAGTTGGTGTTCTTTTCCGAGCGGAAGGGCGTGGTGGCAGAATCTGGCCAAGACCACTGGTTCGGGCCATTGTCCGTGGTGTAGACGACGATCGTGTTGTCGGCGATGCCAAGCTCATCGAGCTTCTTGAGGAGTTTGCCGACATCACCGTCATGTTCGACCATGCCATCAGCATATTCATTGCCCTGCATGCCGCTCTGGCCGCGCATAGACTCGCGGACATGCGTGAATGCGTGCATTCGCGTCGTGTTCATCCAGGTAAAGAATGGCTTTTTCGCCTTGGCTTGACGATCAATGAAGTCGATCGCGGCTGCAGTCGTCTCGTCGTCGATCGTCTCCATCCGCTTTTTCGTAAGCGGCCCCGTATCCTCGACCTTGCCGTCGGCCGACGCCTTGACCACACCGCGCGGCGAGTAAGCCTTCAGGAACTCCTGGTCGTCCTTCGGCCAGTATGCCGCCTCAGGCTCTTCTTCGGCATTCAGATGGTAGAGGTTGCCAAAAAACTCGTCGAACCCGTGCTTGGTCGGCAGGTATTCGTCTTTGTCGCCAAGGTGGTTCTTTCCGAATTGCCCGGTCGCGTAGCCGAGCGGTTTCAGCGCTTGGGCGATAGTGATATCGCCGTCCTGCAATCCGACGGGTGCGCCGGGCGCTCCGACCTTGCAGAGACCGGTCCGCAGGCAGGTCTGACCTGTGATGAACGTCGACCGCCCGGCAGTGCAACTGTTCTCGGCATAGTAATCCGTGAACATCAGACCTTCCTTGGCGATGCGGTCGATATTCGGCGTCTTGTAGCCGACGACCCCAAATGAATAGGCCGAGATATTGGTCTGGCCGACGTCGTCGCCGAAGATGACCAGAATATTAGGCTTTGCCGCCGTGGCATCTTGGGCTTGCGCGGTGGCAAAGGGAACGGCCATCAGGGACATGGCGGCTGCGGCGGTGGCGTTCAGCAATTTGCGCGAAAGTTTACTGGTCATGATGGTCTCCCATCTCGGCGTGTTGAAAGTCTCCGGACATTGCGAATCTCCTCTTCGCGGGACAATTCGAGTTGCCCCGGCAGGTCGCTGTTTCGACCCCGCAACTCTGATGGGAAAATGCGCCGGAGGAAGTACGTTACGGTAACAATCGGAACGATCCGGCGTAAAAAGGTCTTGGCCCTGACTAGGACCGGTCAACGCCGCAGCGGATCAAGCCGATATCGGGGTTACGAAACAGGCGCGTTTACGGTGGCCGGCCATCGGACAACCCATAACGTGAGCCTAGCCGGGATCACGATGAAACAGCTTGGCAGATAGACGCGGGGCGATCGGTTTGCGATGGCAGCGTTGCCAGCTGCAGGGGCGATTTGCAGGGGGAACATTCTCCCCCTGCAAGATTGTTCGTTCGAAAAACATTAATAACCGATGCGTACGCCGCCCGGATCAGCGGCGCCGAAGTCCGGCACCGGGCTGTAACCCTGGTATTGCGAGTAGGTCGTGTTGTTCGCGCCGGTACTTGCGCATCCCGAAAGCGCTAGAAGTGCCAGTACAGTAACGGCCATCAAAGACTTAAGGGGCATGGTTTTCTCCTGTCGAAGGGAATTGGCCGGGAGGCCGGATGGCCATGGCAAATGTTCGTCTAAATCATCTTCAATGACAAGTAGGGTCGTCCTTGCGAAAGGCGAGATAACAAACGGTAGCGTAAACGCAATTTCAAAGGAAAACGTGCCGCCGGAAATCCGTAAGGGTCCGGACAAAGAAAAAGGCCGGGTGAAAACCCGACCTCTCCGACCCGTCTCGACAGCGATTGCCAGTACATCCGTGGTCAACCGCTGGAAACGAATTCCATGAGCGCAATATGGGGACGGAATGTAACCGTTTCAAGACAAAGCGAAAAATAAGAAAAACATCGCTGAAAAAATCAAGCCGCATCCAGCGCCATCGTCAGATCTGCGATCAGATCATCGGGATGCTCGATGCCGATCGACAGCCGGATGGTCGATTCCAGCACACCAATCCGTTGACGCACCTCCAGCGGCACGCCGGAATGGGTCATCGTGGCCGGATGACTGGCAAGCGATTCCGTGCCGCCGAGGCTGACGGCGAGTTTGAAGATCTGCAGCGCATTCAAAAACTTGAAGGATGCCGGCTGGCCGCCGCGAATATCGAACGAAAAAGTCGATCCCGCGCCGGTGCACTGCGCGGCAAATGTCTTGCCGAGCGGCGATTGCGGGTCGTGATAGGGCAGGTAGTGAATGCCCTCGACCTTCGGATGATCGCGCAGGAAATTGGCGATTTCGAGCGCATTGTTGTTGGCCTTCTCCATGCGGATCGACAATGTCTCCAGCGAACGGCCGAGCATCCAGCAGGAATGCGGATCAAGCTGCGTGCCGATGGCGCCGCGCAGCGCCTTGACCTGTTTCATCACCGATTTTGCACCGAGAGCAGCACCGGCGATCAGGTCCGAATGACCGCCGACATACTTGGTCAGTGAATAGAGCGAGATATCGGCGCCATGCTCGATCGGCCGCTGGAAGACCGGGCCAAGCAGGGTATTGTCGCAAGCGACGATCGGCGTATGCCCCTGCTTCTTGCCGATCGCGTCGGCAATCCAGCGGATCATCGCGACATCGACGAGGCTATTGGTGGGGTTGGCCGGCGTTTCGATCAGGATCATCGAGACGCGGCCTTTCGCCATCGCCTGTTCAGCCGCGGCCTGCACCGACGCCTCGTTGACGCCATCGGCAAACCCGACGGCAGCAACGCCCATGTTAAGGAACGTCTTTGCCAAAAGCGTTTCGGTGCCGCCATATAGCGGCTGCGAATGAAGAATGGCGTCGCCCGGCCGGACGAAGGCCAGCAGCGTCGTCGCAATCGCCGACATGCCGGAGGAAAACAGCGCGCAGCTTTCCGTCCGCTCGTAGACGGCAAGGCGATCCTCTACGATTTCGCTGTTGGGGTGATTGAAGCGGGAGTAGACCAGCCCCGCCCCGGTGCCTGCCGGCGGCTCGCGGCGGCCGGAAACGAAGTCAAAGAAATCGCGTCCTTCCTCGGCCGACTTGAAGACGAATGTGGAAGTCAAAAACACCGGCGGCTTGACTGCTCCTTCGGAGAGTTCCGGGTCATAGCCATAGTTCAGCATCAGTGTTTCGGGATGCAGTTTATGATTGCCGATATGGGTCTTTGAGGGATGTGGAGCGGTCATGACAGTCTCCGGGATTTGATGCGAACCGCAGTCTACATCAATTTTTGCCACCGCTTCTTGCCAATCTGCGGGTTTTTTCATCCAAAAATTGCGGGACATCGACGAAGACAGGCAAAATCTCGCAATTGGCGCCATGGCGAATTGAAGCTCACGTCAACTCTGAGCCCCGCTCATAACGATCAATCTACCGAACCGCTCTTGGTCGTGCCGGGCACGTTCATCTTCTTGCGCTCGCGGGCCATGTCGCTGACGGCGGCGCGCAGGCGCGGATGGCGGGCCATGAAAATGTTGAAATCGCGCCGGTCGAGTTTCAGGAACTGGCAAAAATCCACCGCGATCACGTCTGCGGTGCGCAATCCGCCGCTGAGCAGCGCCATCTCGCCGAAAAATGCGCCGGCCTCCAGCAGGATGGCGTTGCCCGGCAAGCGGACCTCGGCGGCACCCGACGCGATGAAAAACATCGCATCGCCACGCTCGCCAACCCGGATGACCTTGTCGCCCGGCGAAGCCGAGGCCGGACGGAACAGCAGGAGAAGCTCCTCGAGCGCATGGTCGTTGACTTCGGAAAACAGCGGAAAGGTATGGACCAGCTGCTGCTGCTTCAGCTGCTGCTGGCTTTCCTTTTCATCGTTCCGCGCCTTGATGACGTCGAGTTCGCGACTGAGTATTTTGATTCTCCGCTCGCCGTACCTGGGCGCGCCACCGCTGAGCGCCGCCTTCAGCTTTGCCGCAGCCCAGAAAATCAGCGGGTTGAGGGTAATCGAGAGGATGGCGCCGGCCAGGATGAGGTCATACCCCTCCTGAGACATCAGCCCCAGCGAGACGCCAAGGCCGGCAACGATGAAGGAAAACTCGCCGATCTGGGCAAGGCTCGCCGCCACCGTCAGCGCCATTGACAAAGGATAGCGCAGCATCAGCACAAAACCGGCGGCAATCAGCGATTTTCCAACGGTGATCAGCGCCAGGATGGCAAGAACCGCCAACGGCTGCTCGATGAGGATCTGCGGGTTGAACAACATGCCGACCGACACGAAAAACAGCACCGAAAAGGCGTTCTGCAAAGGCAGAGAATCCGCCGCCGCCCGGTGGCTGAGATTCGATTCGCTCATGACGACACCGGCAAAAAAGGCGCCGAGGGCAAATGAAACGCCGAAGAGCATGGCCGAGCCGAAGGCGATGCCGAGTGCAATAGCGAGAACGGTCAGCGTGAACAGTTCACGCGATCCGGTGCGCGCGACCAGCGTCAAAAGCCATGGGACGATCCTTGGCCCCAGAACGATGGCGAGAACCGCGAAGGCGCCGAGCTTGACCAGTGTCAGCACGATCGTCAGCGCAACGGGGGTCGCGGCGCCCGCCCCATGCCCCCCGGTACCTTGAGCGCCCAGAACCTCTGCGACGATCGGCAGCAGAACGAGCACCAGGACCATCGCCAGGTCCTCGACGATCAGCCAGCCGATGGCCACCCGGCCATTCGGCGAGTTGACCAGATTTCGCTCCTCCAGCGCCTTGAGCAGAACGACGGTGCTGGCAACGGAAATGCTCAGCCCGAAGACCAGCCCGGCGCCAAGGTTCCAGCCCCAAAGCGTGCAAAGTCCGATCCCCAAAAGCGTTGCCAGGATGATTTGGCCAATGGCGCCGGGGATGGCCACCCCGCGCACGGCGATGAGATCCGCAGCGGAGAAATGCAGGCCGACGCCGAACATCAACAGAATGACGCCAATTTCGGCAAGCTGGGTGGCCAGCGCGGTATCGGCTGTGAACCCGGGCGTAAAAGGGCCCATCAGAATGCCGGCAACCAGATATCCGACCAGCGGCGGCAGGCGCAGCCGATCTGCAAAATAACCGCAGCCCGCAGCCAGTACGAAGCTGATTGCGACGGTTGCCACCAATGCCATATCCTGATGCACGCACTACTCCCGGCTGCTTTCATTCCTTCAATCTGATGTATTTGTATCGTGGGCTGCCAGCAAGTGTTGGACCAATACCATATAGAGGTAAGGGCGCCTTATCGTCTTGGTGGTACCACCGGGATGTCTGCAGCCGGTACCTTTGGAACAAGCCATCGATCCGCACGTTTCATGCAGGATTAAATAGGATTAAGTAAATGCAAATGACCATGCGCGCTGTTGTCTTCGTGATCGTCGGGTCGATTCTGAGCATTCTCGTCATCAAATATGCCGATAACGATCTGAATGCTTCCGTGCCGATGATGGACCCGGCCACACCAGCAGCACCGGCTTGATCCGGCTGGGATAAAAAACCGCCACAATCAATCGTCACTCGTATCGCTCAAGGAACACACCGCAACTCTGACCGGTGTAAGCCTTGTTGGATTCCGGCCTTGGCAGGTCCGTTTCAGCCGGCAACAGGAGACGAAGTATGACGAAATGGCGCAACGAGCCGATGCTCCCCAATCACGTGCAGCTGTGCCAGCGCGTCTTCGACAAAGCAAGAGCGGCCCGCAGCATAGCCCCCGACAGCGATGCCAATGATCCGGTCGCAGCGCTTGTGCTGACGCTGTATCGCCACGGCGTCCGTGACGAGGAAGAGTTGCTGACGCGCGTTCTCCAGGCGCTCGATGAAAAGTCTTGACCCTGGCGATTGCCACCTTCGCAGCCCGTCGCCACGTTAAAGACTTGACCGTCGAATAATATTGATAAAAACTATAGACTATCAAACGGCCCGACGGTGAGGTGTCATGAACCAGTTGATCGTCAACCCGATGACAGTATCCGGCGCCATCTCAGGCGAAGTGCCGGTTGTCGCCATTATCGGCGGCGGCGTGTCGGGCGCGGCGACTGCTTTTCATCTTGCGCTGTCAAAGCAGACCCCGGCTCCGCAAATCATCGTGTTCGAGCCGCGCGAGTGCCTTGGCAAGGGCCTCGCCTACGACACGACTGAGCCCGCTCACCGCATCAACGTACCGGCCGCGCGCATGAGCCTTTTGACCGACGAGCCGGATCATTTCCTGCGCTGGATCGCCGCGCATTCGGCAACGGCCGGCGATGACGATGCCCTGCGGCCCGACGGCGCGCTGTTTCCCCGCCGCAGCGTGTTCGGCGACTATGTCAACGCCATGCTGCAGCCGCTTGTTACCAGCGGCGCTGTACAGCATCGCCGCAGTGCCGTCGCGCATGTGTTGCGCGATGGGGCACACTGGCTGGTCATTGGCGAAGACGGCACGCGGACCAAGGCTGATATCGTGGTCATCGCCACCAGCCACCCGCCGCCGGTGGCGCCGGGCCAGCTCCAAGCCGTGCTGAAGGACCATCCCAGGTTCGTGCCCGACCCAACGCGAGCAGGCGCACTTTCCGCCATCCGTCCAACGGACCGCGTGCTTGTCGTCGGCAACGGCCTGACCTCGGCCGATGTGATCGCTGCGCTGGCGCTAAAGGACCATAAGGGGCCGATTACCGCGATCTCACGCCGTGGACTGCGCTCCCGAGGCCATGCACCGGTGGCGCAGGACCCCACCGGCGACTTCCTGACCGCGCCGGCCTTCACCGCGCGGGCACTGCTGAAAGATATCCGCACGGCCATCCGCCAGGCGGCACTGGACGGCGGGACCTGGCACGGCGTCATCGATCAGGTGCGCGCGCAGGGACAAGCGCTGTGGCAGGTTTTGCCGCTGGTGGAACGGCAGCGCATCGTCCGACATTTGCGGCCCTTCTGGGACGTCCACCGGTTCCGCGTCGCGCCGCAGGTGGAAGCCGCGCTCGACACGGCGATCGCCGAAGAACGCCTTGAAATCCTCGCCGGATCCGTTGCAGCAAGCCGTATCGAGGCGGACGCGATCCACTGCATGCTGCGTCTGCGGCGATCTCCCGCAATCATCGAGAAAACCTACGACGCGGTGGTCGTTACCACTGGTCCCGGCCATGGCGGCATTCTTGCCAGCCAGCCTTTCCTCGCCGAGCTGTCGCGAAACGGTTACCTTGAGCTCGACCCCACCGGCCTTGGCCTATCCTGCACCCGCAACTCGGAAGCCGTCGGCCCCGTGACGGGCGTAACACCATCCTTGCTGATTGCCGGGCCGCTGGCGCGCGGCACGTTCGGCGAGTTGATGGGCCTGCCGCAGGTGACCGACCATGCCGTGTTCGTAGCGTCAAGGATCGCTGAATGCTTGCAGGCGCAAACGCCAAAAAAGGCGTGAAATCGGCTCTAAGGAAAGACTTTTCTTAGTCCACTCGATCTATAGAAATTATAATCTTATCTTTCCACCTGACTTCTTCCACCCATGGGCCGTGCAAAAAACGGAGCGTGCGATGGAAACCATCTTGCAATATCAGCCAAGCGTCAAACAAACGGCCGGTCGCCTCCGCAGCGATTTCGAAGCCATCGAGACCGCCCGGGCACTGGCCGCCGATTTCGCCACCCGCGCGTCCGATCGCGACGCCAATCGCACCCTGCCCTATGACGAACTCGACGAGATCGCCAGGTCCGGGCTTCTGGCGATCACCGTTCCCGCCGAATATGGCGGGCTTGATGTCTCCAATGCGATCCTGGCGGAAGTGACCGCCATCCTGTCTGAAGCGGATGCGTCGATCGGCCAGATCCCGCAGAACCATTTTTACATTCTCGAAGCATTGCGGGTGGACGGCAGCGAAGAACAGAAGCGCTACTTCTTCGGCCGCGCTTTGGCGGGCGACCGTTTCGGCAATGCGCTTTCCGAACGTGGCACCAAGACGGTGGCTGACTACAACACCCGCATCACGCCGGAAGGACCGGGCTACCGTGTCAACGGCCAGAAATTCTATTCGACCGGCGTGCTCTTCGCCGACTGGATTACCGTTTTCGCACTTGATCCCGAAGATCGGCTGACCATGTCCTTCGTTGCCAAGGGCACCGAAGGTATCGAGATCATCGACGACTGGGATGGCTTTGGCCAGCGCACCACCGGTAGCGGCACGACCATCCTCAACAATGTCTATGTCAATGCCGATGCCATCGTCTTCCATCACAAGGGTTTTGAGCGGCCGACCACGATCGGTTCGGTCGGCCAGATCATCCATGCCGGTGTCGATCTTGGCATTGCGCGTGCAGCCTTTGCCGAAACCCTGGATTTCGTTCGCACCCAGAGCCGCCCGTGGAAAGATGCCGGCGTCGAACGCGCTGCAGACGACCCGCTGACCATCGCCAGGGTCGGCGAGATCGCCATCAAGATAGAAGCGGCCACCGCCCTGATCGAACGGGCCGGCCGCAAGGTCGATGTCGCCCAGATGGACGCGACGGAGGCCAATGTCGTTGATGCCACTCTTTCTGTTGCCGCCGCAAAGGTGCTGACCACCGAAGTGGCGCTGACCGCCTCCTCGACCCTGTTCGAACTCGCAGGCACCTCGGCCACCCGCATCGGCCTCAACCTCGACCGCCACTGGCGCAACGCCCGCACCCACACATTGCACGATCCGGTGCGCTGGAAAGCCCATGTCGTCGGCAATTATCACCTGAACGGCGTGGTACCGCCGAAGAACGGGGCCTTGTGAGCGCTGGAGACGATTGCGGCGGCGGCATCCTGCCGCCACAGACTGCTGGCCAACCCTGAAAGCGATTGTCTGACGAGAGTGGCCACCCGCTCTGCGTCATACTTTCCTCGAATTTAACTCGAGGACTTGTGGCGAGTATCCAGCGATCCGACGTCTGCAGAGTCAAAGACTCTTCCGCTCAAATACTTCAACGGTTCCCCGCATCGGCAGGGCTATCTCATATGGAATGAGGGCTGTGCAACGATCTCCCTCTTCTCCCCACCGGGGAGAAGTGCCGAGCGCATGCGAGGCGATGAGGGGGCTTCGGCGAAGCCGGAGCCTGACAAAGGTGGCCTTCGGCCCCCTCATCCGCCCTCCGGGCACCTTTGTAACTTCCCTTCTTCCGCATTTGGCGCTGTAATGCCAGTTGCGGTGGCGGATGGAAGACCGTCGCACCTTTGGGACACCAAGCCCGTGGGAGAGCAAGGGTCTCCGT
>NZ_JAFCXF010000021.1:0-42554 GCF_049898205.1 Pararhizobium sp. DWP3-4 | reverse complement strand
CCATCGTTGCGACAATGCGCAAGCTTCTCACCATTCTCAATGCCATCATCCGGGACAATAAACCATGGCAAAACGCTTGACGAACAAGACAGTCGCTCTCCCCGCCGGGGAGAAGAGGAGCAAGCGGCTGTTTTTGCTGTTTCAGCGATGAGCTTTGATTTCCATAGTGGTCACCCCACCCCGGAGCTGCGCTCCGACCCTCCCCCTCAAGGGGAGGGTTAAGTTTCAAGGACAATGTCATGACGTCTGATCTGGATTTCGATCCGGAGCTGTTCGGCCTGTGGCCGAAGGCGCCGGTCTATGGCGGGGCGTGGCCGCACGGGACGGATGCCGCGCTTGAGGATGTTGCCCGACGGGTGATCCTCGAAACCAAGGCGCAAGCCGTGTCGCCGCTGGATGACCTGCAGGACATGCTGAACGCCATGACCAGGGAATTGCGCGAGCAGATGCAGCAGTTCAAGCGGTTGCGGCGCCTTGCCGACGACGAGGCGGAGGCTGCGGGCGAGCAGATCGACCGCAAGCTGGTCCAGGCCGACGCCAAGGCGAGCATCGAGGCGATGTCGGTGATCGCGCGGACGCTGGAAAAGATCGACAGCCTGCAAAGGACGATTGCGCATGACCGGCAGGTGATGGCTGAACAGGACTTCGACCAGGCGGGGTTTGAAAAGCTTCAAGCGGAATTCGAAGCCCGGATTGAAAGCCGAGCACAGGATATTGCCCGTGACCGTGAACAACAACGAGCGAGAGAAGCAGCAGCTGAGTGCATTGAAGCGGAGCGTTCGCTTGCCGAGCGAGCCCTCGGCGACGCCCGGTCCAGTGGACCGTCATGAGCGGTGCCGGACAAAGACATTGACTGGAAAGAAGGGCGAGATCGGCGCGTTTTACAGTACGGGAGTGGGCTGGACGCTCGATGCGCACATCAAGACCGAACGCTTGCTGGAACGGCTGACGGGTAACCTGCTGCGGGGTGATCAGGAGCCGTTTCCTGCTGGAGAGAATTGTGCAGGGAACGGTCACCAGACTGCATCCGATAGCGCAACCGGTGAGCCGGTGAACTGCACAGCGGCCAATCACGATGGCAACGCAAAAGGACTGGCGATCGGTATCGGCGACACGTGCTCAACCAACGGAAATCTTCCCCACGAGGTAAGCTCACCAGCGGGACCTGCAGAAGCGGCAGGAACCTTTACGATCGCCGATTCTGCAAAAATCCATCGTGTGCTCGGTGCCTGGAATAATACCGGCCGTTCCGAACAAAGGCCGCCGAAAGGAGACTGGCGGGTCTGGCTTTTGATGGGCGGGCGCGGGTCGGGCAAGACGCGGGCGGGCGCCGAATGGGTGCAGGAACTCGCGGCCGGCAAGGCGGCGCGGCCGGGATTGCGGATCGCGCTGGTGGCCGAGACGCTGGGCGATGCGCGCGAAGTGATGATCGACGGCGTGTCCGGCATCTGCCGGATTGCACGAAACGTCCGGCCGGACTTCGAGGCATCGCGGCGGCGGCTGGTCTGGCCGAACGGCACGGTGGCGCAGATCTTTTCCTCGGAAGACCCCGAAAGCCTGCGCGGGCCGCAATTCGACTATGCCTGGTGCGACGAGCTCGGCAAATGGAAACATGGGCAGGAGACCTGGGACATGCTGCAGTTTGCCCTGCGGCTGGGCGATTTTCCGCGTGCACTGGTGACGACGACGCCGCGGCCGGTGCCGGTGCTGAAGGCACTGATCGCCGATCCCGGCACCACGACGTGCCGGATCAGGACCGGCGACAATGCGGCGAACCTTGCGCCGGGATTCCTGTCGGCGATGGCTGGGCGCTACGGCGGCACGCGGCTGGGGCGGCAGGAACTCGACGGCGAAATGATCGAGGATCGCGAGGATGCGCTCTGGTCGCGCGCCGGTATCGAGGCGTTGAAGCTGCGCGACACCGGGCCGCTTGGCCGGATCGTCGTGGCGGTCGATCCGCCGGCCGGCATGGGACGCGAATCCTGCTGCGGCATTATCGTGGCGGGGCTCGATCGAACCGGGCGCGGCGTCGTGCTGGCCGACTGTTCGGTCGAGGGTGCAAGCCCGGCCGGCTGGGCCGGTGCCGTGGTTCGCGCCTACAAGCGGTTCGATGCCGACCGGATCGTCGCCGAGGTCAACCAGGGCGGCGACATGGTGTCTGCCGTGCTGCGCGGTATCGATGCGCAGTTGCCGGTGACATCGGTCCGGGCATCGCGTGGAAAATGGCTGCGCGCGGAACCGGTGGCAGCACTCTACGAGCAGGGCCGGGTGGTGCATGCCGGTTCGTTTCCGGCACTGGAAGACCAGATGTGCGATTTCGGGCCGGATGGATTGTCCTCTGGACGTTCGCCCGACCGGCTGGATGCGCTGGTCTGGGCGCTGACGGCGCTGATGCTGGACGGCGGCGGCGAGCCGCGCGTCAGGGGGATTTGATGAGATGGTATGGGTGCTTGCGCGGACGCCGCGAGTACGCGGCAGTCACCCCACTCCGGAGCTTTGCTCCGACCCTCCCCCTCAAGGGGAGGGTGTAGTGCAGAGTGGCCGAATTATTTGCTTGTCGCCGAAGACGCGGGCTTGGGTGCCGTCGATGCGGTTTCGCGGATCTGGCGCCACTCGTTTTCGAGGCGTTCGAACTGAGCCTGGGAGATTTGCTGGGCCGGCATGGGCGATCCTTTCGTTCTATCTGCAACGACCGACAACGCAGGCCGAGACGGAAGGTTCCGCTTCGGTTGTGCGCTGGCGATCGGAAATTCCGGAGAGGCGATCAGCGCTTGTCGTCTTCGGTCGCGTATGATTTCGGCTCGGCGGTGGCGTTTGCACGCATCTGCTGCCAGGCATTTTCGAACCGGTCGAGGATGTGCTGCGGTACTGTCGAGCGGGTGGTGTCGGCCTGTATCTTGCTCTGAGTGTTCATTCGATCCTCCTCGATCAAGGCAATATCATATTGCTAAATCCAGATTTCACATCCCAAAGCCAAAGTAAATCAGGGCATTAAACAGTTTAAGCGATTTAAATTGATTAAATCGATTTAGAGTCACGACATTTTTCAAGTCTTTTGACCGGAAGTGGAGGGTGGAGGATGTTGGCGCGAAAAACTTTCTTCGAGGCAGTGTGTATTTCCCTGTTCGATGGCGTGCTGAAACGGCGCCAAGTGATCGGGTTGACGGCGATTCTCGATCGCGCTGGGGTTGCAGCAGGGATCGACGATCGCTGGCTCGCCTATATGCTGGCGACTGCGCATCACGAGACCGGCCGGACCATGCAGCCGGTGCGCGAAACCTTTGCCAAAAGCGACGCGCGGGCGATTGCTCTTCTTGACAGCGCATTTGACAACGGCCGGCTGCCCTCTGTGTCCGTGCGCTACTGGCGGCGGGATGCCGAGGGGAAGAGCTGGCTCGGGCGTGGGCTGGTGCAGCTGACGCACAGGATGAATTACGAAAAGATGGCGCTGGCGACTGGGATCGACCTGATTTCCCGGCCGGAGCGGGCGATGGAAATGGCCGTTGCGGCCGACATCCTGTTCATCGGCATGCAGACCGGCGCGTTTACCGGCCGCAGGCTGGGGCAGTACTTCTCCGCAGACCACGAAGACTGGACCGGCGCGCGGCGGATCATCAATGGCCGCGACCGGGCGGAACTGGTGGCGGGGTATGGCAGGCGATATCTCGCCGCGATCCGGCAGGCGCGGGTGGAATAGAAGCGCCAGTTTTCATCCCGATTTCAGGCCGCGCCCGGGCGGCATTCAAGGATAGCGAGACATGAAAAATCCATTCCGTCTGCCGTGGCGCCGCCCGGTGGAGAGTGACGCTTTGCGTGAAACCAAGGCGGCCTCAAGTTTCATTGCCATTGCGCAGGAGGGGCGGGCGCACTGGACCGGGCGGTCCTATGCGGCATTGGCCCGCGAAGGGTTCATGCGCAATCCGGTGGCGCACCGGGCGGTCAGGCTGATTTCGGAGGCTGCGGCCAACGTGCCGTTGCTGGTCTACGAGGGAACGCAGGAGCGAAGCGCGCATCCGGTGCTGGCGCTTTTGGCACGGCCGAATGGGCGGATGGGGGGACATGATTTTTTCGAGATGCTCTATGGCCATCTGCTGCTATCGGGCAATGCCTATGTCGATGCGGCGGAGATCGGCGGCGCGATGCGCGAACTGCATCTGCTGCGGCCGGACAGGGTGCGCATTCTCGAGGGGCGGGACGGCTGGCCGGAGGCGTATGAATACCGGGTCGGCAATCTGGTGCGGCGGATTTCGGCGGGTGAGGATGGGCTGCTGCATCTGAGATTGTTTCATCCGCTCGACGATCACCTGGGTTTTCCGCCGCTGGCAGCCGCACAGATGGCGCTCGACCTTTCGAATGCGGCGGCGACCTGGAACAAGGCGCTGCTCGACAATTCGGCCCGGCCTTCGGGTGCTTTGGTTTACCAGCCGAAGGAGGGCGGCAATCTGTCGGCCGACCAGTATGACCGGCTGAAGAACGAACTGGATGAGGGTTATTCCGGCCCGATCCGCGCCGGCCGGCCGCTGCTGCTTGAAGGCGGGCTCGACTGGAAGGCGATGGGGCTGTCGCCGAAGGACATGGATTTCGTCGAGGCGAAAAACGGTGCGGCGCGCGACATCGCGCTGGCCTTCGGGGTGCCGCCGATGCTGCTCGGCATTCCCGGCGACAATACCTATGCCAATTATCAGGAGGCCAATCGGGGGCTCTACCGGCTGACCATCCTGCCGATGGTTTTTCGAACGGCGGCAGCGCTGTCCGGATGGCTTTCCGGACGGTCTGGTGAAGCACTGAAGCTGGTGCCGGATCTCGACCAGGTGACCGGGCTGACCGGCGAGCGCAGCGAGGTCTGGGCCCGGATGAAGGAAGCGGATTTTCTTACCGACGAAGAGAAGCGGCAGGCGGTGGGCTATTGAGGCGGGACTTGAGAGATCGGCGCGTTGCTGGTATTTTGTTATACGCCGTATAACAAATGGAGCCGATGATGGCCAAACCCGTTCTCTCCGATCCCATCGCACTGCGTCTGCCGGTCGATGTGCTCAAGGATATCGAGACGATCGCAGCAACGAGCGAGCGATCCCGCAGCTGGGTGATGGTTCGGGCGATGCGGTATTATCTTGCCACGGAAGGCAGGGAACTGATGGAGATCGAGCGCGCCCGGGAGGGCATGCGCCAAGGCAAGTTCCAAGACGTGGACACCTTGCTGGATGAATTGGATGCCCTGAGCAAGGATGATGCCGCTTGAAGAAGCTGCGCATTTCCGATGAGGCCTCCGCCTATTTGAAAGCCGAGCGCGCGTATCTTGCCCGCTTTGACAAGCGGTCAGCATCGGCAATGATCCTGCATCTTCGGCAGACGATGGAGATGCTGCGGCAATTCCCATTGGCGGGAAAAGCTCTGGTTGTGCCGCAAGGGGTGCGCCGGTTTTCGGCGCCGCCCTATGTCATAGACTACGAAGTGGTGAATGGAATTCTGGGCATTCTGATCGTGCGCCATGCGCGCCAGCATGACCCCGACATCGCCGCTGATACGAGCGACGATTTCGAAGATATCTGATTGTTCTCTTATGCTTGAAGCGATTGCCGGACTCTGTTCGGCGGTCCGTTAGCCTCGCACATGAAGCGGCTGATTCAACCTCTCAGCGCTACGCCGCAACCGATTCAAAAGATTCAGAGAATGCTCCAGCTGACGCAACGTCACGCTGCGCATCACCCAGCGGCAGTTGGCTGCAGCCGGGTGAAAACGATGCAATTTCAACAATAGCATCAAGGGCTTAACAAATGGCTGATTTTGGCAGTGACCCGGGCCTTTGGGCTGCCAAGGGTATTGGTGCAGCGGCCGGGGCTGCGGTGTCGCTGATCTACATGCTGCCGAAGGGCAAGCGCGAGGCTGCCTCGCGCTTTTTCACCGGCCTTTCCTGCGGGCTGATTTTCGGCGGACCGGCGGGTCTTTGGATCGTCACCAAGCTCGACATCGCCGGCAGTCTTTCAGGCGCCGAGGTGATGCTGACCGGTTCGGCGGCATCCAGCCTTCTTGCCTGGTGGGTGATGGGAGCGGCGGTGCGCGTGGCGGAGCGGTTCGGCACGCGGCCGGATTAGGCGGGAATTGCGCGCAGGTTGGTTTCCAGGCTGCTATCCCGGGCGGATCGAATGCCCGCCCGGGGTGTGTCCCAGTCCGCATCGCATCCTGCGCCGGTCCACGGCCGTCCCTCGAAGACGGCGAAGGGTGAGATAGACCGGCGCCGCCAGCGATCAACCCCGGACCCTGAATAGTTTTGCCGCAAGCCACAGACGCTTGGCGGCGGCTTTTTTCGTCCAGCGATTTCACATGATCGGAGAGAGACCCATGACGACCGACAGCATGCCTGTCTGGCGAACGCAGAAGTTTGCCAATCTGACGCTTGCCGGGGTGACCGGCGAGGGACGGTTTTCCGGCTATGCCAGCATTTTTGGCGAGGTCGATCTCGGCAAGGATGCGATTGCGCCGGGGGCCTTTCAGCAATCGCTGGCGCAGCGTGGCGCGTCCGGCGTGCGCATGCTGTTTCAGCACGATCCCGGCGAGCCCTTGGGGATCTGGAAAACCATCCGCGAGGATGCGCGCGGGCTCTATGTCGAGGGGCTTCTGTCGCCCGGTGTGGCGAGGGCCAAGGAGGTGCACATGCTGATGAAGGCGGGCGCGCTTGACGGGCTGTCGATCGGCTTTCAGACCGTCAAGGCGAAAACCGACGGCAAGACCGGCGTGCGCCGCATCCTCGAAGCCGATCTCTGGGAAATCTCGATCGTAACCTTTCCGATGCTGCCATCGGCCAGGGTTTCGAACGTCAAGAATGCGCGGTTCTTCCGCGATACCGAAACGGAGCTCGTGCGCACGATGCGGCGGGCGGCCCGGATGATGAAGCTCTCCGACAGAAGGATATATCGATGAACGAGACAAGCAGCATGGCGCAGCAAGGCAAGGCCGCCCCGGAAATCAAGACCGCGCCCGAAACGATGACGGCGGCGTTCGAGGATTTCATGGGTGCCTTCGAGGCGTTCAAGGAAACCAACGACCGGCGGCTGGGCGAGCTGGAAAGCAAGCTGACGGCCGATGTCATCACCCGCGACAAGATGGACCGCATCTCGCGCAGCATGGAC
The DNA here is from genome assembly GCF_049898205.1 of Pararhizobium sp. DWP3-4. Lineage (NCBI taxonomy): Bacteria > Pseudomonadati > Pseudomonadota > Alphaproteobacteria > Hyphomicrobiales > Rhizobiaceae > Pararhizobium > Pararhizobium sp. DWP3-4. The sequence continues at coordinate 35,427 of NZ_JAFCXF010000021.1, read as the reverse complement.
GAGCAGAAGCGGGTCATCGACCAGCTGGCGCTGAAGAAGGCCCGGCCGGCGCTCGGCCGCAGCGGCGAGGCAAGCCTGGAGACGATGGAACACAAGGCGGCATTCGAAAGCTATATCCGCCGGGGCGACGAGCAGGCGCTGCGCGAGCTGGAAGCCAAGGCGTTTTCGACCGGTTCGGCCAGCGATGGCGGCTACCTGGTGCCGAACGAGACCGACACGGAAATCGGCCGCCGGCTTTCGGTGGTCTCGCCGATCCGTGCCATGGCGACGGTCAGGCAGGTGTCGGGGGCGGTCTTGAAGAAACCGTTTGCGCTGTCCGGCATGGCGACCGGCTGGGTGGCGGAGACGGCCGTGCGGCCGCAGACCACGACGCCGCAGCTGGCCGAACTCTCGTTTCCGACCATGGAACTCTACGCCATGCCGGCAGCGACCGCAGCGCTTCTTGACGATGCGGCCGTCGATATCGAGAACTGGATCGCCTCGGAGGTCGATATCGCCTTCGGCGAGCAGGAAGGCACGGCCTTCGTGTCCGGCGACGGCACCAACAAGCCGAAGGGCTTCTTGAGCTATACCAATGTGGCAGATGCAAGCTGGAGCTGGGGCAATATCGGTTACATCGCCACGGGAGCCGCCGGCGCCTTCAAGGCGAGCGGACCTTCGGACACGCTGATCGACGCGATCTATGCGCTGAAGGCCGGGCACCGGCAGAATGCCGCCTTCGTCATGAGCCGCAGGACGCAGGCCGAAATCCGCAAGTTCAAGGATGCCGACGGCAACTATCTGTGGCGCCCGCCGGCGGTGGCAGGCCAGCAGGCCTCGCTGATGGGGTTTCCGATTGCCGAGGCCGAGGACATGCCGGATATCGGTGCCGGCAGCACATCGATCGCGTTTGGCAACTTTGCCGCCGGCTACCTCGTCGTCGACCGAACCGGGGTGCGGGTGCTGCGCGATCCCTATTCGGCAAAACCCTATGTGCTGTTCTACACCACCAAGCGGGTCGGCGGTGGAGTGCAAAATTTTGAGGCTATCAAGCTGATTAAATTCGCGGCATCTTGAATAAGCGTAAGGCTGTCCTTCCTCAAGGATAACGACCATTCGCGCCGGCGGTCTTCCCTGCCGCAGTGCGCGAGGGTGGACGCAGCTCCCCTCCCGCTGCGTCCACCCAATCCATCGCTTCACTCCCTCGCTTCCGGAGACATCCATGACCATCACCGAACTGGCACCGCCGCTCGGCGAGCCGCTGACGCTTGCCGAGACGAAGGCGCATCTGCGCGTCGAAACGAGCGCCGAGGATGGGCTGATCGCCGCGCTGATCCGCACCGTGCGCGACCATCTGGAGCGGCAGACCGGGCTTTCGCTGTTGACGCGAACATTCCGGCTTTATCTCGACGACTGGCCGCGGGCACGGGTGATTCAGATTGGCAGGGGGCCGGTGCAAACGATTGAAGCGGTTACGGTTTATGATGCCGCCGGCATGCCGGTTGCCGTCGATGCGGCAGGCTTCGTGCTGGACGGACAGGCGCGGCCGGCGCGGCTGATCCTGCCGCGGCAACAGCAGCCGGGACGGGTGATCAACGGTATCGAGATCGATTTTACGGCTGGTTTCGGGGCGACCGGTGCAGATGTGCCGGACACGCTGAAACGGGCAATGCTGCTGCATGCGGCGCTGCTCTACGAATTTCGTGGTGCGGTCTCAATCGACAGCCAGCCGGCGGCGGTGCCTGCCGGCTACGACCGGCTGATCGCACCGTTTTGCCGGCGGGGGCTATGACGATGGCGGCCATCACTGTCGATCCCGGGCAGCTGTCGGCGCGGCTGGACTTGGAGATGCGCGCCGATGCCGGCGATGGCCAGGGCGGTATCGTGCCGGGCTTTGCACCGGTGACCTCGCTCTGGGCGTGGCTCGATCCCGTCTCCGTCAGCGCGCAGGAGCGGGCGGACACGGAAATGTTCGTCGTGACGCATCGTATCTGGATCCGGTTTCGCGAGGACATCGCGGCGGGCATGCGGTTTCGCAAGGGGGCGCGGGCGTTTGCGGTCCAGGCATTTCATGATCCGGACGAAACACGGCGCTATCTGGTCTGCCGATGCACGGAGGAAAGGCGATGAGCGCTGCCGGTGCCTTGCAGAAGGCGGTTTTCGTAACGCTTGCCGGTGACGCGGCGCTGACGGCGCTGATCGGGGCCGATGGGGTTCGCGATCACCTGCAGCCACGATCGCACCGGCCGTGCGTTTTCATTGAAGGGATCGACAGCCGGGACGCATCGACGGCGAGCGAGGCCGGGGAGGAGCATCTGGTCACGCTGGAAGTACGCACGGGCGAAGGCGGAAGCCGGGTAGCGCAGGAGATTGCCGCGCGGGTGCGGGCACTGTTGGATGATGTGCCTCTTGTCCTGACCGGGTTTGTATTGGTCAGCATTTTCCATCGGCGCACAAGGATAGGCCGTGATGCCAAGGCCAAGGGGCATGTGGCGGAAATGGAGTTTCGGGTCGTGACGGAGTGAGGTTTCGCGTACGAGAAATGTGAGTTTGCCGGCGCCCTCTCGGGCGCCTTTTTCGTTTTCCGGAAGGATGAAGACATGGTGGCGCAGAAGGGGAAGGATCTTCTTTTGAAGATCGACAATGGCGGTTCTTACCTGACGGTGGCGGGGTTGCGCTCAAAGCGGCTGGCGTTCAACGCCGAAACGGTGGACGCCACGGATGCGGAATCTGCCGGGCGGTGGCGGGAGCTTCTGGGCGGGGCGGGCATACAGCGCGCCTCGGTATCGGGCGCCGGCATCTTCAAGGACCAGAGCTCGGATGCGCTGGTGCGCGCGGCGTTCTTCAACGGCGCCATTTTGAACTGGCAGATCGTCATTCCGGATTTCGGCACGCTGACCGGGCCGTTCCAGGTGACGGCGCTGGAATATTCGGGCCAGTACAATGGCGAGATCCAGTTCGAAACCGCGCTGGAATCGGCCGGTGCCCTGACCTTTGCGGTGCTGTGATGATCGGGCGGAATACGGGAATGACGGGCCGGGCGAACCGGCATCGCGGCGAGGTGGAAGCCGTCATCGGCGGCGAGCGGCGGATCCTCTGTCTGACGCTCGGCAGCCTGGCCGAACTGGAGACCGCGTTTGCGGCCGACAATCTGATCGAACTCGCCACCCGATTTTCGGCCGGGCGGCTGAAGGCTGATGACATGATCCGGATTTTAAGCGCCGGCCTTCGCGGCGGCGGCAATCTGGTGTCGGACGAGGATGTTGCTGTGATGAGCATCGACGGCGGCATTGCCGGCCTGGCGCGGCTGACCAGCGAACTGCTGGCGGCGACGTTTGGTGGCACGGAGGACGGCGCAAACCCTTGACGGCCGCAGCAGGCCGAGTGGATGCCTTGCCGGCCCCGTTTCCTTGGGGGCCGGTGATGCATGCCGGGCTTTGCCTGCTGCGGCTTCCAGCACAGGATTTCTGGTCGATGACGCCGCGCGAGATGCAAGCCGCATTCGGCGGGTTGCGGCCTTCCGGTGCGGTTCCGGATCGCTCCGGGATGGATGCGCTGATGGCGGCGTTTCCCGACTGAGACGGCGGGTATTTTTCCAAGGAGACGATGATGGACCACGACGAGATCGGGTTTTCGGCCGCAGCCGATGATGCGGATGCCTTGAAGGATGTGCTCGACGATCTGGAGCGGCGTTCGCGCTCGTTCGGATCGGCGCTGACCGGGGCTTTGGCCTCGGCGACGCGGGGCGGCAAGGGACTGGAGGATGTGCTGCGTGGCGCCGGATTGCGGCTGACGGAGATTGCGCTTTCGGCGGGATTGAAGCCGCTGGAGGGGCTGCTCGGTTCGGCCATCTCCGGGCTTGCCGGGAGTTTTAGCGGGGCGGCCGCTTTTGCCGATGGCGGCGTGCCGGGCAGGGTGACGCCGTTTGCCGCCGGTGGGGTCGTGTCGGCGCCGACCTATTTTCCGATGGACGGACAGATGGGGCTGATGGGCGAGGCCGGATCGGAAGCGATCCTGCCGCTGAAGCGCGGTTCCGACGGATCGCTCGGCGTGGCGGCATCCGGTGGAGGTGGGGCGATGAACGTCGTCTTCAATGTGACGGCGTCGGATGTGCAGAGTTTTCGAAAGTCCGAGGGACAGATTGCGGCGATGCTGACGCGCACGGTGGGGCGGGGGCGAAGGGGGATTTGAGGGCCGAAAAGCTTTTCGGTCGCGATGCTCCGAACCCGAGTGAGGAAGAAAAACTAAATGTCCAAATCGAGATCCAAATCGCGAGCCAGTCGACTAATGCGGTAAGAATCGCTCTCTCTATGGTGCACAAGCCTGCACTTCGTCTTGTCGCCGTTTCTAACAGCTTGAAGAGCTTCATATGGCGAGCAAACCGCTACCTCATACAGGTTCACCGCGTCGTAGTCTTCCTCTACCATAGCGAGAAAATGGTGCCGCGCGGCTTGGCGGCCGATAAAGGGTCTGAGCGATGTGATGCTCTGACCTTTATTCGTAGAAACGACGTACATCAGATGGTCTCCTGTTGCGACTTTATCAGGAAACCAAAGACTTGATACTTTTTCAAGCGTCTTACCGAGTCGCTTGAAGCTGGGAGTCTTTTGTCCCCCCGCTCCCCCAGCGGAGGGAGGGAGCGATAGAGGTTTTCGCTTCAAAAAAAGGGGAAAGCGTGACGGCGCTCACGGCTTGTTCATTCTCTCCACCGTAGGCAGCGAAAGTCGTCGGCAGGCGAGCGCGAGACAACGCCGCCTTCCATGCAGCTATCCCTGAACTTTCCCCGCCAACCGATTCAACACACAACGGAAAACATCATGCCAACAGGATTTCATGAGGTCCGGTTTCCCTTGCGCCTGGCATTGGGGACGAGTGGCGGGCCGGTCAGGCGGACGGATATTGTCAGTCTTTCGAATGGGCGGGAAAACCGCAACCGGCGTTGGCGCGATGCGCGCCGGCATTATGATGCGGGCTCGGGGATCAAGTCGCTCAGCGATCTCTATGCGGTGCTGGAGTTTTTCGAGGCGCGGGCGGGGCAGCTTTACGGGTTCCGGTTTCGCGATCCCGTCGATTTCAAATCCGGTGCGCCGGGTGGGGTGGTTAGCGCCAATGATCAGCTCATTGGAACGGGTGATGGCGCAACAGTCGTGTTCCAGTTGGCAAAGACCTATGGCGATGCGGGTGGCGCGAGCATGCGCGAGATCGCCAAGCCTGTCCTGGGCACCGTGGTGATTTCGGTTGGTGGGGTTTTGGCAGCACCGGCCGATTTTATGCTCAATGCGGCAAGCGGGCAGGTGACATTCCTGCCTTCGAAAATTCCGGCGACCGGCGCTGCCGTGAAGGCAGGCTTCGAATTCGATGTGCCGGTGCGCTTCGATACCGACCGGATCGATGTCGATCTGGGGCAGTTTCAGGCCGGCCGCATTCCGTCCATTCCTCTGGTGGAGATCAAGCCATGAGAACGCTTTCGCCTGCACTCGCTGAACACCTGGATGGTGACGCGACAACGATTTGCCATTGCTGGCGGGTGACGCGGCGCCATGGAGTGGTACTCGGCTTTACCGAGCATGATCATGATCTGAGCTTCGACGGCACCGATTTCTGGGCGGCGAGCGGTTTCCAGGCGGCCGACAGCGAGGCGGCGAGCGGGCTTTCCGTCGAGGCGGGTGAGGTAACCGGCGGGTTTTCCAGCGCCGCGATCAGCGAGGCGGATGTGACTGCCGGGCGCTATGACGGCGCCAGGGTCGAGGTGTTCCAGGTGAACTGGCAGGCGCCGGACCAGCGCATTTTGCTGCGGGTGCAGGAGATCGGCGATGTCGTGCGGGCGGGCGGCGCCTTTCGCGCCGAGCTGCGGCGGCTGACGCATCGGCTGGATCAGGTACAGGGGCGGATTTACGGGCAGCGCTGCGATGCGGTGCTGGGCGATGGACGGTGCAAGGTGAATTTGAGCAATCCGGCCTACCGGGGCAGTGGCACGATCGCGGCTGTTCTGGGCGAGACGCGGATACGGGTAAGCGGGCTCGATGCCGCAGTGGCGGGGTTTTACCGCTATGGCTTGTTCCGGTTCGTTGGCGGGGCCAATGCCGGGCATGCCTGCGATATCGAGGATCATCGCAAGGATGCTGACGGGGTGACGCTGTCTCTCTGGCTGCCGCCGCCTTTGCCGCTGGCGGTGGGCGATGCGTTCACGGTGACGGCGGGATGCGACAAGAGCTTTGGCACCTGTGGCGGGAAATTTGCAAACTCTCTGAATTTTCAGGGATTTCCGCATATGCCGGGGACGGATTTTGCCTTCGGTTATGCGGATGGGGATGCGGTGCATGATGGGGGGGCATTGCATGAGTGAGGGATGCGCCGAGCAGAGATTTTCTAGCTCTGAGCCTGCCGTCCCCCTCATCCGGCCCTGCGGACCACCTTCTCCCCGCTGGGGAGAAAAGGGAGATCGGGGCGTCGGCTTCGCAGAGCGGGTCGTTGCTGCAGGCCGAAGCTGGATCGGGACGCCGTACCGGCATCAGGCAAGCTTGAAGGGGGTCGGTTGCGATTGCCTTGGGCTGGTGCGGGGCGTCTGGCGCGAGATTTATGGTGTGGAGCCGGAATTGCCGCCGGCTTATCAGCCGGATTGGGCCGAGCGCAGCGGCGAGGACCGGTTGCGCCATGCGGCGTTGCGGTATTTTGGGGCTGAGCTGCCGGCGGCGCAGATGCGGCCGGGCGATCTGCTGTTGTTTTGCTGGCGGCCGGATCTGCCGGCCAAGCATGCCGGAATTCTCAGCAGCCAAGACCGTTTCATCCATGCCTTTGAGCAGGCGGCGGTGATCGAGTCGGCGCTGGTGCCCTCCTGGCGGCGGCGGATCGCCGGCGTGTTTCGTTTTCCCGAGAAGGTCTGAGGATCATGGCAACCATTCTTCTGCAGGCGGCCGGTGCAGCGCTCGGCAGCGTGTTCGGGCCGGTTGGCGCGGCGCTTGGGCGTGCGGTTGGAGCGCTGGCCGGATCGGTGATCGACCGCTCGATCATCAACGGCATGACCACGGTCTCCGGCGCCCGGCTGGGCGATGCGCGCATACCTGGTGCCGAGGACGGCACGGCGATCACGCGGGCCTATGGCACCGTGCGCATCGGCGGCACGCTGATCTGGGCGACGCGGTTCGAGGAGGAGGTGCGGGTCGAGCGGCGGGGCGGCAAGGCGAGCGGGCCGCGGGTCGAGACGTTTCGCTACTATGCCAATTTCGCCCTGGGGATCTGCGAGGGTGAGATTGCCGGCGTGCGCCGTGTCTGGGCGGATGGGCGGGAACTGGATCTGACCGGGATCGAGATGCGGATGTATCGCGGCACCGGCGATCAATTGCCCGATCCGCTGATCGAGGCCAAGCAGGGCGTAGGGAAATCACCGGCCTACCGGGGGCTCGCCTATGCCGTGTTCGAGCGGCTGCCGCTGGATAGTTACGGCAACCGGATTCCGGTCATTCAGTTCGAGGTCTTGCGGCCGGTCGGCACGCTGGAAAAGCAGATCCGGGCAGTCACGATCATTCCGGGTTCGAGCGAGCATGGCTATGATCCGGGCGTGGTGAAGGAAGAGACAGGGGCCGGTGCGAGCCGGTTGATCAACCGCAACATTTTCCACGCCGGTTCCGACTGGCATGCGTCGATCGACGAGTTGCAGGCATTGTGCCCGAACCTTGAGCGCGTGGCGCTGGTGGTGTCGTGGTTCGGAACCGATTTGCGGGCAGGCCAGTGCCGGATCGTGCCTGGCGTCGAGACGCCGTTCCGGCAGGGGGAAAGCCGTCGCTGGTCGGTGTCGGGAATTTCGCGCGGGGGTGCGCGGCTGATCAGCAGGAACGGCGGCGGTCCTGCCTATGGCGGTACGCCTGATGACGCCAGCGTTATGGCGGCGATTGCTGATCTGAAAGCGCGTGGGCTGAAAGTCTATCTCTATCCCTTCGTGATGATGGATATTGCGGCCGGGAATGCGCTGCCCAACCCCTATGGCGGCACCGGGCAGCCCGCCTATCCCTGGCGGGGGCGGGTGACCGCGCATCCTGCACCCGGGCTTGCGGCCAGTGCCGACAAGACGATGGCGGCGCGCACGCAGATCGGCGCATTTTGCGGGGCTGCCACGGCGGCAGATTTTTCCGTATCCGGCACGTCGGTGACATCTCTGGCTGCGGACGAGGGCTATTGCCGGCTGGTGCTGCATTACGCGCTGCTGGGCAAGGTGGCGGGTGGGATCGACGGGTTCATCATCGGCTCCGAATTGCGCGGGCTGACGCAATTGCGCGATGGGGCAGGCGCGTTTCCGTTTGTCGAGAGGCTGATCGGTCTTGCGGCGGATGTCCGGGCCATTCTCGGGGTCGGCACCAAGCTGACCTACGCGGCGGACTGGAGCGAATATTTCGGCTACCATCCGCAGGATGGGTCGGGCGAGGTGCTCTACAATCTCGATCCGCTCTGGGCCTCGGCCGATATCGATGCCGTCGGGATCGACAACTACATGCCGCTGTCCGACTGGCGCGACGGCGACCTGTCGTTTGGCAATCCCGATGGTTTCCGTCTGGCGGAAGATGCCGAGGCGATGCGGGCGATGGTCGCGGCCGGCGAGGGCTATGACTGGTACTATGCCAGCGGCGACGACCGCCGCGACCGTATCCGCACGCCAATTTCCGACGGGCTGGCGGCAAAACCATGGGTTTACCGCTACAAGGATATTGCCAGCTGGTGGGGGCAGACGCATCGCAACCGGATCGGCGGGGTCGAACAGGCGCTGCCGACGGAGTGGGTGGCGGGTTCGAAACCCGTGTGGTTTACCGAACTCGGTTGCCCGGCGATCGACAAGGGGGCGAACCAGCCGAATGTCTTTACCGATCCGAAATCGTCGGAGACGGCGGTTCCGTATTTTTCGAACGGTGCGCGTGGCGATGCGATGCAGCGCCGGTTCCTGCAGGCGCAGCACCGGTTCTGGCAAGGCGCGGGTGCACCCTCATGCGTTGATCCGAATCATATGTTCGTCTGGACTTGGGATGCGCGGCCGATGCCGGCGTTTCCGGAGAATACAGCACTTTGGTCGGACGGCGCCAATTGGCAGACCGGACATTGGCTGAACGGCCGGCTGGGCGCGGCGACAACGGCCGACGTGATCGCGGCCGTGCTTGCGGATCACGGTTTTCCGGGCGGTGATGTGAGCTGTGTCAGCGGTGATCTCGGCGGTTATGTGCAGTCGGAGCAGGCGTCTGCGCGCGATGTGCTGGAGCCGCTGATGGCGGCACTGCAGATCGATGCGGTCGAAGATGGCGCGACACTGCGGTTTCGGTCGCGGATGAAACAGGCGGCGGAGCCAAAGGTCATTCCGGTACTGGCCGATCTCGACAAGCAGGCACTATTCGAGGAGACACGCGGGCACGATAGCGATTTCGGCAGCGAGGCCATTCTCGACCGGTTCGATCCGGGCAATGCCTATGAGCGGACGACGGCGCGGTCGCGACGGGTATCGCCGGCCAATGACCGCGTGCTGCGGCTTTCGCTGCCGGGGGTGATGCATGACGGGGCGGCGGCCAGTGCTGTCGAGGATGCCCTGCGCGATCATCAGGTGTCGCGGCGCAGTGTGCGTTTTGCGCTCTCGCCGGCGGCGCTAGCGTTCGAGCCGGGCGATGTCGTCTGTTTCGATGAGGGGCCGGCGGGCCGTTTTATCATCAACCGGATCGAGGATGGTGCGGCACGCGCGGTCGAGGCACGGGCGTTTGTGCCGTCGGGTGGCGGTGGTCCGGTCCAGCCATCAAAACCGGTCGCTCCGCCGCGCAGGCCATCCGACGGATTCTCGCCGGTCGTGCATCTGATGGACCTGCCGCAATACGAGGCGGGCAATGCCAGCCTTTTTGCGCGGGCGGCGGTCTTTGCCCGGCCATGGCGGGCGATAACACTCTCGTCATCGGCGGCGACGGAAGGTTACCAGGCGCGGGTACGGCTCGATCAGCCGGCGCAGACGGGTGTTCTGGCAGAGCCGCTTCGTGCCGGCGTCACTGGCCGGTTCGATGCCGCGCGTACGTTGACGCTTGATCTGAATTTCGGCGGATTATCGTCGGCAAGCCGCCTTTCCGTCCTCAACGGACAGAACCGCATGGCGATCCTTGCTGCAAACGGTGCCTGGGAAATCATCGCTTTCCAGCGCGCGGAGGAAATCTCTGCCGGGCGCTGGCGGCTGACACAACTCTTGCGCGGGCTGCATGGGACCACCGACGCGATGCTGGCAGGGAGTGCTGCCGGTGCTCCGGTGGTAGTGCTCAACGCGGCAGTGAGGCCGCTTGGGCTAAGCCCGGACGAGGCGGGGCGAGTGATCAACTGGATCGCCGAACCGGGCGGGCAGGTTGCAGCACGAAGCGGCCCCTTTGCCTTTGCCGGCGGCTTGAGGGCGGAAAGGCCGGTTGCGCCGGTGCATCTGCGCGGGCGGCGTCTCGAAGGTGGTGCCATTCGAATCACCTGGACCCGCTGCGCGCGCCGCGATGCCGACCACTGGCTGGACGGCGATATCGCGCTGGACGAACCCCAGGAACGATATCGCATCGACATTCTCGATGGCGCGGCGGTCAAGCGGTCCTTCGATGTGTCCGAACCGGCGTTGCACTATGCGGCTGGCTTCGAAATCGAGGATTTCGGCGTGCCGCAGGTGGCCTTGTCGATCCGCGTCCAGCAGCGCGGCCAGAAGGTTGCTTTCGGAGTGCCTGCGCAGGCGCTGCTCAGCCTGTAGAAATCCTGCTTCCCATTCAAACCAAACTCACATCAAGCAAACGGAGCATCAAATGAACGATTTGAAGACTTGGTACATGTCGAAAACCGTCTGGGGCGGCGTGGTCGCAATCCTGGCATCCTGCGCCAATCTGCTGGGACTGGAGATCGCGCCGGAGGATCAAAGTGGAATTGTGGATGGATTGACCGCGCTGGCGGCGGCCGCTGGTGGACTGATCGCCATCTGGGGCCGGATTTCCGCGCGCTCGCGCTTGCGCTAGACATTGCGCAAAACCGGCCGTTCCCGGGACATTCATTTGCCATTCAGACTGTATCGTCTATTAAAACGGCAACGATGCTTCCCAGGTCGCCAATATCGTTTCAATCCGAAAGTGCGTTCATGTCCTCACCCTTGATCATAGCAACGCTTGCAGCGGGCCTTTCCGGATTCGCGCCGCCGGCGATTGATGTGCCATCGATGGTTGTCGCCGTGGATGGCGATTGTGGTCAGGCGGCCGCCGAAGTGGTGGCCGAGACCGGTGGCGAACTCCTGTCGGCGCAGCCGACCAGCGATGGCAAATGCGTCGTTACGGTGCTGATTCCCGGCAATGGCGGCCGTCCGAAAAAGGTGACGATGCGGGTGCCGATGTAGCCGCAGAATGCCTGCCTTCAACACATTCTCCAAACGGATGAAATAAGGTAAGCAGTAATACCTAGGTAGAAGTCTCGTGTTGCAACGCGACGGCAGATCTTTGGGAGATGCTGGCGAGCAAGGGAAGAAAGTCTGTTCATGCGCATTCTGGTGGTCGAAGACGACGTCAACCTCAACCGTCAATTGACGGACACCCTGAAGGAAGCCGGATACGTCGTCGATCAGGCCTTCGACGGCGAGGAAGGCCATTATCTCGGCGAGGGAGAGCCCTATGACGCCGTCATCCTCGATATCGGCCTGCCGGAAATGGACGGCATTACCGTATTGGAAAAGTGGCGCGGTGCCGGAAAGGTGATGCCGGTGCTGATTCTCACCGCACGCGACCGCTGGAGCGACAAGGTGGCCGGTATCGATGCCGGCGCCGACGATTACGTCACCAAGCCGTTCCATGTCGAAGAAGTACTGGCCCGTATCCGGGCGCTGATCCGGCGGGCTGCCGGACATGCAAGTTCCGAAATTGTTTGCGGTCCGGTGCGGCTGGACACCAAGGGCTCCAAGGCGCTGGTCAACGGCGTGGCGCTGAAACTCACCTCGCATGAATTCCGGCTTCTGTCCTATCTGATGCATCACATGGGGCAGGTGGTGTCGCGCACGGAGCTGGTCGAGCACATGTACGACCAGGATTTCGACCGCGATTCCAACACGATCGAAGTTTTCGTCGGCCGGCTTCGCAAGAAGATCGGCAATGACCTGATCGAAACCGTGCGCGGCCTTGGCTACCGGATGCAGGCACCCGGCATGGCCAGCAAGGAAGTGAAATCCTGAGCGGGACCACGATCATCAACCGGAAACGCCTGAAGTCTGCGCATGAGGGACAAGGCCTGATGGTGTTGTCCCATCAAACCATTCGGCGACACTCATGATGTTGCGTCCGCAATCGCTGACCGCACGTGTTCTCCTCGTTTCCACCATCTGGGCGGTGGTGGCGCTGGTGGTGATCGGCGTGGTGATCTCGACGCTCTACCGGCAAGGTTCGGAGCGCGGCTTTCAGGACCTTTTGCGCGCACAGCTCTACAACGTCATCAATTCGATCGTCGTCAACGACAAGTCGGTGCTGGCCGGCAGTCCGCAACTGGGCGACCTGCGCTTCTCCCAGCCGCAGACGGGCTGGTACTGGATCGTCGAGCCGATCGGCGAATTCAATACGCCGCCGCTGATTTCGACCTCGCTCGGTTCTGGCAAGTTGCCAATCGCCAGCGTCGATGAAGTTCCCTTCGATATTCGCTACGAGCGTTTCTACACCACCGTCGATTCCTTCAACAACGACGTCGAAGTGGCGGAGACGGAAGTCGTTCTGGACATTCAGGGGCATACGGCCCGTTTCCGGGTGGCGGGCAACCGGGATGTGCTGGAAGCCGATATCAACGATTTCAACCGCAATCTCTACCTGGCGCTGGCGATCTTCGGTTTCGGCGGCCTCGGGATGAATGCGCTGGCCATTCTGTTTGGGCTTCGGCCGCTCGACCAGGCGCGGCGGTCGCTGGAAAAGATTCGTGGCGGCGAAAGCGAGCGGCTTGACGGCGAATTTCCGCGCGAAATCCAACCCTTGGCAAGCGAAGTCAACGCCCTGATCGACAGCAACCGGCGCATCATCGAACGTGCCCGTATGCAGGTCGGCAATCTCGCCCATTCGCTGAAGACGCCGCTTGCCGTTTTGATCAACGAAGCGCGGGTGCTTGAGCCGCCGCACGGCGACCTCGTCAAGGCGCAGGCGGATGCGATGCAGATGCAGGTGCAGTCCTATCTCAACCGGGCGCGGATCGCCGCACAGCGGGAATCGGTTCTGGCGCGCACCGAGGTCGAACCGGTGCTTGAACGGCTGGTGCGCGTCATGCGCCGGCTGCACCCGGAAAAGACCTTTCTGCTGACTGTATCGCCGCCCGGCCTGATCCTGGCGATGGAACAGCAGGATGTCGAGGAAACGGTCGGCAACCTCTTGGACAATGCTGCCCGCTACGCCAACGACCAGGTTCACATTCTGGCACAGATTGCGCCCGAGGGCGTGCAGGGCAAGGACCCCGGGCGGCGCAACTGGATTACCATCGAGGTGGATGATGACGGTCCGGGTCTGGAACCGGAGCAGATCGGCATTGCCATCAAGCGCGGCAAGAGGCTGGACGAAAGCAAGCCGGGTACGGGCTTGGGATTGTCGATCGTCAGCGAGATCGCCGGCGAATATCAGGGCACTCTCGGGTTGTCGCGCGGCGAGCGCGGCGGCCTGAAAGCACTGATCGTGCTGCCTGCTGTGTCGTGATGAGACGTGTTTTAAGCCGTCGCGTGACTTTTTTGACAGGATTGCGGGTAAAATTCCGCAATGCAACAGCTTTGATCGCTGTGTTGTTGCCTGCTCCGGCGGGGAATGTAAAAAGATAGTGAGCCATGAATCGGCCTGAAGCCGAACCATGATCTGCCGATGCACAGGAAACCGTAAGAGCTGTCCGACACAATGAAAAACCAGGCCCGTTTCCCGACCCTTCTTTCCGGTTCTCCGGCCGCGTGCCTGATCGCCTCGTCGCTGCTGATCGCTGGCTGCGGGACGGCGTCGCGCGACGCCGGTAAAATCGGCGGTGGCATCACCTCGAACACATCGGCTTCCTATATCGCGGCACTCGGCGGTGGCGTGATCGGGCGTCAAGCGGGACTTTCGATCAGCAAGGCCGACCGTCAGCGGGCGCTGGAAGCCGAATACCGTGCTCTGGAAGGATCGCGTGGCGGACAGCCGGTGGTCTGGCAGGGGTCCGGCATCAGTGGCTCGGTGGTTGCAGCGGCACCCTATCAAGTCGGCTCGCAGAACTGCCGCCAATATAGCCATACGGTGACGGTCACGGGACAAGACAGTGTCGCCCGCGGCGCCGCCTGCCGCAACGCCGACGGCACGTGGACGCCGCTGGGCTGATCGCCGCATTCGCACAGTTGCGGCGAAACGCCTCAAATTTCCGTCATCTCCGGTTTTCCGATTGGAATGGCAGGCTTCGCATAGTAATTGAGCGCACATGCTGTTCTGGATCCTAGTTGCCACCCTGACGGCGGCCGTTGCCGCCGTTCTGCTGCTTCCGCTGCTGCGCGCCGCCGCAACCGCCGAGGCCCCCCAATCCCATGATGTCGAGGTCTATCGCGATCAGCTGGAAGAGCTGAAGCGCGACGAGAACAATGGTCTGATTTCCGGCGATGACGCGAATTTCGCACGCGCCGAAGTCGCCCGTCGCCTGCTGGCCGCGACCGACGCGGTGAAGGCGGTTACACCTGCTCAACCGGTGAAGCGCGGTAACCGGCTGGCGCAGTTGGCCGTCGTCCTCATTCTGCCCACAGTCGGGCTCTGTCTGTACTTGCGGACCGGCAATCCGGATCTACCGGATGCGCCGCTGGCCGCGCGCCTCGCCAATCCCGGCGACGATATGAACATCCTGATCGCACGGGCCGAACGGCAACTGGTCGCCAATCCTGAGGACGGTGCCGGATGGGACGTGTTGGCGCCGATCTACTATCGCAGCGGCAGGGTCGAAGAGGCCGCCGTGGCATTCCGCAACGCGCTGCGCATACTTGGCGCAACGCCCGTGCGTCTCGGCGGCTATTCCGAAAGCCTGATCGCGCTGTCCGGCGGGCTGGTGACCAACGAGGCACGCGACTCGTTGCAGAAACTCTTGGCGATCGAACCCGGCGATCCGCGTGCGCAATTCTACCTGGCGCTTGCCCTGAAGCAGGAAGGCAAGGTGCCGGAAGCGCTTGCAGCCTTCGAGCAGATCGTCAGCACATCGCCTGCCGGTGCGCCATGGCTGCCGCTGGTCAACGAGCATATCGCCGGTCTCAAGGGCGATACCCCGGCAGCAGCGCAGCAGGCTGGGACACGGCTGGGCAATCCGACCGGTGACGATATCGCGGCGGCCAAGGATATGACCGCTGGCGATCGCACGGCGATGATCGAGGGCATGGTCGGCAGCCTCGCGGAAAAGCTGAAGACAGATCCGAGGAATTTCGAGGGCTGGATGCGGATCATCCGCTCCTATTCCGTGCTCGGCCAGAAGGACAAGGCCGCCGACGCTCTGAAACAGGGGCTTGCCGTCTTTCCGGCGGATGGCAGCGAAGGCAAGCAATTGCTGGCGCTGGCAGGCGAGCTTGGGCTGAAGGCCGACGGAGGCGTCGAATGACCCGCAAACAGAAGCGTCTTGTGATCATTGGCGGCGGTGTCAGCTTCATTGCTGCGGCGGTACTGCTGGTGATGGTCGCGTTCAGCCAGGCGATTGCCTATTTCTATGTGCCCGGCGATCTCGCCAAGGCGGATCTTGCCCCGGGAACCCGCATCCGGCTTGGCGGTCTGGTCGAGAATGGCTCGCTCAAGCGCGGCGAGGGCATGACCATCACCTTCAGCGTCACCGACACGCTGGACAAGGTGCCGGTGACCTATACCGGCATTCTGCCGGACCTGTTCCGCGAGGGCCAAGGCGTTGTCGCCGAAGGCAGTTTCAAGGCGGGAAGCCCGGTTTTCGTTGCCGATACCGTGCTTGCCAAGCATGACGAGACCTATATGCCCAAGGACGTGGCGGACCGGTTGAAGGCGCAGGGCGTCAATCTCGGCGGCAAGGAAAACATCCAATGATCATCGAGCTTGGTCACTATGCCCTGGTTCTGGCGCTTGCCACGTCGCTGTTGCAGGCCGTTCTGCCGATTATCGGCGCGCTGCGCAACGACCATGCACTGATGGAGATCGGCACGGTTGCTGCCAAGGCCACGTTCCTGCTGATGGCTCTGTCGTTCGGGGTTCTCACCTACGCGCATGTCACCTCCGATTTCTCCGTTCAGAATGTCTGGGAGAATTCGCATTCGCAGATCCCGCTGATCTACAAGTTTTCCGGCGTCTGGGGCAATCACGAAGGCTCGATGCTGCTGTGGGTGCTGATCCTGACGTTTTTCTCCGCACTCGTCGCGGTGTTCGGGGACAATCTGCCGGAAACCCTGAAAGCCAATGTGCTGGCCGTCCAGGCCTGGATCGCGGCGTCGTTCTCGCTGTTCATTCTTTTGACGTCCAATCCCTTCAACCGGCTGCTGAATGCGCCGGGCGAGGGAAAGGATCTCAATCCGGTGCTGCAGGACATTGGGCTCGCCATCCATCCGCCGCTGCTCTACCTCGGCTATGTCGGCTTTTCGGTCTGTTTCTCGTTTGCCATCGCCGCGCTGATCGAAGGCCGCATCGATGCGGCCTGGGCGCGCTGGGTGCGGCCCTGGACGCTGGCCGCCTGGACCTGTCTGACGGCCGGCATTTCGATGGGCTCCTACTGGGCCTATTACGAACTCGGCTGGGGCGGCTGGTGGTTCTGGGATCCGGTCGAAAACGCATCCTTCATTCCGTGGCTGGCCGGAACGGCGCTGTTGCATTCGGCGCTGGTGATGGAAAAGCGCGAGGCGCTGAAGATCTGGACCGTGCTTCTGGCGATCATGACATTCTCGATGTCGCTGCTCGGCACCTTCCTCGTCCGCTCCGGCGTTCTGACCTCGGTTCACGCTTTTGCCACCGACCCGACGCGCGGCGTCTTCATCCTGATGATCCTCATCCTCTTCATCGGCGGCGCGCTGTCGCTGTTTGCCTTCAGGGCGGCACATCTGAAGGTGGGCGGTCTGTTCGCGCCGATTTCGCGTGAGGGCGCGCTGGTCCTCAACAATCTGATCCTGACGACGGCGGCCGCGACCGTTTTGATCGGCACGCTCTATCCGCTGGCGCTGGAAGCGGTGACCGGTGCGAAAATCTCCGTCGGTCCACCTTTCTTCAACATGACGTTCGGACTGCTGATGCTGCCGCTGATGCTGGCCGTGCCGTTCGGCCCGCTGCTCGCCTGGAAGCGCGGCGATCTGCTCGGCGCCGGGCAACGCCTGTTTGCAGCTGTGGCCTTTGGTCTGGTTGTTGGGAGTGTCATCTACTACGCGCAGAATGGCGGCCCGATCATGGCGCTGTTCGGTATCGCGCTCGGCGCCTACATGATTGCCGGTTCACTGACGGAGCTTTTCCTGCGCTCGGGCCTTGGCAAGGTGACAGGTTCTGTTGCGCTGCGGCGTGTGTCCGGTCTGCCGCGATCGGTTTTCGGCACGGCGCTTGCGCATATCGGGCTCGGCGTAACGCTGATCGGCATTGTTGCGGTCACGGCATTCGAAACGGAACACATCGTCGAGATGAAGCCGGGCATGACGACGGACGCTGGCGGGTACACGTTGCGTTTCGATGGGTTACGCAATGGCAACGGGCCAAATTATAGCGAAGAGTCCGGGCACTTCACCATCAGCCAGGGAGGTATCGAACTGGCCGAGGTCTGGTCGTCGAAGCGTTTCTATACGGCGCGGCAGATGCCGACCACCGAAGCCGGTATCCGGACGTTCGGCTTGAGCCAGCTCTACGTTTCACTTGGCGATGACATGAAAGACGGCGGTGTCGTCGTCAGGATCTGGTGGAAGCCGATGATCCTCTGCATCTGGCTGGGCACGGTGTTCATGATGGCTGGCGGTGCCGTTTCGCTGAGCGACCGACGCTTGCGTGTCGGCGCCCCGGCCCGGGCCAAGAAACAGAAGAAACCGGTTCTGGAGCCCGCGCAATGATCCGCCGGTTGCTCGTCATCGCCTTCCTATTGCTGTCGGCGTGGCCGGCCTTTGCCGTTAATCCCGACGAGGTGCTGGCCGATCCGGCGCTGGAAGCACGGGCACGCGGACTGTCGGCGCAACTGCGCTGCATGGTCTGCCAGAACCAGTCGATTGACGATTCGAACGCCGAGCTTGCCAAGGATCTGCGGCTTCTGGTGCGCGAGCGGATCACCAATGGCGATAGCGACGAAGCCGTCATTGCCTATGTCGTGTCGCGCTACGGCGAGTTCGTGCTGCTCAATCCCCGTTTCGAGACGAAGACGCTGCTACTGTGGGGCGCGCCGGTGGTGCTGCTTCTGGCCGGTACTGCAGCCATGCTTGTCGCTGCCAGGCGCAGGACCGGCAAGGTGACGGGAACGGCACTGTCTGCGGACGAGCAGGCGCGGCTGGATGCTGTGTTGAACAAAAGTGAGTAGGGAGGCGTTGCAGAGTTCTGGCGATTGAAGAGCCGTTCTCTACCGACTACCGACTACCGACTACCGACTACCGACTACGACTACTGACCCAACATTACCAAAAGTTCATTTTCCGGACACAAGTCAGTAAGGTGCGTTCGTCTATTTCTTCTTCATCGGCTGTTCCTCCAGTCAGCCAAATGCAAATGAAGAGAAAAGGCAAACCGGATGTTTCAAACAAACGCACTGCGTCCCTCCCTCAAGACCGTCTTGAAGACAACGACCGTTGCTGGTTTGGCGGCCGTCATGCTGTCGACCGGTATCCCCGCTACCATCACCCAGTCCTTTGCCGCCGCCGTCAAGATCGAGGCGCCGCAGGTTCCAAGTTTTGCTGATGTCGTCGATGCGGTTTCTCCGGCGGTGGTATCCGTGCGCGTTCAGTCGCGCGCCAATCCTGTTTCCGATGATGCTGCTAGCGGAAACGGCTTCAGCTTCGATTTCGGCGGCCGCGGGCTGGATGAACTCCCCGACGATCACCCGTTGAAGCGCTTCTTCAAGGAATTCGGTGGCCCGAACGGCGACAAGCGCGCCGAGCGCGACCATGGACCGCGCGACGGCAAGCCGGGCCGCCTGCGTCCGACCTCGCAAGGGTCAGGCTTCTTCATCTCCGAGGACGGCTACCTCGTTACCAACAATCACGTCGTCTCCGACGGTTCCGCCTTTACCGTCATTCTCAACGACGGCACGGAACTGGACGCCAAGCTGATCGGTAAGGACAGCCGTACCGACCTTGCCGTGCTGAAGGTCGATGACAAGCGCAAGTTTGCCTATGTCGGCTTTGCAGACGACAGCAAGGTCCGGGTTGGCGACTGGGTCGTTGCTGTCGGCAACCCATTCGGCCTCGGTGGTACTGTGACCGCCGGCATCATTTCGGCGCGTGGCCGCGATATCGGCTCCGGCCCCTATGACGACTACCTGCAGGTTGACGCGGCGGTGAACCGTGGCAACTCGGGTGGTCCGACATTCAATCTCAATGGCGAAGTGGTCGGCATCAACACCGCAATCTTCTCGCCATCGGGCGGCAATGTCGGCATCGCCTTCGCCATTCCGGCATCCGTTGCCAAGGACGTCGTCACCGATCTGATGAAGGATGGCGAAGTGTCGCGTGGTTGGCTTGGCGTACAAATCCAGCCGGTCGATAAGGATGTGGCTGAATCGCTCGGTCTTGCCGAAGCAAGCGGCGCACTCGTCGTTGAGCCGCAGGCCGGTTCTCCTGGCGAAAAGGCCGGTATCAAGAAGGGTGATGTGATCACCGCCGTCAATGGCGATACCATCAAGGGTCCGCGCGAGCTGGCCCGCAAGATCGCCCTGATGCGCCCGGGCACCAGCGTCGATGTCGCCTTGTGGCGTGATGGCAAGGCAGAGAGCGTCAAGCTCGAAGTCGGGACACTGCCGGCCGATACCAAGGATGCTTCTGCCGGTACCGAGCAGCAGCAGCAGGAAGAACAGCAGCCGGCGAGCGAAAAGGCACTGGCTGATCTCGGTGTTACCGTGACGCCGTCCGAAGACGGCAAGGGCGTGACGATCTCTGCGGTCGATCCGGACTCCGACGCCAGCGATCGCGGCCTGAAGGAAGGCCAGAAGATCGTCTCGGTCAACAACCAGGAGGTCAAGTCGGCTGACGACATCCTCAAGGTGATCGAGGCTGCCAAGAAGGACGGCCGCACCAAGGCGCTGTTCCAGATCGAGGCCGACAATGCCAGCCGCTTCGTGGCGCTGCCCATCAGCCAGGGCTGACGAGGGCTGACGCAGCTCCAGCTGCCGGACGCCGCGGACCTTCACCAGGGTTTCGCGGCGTCTGGCGTTTCAGGGCACTGCTACCTGCGCAACCGGGCAGGCAAGTGTGATTTCCCAAGGGCAAACCGGTTGTGGAAGAGACGGGTCAGGGACTATGGTCACGCGTATGAAGATTCTGATTATCGAAGATGACCTCGAAGCGGCCGCCTATCTGGCAAAGGCCTTTCGCGAGGCTGGTATCGTCTCCGACCATGCCAGCGATGGCGAGAGCGGTTTGTTCATGGCCAGCGAGAACAGCTATGACGTGCTGGTCATCGACCGGATGCTGCCACGCCGCGACGGGCTGTCGGTGATCTCGGAACTGCGCCGCAAGGGTGTCCACACCCCGGTCCTCATTCTTTCCGCACTCGGCCAGGTCGATGACCGGGTCACGGGATTGCGCGCCGGTGGCGACGATTATCTGCCAAAACCCTACGCTTTCAACGAGCTTTTGGCGCGGGTCGAAGTGCTTGGCCGCCGCAAGGGGGCTCCCGAACAGGACATGGTCTATCGTGTCGGCGATCTGGAGCTGGACCGGCTGTCGCATACGGTCCGCCGGCAAGGCCGCGAGCTCTTGCTGCAGCCACGCGAATTCCGGCTGCTCGAATATCTGATGAAGAATGCGGGGCAGGTGGTGACGCGCACCATGCTTCTGGAAAATGTCTGGGATTACCATTTCGATCCGCAGACCAATGTCATTGATGTGCACGTGTCGCGGCTGCGCGCCAAGATCGAAAAGGATTTCGATCAGCCGTTGCTGCGCACCGTGCGTGGTGCGGGCTACATGATCAAGGAAGACGGACGCACCGACGCATGAACAGGTTGAGTGTCCTCTTCCGCACCACCGCCGTTCGCCTGTCGGCGCTTTATCTCCTGCTCTTCTCGCTCTGCGCCGCCTTTCTGGTGTTCTACGTCACCGCCATGTCGCAACGGCTGCTGGAGCAGCAGACGAGGGACGCGGTGACGGCGGAAGTAGCGCAGATCGAGCAGATTTATAGCCGTGGAGGGGTCAACAGCCTTCTGAAAACGCTTGAGCGCCGCGCGCGTCAGCCGGGCGCCAATCTCTACGTCATTGCCGGGCCGACCGGCGAAATTCTCGCAGGCAATGTCGCCTCGTTGCAGCCCGGCCTTCTGGACAAGGAGGGCTGGACAGGCGAATCGTTCCGCTATCAGCGTTATACCGACGAAAGCCGCAAGGAAGGGCATGTTGCACTGGCGCACGTGCTGGTGCTCGATAACGGCCTGCGCATTCTCGTCGGCCGCGATCTGCAGGAGCCCGAGAAGTTTCGGGTATTGGTGCGGCAGGCGCTTATGGTGGCGCTTGGCATCATGGGCATTGGCGCGCTGATCATCTGGTTTGCCATCGGCCGCAACGCGTTGAAGCGGATCGACCGGATGTCGGACGCCAGCACGCGGATCATGGCGGGCGACCTCTCGCAGCGATTGCCGATGAGCGGCTCCGGCGACGAATTCGACCGGCTGTCGGAATCGCTCAATGCCATGCTTGGACGGATCGAAAAACTGAACGAGGGCCTGCGGCAGGTCTCCGACAACATTGCCCACGACTTGAAAACGCCGCTGACACGGCTGCGCAACAAGGCAGAGGCGGCTCTGGCGCACAAGGCGACCAATTCCGGCTATCGCGCCTCGCTGGAAGAGATCATCGGCGAATCCGACCAGCTGATCCGGACGTTCAATGCGCTTTTGATGATCTCCCGTGTCGAAGCCGGTGCAGCGGCTGCGGAGATGAGCGATGTCAATCTTTCGCAAAGTGTGGCCGACTGCGTCGAGCTCTATGAGCCGGTGGCAGACGAACAGGCATTGAAACTGGAGGCCGACGTGCCTGCCGATATTCATGTTTCCGGCAATCGGGAACTGATCGGGCAGGCACTTGGCAATCTGATCGACAATGCCATCAAATATTCCGACGGCGCCGCAAATCCGCTGATCAAGGTCAGCCTCTCCATGCGGGATGGATCGATCGTCCTGTCCGTGGCGGATCATGGACCCGGCGTGCCCGCCAATAAGCGCGAGGACGTGGTGGAGCGTTTCGTGCGGCTGGACGAAAGCCGCAGCAAGCCGGGAACAGGGCTTGGTCTTTCGCTGGTCGAAGCGGTGATGGAAATGCACCAAGGGTCTCTCGAACTGAGCGATACGGTTCCCGACGTTGAAAACAATCGTGGTTTGACCGCCAGCATGGTTTTCCAGCTCCGCTCCGGCTGATAGGCATAGGGCAGCCGAAATCGGGAGCGGCTGGGAGAGACCAATATGCAAACGGATACGCGGCAGTTATCGGATATCGGCACATGCACGCTGCGGCCGATGAGCCAGACGGACGCCAAGTCCGTACTCTCCAGCCTCAAGGATATCGCAAAGACCCAGACGGATATCGCCGATCTGCTGGCCGGCGAGACGCCGCTCAAAGATTTTGTCGTTGCGGCATTGTCGCTCTCGCCCTATCTGCGCGACACGGCTGTTTCCCATCCGCAGGTCCTCGTTCAGGTGCTTGGCCGCCCGCTGATCCCCTATCTGCAAGCCTGCGTCGAGAGCGCCCGTGACGCATGGAAAAGCGCTGACGCCGGCAAGCCGCTCACCGATGCCGAGATCATGACGCGCCTGCGGCAGGCCAAGCGCGATATCGCCTTTGCGATTGCGCTTGCCGATCTCTCCCGGCTTTTCGATGCGCGTGAGACGACGCGGTGGTTGAGCGATTTCGCCGGTGCAGCGGTGTCCGCCGCCATCGACCATCTGTTGTTGAGCGCGCATGACGCAGGCAAGCTGAATGTCGTCTATGTCGCGCATCCGAGCGACCAGTCGGGCGTCGTCGTTCTCGGCATGGGCAAGCTCGGCGCGTTCGAGCTGAATTACTCCTCCGATATCGATCTGGTGGTGTTCTACGAGCCGCACGCGCCGCTGATCACGGTCCCGGACGACGCGCCGGAAACCTTTGCCCGGCTGCTGCGCCGCCTGATCCGCATCCTGCAGGAGCGCAGCGGTGACGGTTATGTCTTCCGCACCGACCTGCGGCTGCGCCCCGATCCCGGTGCGACGCCGCTTGCCATCCCGGTCGAGGCGGCGATGCTCTATTACGAAAGCCGCGGTCAGAACTGGGAGAGGGCGGCGTTCATCAAGGCGCGGCCGGTCGCAGGCGATATCAAGGCTGGCGAAGCCTTCCTGCGGGAACTCACCCCCTTCATGTTCCGCAAATATCTCGATTATGCGGCGATTGCCGATATCCATTCGATCAAGCGGCAGATCCATGCCCATAAGGGGCACGGCGAGATCGCGGTCAAAGGCCACAATATCAAGCTTGGCCGGGGCGGCATCCGCGAAATCGAATTTTTCGTCCAGACGCAGCAGTTGATCGCCGGCGGACGGATGCAGGAGCTGCGGTTGCGTGCCACCGAGCCCATGCTCCACGGCCTGGCACGGGCCAACTGGATCGACACGGAAACAGCCGAAGAACTGATTTCCGCCTACTGGTTCCTGCGCGATGTCGAGCACAGGGTGCAGATGGTGCGCGATGAACAGACGCATGTTCTGCCCACGACCGACGCTGAATTGAAACGCATCGCCTACATGATGGGCTTTGCCGATGTGCCTGCGTTTTCGTTGGAATTGTCGCGCGTGCTGAAGACGGTGGAACGGCGGTATGCCCAGCTGTTCGAGCAGGAAGCAAAACTTTCGAGCGAGACCGGAAATCTGGTCTTTACCGGGCAGGGAGACGATCCGGATACGCTGGGGACACTAAGGAAGCTCGGGTTCGAGCGGCCGCAGGATATTTCCCGAACCATCCGGACCTGGCACTATGGCCGCTACCGGGCGACGCAGTCGGTGGAAGCGCGCGAGCGCCTGACGGAACTGACGCCGGAACTGCTGCGTGTTTTTGGCCAGAACAAGCGCGCCGACGAGGCCCTGTTGCGCTTCGACCATTTCATCGCGGGTCTGCCGTCCGGCATCCAGCTGTTCTCGCTGCTCGGCAATAATCCCGGCCTGCTGTCGCTGATCGTCAACATCATGTCATCCGCGCCACGGCTTGCCGATATCATTGCCAGCAAGCCGCATGTGTTCGATGGCATGCTCGATCCCCGGCTTCTCGCAGAACTGCCGACACGAGACTATCTGGCGGAGCGGATCAAAGGCTTTCTGGCCACGGCCCGGCACTATGAGGACATTCTCGACCGGCTGCGGATCACCGCTTCCGAGCAGCGGTTCCTGATCGGGATCCGGCTGCTGACCGGCGTCATCACCGGGGTACAGGCGGGACATGCGTTTACCGATCTGGCCGACCTGATCCTGACCGCCGCTTTGGATGCGGTGCTGCACGAGGTGGAGACCGCGCATGGGAAATTCCCCGGCGGCCGCGTCGCGGTTATCGGCATGGGCAAGCTGGGCAGCCATGAACTGACTGCCGGGTCCGATGTCGATATCATCCTGCTCTACGACCATGATGATGAGGGAAGCGAATCCGATGGCGCAAAGCCGCTCGATTCCATCCGCTATTTCACCCGTGTCACGCAGCGGCTGATCGCGGCACTCTCGGCGCCAACGGCTGAAGGCGTGCTCTACGAGGTCGACATGCGGTTGCGCCCCTCCGGCAACAAGGGGCCTGTCGCCACCCGGATCAATGCCTTTGCAAAGTACCAGCGCGAGGAAGCCTGGACCTGGGAGCATATGGCGCTGACGCGCGCCCGTGCTCTTTGCGGCGAGGAAAGCCTGATTGCAGAAGTCGATATGATTTTCCGCGAAGTGCTTGGCCAGAGCCGCGATGTTGCAAAGGTCACGGCCGATGTCGCCGAGATGCGCGGGTTGATCGACAAGGAGAAGCCACCGAGCGATGTCTGGGATTTCAAGCTTATTCCCGGCGGGCTGGTCGATATCGAATTCATTGCGCAATATCTTGCCCTGATCGCACCGGCCCGCGGTATCGCCACTCCACCGGGCGGCACCTCGACGGTTGATGTCTTGCGGCTGCTTGGACCGGCTCTGATTGCCCCGGCCGACCTCGATACCGTACAGGAGGCGCTGACGCTGTTCACCGACCTCTCGCAGATCGTGCGATTGTGCATCGAGGGGGATCTGGAGCTGAAGGACGCACCGGCCGGACTGGTCGAGCTCTTATGCCGGGCAGGGGATTCGCCGGATATCAAGGTGCTGGAGGCTGATATCCGGCGCCTGTCGAAGGCTGTACGCCGGATATTTCAGGCGACCGTCAAATCCTGATCAGGTGTTGGGCGTTGGCCAGATTGGCCTCGGCCCCTAAACTGTGCGTGGCGACGTATCGGGTATGCGCAGCGAAATGATCGTGCCGACATTTTCCTGCGAGTGGATTCTCATCGCGCCGCCATGCAGGTTGGTCAGAGATCTGGAAATCGCAAGACCAAGGCCGGAGCCGCCCTTGCTCTTGGCATACTGGCTCTGAACCTGTTCGAAAGGCTGGCCGATCTTTTCCAGTGCAAGGCGGGGGATGCCGATGCCGGTATCGGCGATGGTCAACGTCACCGCACCGGCGACCTTGCGGGCCCGCAGCGAAATCTTGCCGCCCTCGTTGGTGAACTTGACGGCGTTCGACAACAGGTTGAGCAGGACCTGCTTCATGGCGCGGCGATCGGCAGTGATCGTCAAGCCGGACGAGATCTGCTGATCGACGCAGATGTTCTTCTGTTGTGCCGGGATCGTGGTGAAGCGCAGGGTTTCCATGATCAGCGGCGCGAGATCGATGGTTTCCCGGTTGAGCTTCATCTGGCCTGCCTCGATCTTCGACATGTCGAGAATGTCGTTGATGACGTTGAGCAGATGTTTGCCGCTGTCGTGGATATCGTGGGAATATTCGTCGTATTTTTCCGAGCCGAGCGGCCCGAACATCTGGTTCTGCAGGATTTCCGAGAAGCCGAGAATGGCATTCAGCGGGGTGCGCAATTCGTGCGACATGTTGGCCAGGAATTCGGATTTGGCCCGGTTGGCCGCTTCCGCACGCTCTTTTTCGGCCTGGTAATTAGCATTGGCCACCGAGAGTTCGGCCTTCTGGCGTTCCAGCGTGATGCGTGAGGTCGAGAGGTCGCCGATGGTTGCCATCAGGCGGCGCTCGGATTCGCGCAGTCGCACCTGGTGCCGCTTCAAAAGTGTGATGTCGGTACCGACGGATACCAGGCCGCCGTCGCGGGTGCGCCTGTCGTTGATCTGCAGCCAGCGTTGATCCGACAGCTGTACCTCTGAAGTCTGCGACTGATTGGACCGGTCGGGGTCGGCAATGCGCCGTTCGATGATCGGGCGGGCGGCGGCAGAGTTGACCACCGAGCGTTCCGTGCCGGCGACCAGCACCCGGTCGGGCAGCTTGTAGGCCTGCTGATAGTGCGTGTTGCACATCACCAGCCGGTCGTTCTTGTCCCAGAGCACGAAGGCCTCGGACGTACATTCGATGGCGTCTGCCAACCGCTGGTCGGCTTCGGCATAACGCTGTGCCAGTCGGTGCTGCTCGGTGACATCCATGGCGATGCCGATCAGGTGCACACGGCCTGAAGCAGTGCGGATGACCTGCGCACGCGCCCTCATCCAGACATAGTGGCCATCGGCATGGCGCATCCGGAAGATCTGATCGATCTGGCGGGCGTCGCCTTTGGCGATGGTGCGGGCGACCTTGTAGATGCTTCCGTCATCCGGGTGCATCAGCCGTGCGGCGTCGCCGAAGGACAGCACATTGCTCTGCGGCGGCATGCCAAGCATCTCGTACATCGAGCGCGACCAGAAAAGCCGGCGGTTGGGCATGTCGAAATCCCAAAGACCGCAGCGTCCGCGCGACAAGGCGGTTTCGACGCGCAGGTTGGATTCCGCGAAAATCTGGTCGGCGTCACGGGCACGTTTGGCCTGGATGTAATAGGCATAAAGCACGATCAGCAGGATCGCCGAGATCCCGGCGAACAAGGTGACGTTCAGCGACACCTCGTCCCGCCAGAGTTTTTGGATGCCTGACAGAGGCGTGGCGACGAGCAGCATTCCCGCCCCGCCCGGTACCTGCATCAACGCGACAATGTGTTCCGTACCGCCGATGAAGGTCTTCATCACGGTCGAGCGTTCGCCGAAATACTGGAAGGCTGCAACTTCCGGTGCCACGGCGTTGAGCGTGCGGCCCGTATAGACTGAACCGTCTGGAGAGCTTGCGAAAATCCGGCCGTCATTGCGCACGGTCAGAACAAAGGCGCCCGATTCGAGCATGTCCGGCGAGAGGACGGCGTTCAGCCGCTGCTCGACATCCCATTTCTGCGCCTTGTCGAACAGAGCCACGCCGTTTTCCTGAAGTGCTGCACTCGCGGTCGCTGCAGCAAGGACGGTGACCTGGCGCGCGCTTGCCTCCATGCGCGCATATTCGACCATGATGCCGCTGATGCGGGAAATGGCGACGACGAGAAGAAACGCGGTGATGAGGATCGGGATCGAGCGCTTGAGCAACGGCTCGGCACCCGCGAGACGGCGCACTGCCGGCTCGGTAAAAATCCGCGCGTGCTGAATAACGTCCCGTTCCAGCCTCGAAAAGCCAGGAAATCTGGGACGCAACCGCTCACCGGCTGCGCGTCCCCGCTGCGCTTCCGCCATCTTGGTCAAATCTGAAAACCCTCATGTGATTCGGTGCGCCGCTCGCCCGAACCTGACCCAATGAATCAATTGTGATTCGCCTTGTCCAGAGGGAAATGTAAAACTTTGTTAACCATTTATCGTCATGGGAAAATTGCACTTTTGGCGTCTTCCTTTCACAGAAACAAAAAAACCCCGCAGCTGCGGGGTTTTGGTCGATTCCGGTTGATTTTTTCTATCCCTTGAGCATGCGCTCGACGATGTCGCTGACATCGGCAGATAGCTTCGGTGCTGCGGCGATTTCGCGCAATGCGCTGCGGGCCTGTTCGGCCCGGCCGGCTTCCAGCGAGCGCCATGACCGCATCGAAGTGAGGATACGTGCAGCCAGCTGCGGATTGCGGGGATCGATGTCGAGAATCTGGCGCGCCAGGAACCGGTAACCTTCGCCATCGGCGCGGTTGAATCCGGTCGGGTTCGAAAAGGCGAACGTGCCGACAAGCGCGCGCACCCGGTTCGGGTTGGAGCGGTTGAACAGCGGATCGGCCATCAAGGCGGTGACCCGGGCAAGCGCTTCAGCCCCCGGAATGGTCGCCTGGATGGTGAACCACTTGTCGATCACCAGGGCATTGGCGGCAAAACGGGTCTTGAACGCAGCAAGGGCCTCGATGGTTTCGGCGGCATCCGGAAACCGGTGTGCAAGGATGGTCAGGGCCTGGCTGAGATCGGTCATGTTGTTGGCGGATTTGAACGCAGCCACGGCCCGGGCCGGCTCGTTTTCCGCATAGACGAGATAGGAGAGGGCAGTGTTGCGCAGTGCCCGGCGTCCGGCACTTGCAGCGTCGGGGCTGAACGGACCCGAGACGACCATCTCGTCGGCCAGTTTCTCGAAAATGGCCTGGCCGGCTCTGGCAATCGCCGCCATGATCTGCTGGCGGCCTGCATGGATCGCATCCGGATCGTTATTGCCACCGATTTCGCGGGCGATATCGGCTTCGCTTGGCAATGCCAGTGCCTGGGCTCTGAACGCGGGCTCAAGATCGCCGTCGGCGGCGGCTGCGAGCAGGGCGTCGATCAGGGACGCGTCGCATTGCACGGGTTCGCCAGCCTTGGCGCTGGCAGCAGCGGCGACCAGGTTGGGCAAGGCGAGATCGTTGAGCGCCTGCCAGCGGGCAAACAGGTCGCTCTCATGCTTGGCGATGTGCGCACGATCGGCCGCCGTCTGCTCGAAATGCAGGTTGATCGGCGTCGAGAAGCCGCGGTTCAAGGACAGGACCGGGCGCGATGTGATGCCGTTGAAAACCACAGTCTGCGTGCGCTCGACGAGGTGCAGCACGTCGCCGGTCATTTCCGCACCGGTGACGGCGGTGACCGTGGCTTCCGAACCGTCCTCCAGCAGAAGGCCGATGCGCAGCGGAATATACATCGGCTCCTTGGCGCTCTGGCCGGGCGTTGGCGGCACCATCTGCTCAAGCGACAGCGTCAATGTCTGCTTGGCGGCGTCATAGGCCGTCGAGGCACTGACCAGCGGCGTTCCCGCCTGGTGATACCAGAGCGAAAACTGGGTGAAGTCGCGCTTGCTGACTTCGGCAAAGCAGGCGACGAAATCCTCGATCGTCACGGCCTGTCCGTCATGGCGGTCGAAATAGAGATCCATGCCCTGCTTGAAGAGGTCGGCACCGAGCAGGGTGGCGATCATCCGGGTAACCTCGGAGCCCTTTTCATAGACGGTCGTCGTATAGAAGTTGTTGATCTCGCGGAACTTTGTCGGGCGGACCGGATGCGCCAGCGGGCCGGCATCCTCCGGAAACTGTTCGGCTTTCAGGTGCCGGACTTCGGCGATACGCTTGACGGTGCGCGAGCGCTGGTCGGCCGAGAATTCGTGATCGCGGTAGACCGTCAGGCCTTCCTTGAGGCAGAGCTGGAACCAGTCGCGGCAGGTGATGCGGTTGCCGGTCCAGTTGTGGAAATATTCATGCGCGATGATCGCCTCGATATTGGCGTAGTCGGCATCGGTCGCAGTTTCCGGGTCGGCCAGAACATACTTGTCGTTGAAGACGTTCAGCCCCTTGTTCTCCATGGCGCCCATGTTGAAATCGGACACGGCGACGATCATGAAAATATCCAGATCGTATTCGCGGCCGAACCGTTCCTCGTCCCACTGCATCGAGCGCTTCAGCGCATCCATGGCATAGGCGGCGCGGGGCTCCTTGCCGTGCTCGACATAGATTTTCAGCGTGACTTCGCGGCCGGACAGGGTGGTGAACGTATCTTCGACGACACCGAGATCGCCAGCGACCAGTGCGAAGAGATAGCTCGGCTTCGGATGCGGATCGTACCAGGCGGCAAAATGCCGGCCGTCGCCCATGCCGGCGCCGCCGAGATAGTTGCCGTTGGAGAGCAGCAGCGGTGCAGTCGCCTTGTCGGCGATGATATTGACCGTATAGACAGCAAGCACATCCGGGCGATCCGGGAAATAGGTGATGCGGCGGAAGCCTTCGGCCTCGCACTGCGTGCAATAGACATTGCTGGTGCGGTAGAGGCCCATCAGCGTGGTGTTGGCCTCGGGATTGATCTCTGTGGTGATCGTTACTTCGAAAGGCGCCGTTGCCGGCAAGTCGCGGATCGTCAGCGTGTGTTCGGCTGCATCGTAGTTGAGCGCCGGAATTTCTTCCTGGTCGAGCAGCAGGCCGGTCATCTTCAGATCGTCGCCATCAAGGGTCAGCGGCGCATCCGCGTTTACCCCCTCACGCCGGTGGAAGATCAGCCGGGCTTCGACCTTGGTTTCGGTCGGATCCAGTTCGAAGGTGAGGTCCACCCTCTCAAGAACGAAATCCGTCGGCCGGTAGTCTTCCAGATGAATGATCTCGCCCGTATCTGTCCGCATTGTTTGTCCCGCTTGCATCATCCGCTGCGTCACGACGCTGGTGGTGAGGCTTGGTCTCTGTGAAGAGGCTGCGCTGAAGATGCGAAGCTTCCGGTGTTGTCGCAAGGTGGTTCTTTTTCGCTGGTACATGCCGATTTCCGGCATGCCTGACCTGTCCCGTTCTTTGCTTGTTGAGAGACTTACGAAATTCGCCCTAACAATATTTAAATCAGTCGTGTATTTTTGGCACAGGTTACGTAATTTTACAGCCGGTTGTCAGCGTTTATCTCAAGGCTGCGATTTTCGCCCTCCAGATTGCTTGCCCGGTGGCCATCTGGCTGTTTCGGCCTGGGAGAAGCACGAGGGGCAGGTGCATCAAATATTTCCGCCACTCATCACGAAAATTGATCCCTCTTTCGATTGTCGCGCGTTAAGGTGACAGGGTCCCGGCGGCGGATTCTCCGGCCGCCTACTTTTTCCGCAGCCTGTCGTTTCCAATGATTCCCGGCCCGCTGCCCTCGTCCGATGAGTGCGACCCGCAATGGATTCCGAGTTCCCCCACCCGATGAAGGGCATCACCCTCAAGGTCATGTCCGTCCTGGTTTTCGTCTGCATGGCAACTCTGATCAAGGCGGCAGGAACCGAGATTGCCACCGGCCAGATCACCTTCTACCGCTCGGCCTTCGCCATGGTGCCGATCCTCGGCTATCTCGCCTTCAAGGGGCATCTGCGCACCGCTTTCCACACCAAGGATATTTTCGGCCATCTTGCACGCGGCTTAATCGGCATTCTGGCCATGAGTTTCGGGTTCTACGGTCTGGTGCACCTGCCGCTGCCCGAAGCGATCGCGATCGGTTATGCCATGCCGCTGCTGGCAGTCGTCTTTGCGGCGGTCTTCCTGAAGGAGACGGTGCGGATCTATCGCTGGTCGGCAGTGCTGATCGGGCTGGTTGGGGTGATGATCATCACCTGGCCACGGGTGACGCTGTTGCGCGATGGCGGGTTCGGCTCGCAGGAGGCGCTGGGCGCACTGGCCGTGCTGCTGTCGGCGGCCCTCGGCGCCGTCGCCATGGTGCTGGTGCGCAAGCTGATCGCCAAGGAAAAGACGCATACGATCGTGCTCTATTTCTCGCTCTCGGCGGCGTGCTTCTCGCTGTTGTCGCTGCCGTTCGGCTGGGAGCCGCTGCCGATGAATTCCTTTCTGCTGTTGATGGGGGCGGGTTTTTGCGGCGGCGTCGCGCAGATCCTTCTGACGCAGAGCTACCGCTATGCCGATATGTCGACGATCGCACCGTTCGAATATACGTCGATCCTGCTCGGGCTGCTGATCGGCTACTTCCTGTTCGACGAGGTGCCGACCGGCGTCATGCTGATCGGCACGGCGATCGTTGTCGGCGCCGGCATCTTCATCATATTCCGGGAACATCAGCTCGGTCTTGAGCGCCGGGGTGCGCGCAAGCACATCACCCCGCAGGGCTGAGCCATTGCCTGAATGGTCAGGATGTCGCTGGTGGGGCGGTGTCGTCATCGATCAGATCGGCCGGCCGCACCGCCTGGTTCATGGCGTTGACGGCCTCCGTCCCCGGTGTCGGCACGGTATTGGCCTGGAAATCGGTCTTGGACACCAGCCCATCCGTATGGCCGCGCTGGGCGATGCGCCAGGCGGCATAGGCGGCGTAGAGCGCGAAATAGACGGCCAGAATCACGAATAGCGACGGCGGTCCGAAGCGATCCATGACGGGGCCGACCATCAGCGGGCCGGAAATCGTGCCGATGCCATAGGTGATCATCATGCCGGAGGAAACCTCGACATATTCGTTGGGCCTTGCAAGATCGTTGGCGTGGGCGACATTCAGCGCATAGATCGGAAACAAGACCGAGCCGACGAAGGCGGCGATGACATAGAGTACCAGCGGGCTGGAGCCGACAAAGGCGACCATGGTCAGGCAGGAGACGACACCGACGATGCCGCAGCCGACCATGACGATGCGCCGGTCGATCCGGTCGGACGTCCGCCCGATCGGGATCTGCGAAATGGCGCTGCCAGCCAGAAGGGCCGCCAGCAGCGTTGCCCCTTCCGCCGTGGAAAGGCCGATCTTCTGGGTGAAGACGCCGCCGAGATTGAGCCAGGCGCCCGACATGGCACCGGCGAGAAATGCGCCGACGACGGCAACGGGGGAGCGCCGATAGAGTCCCGGCACGTCGAAATTGGCCTGGGCCGGCGGGGCGGGCATTGCCGACGATGACAGCGCCGTCGGCAAAAGCGCCAGCGAAAACAGCACGCCGCACAGAATGAACAGCGACGAATTGGTCGGATCGCCAAGCGGCACCAGATATTGCCCGCCGATCGTGCCGACCATGGTGGTGATCAGATAGAGCGAAAACAGCATGCCGCGGTTTTCGTTGGTGACCTGTTCGTTCAACCAGCTCTCGATGACCAGATAGCTGCCCGAAATCGCAAAGCCGGAAATGGCGCGAAAGAAGATCCAGGCCCGCCAGTCGACCACCAGTCCGCACATCAGGATGGCGATGCTGAGCAGCGTGATCAAGGCGGTAAACACCCGCACATGGCCGACCCGCAGCACGAATTTCGGGGTGATGATGCAGGAGATCGTGAAACCCAGCGTATAGCCGGTGGCGATCAGCGAAATGGTCAGCGTCGACCAGCCCTCGGCCACCGAGCGGACCGGCAGAACATAGCTCGCCAGCCCGAACCCGACCATCATCAAAAGCGTCGAAAGCATCAGGCTGAACACGGATCTGAGGCTGACCAGCATGAAGGCTCCGGACGCGGTTCTTTCCGTTGGCTGTGACGCACAAGCCTCAGGAAAAACGCTGAAAATGTTGGAGCGGATTGCGCGCTTGAAAACCGGTGCCCGAAACGCCGCTGTTGGAATCAAAGAACGAGTGTCGCTCTATCCAGTTTTGCTGACGCTGTCGATTGCGACAAGGCTTGGCGCAGAAGAGGGATGTGGTCGCAGGGCGGCCAGAAAGCCGACGGTTACTTCGGCAGGAACCCGCTGACCGCATGACGGTCGGCATTGGTGGCCGGAGCTTCCTTGCTCAGACGGCTAAATTCGCCGGAGGCGCGGACGGCGGTGCCGATATCGGCGAGGAGGACCCGGAGCGAGCGGATATGTGCTGTCATGATCGGATACCTTTCATCTTGACCTGGTGTTCAAGCGGAGGCGCGCGGTTGCGCGGACCTTGAAAATCAACGCTGGACGAATTCCGCAAAGATCTGGGCCGGGCGTGTCTTGTGGCCGTAGCCTGCAGCGGTCATCTGTTCGTTGGCAGCCGAGCCGAAGCTGTTGAAGGGCGTGCGGAGCGCGGAGCCGGCGTGGCGGAGCGTTTCAAAGCTCGAATGCAGAGGGCGAAAACGGGTCGTCATGGTTCAATTCCTTATTCAGTCCCCCCGTTGTCTTATATTGCACTGCAACATCGATTCCGCAACGGACGCGTTCGCGTTGCTGGTATGCGCAATCCGCATGGCTTGTTTCATCGTTTGTTCATAAATCAGGCAGGCGCCGGGTTCAGGCGCTCTTAACCACGAATCCGGGCGCGAAACGCCAAGAGATCCTGCCAGGCCAGACGCTTGCTGGCCGGTGCCGAGGTCAGGTCCTGCGGATGCAGCGTGGCAAGAGCCGGTACCGTTGCATCGCCCACCTGAATGTCGCGCCATTCGCCGCGCATGTGATGGATCATCTCGTTGCCGCCGAAAAAGAAACGGGCGGCGAAATTGCCGAGGATCAGCAGGTGGCGCGGTTCGGCCAACGCAATCTGACGCTCGATGAACGGGCGGCAGATATCGGTTTCGCGCGGCGAGGGCGGGCGGTTTCCCGGCGGCCGCCAGGGAATGACATTGGTCAGGAGCACCGATGTCCGGTCGAGCCCGATGGCGCCCAGCATGCGCTCCAGCATCTGGCCCTGCTTGCCCGAAAACGGAACCCCCTCGCGGTCGTCGTCCCCATTCGGCACCGGGCCGATCACCAGGATGCCGGATGTAGGATTGCCGTCGGCAAACACCATGTTGCGGGCGCTGTTTCTGAGGTTGCAGCCGGAAAATGCCTCCATGGCGCTTTTGAGTTCCGCAAGCGAGCGGGCAGACCCGGCCGCAAACCGCGCTTCGGCGATGGCCTGCTCATCGGGAATGGCCATTTGCGGGACGACTGCCGGTGCCGCCTGCGGCTTGTTGGCGGTCCGATTGGCGTTTTCGCGATCGACCGGCGCATTGGGTGCATCGCCACGCTCCGAGACCTGCGTCCGCTGCATGGCTTGCGACGCGCCACTGCCGCGCGCCACCTTCGCCTCGGCAAATTCCGCGAAGCGATCGACCGGCTCGTCTTCCAGCAGCCATTCGACCCCGGCTTCCGCATGAAAATGCAGAAGGGCGGCAAGTTCGGCCGGGCTCATGGTGTCGCTGGAGATCATGGTCTGCTTGTACAGAAGCGGGGGCGGGCAGGGAAGACCATCGCGGACGCAATATGGATTTGTGCCTGTGAAAGAGCGGCAATCTCCCTCTTCTCCCCAGCGGGGAGAAGTGTCGAGCGAAGCGAGACGATGAGGGGGCGGTACGGCAAGCTCTATGTGTTGGGCTCCCCATCATCCGGCCCTGCGGGCCACCTTGTAACTTCCCTTCTTCCGCATTTGGCGCTGTAATGCCAGTTGCGGTGGCGGATGGAAGACCGTCGCACCTTTGGGACACCAAGCCCGTGGGAGAGCAAGGGTCTCCGTCCGCCGTT
>NZ_JAFCXF010000020.1:0-45562 GCF_049898205.1 Pararhizobium sp. DWP3-4 | reverse complement strand
GCAGGCAACGATCTCCTGAACGGTGGAGCCGGCGGCGACAAGCTGGATGGCGGTGCAGGAACCGATACGGCTTCCTACGCGGGCGCAAAGACCGGCGTCACAACCAGCCTTGCCAATGCCGGCCTCAACACAGGTGACGCCGAGGGCGACAGCTATGTCTCGATCGAGAACCTGAAAGGCTCAGGTTATGCGGACAAGCTCTATGGCAATGCCGAAGCCAATATGCTCGAAGGGGAGGCCGGTAACGACTTCCTGAACGGCGGCGGCGGCAAGGACGTGCTGTATGGCGGGGCTGGTGCAGACGATCTGACTGGTGGTGCCGGTGCCGATAGCTTTGTCTTCAAGGCGCTGGCCGACTCGACCGTATCGATCAGCGGCCGCGACACGATCCTCGATTTCTCGGGCACCGGTGGTGACCGGATTGACCTGTCGGCGATCGACGCCAATACCACAGCGTCCGGCAATCAGGCTTTTACCTACCTTGGCAGCGCAGACTTTACCGGCAAGGCCGGGGAGCTGCGCACCGTCAAGGGCGCCTCCGACACTTATGTCTATGGCGACGTCAACGGTGACGGAAAAGCCGATTTTGCTGTTCACCTCGACGACGCCATCGCGCTTCACAAGGGATACTTCGTGTTGTAACGCAGTGAGGCCGCGAAAGCGGCCTCACTGACCCAGGAGAAGTCGGAAGCGAACCGTGGGTCGCCATCGCCGTCAGCGGTTTCTCAGCTGATCAAGCTTTCGGCACGCAACGCAATCCTCCGGTGCGTGTTGCGGGCCGGTTCCCGAACCCGAAGTGCACGGCGGAACCTGGCCGAGATCAAAGCCTTGAGGTGTTCACGGCCAGAATCAATCCCAACGATGGGGGCGAACGGCTTCATCACAGAGACCTTGCCGGCAGGGTGGATTCGCGCGAATTCACCGAAATTGGTGAAGGTTTCGTGATTGCCATCTTTCAGGAGGAAGGTCTCGGCTGCAAGCCCTTCAGCCAGCACCGCTTCATGCGTATCGAGTACGATGTGATAATATTCGATGATCTTGCGATCATCCGGCAGCGCGGGCGCAATGGTGATGCCGTTGACGAGATCCTTTGCTCGGATCAGCACGCCATCAATTAAGAGCGCGTGGCCTGGGGAAACATAGAGGTCTTTGTGGGGTGTCTGCCGGTCGATTGCGTGTTTGGCGACACGGATGGGGAGCACACCGGTAGGCCAGGACGCGCCATTTCGCTTGTAGATGTGACGGCCGATCCATTTGACGTCCATTGCCTTGCCATCGACGGTCGTAACGAGATCTCCGGTCTTAAGATGTTCGATACCGATCTCGCCGGCCGGTGTCGTGATCGCGGTGCCCAAGAGAAAACACATCGGATTTCCGCCCCCTTGGTCGCCCTTTTTCCACCATGGAATTCCGATGGCTTGGGCGATCGACGCAGGAAGGACCGTTGTCGCTGTGAGAGCGCTCAATGCGGCGACCTTGGCGCCGCTCGCGGCGGCCAAACCGAGAAAATGCCGCCGCGCACCATTGACTTGCGTCTGGCGTTCCTTGTTTGACGACATCGTCATCTCCTTTTGAATGAACCGCTGAATTTCAGTCTAAGATGAGCACCGTACTCGCTCCCGGCCTGGACAGATACCTCTGCAAGAGGTGAAGGCGAGCTGTCTCTTCGGAGTAGGCTAACCATCTTGAGTATCGTGTTTGCGCGCTTGCATCGATCGAGGATCAGCTAGATCACATGGCGTCGAGCTTCCATCCCCGACAGGCCCGGGACGCCCTAGGCAACTGAACCCCTACACCAAGCGCATGAAATCCCTGATTAATTTTGTTCGCCCTTGGACGGAATTTGATTTTCCATTTCCTCTGCATAGAGGATGAGAAGGGCGCCAAGCTCCTTGGCCGCAGTCGGGGACATTGCTGTCTGAAATTGATGCGGCGAGCGATCGGTATCCTTGTACGTATCCCATTCCCATTTGGAAATGGCGTAGCCGATCCGCAGCATGACGTGATACGGCTCGCTGACGGCGACACCCCATTCCAACAGGGTATAGGCCTTCAGCTTATTCCCGGCATCGACCTCCCATTTTGAAATGTCGTTTTCGCTCATAGTGCGGACTTTCCGATTTGGCATTTACCCAAACTCTGAAAACCGGCGATCTTTTAGAGTTTGCGGATCGAAAGACGGGGCGGGGAGTGTCACCCAGACGCTCTCCCCAGATGGCCCCCGTCATCCGCGTCGTCTGATTTAGGGCAAGCGTTGGAGTGCCCGCAGCGTATCAACAAGCGGCCGTCGAACCCGCGGACACTCAAGCTGCAAAACCGCTTACTGCGCGTGCCGCAGCTGCCGGTTCGAGCGGCGTGCGAGCTGCATCGAACTCATCCGGTCTTTCGCCCAGCTCAAAAAAATGCTCGATCGCCTGGACTGACCGTAACGCTGCCTGTCCGTCGCCATAAGGATTTACCGCGTGCGCCATGTCCTGATAGGCGCGCCGGTCCGTTAGCAATTCGCTGACTTCGTCAACGATGCGGTCCTCGTCGGTGCCAACAAGACGCACCGTGCCGGCGGCGACGGCTTCAGGCCGTTCCGTGGTTTCACGCATGACGAGGACCGGCTTGCCAAAGGTAGGCGCTTCTTCTTGCACACCGCCGCTATCCGTCAACACAATGGAACAATCGCGCATGGCTTTGACGAAATCACAGTAATCGAGCGGCTGCGTAATCAGCACATTCTCAAGCCCCTGAAGCGGGGGTAGCAACACGTCTCGCACGGCCGGGTTAAGATGCGCGGGGAGCAGGAAGGCGATCTCGGGGAACTTGCGCGCCAGCCGGGCGATGGCGCGTGCGGTTTGCGCCATGGGCTCGCCCCAGGATTCGCGCCTGTGTGCGGTCACCAGAACGCTTCTGCGGCCGCTGATCCGCCGAAGATCCGGATTTCCCGCTTGATGGATGCGCCCCGACACATGCAGCAGGGCATCGATCACCGTATTACCGGTCACGACAATATCGCTTTCCGGAACACGGTCCTTGAGGAGATTTGCCTTCGAAGTCTGCGTAGGTGCGAGATGCAGCGCTGCGAGCTGGGTGGTCAAGCGACGATTGATTTCCTCGGGGAACGGGTTATGCCGCTCGCCTGTTCGCAATCCCGCCTCAAGGTGGATCAGCGGGATTTTCCGGTAAAAGGCTGCCAGTGCCGCGGCAAAGCAGGTTGTCGTATCGCCCTGGACGACGACCGCGGCCGGCGCTTCGCTTTCGATGACATTGGCCACACCTGCAAGAACTCGGGCGGTAATGCTTTCGAGTGTCTGTGCCTGCGTAATGATGTTGAGGTCATGGTCGGGCTGAATTGCAAACAGCCGGTTGACCTGATCAAGCATTTCCCGATGCTGACCGGTGACGGCGACGATGGGCGTGCAATGGCGCGAAGACGCGAGCGCATGGACTAGCGGAGCCATCTTGATGGCCTCGGGGCGAGTGCCATAGACGATGAGTATTTTGCGCATGGCAATTTCCTTTATCCGGAGTTGACAATCATTTTGGCGAACGAAGGCAAACAAGCCTGGCCGACCCAATCCAGTTCGTTGTCAATCAGTGCAATATCGGCATTTGTTCAAAACGACTCCGAGCATGTTTGTCCGCTCGGACAGATACCGCTCGCAACGATCCACCTCGGCAAATGTGCTGTGCTCTGCGGCCGCAACCAGAATTGCGCAGTCCACATTCGGCAGGAATGCTGTCACATCATCGCTGGAAAGCATCGGGGGCAGATCGTACAAAATGACATCCGGCCCCATCCGCAGGCGTAAATCCTGCAATACGCGGACAGCCTCCAAACTCTGCAGCAATTCCGCGGAAAACTGCACCGGTCGATCATTTACCGCCACTGCCAGGTTTTCACCGTAGCGCAGAAAGATATCTTGGATCGGCGCATCGCCTTTCAGGAAATCCTCCATGGAGGCGCGCGCAGTGACGCCGAGCATTTCGCCAATTTGCGGTAGCTTCAAGTTGAGATCGACCAGCAGCGTGCGGCGGTCTAGCTGATGCGCCAAGCTGAAGGCAAGATTAAGCGCAACAAGCGATTTTCCGCAGGATGCTGTGGGCGACGTGATCGCAATCGATGTCCAGCCATTTTGACGAAGATTTTGCAGAACTGTTGTACGCATCATGTCGAACGGCACATGCGCCGGATCCGACCGGTCTATCGTGACGATGCGGTTTCGAAAGACCGTGTCGGGCGCCGGATCTAGGCTCGCGAGATTTCCCCAGGCGATTTCAAATCCCAGCCGCGTGCAGGCCTGCATTGCCTGCTCCGCCAGCTGATCATTGCTTTGCAATCTGAGACTGTCTTGCAGGGAGGCTCTTGTCTGATCCATGATTTA
This sequence comes from Pararhizobium sp. DWP3-4, assembly GCF_049898205.1. NCBI lineage: Bacteria > Pseudomonadati > Pseudomonadota > Alphaproteobacteria > Hyphomicrobiales > Rhizobiaceae > Pararhizobium > Pararhizobium sp. DWP3-4. The sequence goes on along the minus strand of NZ_JAFCXF010000020.1, from coordinate 41,189 downwards.
CACTCTGCCTCCGGCGAAGGTTGCTGCGGGGATAAGAGAGACTTTTGGCCCTGCGTCGCTTTTCGCGGTTGCGTGACGGACATCTTGGACCGATACCGGACCACCCTGGTCCGCCGAAAGCGGCGTAATTCCAATAACGAGCATTGCCGCTACGTGACGTCTGTAGTTTGGAAAGTGCTTTTTGCTCGGCGGCCTGATGTTGGGGATGGTGGCAAGCGGTTGTGACTGGAGCAATTCCACCAGTTCCACAGGTCTGCGGATGGTCTTGTTGAGCAACTCAAGCAACACGATGACGGCAAGACCCAATCCAAGTCCTGCGATGCCGCCAAGCGCGACGATGCGCCGGCGTTGAGGACTGATTGCCCTCACAGGCGGCGTCGCAGCCTCAAGAAGCGAGAACCGACCGCCATCCGCCCGCATTTCGATTTGTTCGCCGGTTAGCGCCTCCGCACGCCTGCCGATGGCGGCATTGTATTGCACCTGAATATTCTGGCGGTTCCGCTCCAGCGAGTTTAGCACCGTTTCGCTGGCAGCAGTGCCTGCGATCGAGCGTGTCAGGTTTTCAATTCCACGCGTCACGGTCGTCTTTTCGATCGCTACGGCCCGCAGACGATCATCGATATCTGAAAGTTGCAGGTCGAGCCCGAACGGGCCGGCTTGTCTGGCCGCAGGCGCGTCATCCTTGTTGCCGACCTCTGAAGGGTTGGCCAAGAGCGCATTCTGCAGAGACGCGATCCTGACGCGCAGTGCCTTGATATTCGGGCTGGTTTCCGAAAAGAGTGCAAGCTGTTCTGCAAGGGCGCGATTGAGATCGGCAAGCATCTGCTGTTCGGGCGTAGCAGGCGCTGCTCCAGCAAATTGCCCTGCATTAGTATAGGTCGCGATCAGGTTGCCGCGTTTTGTGCGAAGATCCGTTTCCTCGCGCTCAAGCGAAATCAGCCTTTCCTGCAGGCTGCCTTGCTGGTTGCGACGAAAGTCGAGGCTCTCTGGGAGAGTGTCCTTGTTCTCGGTCTTGAACTTGAGGATTTCGGCTTCCAGCCGGTTCAAATCGGCCGACAGTCTGTCCACGGCCTGATTGAAGAACCGCAATGTGCTTCCGGCACGATCGGTCCGTTGACGCTGATTTCTGTCGAGGATCATGGCCGCGAGTTCGTTAGCCACTCTGGCGGCCATATCCGGCTTGCCGGCCAGGAAGGATACACTGAAAACGGTTGCTCCCTGATCGCGGCTCTGCGTGTCAAATTGCAATTGCTCGAACTTTATCCGGGACCGCATGTCTGCAACGAGATCGTTCTCCTCGGGCACCTTCGCGCTATCGCTGTACACCGCCAGCGTGTTTGCCAGCGCCAACAGATCATCTCGTGTGGTGATTTGCTGCTGCAGGATCTGCAATTGCTCGACGGCGCTCAGCGGCACGGTCGAGCGCGCAAGTTCGGCCGGAATTTGTGGCGCCTCGGACAGAATTTTTGCGCTCGAACTGTAGAGCGGCGAAATGGAAAACGTTGCCGTGACGGCTGACAACAATGCGGCGACCATGATCGCTAGGAGATAAGGCAGCCTTCGAAACAGGATCGAGGCATAAAATTTGAAGTCTATGTTGCCCATACCCCAAACACCCAACTTCCAAACGAGCTTAGCACCATGGCCGATGTCATTGTTCAGTGGTTCGGAATCTCGCAACAGATGGTCAATGGAGGGTGTACGGGAGATCATCCCCAGCCGGATTAGTACTTTTGGACGCGCACTATCTCCCTATGCTGTAGATCGCCTCGCACGCCCCATGGCCGCTTCACCAAAGCAGCGTGTCCCACTCAGGCGGGCCCGAGCGATGAAGCTCTGGCGGCGTATGAGATGACGTAAGCAAAAGGCCGGCCCATAAGTTGCCCGTCCGCCGAAAGGCTTATGTGATGTCCTGGCGCTCTTCAGGTTCCTCCCAAAGTACAGGGTTGGACGCACCGTCCTGCATCTCAAGTCGGGTGCGGGAGCGTCTTCCTACACGTGGTCATTCCGTTCATCTTATGATGGGAGACAACTTTGGCAATCGGCCCATGTCATTGGCGATGCTCCCCCGCCGGCCTTGCACCGGCGCTAGTAACGCGCCGCCAAAAATCCAGTAGGAAGATCTAATGCCGCCGCCCTTCCAGCTCAGCGTGATCGTTCCCCACCTCAACGAGCCCAATGATCTGCGTTACTGCCTACTCTCGCTCGACGCACAACGCGCGGATGGTATTCCGTTCGAGATCATTGTGGTGGACAACGGTTCCACGGAAATGCCACTGGCGGTCTGCCACGATATTCCAGATCTCCGTTTGGAGCTGGAAATCGTTCCCGGCCCAGGCCCCGCCCGCAATCACGGCGCCAGTCTCGCGCGGGCGGACCTTCTGGCATTTATCGATTGCGACTGTATTGCACAGCCTGGCTGGGTCAAAGAGATCGTCAAGGCCATGTTAAGGAGACCCGATATCGGCCTCTTGGGTGGCGATATCGGAGTTTTGATGGCTGATCCGCACTGTCCAAGTGCAATCGAATCCTACGAAAACATCTACGCCTATCGTGCCCGTACTTATGTCGAACAATATGGTTTTGCGGCAACGGGCAATATGGCGGTCAGAAAGCGGGTTTTTCAGTCCGTCGGCCCCTTTGGCGGGATTTCGACGATGGAAGATACGGAATGGGGGCAGCGGGCGACAGCCATGGGCCATCGCATCCTCTTTCTTCCGGCCGCAAAAGTTCTGACGCCCTCATGCAAATCATTTGCCGATCTGGCGCGCCGGTGGGACCGGCATGTCGCCCACGCGTTTCGCAAGATTTCGGGCCACCCCGGTGCGACGCTGCGCTGGCTTGTAAATGCGGCGGTTATTGCCGGGTCGCCATTGGCGGAGACGTTAAGAATCTTTACGACAGATCGCGTTTCCGGCATCCGGAATCGGATCCTTGCACTGGCGTGCCTAACCCGCATTCGGGCGCATCGGGCACGTCGTATGTTCGGCCTGGTATTTCATGGCGATGCAGGCCGGTTCATCGAAAACTGGAACCGCGAAGGGTCTTGAACCGCCAAATGTCGACACGTTTATGCGGGGCCTGGCGAAGCCGCCCCCCACATGCCTTCAGCTATTGCCGCCTTGCCGAGGAGCGAAGGCTCTACCGATGCGTTGACTGCGCTCGCTGAACACGACGGTCACAACCTCCAACCGTCCCCCCACTCCAATGCAACTCTGCGACGTCCGCCCGCCTCGGTGCCGGCGGCTTCCCTTGCCCTTCCTCCTACCCGCCGGAGGCTGGTGAGAGCAGCGGAAAATGCTGGTTCAAAGTCCGCCATTCTCTGATTGAGAATTCGACCTACATCGAATTGTTTAGATTAGATTAATTGCGATTTGGATTGGTATGGTTAAGATCATATTAACAGCAGCATTGGGGCACTTTTTTTAGAATACGAAGAAGGCAACTTCTGTCGTGAATGCAATTTTATATTAAGTTTTTTCTCGCCCCTTGCGCCATTTTTTTAAAACTAGGCTGCTCCTGGAGGCGTCATGTCGGAAAGTAATCTCGGATATCCCTTGGGTTTTGCTGATCATAAATCGGCATACAACCAGACGGAAAAAGCGCGATCATTCTATTTTGCGGAAAAGCGATTTTTTGACATCCTCGTGACGTTATTGGCTGCACCGTTCGCTCTGACTATCGTTGCACTGGTTGCGGTACTAATCCGGTTGAATGGTGGCAAGGCATTCTTCTGTCAGCCGCGGGTTGGAAAAGGCGGCAGGATCTTCAATCTGTGGAAGCTTCGGACGATGGCGCCGGACGCGGACCAGAGGCTGGAAGAATATCTGGCATCCAACCCGGTCGCAAAGGCCGAATGGGAGACCAAGCAGAAACTTGAGAACGATCCCCGCATCACATGGCTCGGCAAATATCTGCGCAAATATTCGATTGATGAACTGCCACAGCTGCTGAATGTATTCGCAGGAGACATGAGCTTGGTTGGCCCGCGGCCGATGCTCCCTGAGCAACGGCAACATTATCCCGGAACGGCATACTTCAATATGCGCCCCGGCTTGACCGGCCTTTGGCAGATCAGCGAACGCAATGGCTGCACCTTCGTCGAGCGCGCACTGCACGACACCCGTTATTCCGGCATGATGTGCTTCAGTGCGGATTTGTGGATCTTGTTCCGCACGCCGATGGTCGTTCTCAAAGGAACGGGACTCTGAAAAAGAGGCCCCCACAAAAAAGCAGAGCACCAGATATTTCTGGTGCTCTGCCAACGATTGGATGAAAGAGACAAATCCGAATGACTTTACGGAAATTATACTCCGGAGTGGAATTATCAGTTAAGTCCTAGTGTTCACTTCCCTTCACGCTTTCATTCGATGAAGCGGAGGAAAGCGGAAAGAGATCCTTGATCTTGTAGGCCACTTCTGTCCGGTTGGTCGCCTTGACCTTCTTCATGATATTGCGGATATGAACCTTGACGGTGCTTTCGCGCAAATTGAGTTCATAAGCGATGATCTTGTTCGCCTTGCCCCGCCGCAACGCCTCGACCACTTCGGCCTGCCGTTCCGTAAACATGCCGGCCAACGGGCGAGCCGCTGGATTCCCGGTTTCAAGAGCCTGGCGCATGGCGAATACGCTGCTGGCCGGAACGAAGATGCCGCCAGCCATGGAAAGGGCAATGGCTTCTATACAGACGTCGATGCTGACGGACGATGGAATATAGCCTTTCGCACCGCATTCCAGCGCCTTCATGATCTGCGGCAGATCGTCAGCATCAGCGAGAACAATGATGGGCGCGTCAAACGCCGAGGCGAGCCTGGTAATTTCTTCGGACACACTCGGCTCGCCGATTTTTTTACCGCCAATGTTTAAAAGAACGGCGGCCAGCGGCGGGTAGTCATGCCGCTTTCGTTCCCACTCCTCCACCGACCCAAAGGCCAGAACATCCATGTCGATCTTGTGTGCGGAGATGCAATAGGCGAGGCACTGACGGTCAAGCGCACGATCGTCAATGATCAACAGCGAACGCCCTCGCGGCAGCTCGGTGGTTCTCTTTTCATTATCAGTTTGAATAGAATCATGGAAAAGATTAGTCGAAATGTCTTTGCCGTTTGTCATTAACAGTGAGTTCATACGTCTCTACTCCCAAAACGCACATGCAGGCGCCCCGTCAATGCCAGGGTCGTAAAAAAGCACGCGCCAGCCCCAGATCTATAATAGACTTAACCTGTGATATAAATTTGTTTAAATCAAAATATCTATTCGCAGTTACTTATATTACACGATGTAAATCGAGTTGCATAGTATTTGAATGAAGCCGTAAATTATTTATTTTCCGTGACGAAGTGAAGGTAAGCCAAGGGGGCAAACGGATACCCTTTAAGGCTTAATAGCCAGTACCTTTTTAGGGGTATCATCAGCTCCATGCCGCGCAGCCGTAGTCAGCTGTCACGAGCCGTAATATTTATCGTTGGCAGCAGGGGAATAAAGTTTCCTTTTACACACTACAAACAAGTATCTTTTAAATTATTTAAATAATGTCCGCGCATATTGCGATGCGAATGATCTTCTTCGCAGCAACGTCGTATTTCTGCATTGTTTCCTTAGACTCAGATGGGGTATTCGGCTTGAGCCCGTCTTTGAAGATTTTGGATAGAGGTGCTGCGCTTCGTGCTGATGATAAACATGGTCTGTTCTCTAACAGCCACAACCATCAGAAGGGAAGCGCAGCATGAAGTATTATGCGGGTTTTGACGTCTCTCCCATGAACAATTCCTGTGTGAGATCTGGCACAGTCCCGTCAGTTTGTACCCTTTCAAGCAGCAGAGGAATATGGGCCAGCCCCTTGGCTGCTGAAATACCGAATTCGTTGGCGTAACCCCGGATAGCGTTGGCGAGTTGGGTGCGGTTGGCTATGAGACGGGTACGGACGCTGATCAGCATGAGTCCCGCTTGTTCATCAACCGTCTTAACCGGAACAAACCGCATCGTTGGGCGGCTCATTGCCTCGCACAGCCCTTCGGCGTCCGCAGCGTCGTTCTTGTTGCGCTTGACGTAGGGCTTAGCGAGTTGCGGCGCGATCATTTTCACCTCATGTCCGAATGAGGTGAGCAGCCGTGCCCAATGATGGGAACCGCCACAGGCCTCGATCGCCAAGACTGGTCAGCTTTTTGATCGGGCGATTGGAATGGATCCGGCCAACGGCTAGCTGTTGCGAACGCTTCCTAGTTTGATCCGAATACTTTCCGCCAGTGTCCTGATGGACCGGCGTCAGAACGTCCCTGCCGGGACGTAGGCACGGTGATTCCGCGTGTTGGAGTGCCAACGCACAAATGGCGAATTGCGTCGTCCACATTGGAACACCCGACCTGCGAAGCCCCATCATGCGGCGACCGTGTGTCGACCGCGAAGACGACCCTGCTTCCGGCAAACGCTCACTAGACGCTGCAAAATCACATACTTGGCGCCCACATCGATCGCTTTCCAGCACTGACCACAGTGCCGGCCGGACTGATCTTTGAAAAAAACGCTTGCAAAATGCCGTGCGATTAGACGACTCCAACATCATGGGAGAGCCAAAGTGCTCATCCCAAAGAGAAGCGAGACCCGCAAAAGACTTTTCCACCGGCAATACCGGAAAGCTCGAAAGCGCTTGACCTCGACACGCCGAATACAGAAGGACTCGATAAATCAAAGCCAGATGATGACGGCTGCGTCGATGCATATGCTTGAGAAGAATGTGTGGGCGCAGGATCATACCTTGTGTGGATACGGCGCCAGTCTTTGAGCCTGCCAAACATGTTCTCGATCTTGTGGCGCTTTTTGTAGAGCTCGGGATCATGCGGGATCGCGACCTTGCGGTTTGCCCTTGAAGGAATGCAGGCGGTTATCTTGCGTTCCGCCAGGGCGTCTCGGAACCAGTCGGCGGCGTAGCCCTTGTCAGCCAGGAATGTCTTGGCTTTGGGAAATGCCTCCAGCATCCGAGCGACCCCTTTGTAATCGCTCATCTGTCCTTCGCTCAACAGCAGGATCAGTGGTCGGCCATGACCATCGCAACAGCGTGTAGTTTCGAGTTCAGGCCGCTTTTGGTGCGGCCGATACGTCTGGGAACATCCCCTTTTTTAGCAGACTGGCTGCGGTGCGTTGGGCTTTCAAATGGGTGGCATCGATCATCAATTGCTCTGGCTTACCGCGTTTTGCGATCAGTTCGGCCAGAATCCGGTTGAACACACCAAGCCGGCTCCAGCGAATGAAGCGATTATAGATCGTCTTGTGCGGACCATATTCCTTCGGCGCATCACGCCACCGCAACCCATTGCGCAAAACAAAGATAATGCCGCTTACGATCAGCCGGTCATCGACGCGTGGCACCCATGTGAAAGTGGGAAATAGGACTCGATCCGGCGCATCTGCGCCTCCGACAGAAGCATCAAATCACTCATAACAGCGTCTCCCTTCGATCCCAATGAATCAAAGAGAGCAAGCCACCGCAAGTGATTTAATAGGTCCTGAGCCTAAGCTGTGGTGTCCGAAGGTTCGGTCATGCCGCTCGCGATGCGCTACCGCCGCGCCTCGCATTGATCCACATGCGCACTTCATCGCAGAGCCCCAAGATCGTGGCAGATACCCCAAGCGGATGGCCTTTTTACGCCGCCCCTGGCCCCCACCTGGCTGAATAGCTTTTCGAGAAAACGAACTTCTCGACATAGATGTTACCAATTGGAAACAGCGTCTTAACCTCGCAGTAGGACAGGAGGTTAATGCGGTCGATGTGGTAACGGCGCGCGGCGATATCTAAGGCCCCGTAATCCTTAGACAACTTCAGCGCGGCTCGCCGCATCGGCGGAGCAAGCCAGTGCAGGAACGGTAGCCGGAAATGGGGTTCGATGGGGAATTCCCACGCCGGCGTTTGTATCCAGCCGGAAAGCCCCACCCTTTGCATCTCCGACGCCATGGCGCTCATATCAGGCCATGCACCGACATGCTCTATGACCGAATTGGAATGAACCAGATCGACCGATTTGTCTGCGTACCCCTTCAGGTCACGCGCGTCGCCAATCTCGCTGGAAAAGAGATTGGACAGGCCGTGACGATCGATCTCATTTTCATCGATGTTCAAGAGCCGGATTTCGCTGATGCGGTCATGGCCGACATTTTCCCAGTAATCCGGCCGGCCGCCCACGTCCAAAATGGCGATCGGTCTTCCGAGATGGTCGGCAAGTTTCTCAATCTGACGTCTGAGAATGCGCCCGCGAGCAGTCCTGAATCTGCTAATGGTTAGATCCTTCATATCGTCCAGCTCCCCGTGCGCGCCAATGTCATTGGTTCAAGATCGTGCCAAGTGTGTCGTCAATATTTCCGGACCATTCCGGAGAATTATTGTTCATCGATGCATAGCCGTAATAGCCCTTTCCCATCCTGTTATTGAGGAACGAAACGTTAGATATTGCGCCGCCGCCGAATTGACTGTCCGAATAGACGGTATATCCGCCGCCCAAGAGACGATTTCCCTCGACACGCACACGCGCAATAGGCCCGAAATAATTGCTGAGCATGATTGCCGACGTTTGCCCGTGCGGATTAACGATCGTATTGCCTTGAATGACAACATCGGTGATCCCGCCGTCCGTGGCAATTCCATCAAAATGAGGACCCTCCCATTGGGACTGAAGATCATGGATATAGTTGTTTTCGATCGTGATATTGGATGAGCCTGTGAGGTAGATACCGTCTTCCGTATTGTGGATGTTGCTGTGCCGGACAGAGACGTTGTTGCCGGAAATGCTGATCCCGCGAATGCCCGGCGCAGCCTGGCCGTCGATATCGCAATTCTCAAGCGTCACGCCGTCTGACCTGATGTCCAATGCCGCCCAGCCTTTTGCAGAGATCCTGCAATTGCGCAGCGTCACGTTCGGCGCCGTGATCGTGACCGCGCCTTGAAAATCCAGGCCACCGACGATCGCGCCAGCAACATTCAGGACGAAATTGGTCGCGCGGGTCAGTGGTAGATTGGCCGGAACGCCGGTGTTTGTTTCATCCGGATAGGTCATCACCGCCGCCTTAACCGCTTGCGGCGCCTCCACGATTGCCGTCTGCGCCGAGGCTGAGCGCGCATTCTGGAAGACGCCGGCCGTGAGCAGCCAGGAAATCGCAAACCAGCGATATTTGGCTCCACCCATCATGACGATGCCACGCTTGTTCGGACCGGGCCCTTTGGAATTGCTTTTCTGCGTTGCCCCGCATCGCCACCAACATCCTGTATCCAAGATGCGCTTCCCAAATAGAACATGATCAACAGGTAGGGAGCGTTCCAGAAATGCACCGTCCATCCCACCGTGAAGATACCGATTATGGAAATCAGGAAAGGCGTACGGTAGTCGTTTTGCTGCTCGTTCAGTCCTTTTTTCAAGGCGGTACTGAAGAAAACCCAGCCGAAGATCAGGACCATCAGGATCCCGGCAATGTAGCCGAACCGCACGAAATTGATCAACCAAAACATATCGATGCTCGGCTCCATCCATTCCGGCCGCTGATATTCATTGTGACCGATGCCGAACATCGGATGATTGAAGACGGAGAGCCATCCATAGTGCCAGATGCGGATACGGTCCCATCCGGTATCCTGGCTGAAAGCAAAATAATGAACGTAGAACTCGAAGAAGGATTGATTTGATAGCAGCGACACTGCCGTGTAGAGCGACGCAAAGAATGCTGCAAGCACATGCCAACGGTAGCGGAAGTCGCGAAGGAACCACCCCCAGGACATCAGGAGAGCCTGCACCACCAACGCGCTTAGTGGCCCCGACGACATCGAAAGAAAGGTGGCCAGAAACACCAGGATTGAGCGGCCCCAACGGCGCAGTGGCGACGCGTTCCGGCCAAGAACCTTGTGCACGAGGGCAAACACGCTTGTGCAAAAAACACCATATAAGATGGGATGATCGAAGACCGACTGCACGCGTCGCAGCCCCCATCGCGGCGCCATGAAGTAGTCGATCTGTGTGGGTAAGACAGATCTGAACGTATTGAGCGCGATGTTCGATCCCGTTGCCGCTTCATACAGCGAAAACGGCAGTAGCAGCAGGATGATCAGGAATATGGCTTTTACCATTCCGTGAAACTGCTGCTCATTTCTGATGAGAACGCGCGCAAGAAAATAGGCGCCCATGGTCTCGATCGCCATCATGCCGCCGGACTGAAAAGACGTTGCCGCGTCGTGTACGACCGCAAGACTGATAGCGCACCAAAGGCAAAACAGTATCACCAGAATATCGGGTGTCCTGATCCGCCCAGCCTTGCCGTTCATCCACATGACGAGGCATGGGATCATCGTTGCAATCAGGATGAAACGGGAGACGGACAGGCGCAGCGGACCGAGTTCGATGATCCAGGGAATAATCAGGCTGAACAGAAACAGGCGGGCTGGCCAGGGCAGACGATCCTGGGTCGGCGTATTCTTTGCCCGGTCCCTCTCCGAAAGCGCTGGGGCTGTAGCGGTCCGGTCCAACGCGGGTGCCTGTGCCAACCTGACACTTGCGCCGGGATGCCGGCGTTGTTGAGGATATCCTGCTCCCCGTCTTGCCACACCTTGCGTGAGCATCAAGAACAAACCCGTTTTGACGGCGTCATGTACACTGGACACACCGGCGTTAAACCGCAGGACCGGAAGGATTCCTCAATCGTTCGAAGGTTAAACACGATGTCTCTCCAGTCTGGATCGCCGCAAAGCCAGGGAACCCGTTTCAACACGCCGGCAGCTTGCCGAAGTCCTTGCAGGATAAGAAGCTGGTTTTTGGTCGAGAGGGGGCGTGGATTTTGCCGCAGTGCATACCTCCAATGCCACGATACGGTGAGCTGATTACCAACAGCATCGCCTAGCTGGCGACGAAGGCTCCCCCAAAGGACGGAGCTAGGTGCCCGGCGCAGCGCATGGCCTCACCTCTTGGCGCGCGGCTTATGAATAAAGCTAAATTGTACTGCCTGCCCCAGTCCCTTACGCCAGAGTTGTTGGAAAGCGGCCATGCTCGGACATCGACACCGAGAGAGTTGCGCAGACAAGCGCACGTGCGGTCCGCGATTTTTGATCGTGTGGAATTTCAATTTGATGACGATATCCGTTATTCTCCCCACATATAATAGAAGCGGCAGCCTGGTCGCAGCGATTAACAGCGTCATCACCCAGTCCCATCAGGATCTGGAACTGATCGTCGTCGATGATGCGTCGACGGAGGACATCGAAAGCGTGGTGCGCGGCTTCAGCGATCGGCGCATCCGTTATGTCAGGCGGGTTCGAAACGGCGGAGCTGCCGCGGCCCGGAACACCGGCCTTTGCCATGCAAAAGGCGAGTATATCGCTTTCCAGGACAGCGACGACCTGTGGTTACCGGGCAAACTGCAAAAGCAATTTGCCCTGTTCTCAGCGATCCCCGGCAATGTCGGGGCCGTTATCGGCGCGAAAATCGTCTACGGACGCGACAACCAGCGCAACTACGGATCCGGCCGTGTTGCCTATGATCCCCCGCCTGAGGGACGCCTTTCGCTTGACGACGACCAGCTCGGGCGGCTACTCACCCGCAATCGGATCAGTCTGCAAAATGCGCTGTTTCGAAAGAACTGCTTTCCCTACGCCGAATGGTTCGACGTCTGCGCCCGGGCCAATGAAGACTGGGACTTTGCCATCAGGCTGGCCCAGCACACGTCCATCTATGAAGATATCGAACCGGTCGTACTGGGCTTCATTTCGCCTGACAGCATCTCGATTAACCGCCGCCGCGAAATCATCGGACTGCTTCGAATCCTGAAGAAAAACAGGGACGTCCTTTGCAATCGCAAAGAACAGAAGTCCCTGATGCTGATCGATGTCGCGCGCTATTTTTATACTGAGGGAAAGAGAAAAAGCGCGATGAAATTTTTGTCCGCTGCGGTGAAAACCTATCCCCGCCATCTGCAGTTGATCGGCTCCATCATGGTCGGCAAATTGTTCCGGCGGTGTCCACAGCGGCCGGCCACATAATGGACGTCCATCAACTGGTTTGATACGGCTATACCCAGGTTTCCGCCGATGCCGGTGGCCACTGGCCGGAGCGGGCAGCAGCGAGGATTACAGATTCGCGCTCCCTCTTTCGGCGTTTGCGGCCGGGATCGTGATTGGCGTATTCAAGCATCAGTGCCAGACGCGCGGAGTGCATGGCCTCAGAAAGACGTCTCGCCGGTGGATTGGCGAGAACCTGCCGGTAGATGTCCAGTTGCACATCGATGGCACGTTTCAGGCTATAGCGCTCCATAACGGCGCGCCTTCCAAAGACACCAAGCTCGGCCCGCCGGGCCGCATCAACAACGAGATTTTCGATCTGACGCGCGAGCTTCTGCGCGCCCGGCTTTTTGTCGCCCAATCCGTAGAAGCCCTGCTGCAAGAAAAGGTCATAGGTTGCGGGTTCGAAAATCTCCGAGAATGCGTCTTCGCCTTGCACGATTAGCGGACGGCCGATCGCCATCGCCCTCAATGCCGAACTTCCCATTCCAACGACCAGATCGGCGGCGGCGTAGGCACAGCGCGGATCCATTTCGGCTCCCGGAAGGAGAATAACGTCGCGTCCGTGTTTGGCATTGACTGTCTTTGCCCGTATTTCCAAAGCACTGCGAGCGGGGCCATCCCCCACCAGTGCAAGTTTCAAAGGATGCGCACCGGCCAGGAGATCGACGGCGTCGATGGCGCGTACCAGAGCATCCAGCTTAAGATCGAGCGCAAGACGCGAAACACTGACGATCAGAAACTCCTCGTCCGATACTTGGTGCCGGCGGCGAAACACGTTGGCGTCAGTGTCTGGATTGTCCCGCTCGACATCGATGGGCGGTTCGATCACCCAGACGCCGCGTTTTTGAACCTTACGGGCCTGCTCGCCGAGATCCGCAGTGCCCATGATCAGCGGCACCGAGGCTGGAACGTAGGGCATCACTTCCATGCTTAAAACAGTGCACAACAACGGCACGTTGAGACAAAGCGACGCGCCGAAATAGGCGTCCAGACAGCTTGGCCATTCATAAGCGTGGATGAGGTCGACGCGGTGCCGACGGGCGATGGCAGCAATCTGTGCGATCCGTGAGGGCGCCGGGCGGTAGTGAAGGGGTCGGGCAGCAATGTATTTCAGTCCGCGTTCCGCGATATAGTCCACAAGCGGGCCGGGAATACCGTAGACCCAGACATCGTGACCTGCGGCGGCGGCACCGGCTGCAAGGTCGATTGCGTTGATCTGACTGCCCCCGATCGAGAGATCATGCGGGTATACAAGAAGGCGCATCGGTTCCCTCTGCGTTAGTCCCATCAAGCCGAACGCCTCTCTTCAAGATCCACAGAGTGCGCACGGGGACCCCGGCAGACTTGCGTGGATGGTATTGATCCCGCAAGCTCCCCCTTTGATTGACGCGTCGATGGCAGGGTGCTCACGGGAACAAACGTCCGCATCAGGAAGCAGCAGTACCCCCTACCCAGCTACGCCTTTCGAAGGGCGGATTACCGCATTTTGTTTTCTTTACTCACAAGACGAAACCAACTCTTCTGAAAGCTGGAGAATTCAAAAATGCGTGGCCATTGATGGTGTTTATCGCGGCAGCAACTGCCCCATCGAGCCTGTTTGAATTCAGTCCTGTTCGCGGATTTGGGGTCTTCGTAGCATGATCGCATCGAGTGTCATTTTAGAAGAAGGGGTGGTTATCCATCACCCCGACCTGGTCAATCTGTATGGGTGTAAATTGGGTTCAGGCTCCCGCATCGGCACGTTTGTAGAAATTCAGAAAAATGCCGTCATAGGCCGCAATTGCAAGATTTCAAGCCATTCCTTTATCTGCGAAGGCGTAGAAATTGAGGATGGGGTTTTCATTGGCCACGGGGTCATGTTCACCAATGATATGCATCCGCGCGCTGTCAATGCGGACGGAGAACTGATGACCGACGCGGAGTGGGACGTTGTTCCCACGCTCGTCAAGCGACAAGCCGCAATAGGCAGCAATGCAACAATCCTTCCCGGCGTGACGATTGGTGTTGGCGCCGTTGTTGGCGCCGGCGCCGTGGTCACGAAAGACGTGCCCGACTGGGTGATTGTCGCCGGTGTTCCAGCTCAAATCATCGGTTGCGCACAGGCCGCACCGGCCAAAATTCCTTTGTCCAGGAGAGTATAATGATCGGCATGGCGGTGATAGGTTACGGCTATTGGGGCCCAAATCTTGTCAGAAACATAGCGGAAGTGCCCGATGCGCAGCTTCTCTATGTCTGCGATATTATGCCGGAGCGGTTGGCGACCGTTAAGGCTCGCTATCCGGCCGTGGAAATCACCAGTGATTTCGAAGAGGTCCTGCGCGATCCCCGCGTCCACGCGATCGCAATCGCGACCCCGGTCTCGACCCATTTCAAACTTGCCATGAAGGCAATGATGGCCGGCAAACACGTCTTTGTCGAAAAGCCGATGGCCTCGACCGTGGATGAAGCGCGCCGCATGGTCGATGAAGCCGCCCGCCGGCGCCTGATCCTTGCCGTCGACCATACATTCGTGCACACCGGTGCGGTCCGCAAGATGCGCGAAGTCGTCGAAAACGGCCTCGGCGACATGTACTATTACGACTCCGTCAGGGTCAATCTCGGCCTTTTCCAGCACGACGTCAGCGTGATCTGGGACCTCGCCGTGCACGATCTTTCCATCATGGACTACGTGCTGCAGGAAAAGCCGGTGGCCGTGTCGGCGACCGGCATGAGCCATGTCGCTGGCGAACCGGAAAACATCGCCTACCTCAATCTGTTTTTCGAAAGCAAGCTGATCGCGCACATCCATGTCAATTGGCTGGCACCCGTCAAGGTCCGCCGCACATTGATCGGGGGCAGCAACAAGATGATCGTCTACGACGACCTTGAGCCCAGTGAAAAGATCAAGATCTACGACAAGGGCATCACCCTGAACGGCAATCCGCAGCGCAATGGTGAGAAAGTCTACCAGATGCTGGTCGGCTACCGCACAGGCGATATGCATGCGCCACAACTGGATATGACCGAGGCATTGGGCCGTGAACTCAAACAGTTCGTCGAATGCGTGGAAAAGAACCAGCAGCCGATTGTCGACGGCCACGCCGGTTTGCGCGTTGTCCGCATTCTTGAAGCTGCGACCCAGTCCCTTCAGCAGCGTGGTCGCGTCGTCGAGCTGGAACAAGCGAGGCTGATCGCATGATCCCCTTTCTTGATCTCAAAGCGCAATATGCATCGATCAAGGATGAAATCGACGCGGCCGTCCTCGGCGTGTTGGCTTCGGCACAATATGTTCTTGGCCCGGAAGTCTCTCAATTTGAAGAGGAATTTGCAGCTTACTGTGACGCGAAACACGCTGTTGCCGTCAACACAGGCACGAGTGCGCTGCATCTGGCCTTGCTTGCAGCAGGTGTTGGCCCCGGCGATGAAGTCATCACCGTGCCATTTACCTTCGTAGCGACGGTATCGGCGGTTTGCTACGCGGGCGCATTGCCTGTGTTCGTCGATGTCGAACCGGTCACGCTGACCATGGACCCGGCCAAACTTGAAGCCGCGATCACGCCGCGCACGAAGGCGATCGTACCCGTTCATCTGTATGGGCAGATGGCGGATATGGATGCGATCATGGCCATTGCAAACCGCCATGGCATTGCTGTTATCGAAGACGCCTGCCAGGCGCACGGTGCAGAGTACAAGGGCCGCCGCGCAGGCGGTATAGGGGCTTCGGGCTGCTTCAGCTTCTACCCGGGCAAGAATCTCGGCGCCTGCGGCGAAGGCGGCATTGTTGTTACCAATAATGACGAGCACGCCAAGGCCATGCGTATGCTACGGGACTGGGGCCAGGAGCGCCGGTACCATCATCTTGTAAAAGGGTTCAACTACCGCATGGACGGCATTCAGGGTGCAATCCTGCGTGTTAAACTCCGGCATCTGGACGCTTGGACCGCTGCGCGCCGTGCTCACGCGGTCCGCTATTCGTCGATGCTTTCCAGTTTGGACATTGTGGAAACGCCGGCCGAAGTCGCATATCGCCGGCACGTCTATCATATCTATGCGGTCCGCTGCCGGGATCGTGACAGTCTCCACCGCGCGTTGGAAGCCGAAGGTATCCAGTCCGGCTTGCATTATCCGATCCCGGTGCACCTCCAAAAGGCGCATGAGGATCTTGGCTACCGGCTTGGCGACTTTCCCGTATCGGAGGCCGCTGCCCGCTCCGTTCTTTCATTGCCAATCTACCCCGAAATGACGGCAAGACAGGTGGAGCAGGTAGTGGCAACGGTGGAGCACGACGCTTATGTCAGCTGATGTCACCTCCGTTGCCCGGATCGTTCAATCCGTTCACGGCCGCCGCGAAATCCCGAAGGATCCGGGCTTTGAGCAGGAACTGTCCACAGAGCTCAAACGATCATATGGACCCGCAGGCCTTGTGGAACTGTTTGGCCGCTTTTCAGCTGGCGATGGATACGTCGATGCTTTGATGCGCAAAGCGATCTGGCAAGCCGCCACGCGCCTATGCGGACCTGGCCTTCAAATCGGCAATGGCGCCGGCTTCAAACATCCCGAAACCTTCGAGATCGGCAGCGGGGTATTCATTGGAGCGCAGGCCTATATACAGGGCCGGTATGATGGAACATGCGTGATCGGCGACAATGTCTGGATCGGCCCCCAGGCCTTTCTCGATGCGCGTGACCTGGTCATCGAAGAATATGTCGGTTGGGGACCTGGCGCCAAGATTCTCGGCTCCAGCCATACCGCCATCCCAATCGGCGTGCCGATTATCCGCACGGATCTCGAAATCAAACCGGTGCGCGTCGGCGCATGGGCCGATGTCGGAACAAATGCGACGATCCTTCCCGGTGTGACAATCGGCAAGGGCGCAATCGTTGGTGCCGGAGCGGTTGTCGTTTCCGATGTCGCTCCGTTTTCGGTCGTCGCCGGTGTCCCGGCAAAATTCCTGCGTTGGCGTAGCGATAGCGACACGACGACGGCCACATCCTGAACATTGGGAGCAGACAATGAAAGACAAGCGAATTCTCATCACCGGTGGCTCCGGTCTCGTCGGATCACACATCGCCGATCTTGTTGCTCTTGAGCAGCCACGCGAAATCCTGATCCTTGACAATTTCGTGCGTGGCCGCCGGGAAAATCTTGCCCAGGCGTCCGCGACTTTTCCGCTGACGATCATCGACGGAGACATCCGCGACCGTGCTTTGCTGGCAAAGCATTTCGAGGGTGTCGATATCGTCTTCCATCAGGCCGCGATCCGGATCACGCAATGCGCCGAAGATCCCCGGCTGGCATTTGACGTTCTGGCTGCCGGAACCTTCAATGTTCTCGAAGCGGCGGTTAATGCGAAGGTGAAAAAAGTGGTCGCCGCTTCCTCCGCCTCCGTTCTGGGGCTCGCCGAAAGTTTCCCGACGACCGAAGACCATCATTCCTACAACAACCGGACGATCTACGGCGCCGCGAAGGCGTTTAACGAGGGCCTGTTGCGCAGCTTCGCCGAAATGTACGGTTTGAAATATGTCGCGTTGCGGTACTTCAACGTCTACGGTCCACGCATGGACGTCTACGGCGCTTATACCGAGGTGCTGATCCGCTGGATGGAACGGATATCGGCGGGCTTGCCACCGATCATCAATGGAGATGGCAGCCAGACCATGGATTTCGTCCACATTCACGACATTGCGCTGGCAAATATACTTGCGGCACAGTCGGATGTAACCGACGAGGTCTTCAATGTCGCGAGCGGTACGGAGACCAGTCTTCTGGAACTCGCAAAACTGTTGACCGGCGTGATGAACGCGTCGATCGAACCGCAACATCAGGCGGCGCGCACAGTGAACGCCGTGACACGCCGGCTCGCTGATACGAGCAAAGCCGAGCGTCTCTTGGGTTTCAAGGCTCAGCTGACATTGGAAGACGGATTGCGGGGGCTCGTTGATTGGTGGCGCCAGGAAAGATTACTGGAAGTCGGAGGGCGGGCCGCATGAGCCCGATGCTTCCCCAGATTCCCGTTGCCAAACCAATGCTCGATGAGATGGAAGTGGAGGCGGTTCGACGGGTCGTGTTGTCCGGCTGGGTTACACAGGGACCTGAGGTCGCGGCTTTCGAAAACGAGTTTGCCGCCTTCGTTCAAGCCGATCACGCCTGCGCTGTTTCAAACTGCACGACGGCCCTGCATTTGGCGTTGAAAGCTGTTGGCGTGGGGCCCGGCGACGAGGTCGTAACCGTCAGCCATACGTTCATCGCAACGGCGAATGCTATCCGGTATTTAGGCGGGATTCCCGTTTTCATCGACATCGAAACCAACGGATTCAATATCGACCCGCAGCTGATCCAATCGGAAATCACGCCTCGAACAAAGGCGATCTTGTGCGTGCATCAACTCGGCATGCCCTGCGACCTTGCAGCAATTATCGAAATCGGCCGGAGCAATGGCATTCCGATCATCGAAGATGCGGCCTGCGCCACAGGGAGCGAAATCCTGTGGGATGGTCAGTGGGAAAAGATAGGCCGGCCGCGCAGCGATATTGCCTGTTTTTCTTTTCATCCCAGAAAGGTCGTAACGACTGGTGACGGCGGCATGCTGACGACCGCGAATGCCGAGTATGACCGCAAGTTTCGCTTGTGGCGTCAGCACGGCATGAGCGTTCCCGATACAGTCCGCCATGGCTCACGCCAGGTCATCTACGAAGGCTATCCTGAGCTTGGCTACAATTATCGCATGACCGACCTCCAGGCCGCGATGGGCCGGGTGCAACTGACCCGGCTGCCTGACCTGATATCAAGACGGCGTCATCTCGCTGAGCTCTATCGGCAGGAACTGCGCGACATTACATGGCTTGAAACACCCGTTGAACCGTCGTGGGCACGCAGCAATTGGCAAAGCTATTGTGTCATGCTTCCGCCGTGGCTCGACCAGCGTGACACCATGCAGGTGTTGCTGGACAAAGGAATTTCGACCCGGCGCGGCATTATGAACATCCATCGCGAAGACGCTTATGCCGACAAGACGACGCATCGGGTCGCTGCAGGCCAGCTCCCAAAAAGCGTGGCAGCGCAGCAGGGTACAATCATTTTGCCCTTGTTTGCGCAATTAACCGACGAAGAGGTTCTGTTCGTCGCCGACACGCTTCGCAACCTATGCCTTGCGCCGCAAAGGGCGACGGCCTAATCCCTCTTACCGGGTCAGATCCGCCCGAAAATCAATCCAGAGACGTATATGCGTGCGTCTCTGGATTTGCGCGTCTCCGGGCATTCCCTCGCACGCGACACACTGCGGGACTTCCCGCGTCATGCTGCTCTGAGCACCCATCTTCTGATCGGCAGAGGAAGCTGCTCTGGTGGCAAAAGCCCCATCAGCATTTTCAACGAATACAGCCCGCTCAACAAGACGGCGATAGATCCGAAAGCAGTCGCTTGCCAGAAGGGCAGAAAAAGCGTTGCACAGAAAACCAGCGCTGACGAGACAATGAAGATCAGTCCGATCTTGAGATTGGCGGAAGACCAGCGAAAGCCGGTGAGTTTGCGTGCGAAAAAGTAAATGAGGATGCTGTGCCATAGGTAAAGCCCGAAAAATGCCGCCGCCGAGCCGACCAGGCCAAACTTAGACACCAGCAACCAAGCCAGACCGATATGCACCACAGTTGCGGCGACTTCCGTCCAGAAAAAGATCGCCTGCTCGCTCTTTGCCAGCACGATAAAGCCCATGGGCCAGGCAATGATACGAAGCAACATGCCGAGGCAAATCCAACGCAAAAGGTCTGCGGCGCCATAGAATTCCGGGGAATAGAACATTCGCATGACAAGAGGCGCAAAGGTCAGCGTTGCAAGGACGCCCGGCCCGGCGAGCAGAATGCTGACCTGAGCTTGCTCGTTAACCAAGCGGTTACAGGCCGCATGATCGTCGGCAATCGCCGTCAAGCGTGGATAGAAATCTGTGCCCATCGCTTGCAGGATGAAGCCCGCATAGAGGCTGCCGAGTGCCCAGGCCGACTGATACAGCCCCGCCGCGACGATGCCGCCGTGCTGCAGGACGATGATGCGGACGACGTAGGCGGTTGCAAGGGTGAGCAAACCGCTGGCCATGAAGACGAGACCCAATCTGAGCAGTCCGCCCAGTTCCTGTCTGAACTGAGGAGCAGACAAATTGTCCGCACTTTGCGGCATCTTCCGGCTGTACCACCAGGAGATAAGCAGGGTCACGGCGGCGATAGCGACGAGTGACGGAGCCACCCCTTCAAAGCCCAAAAAGTAAACAAGGGGGATGGTGACCACGGTCGAAAAAAATGCGGTCAGCAGATTGATGCGGGCAAGGATTGAGATTTCCCGCATCCCCTGAATCATCGCCGTCTGTCCCGCCGACGCGAGCCGAAAGAAAATTGCAAGCGAGAGGAATGCGACGCTGGCGGCATGCTGATGATCGCCAAAAGTGAGGTGCGCGACCGGAAATGCCAAGCCTGCAAGCAGAAGCGTGCCGGCAATACCGAGGACGATGGAGATGCGCTGAAGAATGAAGGCCGTTCGTGCAATCTTTACGGCGTCCCCCGTTCCGACCGCCTCGGCAATTTGACGGACCCCGCTGGACTGAACACCTAACCCTGCAACCGCTTGGCCGATGTCGGCGATCGAACTGTAGACGGCCATCAACCCGACGCCCTCGGGTCCGAGGATGAGGGCCATGGCCTTGTTGCGGACGATCGAAAACCCCACCGTTATCAGCGACGATCCACCGATCAACGCTGTCGATTTAAGGATCTGCGTGTAGGCTTGCCCTTCTGACGGGTTCTCGCGTGCGTTCATGGGGTTTCAAGCCTTATGCCTGCCGTGCGCCGGCAAAGAATAGTTGGGATAGTCCCTGTCGATTATCCGCCGGACAACCGTTTCTGCGCTCGTTTGCCAGCCTGGTGCACGCCAGCCGAAAACCCTTTCGAACTTATCGGTTGAAAGACAGGAGTTGGCCGGGCGTTTTGCCTTGGTGCGGTAATCGGACGACAGGATGTCTTCTACGTCAGCATAAGGGCCGCCATGAGCTCGGCTCACGTTAAAAATATGCCGGGCAAAACCCGACCAATTCGTCTCGCCCGTCCCGCTCAGGTGATAAATGCCGGTATAATGTCTTTCGGGGAACGTCGCGATGAGAAGGATCGCCGTCGCGAGGTCCAGAGCGGAGGTCGGATTGCCCCACTGATCGGAAACAACACCGATGCTTTCGCGTTCGGTGGCGATGCGCAGCATGCTTCTGACAAAATTGGTACCGAACGGACTGTAAACCCAGCTTGTCCGCAGGATTATATGGCGAGGGTTGACGCTGGCCACGGCGTGTTCGCTGCGCAGCTTAGTATAACCGTATACGGTTTTCGGTTCGGCCTCGTCGTCTTCCAAATAAGGATACGGATCGCTTCCAGAGAAAACATAGTCCGTGGACAGATGAATAATCGGCACCCGCAAAACGGCCGCAGCCTCGGCGACCGCAGCCGCCCCCGTCACGTTGATGGCATAGGCAAGATTGCGCTCATCCTCGGCCAGATCGACCGCTGTATAGGCGGCGGACGAAACGACGACGTCGGGCTTGGCTGCAAGAATTGCCTGCCTGACCGAGCAGGGATCCGCAAGATCAAAGTCCGGCCGGCCAACGGTGATCAACTCGATATCTTCCATGCCGGCGGCCGCCTCGACAAGGCTGGTGACGACCTGCCCCTTCATGCCAGTCACCAGGATTTTCATTGCACCGCTGCCAATCTTCCTAATCGAGCGCCGGCAATAGTCTGTGCCAGACCGGTTTCGAAACTCTCCTGCCGTTTCCAACCGAGCTTGGTTTCCAGTTTGGTGGTATCCATCGAGTACCGGCGGTCATGACCGGCCCTGTCCTCCACGAAACAGATGAGATCACGGTAGCTTTTTTTTTGATTAGTTTCGCGGATGCCGGCCAGCATCAAAACGCTCAGGGGATAAAAAATCATTGGCTTGTCGTAGATAGGCACCATCCGTTTCGATACGGCAATCGCGAGAGGGTAGAGCTGCGTGCCGCTACCCCCGGCAAGTATGATCCCCTTCATGTTGAATGCCCTGCTTTCTCGATCACGTTGCCCCTAAGCGATTGATCCGCGCCACACCATGCTGCTGTTTAGGGCGCTCTCACTGACTTGCCTGTTCCGATTGGGTCTCCTGCTCAACCGGAAGAGCCGCGACGCCCAAAGGGGCCGCAGCCAGTTTGCGGCTCACCCGCACTACGTCGCCTGGTTGAAGGGCGGTCGAATCGGACGCGGGGATCTCGCGGATGGATGCGCCATCCCGCCGCGTGACGCTGAACGCCAGCGTCGGTCCGCCGGCATCATCTTGCGGGCCGGCACCTCCCGACAACGCCTCAAGCAGAAGCTTCTGCGTCGTCTCGCTCTTCAGCTTCTGCTGGTCGAGGCTCGCCTGTTCCGATTGAAGATCGACGGCTACTTCCGTGCGTTGTTTGTCATAGAGGCCATCGAGGCTGCGGGTCGTTTCCGCGATGTTCTGCCGGGCCCGCATGATGGCTGTCACAAGATCCAGCCGATTTCCGTGATAGCTGCGCAATGTGCGCTCAAGGTCAGATTGCCGTGACGGCAACGCGATGCCGCGCTCGACCATGCTTTTGACATTGGTCAGCTCTTTTTCGACCGACGCAATGTCTTCGTCGGTACTGGATATTTTCTGTTCAATCGTGGCAATTTCAGACGTCAAGAGATCGCGCAGTTCGGCATAGGATTTCGATTGACGGTCCATGTCATTCATGCGCGCGGCGAAGATGATCTTCTCCTGCTCGAAGATTGCCGCAGCGACGCCTTGCCCGTCCTGCATGTCAGGGTCCAGACGAATGTCCTTGCCATCAGACATTTCAGCCTGCAGCCGCGCAATCTTGATCTTGCTGCGCAGGATGGAATTGCCGATCTCCTGTAGCTGGCCGACATAGCCGGTTTTGTCAGAAACCCCTTTTGACCCGTTCGAAGGCCTAAATTCGCCTCCGCTCATCGCCACGGACTGCAGCACTGTCAGGCCCGGATGAAATCCATACTCGCCTGGCTTATTCACGTCACCGATGACGTAGATTGGCGGCCGCTCCAAAATTTCAATGGTCGCCTCTGGTGTCTGCACCAATCCGATTTTTGACTTCAGTTGCCTGGCGATTTCTCCAGCCAGTCCCGCACCGTCGAGATTGCCGACCGAAATCGTTCCTATGATCGGAAGTGACACCGTCCTAGCCTGCGAGATCATAAATTCGCCGCCCAGTGCGTCCCACTTCTCGTAGACGCCCTTAGAAGGCATCCACTGAACGACAGTCAGGCGGATTTTTGTTTGCGGCTCGAACTGATCACTATCCGCTAGAGCCTGCGAAAGAACGCCGCCAAAAACACTTATGGCGACCGCAGCAACAACCATGCGGAGTGAACCCTCGTAACGCCGGAAAGAATCGGGCAATGTATTTCTCCAAAGCTGTCAGCGGGACTGTAATTAGCGTCCAGTGTGCCCATTACGCAGGGATTGAGAAGGGGAAGAGCGGCGGCTTTGCTTCATCAATATGGTTGAGACCGCAGCGCTGCGTCCACCGAGAATATGACGCCCTCTATATCGATTGATCCGGACCAAGCCGAAGGCGGACCGGGTGGCGGAGCCGTAGAGAGTAAAGCAGAAGCCTACCTCCCCTTGGATGCCTCGCTGCCTACTCTCCCTCTCCGTTCGGATGAGAGATCATGCGGCGCTATCCTCAGACGCATTGAACGGCGATGCTCTTGTCTCAGCCGTTTTGCGCCGTCGCGGTCACTCGCATCGTCAGCTACAGTCTCTGGAACGACTGCGTGGATTCCGTTCGATCTTCGGCCACTATCGGGCCTGGACGGCGAGTGATGGGTATTTACATGATGCTGCTGGACGGGAATGAGCATGACTCTGTAGGGGCCAGCAGACGCGTGGGACCACAACGCGTCATTTTAATCCTGGCAAACAGCGGGAGCATATCGCCATCTCTTGTCGATGCTGTCGAACGTGAATTCCCGTGGACACGAATCGAGCAGGTGGAGACGCTCGCCGCTGCATGCGCAGTCTTTGCTTACCCTGTCGCACTCATTCTCGTTGACCGAGCCTTGATGAGAAAAGCTGAAGCTGAGGCAACTGAGCTTTTGCGCATTCACCCGCATGCATTGACCGCGGTGATCGAGCCCTATGACAAGGTGCTGGTCACGTCGCTTACTGACGTCGTCAGATCTCCGCTCATCCGCAGCGTCCTGCCAATGGATCTCCGGCTCGATGTCTGGCTGTCGATCATGCGATTGCTGCTGTGCGGCGGGCAGTACCTGCCGCCGACACTGATCCTTGAATCAAAACTCCGCCACCAGAAAGCGCCCGCATACGCTGACAACGGCATTGCGCAAACCCCAACGGTGGCGGCCCTCACAACCCGTGAATCGCAGATTTTGGGCATGGTTTCGCATGGTCTGCAAAACAAGTTGATTGCCGCAGAATGCGGCCTATCGGAACATACCGTCAAAATTCACTTACATCATATCATCCGGAAGCTGGGTGTTCACAACAGAACAGAAGCTGCTGCACACTTTCGCAACCTCCATGACAGCAGCCGGGCGATGAACGAGAACTGAGACCGGGATACACTATTGGCGTGGACGTCCCTTAAGCGTCGAAATTGACGCCGTTTCAGGCTGATGCCAAGCGTCGCGGCTCTTTGCAACAGCAACACCATCATCGCGATCCATGATGATGGCTATCAGCGGCACAGCCGGTTTTTTTGGCGGATGCAGCGGATGAATTGAGGACGCCGATCGCCATTGTGCGCACCCGCGCTGATCTACTGCCGGAAAGCGACGTCGCCCGGGATCTGCTGCGCGACATCTAACGGCTTTCCCGCCTCTCACATCAGCTCCTGGATATTCAGGCCGTCGGCGAGATTTCGCAACAGGTGCAAACGGTGGACCTGAATGATCTGGCCGGCAGGATAGCCACCGATCTCGCGCCGATCGCCGTCAATGCAGGCTATGACTTCGTCTTCGAGCCGAGCAATATCCGGGTCTGCTTCGCTATCTAGCTCTACGCGATCGATCATAGTGGGGGCGCCGGCGCAATTACCTTGCAGGTGAGCGCCGAAGGCTGGATCGATATCTGCGACCAGGGGCCGGGAATTCCCATACCAGAACGCCTCCCGGTCTTTGAACCGTTCCATCGTCTCAACTTGCAATCGCCAGGAGCGGACCTCGGCCTTAATCTCGCACAGACAGCGGCCGAGCTTTACGGCGGCAAAGTCCGTTTTATCGGCGGTTCCGGTCAATTCATCGTGCGGCTGGAAGTGGGTGCGGCCTATTCCCGATGAACCACGATCGCCTTGATCGGATCCAAGCGGACTACCTTTGCCAGGTTGCAGCAACGCTCAGTTAGCTTCGGCGTATTCCTTCCCAGGCGCGGACTTATTATTACGCGTTTGTCTCAGTCGATACCGCCCGCGATATGACGCTGCGCGAACGCCTTTTGGAGGCGATCGCGACCTGGATGAAATTACCTATTTGAAAGGTTAGAGTCTCAGTCAGGCAGGCTCTAACAGCCAGCACTCTACTGTTTGGTTGAGCGCTCATTTGCCAGCATCGCCGCCACCGAGAAGGCAATGGATTTTGCCTCGCGACGTGCTTCGACAAAGTAACTTGTGAGGCTTGGCTTCATCCCCACAAACCACAATCCCTCTACGGTGCTCTTGTCCAATTCGACGACGCCGTATTGCGAGCCGTTTTCACCTACCACACCCATCGGACCCAATACGCGCGTCAACGACGACGAATAGCCGACCGCCGCAATAACAACATCCGGTTCTAAGGTCCTCCTATCCGCGAGCGTAACCGTCGTGCCTAAAAACGCTACGACTTCTGGCACGACCAATATCTGTCCGCGTTTGACACCCGCAATTGCCCCATCGTCCACCGCAATCGCAATGTTGTCTCTGGCTAGGCGGGTGGCAGCATCGGAGGGGCCTGCTGGGAAGCCGTACCTGGTAAGATCACCGAACGCGATCTGCTGCGTCCATCCGATGACCTTGTCCACATACGAAGTCGGAAGCTTGGCCATGATCGGCGACAGACGGTGGACGGCGAAACGGCCCAGGCGTTTCGGCAAAAGTCCTGGCGGGCGTCTTAGCGAAAGCCAGACCTGGCCTGTCTTCACACGGCTCAGATGATTAAGCACATCGAAGCCCGAATTGCCGCCTCCGATGACGAGAACCGACTTCCCCGTATAATCCATGGCATCGCCGAAATCGGCAGCATGCACCACCCTGCCCTTAAAGGTATCCAAACCCTTCCACTTAGGCATGCAGACGAACGCGTAGCGTCCACTTGCTACGATGAGATGTCTCGATCGCCGTATCCCGGCATTCGTCTCGATCACGAAATGACCGTCTACCTTGCGGCACGAAAAAACCTCGACGCCGCACTGGATATCAAAACCATGCTTTTCCCGAAAGTCTCGAAGGTGAGCGACGACGCTGTCCCGCTTGGGGAACGCGCCGGTCCCCACTGGATATTTCAGGCCAGGCAGCGAGGAAAGATCACGGTGAGTGTTCAGGGTAAGCTGAGGGTGGCGCCGCGCCCAGGGCATCCCCACGTCGTTTTCTTTCTCAAGTATGAGCGTATCGATCCCACGCAGCTTCAAGGCATGGGCTGCCGTGAGAC
Organism: Pararhizobium sp. DWP3-4; assembly: GCF_049898205.1. Classification (NCBI taxonomy): domain Bacteria; kingdom Pseudomonadati; phylum Pseudomonadota; class Alphaproteobacteria; order Hyphomicrobiales; family Rhizobiaceae; genus Pararhizobium; species Pararhizobium sp. DWP3-4. The sequence goes on along the minus strand of NZ_JAFCXF010000020.1, from coordinate 14,489 downwards.
CCGATAGTCCGCCCCCTATCACCACGACGTCGCGGATTGAAAATTCAGTGGTCATTATGTTCATTCATCTGGAATTCGCTTTATATCTATCTATTAGCTTTCAATTTAAAAGCTGAACGCTATCTAAATTCTGATCTACATGCTCGATGAGTTATTCAAGGCAAGCACGTAAATATCTCCAGGGGAACCCCAGTGCATGCCCAGTCTGAGGAAAATACTCGACGCGTTGCTCGATGCGCGCCTTCCAAAAACGCCAATCTTCGAACCCAATCTTGCGTCGAAGCTCGAACTCTGTCGACGGTATGGAGATTTCTCGCTTGCCTATTCAACGGCCGTTCAGCCCGATCTCCGGTACTTTGGTGATGGTGAGGGTTACATTGCCTACGCTACCAAGATGGGGCATACCTTCGTGCTCGGTGACCCCGTCGCAAGCGTGGAACTGAGGGCAGACTACATTCGACGGTTCGTCGCATCATCTAACCGCCCCTGCTTCGTGCAGATCGGTCATGAGACCGCGCGCGTCCTTTCCAGCCTTGGTTATCACATCAATCAAATGGGTGTGGATACCCGGCTTTCGCTCGATACGCACTCATTTGCGGGCAAACGCAACGAGACCGTCCGCTACTCCGAAAAATGGCTGCTGAAAAAGGACTATAGGATCGTGGAATGTGACGGGACGATCGCAAACTCCGATCAGGTCCGTCATATTTCGACAAACTGGCGAAACGGCCGTCTCGTCAACCGGCGCGAGATGCGTTTCCTGAACCGTCCCTTTGAACCGAAGCTCGCCCCTCACATGCGGCGGTTTCTGATCATCGACCCGGTTGGGGTGCCGACGGCAATCCTCGATTTCGATCCGATCTTCAGGAACGGAGACATTATTGGTTACACAGCGGCGTTTAAGCGAAAGCTCACGGGCACGACGCCCCATGCGGAGATCGGCCTCACAAAATTTGCCACCGACCGTTTCCGGGAAGAAGGCCGGTCCCATGTGACATTTGGGCTGTCACCCTTGGCGGCAATTGCGTCCAGTGGATTTTCAGAAAGCAGGGTCTGGCGAAGCTTTTTCGAGCGGGCGTACCGGTCCAAACGGATCAACGAGAAAATTTTCAACCTTCAGGGGCAGGCAGCATTCAAACGCCGATTTCATGGCGAGGAACTTGCTACATATATCGCCTTCCAGCGTCGCAGTCCCCTTGAAATGCTGGCCCTGCTGCGTCTGTTGAAGACGTTATAAATTTCACTGAGGGCAGAAAAAGAAAAGGAGTTTGAAATGGCGGGACGAAAAGCGAAGGAAAAACGTCCGTATGCGGTCGCCGTGACCACCGCTGGTCCTGTGTCATCGCAGGGAGATAGGGTTCAGGAAGTGCTGGACTACCAGGCGACGAAATCTCGCCGTCAAAGCTATCCGAAAGACAGCTCGACGAAGTTGCTTTCGATCCGGATTGATGCGGATGTTTACGACTATTTTCAAAATTTAGGAGGGGACTGGAAGTCTCGCATAAACGAGACACTTCGCAAAGCAACGGGCCTTGACGAGAAGAGCTGACCTCGAAACCTGCGGGCGTCAATTGCCGGTTTGCCTGAACGAAGTAAGGCTCCCGCACAGTCCCCGTAGCCTGCCCTGTAAAAAAACAACCCGGCGATACCAACAGATTTCCCCGGAAATGAAATCATCGTCGTTGATCCGCCGCTCACACCTAACCGCAAGGCGAACTTTCATCTCGTTGCCGCGTTCTACGGTAGTACACAGTACAGAAACGCGAGGTTCGCATGGCTCCCAATACCGTAATTGCAATTGGCGCATCAGCTGGTGGTGTCGGAGCTTTGCGTTCTCTTGTGGCAGGTCTACCTGCCTCTTTTGCCGCTCCGGTTCTTATCGTTTTGCATATCGGTGCACATCGCAGCGAGCTGCCTGCTATCTTGACTGCCGCAGGTCCCATGCCAGCGAAACACGCCCAAGACGGCGAAAGGATCAAGCCGGGTCAAATCTACCTTGCGCCACCAGATCGTCACATGATCGTCGTTGACGGATTGGTCCGCCTTTTGCGTGGCCCAAAAGAAAACTGCGCTCGGCCAGCCGTGGATCCGTTATTTCGGAGCATCGCTGAAAACTATGGTCCCGACGCTATCGGCGTCATCCTGACGGGGAACTTGAATGACGGGACTGCTGGGCTCTATGACATCAAGAAACGCGGTGGGATCGCTGTAGCACAGGCCGCATATGACGCCGCTTATCCCGATATGCCGAATAGCGCTGCAGCCCATGTCGCGCTGGACTATTGCCTGCCTCTGGCCGATCTGGCGGGTTTGCTGTTAAAATTGGTCGGGGGGAAAATGGAAAGGGAAGCTGCAATGGCAAACCGTCATTCTCTCACAGAGAACGAACAGCATCCAGAAGTCGTAACCAGCGGAACATTCGAGCGCCCGTTCACCGTCACCTGCCCGGACTGCGGCGGCGCGCTCAAAAGGTTCGAACACGGATCGATCGTAAAATTTGGCTGCCATATCGGGCACACCTACACGGCCGAGATCATGGCATCGGCTCAGTTCGAGGAAATGGAGAAAGTCATGCGCGCGGCCGTGAGGTTCTTGAACGAACGCGCGGAATTTTGCCTGCAAATGGCAGAGTATTCCCATCGCTCCGAGCCTGATATTTCTTCGCAATGGCATGAGGCCAGCAAACAGGCACTCGACCGCGCGTACAAACTTCGCGATTTGGTCGAGCAGGAATGGCTGACACCTGAGACTTCCGCAACGGTCACCATGGCAGCAGATAAGAATGTCCATCCGAACTGAAAATTCAAACGGGATAGGCCAGCGCCCGTTCGATGGCGCGTTGTAATTCCCGTGGTTCGTATGGTTTACGAAGTGTCGGATGGTCGCGGTATGTGTCAAGGAAACCCTCTGCCCCGTAACCAGTCGCGAACACAAACGGTATAGATCGAATAAGGAGAACGTCGGCGACCGGAAAAGACTGGCTGCCAGCCACGTTCACGTCGAGCACGGCAAAGTCGAGATCTGCCTGCCGGGCGAACTCCAGCGCTTCAGGAATTCGGGTAGCCGGCCCCACGACCTCGTGACCCATGGCGATGAGCAGGTCTTCGAGGTGCATTGCAAGCAAAACCTCGTCCTCAACGACGAGAATCCGATTCATCTTCGTTTCGTTCCCGTGGTGCTTCATCTTCCCCTCAACGCATTGGCGCGTCGATGGTACATACGACGCCAGACGGCTCGTACGTAACGTTCACTGTACCGCCAAGTTCCTGCGCCAGCGCACGCTCAATCAGGCGGGAGCCAAAACCCTTGCGGTTCGGCCTTTCAACTGGCGGCCCGCCACTTTCCGACCAGGTAAAATTCAAACGGCGATCTTTACCCTCACCGACCAGCCGCCAGACAATGGCTACCTTTCCCGCTTCCGTAGATAGGGCTCCGTATTTCGCTGCGTTGGTGCAGAGCTCATGCACAGCCATGGAAATTGCCAGCGATGCGCTCGGTCCCAAACGAACACGTTCACCCTCGATCTGAAACCGATTACCTTCAGCATGGGGTTCGGCAGTGTCGGTGACGATGTCGACAAGGTCCGCTCCATCCCAGTTTTCACGGGTCAGCACGTCGTGCGCCTTGGCAAGATTAATCAGTCGCGCACTAAACGCGGTGCGCGCGCCCTCAATCGTCGATGCTTGGCCAAGAGTCTGGCTGGCGATCGACTGGATAACCGCCAGGGTGTTTTTGACCCGATGATTTAGCTCGCCAACGAGGACTTCCCGATGTTCCTCAGCGCGTCTGCGCTCGGTAATGTCTTCGATCGCCACCAGGATCAGTTCATCGCGCCCCCCTTCCTGTGGTAATCGGCATGCGGTGAGCAACATCGTACGCCTTCCCGTCAGGCGGAACTCCTGCTCAATCTCGAAATTGTGGATTTCATCTCCCGCAGAAAGCACCTTGTCCAAAAGCGCGCGAAGCGGCGGGTTATTCCATTCCCCGGTTCCGAGTTCAAAGATCAGTTGCCCTTTCGGCTCTTCGTCGAATACGGCAAACAGTTCGCGAAAGGCGGTGTTGGCGGTCTGGACATGCAGTTCGCGGTTCAGAACGAGCAGGGGATGCTGAACCGTTCGCACTATGGTTTCCGCATAGACCCGCGCGTCGTTGATCGCATCTGCGTCCCGCTTGCGATCCGTGATATTGTGGAACGTGATCACCACCCCCGCTATGCGATTATCCTGGGTGCGATAAGGAAGCATCCGCCGCAAATACCACCGCCCGGAATCGCTTGGAACCTCAGCCTCAATGGTCGATAGTTTTTTCAATACCGCCTGGGCATCCCGCAGCAGATTCTCGTCGGAAAACTTCTGCGCAAACGCGGCGATCGGGCGGCCGATGTCCGACGGGGTAAGATCGAAAAGGTCTTTGCTCGCTGGCGCAAACCACCGGATGCGAAACTTCTCATCCAGAAAGACCGTGGCGGTTTCCGACCCTGCCAGAAGATTGTTGAGATCGTTTGTGGTGTTTTCCAGTTCGCCGATCTTGTACTGAAGCTGGCTGTTGACGGTGTTCAGCTCTTCGTTGAACGACTGCAACTCCTCCTTCGAAGTCTCAAGTTCCTCGTTGGTTGATTGAAGCTCCTCGTTCATGGAGGTCGCTTCTTCATTGGACGCCTTCAGTTCCTCGTTGGTGGTTTCCTGATGCTCGATCGTGCTTTGTAACTCGGCGCGGGTCGCCAGCAGTTCCTTGAGCAGGGCCTGTTCCCGCTCCGTAGCGTTGTCGATGTTTTCGCCGATCGGCACGCGGGGGAGATCGTGGTGCGGCAAAGCGGGTGTAAAGGTAATAAGAAGGAAGCTGCCGCCTTGCACCGCAGCGGGCACAGGTGTCACCGTCATGGTGACGGACATGCCGGGCTTCCCCTCCCGAAGCACGGCGTCAACCGTTACCGTACTTTTAACTTTCGTCGCTTCCCGTATCGCGGAACGAAGTGTCGGGGCCAGCCCTTCGCGCGCCATCATGAGCAAATCTCTGGTCGGTTCGCCGGCCGGGTGCTCGAGGTAATCCCTTGTCGTTCCGTGAAAATAAAGCACGCGGGCCTTGTCGTCGATCAACACTGAGGCTGGCGCGTAGCGATCGAGAAGCACGCGGCGCGCAAGTTCTCCCGCAGGAAGATTTGGCTCTTGGGACGACGGTGACGATTTATCCATTTTGGTCTGTGATCCCGTTAGTGGTCGCTTCGTGGGGTATCCGATGGTTTTATGCCGAGCAGAGCCGCGCTTGCGGTAAATTCGCCATTTCTTCGATTCCGTCTCGAACAACTCGTCATGCCGACCAATCGTTTCGGCATTGCCGAGAAAAAGATGCCCGCCCGGCCGCAGCGCAAAATGACACAGGGAGATGATCCGTTGTTGTGCGTCGGCATCGAGATAGATCAGGACATTTCTGCAGGTGACCAGGTCGAGACGCGAGAAAGGGGGATCTCGCAACAGGTTTTGCGACGCGAACACGACCATGTCCCGTAGCTCTTTGGTAACCTGATACGTGCTACCGTGCTTTTCGAAAAAGCGGGTCATACGACGCTCAGGAAAGGCAGACAGCGCGGCCGATGGATACATCCCCTCCCGTGCCTTTCTCAAGTTTTCGTCCTGGGCATCAGTGGCGAACACTTTCAGTTCGAAGTGCTTGCCTGCCGCTTCAGCCAGCTCCGTTACTAGCATGGCGATCGAGTAGGCTTCCTCCCCCGTGGAGCAGGCAGGTGTCCAGATACGGATCGACGCGTCGGTCTCACGTTCGGCGATGATGGGGGCTATGACCAGCTCCGCCAGCGCCTTCCAGGCATCGGCATCACGGAAAAATCCTGTAACGCTGATCATCAGGTCACCAGCCAGCGTCATAAGCTCATGTGGGTTGGTTCTGAGTTCATCGACATAGCTATCCAGCGTATCTATGTTTCTCAGTCCGAGGCGCCGGTGGATACGTCGGCCCAGCGTCGAATGTTTGTAGCCACGGAAATCGTAACCGCCGCGTGCGCGGAGAAGCTCCAGCACATTGCCTACAGTGGCTTGGCTACTGGCCGACACATCCCCCATCTCAGCGGGATGGACGACATACCCATGCCTTACGAAGGCAAGCAGAGCTTCCGGCATTTGTTCGGGAGACAGAACGTGATCAGCCATTCCAGCCGAAATCGCGCTCCTGGGCATGCCGTCGAACTCCGCAGTCTCCGGTGCTTGGACCAAGCTCATTCCGCCTTCGGCCCGGATCGCCCTCAAACCCTCAGTCCCATTGCTCCCCGTACCAGAAAGTACGATTGCAACTGCTCGCTCACCTTGATCCCTTGCAAGAGAACTGAAGAGCACATCGACCGGATGGCCATGCGAGGCGGAAGGCTTGGCGATGTGAAGCCTCCCTTCGCGAACAATCAGATCGGTGTTCGGAGCGATGACGTAAACGTGGTCCGGGGCGAGTAGCAGTAAGTCGGCGACCTGGACGACCGGCATAGCCGTATGGGTGCTCAGAACGTGCGCGAGTTCGCTTTCATGCTTCGGGTCGAGATGGAGTACCACAATGAAGGCGCAACCGTTGTCGGCGGGCGTGGCGTCAAAGAACTGCGCAAGCGCCTTGATGCCACCGGCCGATGCACCGATCCCAATAACGGGAATCCTCGGAATCTGCGAAAATGACACATCCTCCACCTGGTTCACCGCGGTCGAACTTAATCCGGCCTTGGGATGAACCCGGCCACCCGCATCTTTATCAGATGGGTCCTCATCCATAGTGCATTGCCAATCCGCCAGTTCAACCCGACGGGTTACTCGCTGCGTTGGTGTTTCAGGAGGACACGCCAAGAGCGAGGCCCGATTTACATTCGCACACCCGTCCCCTGCTCGCAAATCATTCGTGCCACGTGGAGCCTTTCCGTGACCGTTTAAGATTGAACGAAGCGCGCTCTACAATCTTTGATTGCTTTCCCGAAGCGACGTGCGGCGCAGGCCGGCATTGATCAGCCATTCGGTCGGATCACGACCTTGACGCAGCCGTCAAGCTTGTCGCGGAACGTCTTATAGGCTTCCGGTCCATCTTCAAGACTGACACGGTGCGTGATCAAAAAAGACGGATCGATCTTGCCTTCCAGAATCAGCTTCATCAGGGGCTCAAGATAACGCTGCACATGCGTCTGGCCCGTCTTGAGCGTCAGCCCCTTTCCAATGAAGGCTCCAAGTGGAGTTGGTACAGCCGAGCCGATAAACACTCCCGGAAGCGAAACCACGCCTCCGGGTCGGCAGGCAAGGATCGCCTGTTGCAAGGCGTAAGGTCGTTCGGTCGATGTCAGTTTGGATTGAAGAGTTTCCATGACGCCACCTGAGCCGTGACTTTCCATGCCAACCGCCTCAATAACGGCGTCGGGGCCTTGACCGTTGGTCATGTCCAGAATGCGTTGCTGCAGATCGTCGTCCGCGTAGTCCAAAGTCTCTGCACCAGACTGCCGCGCCAAAGCGAGGCGCTCGGGAATGGTATCGATGGCGATGACGCGTTCTGCACCGAGCAGGAATGCCGACTTGATGGCGAAGAGCCCGACAGGCCCGCATCCAAAGACTGCAACGGTTTGGCCCTCCTTGATATCACAATTCTCGGCTGCCATGTATCCGGTCGGGAAAATATCCGACAGGAAGAGGACCTGCTCGTCGCTCAGGCCGTCCGGCACGACGATCGGCCCGATATCGGCAAAGGGAACACGCAGGTACTGCGCCTGGCCACCCGGAAAGCGGCCATAAAGCTCGGAATAACCGAACAGCCCAGCCGTCGGATAGCCGATCTGTTCGGCTTGCATCGCTCCCGATGGATTGGATCGCTCGCAAAGGGAAAACAGTTTCCATTTGCACATGCGGCAATCCCCGCATGAAATGGTAAAGGGCACAACAACGCGGTCGCCGATCTTGAGTTTCGAATTGCCTCTCCCAACCTCAACAACCTCGCCCATGGTCTCATGACCCATCACGTCGCCCGCATGCATGCCGGGTACGAAGCCGCCGTAAAGGTGGAGGTCTGAGCCGCAGATGGCACAGCTTGTAACCTTGATGATTGCGTCCCGATCATCCTGGATGACAGGATCGTCCACTTCCTCGCAACGAATGTCGCCACTTCCGTGCCATGTCAGAGCTTTCATGTCCTAATCCTCGTTGAGCTTCATGTGCAGTTGAGGGTTGGGCGTCGGAGCAAGATTCAGGTGGGTTCTCCGGACGACGCGCTGAGCCAATCGGGTCTTAAATGCGACGAACCAACGCTAGAAAAAGTTGGGGGCCTTGCGGTCCCGGACAACATCGTTAGCTAACTGTGAGAGCCACGCATCGCCGCTGTCGTAAATTTTTCTTCAGCGCATAGTCAGGCGTGAAGTCTGAGGAGACGGCGGTGAGCTGATCCGCAGCTTGGCCTACAACTGATAGTTCCCAATAAACCAATTCTGTGATTGAATGTAGCTGCACAACCATCAGCTAGGCCTATTGTTCCAATTAAACCGCGAGGGGTGGTGATAGGTTTTTACAAGCATCGGTCTCGGCCCGAACTTCGTCTACTGTGCCGCCGCGCGACCATCTTTCTACCGAGAGAGGAACTTGTAGAGGTCAGCGGCGTTGGAGACGCACGTAGGAACCTGTGTGAATCACCAGAATGGCTTCTCATGACCACACCTATTTCACCCGTGCGCAGGACGAGATCACGAATAGCCCGGATTCTTCGGTAACTGTAGGGTCGATCCTTCGGAACGAAACGCCAGCTCAAATTGCTAGAAATGAATGGAGCCCGTTGATGTCGAAAAAAGCGGAAGACAAACACAAAGCCGCCGTAGTGAAGACCATCCACGACGACGCAAAGGGCCAATTTGCCAAGGGCCTAAAGCGCAGTGACAACAATGGTGTGGTCAGCGCTAAGCCCCGCGTGATCACCGGCTCCGACGATGCCACGGGCCACAAGGCACCCCCCGGAAAAAAGCAGGTCGGCAAAGAATGGGACCTGAACTACGACGAGCGAGAAATGAAGGACACCGAATTCAAAGGGTGATTGATGAGGTTAGAAGAGGTCAGTTGGCCCGATCTGCCACTGGATCGCTTATCGCTGCCAGCGCCACACGCACGGCGCCGAGTTCAAGAACGCCGGCACCGGCATGGATGCTTTCATGGCGCCGTACGCTTAGCCAGAGAACGGTGGTAGGCACCCTCCCGGGCCATGGGGTCAGCTACGGCGAGGTCGGCCGCGCCCGCCGTCGAGATGGCGTGTCGTCAACCTTTGAAATTTCCCACGAGTGACCTTGTCCTACTCTCGACGGAGCTCTTTGATCATGGTGAGGGCATTCTCAACTGCGGCGCCCGAAGCGGTGTTGTCGAACACGCACCAACTCTCTGCTGCAAGCAAGGTCGCAAATTCGTGGATGTCATCGTCGCAATAGCTTGAATAATAAATTTTTGGCGTGCCATGCAGCCGGATATAAAAGGGTGCCTGGGTGAAATCGGACTTTTGCCAGACGGGAGCTGGATCTGCCAGAACCCGGTCGATCCCGTATTGCTCCAGCATGTCGACAGCTGCCGGTGCCGCCCAGCTTTTGTGGCGAACCTCAATGACAATCTGGCCCTCATACCTCGCTCGCATTTCGGCGAAAGCAGTGTCCCCGAGCTGGGCGTCGAAACTCAGACTCGCCGGCAGCTGACAAAGGAGCGGACCAATCTTGTCACCCAGCGGAGAAATCTCTTCCAGAAACGACGAGAACAGTGGCGCGATCTTGTTTAGCCGCCGCTCGTGGGTAATAGCCTTCGGCATCTTGAGGGCGAAGCGGAAATCGTCAGGCACGGAAGCAGCCCACCGGGCATAGGTGGACAAACGATGATGCCTGTAAAAAGTCGAATTGATCTCGACACCTCGGAGTACGGTTGCATATCGGTTGAGACCCGTGCCGTGTGCCGGGAAGTGGTGCGCGACGGATTTGGAGATCGCCCAGGCGGCCGTTGCAACAACCGGCATTTGCTGTCCCTCTACTCACAAAGTTTCGCACAAAGCAGTGCGAAATAACCGGCCGGAATCTTGATCGGACCAGCCTTCCGAAACGCCATCTGTATCGTGTCGATATCCCCCGCAGCGAATCCGCATACACCTGAATTGGCCATCGCACGAAGAATCCGACCACACGCCATTCCCTCCCGGTCACACGGCGCTAATCTGGACGCTTCCATGCCGGACGAGCTTCCGACACGTTCGGCCTCCACAAAGATCACCCGATCGATTCAGTGCTGCTTAACGCAGTTCGACGGCGAGCCGCAGCCTCACGGGTGTCGATCCTGGAGTTGGCAGTTTCGTTGAGCACGGACGTCTTGTGCGAGACAACTCCAACGGCCCATGGTCCTCGGAGTTCCGTTGAGCCCGAACTTTCTATATTTTGGTTGACTTACTCCAAGAGCGCGCGTCCCCGCCGGGCGGCGGCTCCCATCCGAATATGCTGCGTCCACCGAACCAGGCGGAGTCATCGAATTCTCCGGCGACGATTTCCTTCAGGTCCGGTCCGGTAACAAATCGTTCGATTTTTCTGGATTGGTCATCCAGCCGCTTAAGCGCCTGCAACTCTTCGTCGCGGCCGAGCCGACCCTTTCGGACCGCTGATTTCATGACATTGATCGTCTCGTCATAGACCTTCACCGGCACAGGAAACGGGTGGCGATCCTTGCCGCCATGGGCAAGCGAAAAACGTGCCGGGTCAGAAAAACGATAGGGAGCGCCATGCACGACCTCGGCAACCATGGCCAACGCTCTAACCGTCCTTGCGCCAACCCCGGGCGTAAGCAACAGGCTCTCGAAATCCACTGGTCCACGATCGGCCGCTGCTGCGAGATTGCCGTGCAGGCGTCGCATGTTTACATCGGTCTGACGGACATCGTGATGGTGAGGCAGGACGAGATGCGGCAGCATCGGCTGAACATCGATCGCTGACGCCTCTTTTGGTGCAGACTGCGCTTCCAGCGCGCGCACCTCCCTGACAATTTTGTCGGGCCCCAAGCATGAGAGAAGGTCCAGTTGACCTTCGCGCGACCTTACCGCCCGGCGGTCAGCAAGATTGACGATCTGTCCCTGGTCCCGGCCTTCGATCGCGGCGTGAGGAGAATCGACAAAGCTCGTCAGCCCCTCAGAAAGCCAGTGGTAGCGCCGAGCCTGCCTCCGGTCATCATTCATTCCCTGCTGAATCACAACCCACTTGGCATCGTCGCTCACGATAAACCCGTGCAGGTAAAGATCGAAGCCATCTTGCACGGCGGCGCTGTCAACCTTTGCAACCAGCCGACTTGTTGTGGCGAGCGCCAAGCCGTCTATCCCGACGCGGTCACCGATGGACGCCAACTCGACCGGAGTTTTACGCGACTGCGCCCCACGCCCGCCGCAGACATGGATTCCAAGCTCAGAGGACAGCGGCGTCAATCCACGCTTCAACGCGCCAATCACACTCGTTGTGATGCCGGATGAGTGCCAGTCCATTCCCATGACTGCGCCAAAGGACTGGAACCAGAAGGGGCTTGCCAGTCTGCGCAAAAATTCATCGCGTCCATAATGTTGAACAATAGCCTCGGTGATCAAGGCACCAAGCCGGGTCATGCGGTCGCCCAGCCATTTGGGAACACGGCCGCCATGCAATGGAAGATCCGCGCTGCCTGTCCGCTGTGTCAAGGACTTATCTCCATTCAGGCTATTCAAGGATGTCAGCGGAACAGACAACCTGATCCATGGCAGTCCCGGCTAGGCTAGCATATCCGTCCGCCTCAGCGAATTCCCAATCACGTACCGCTCGCGGCCGCGGTTCATAGCTTCTTGCTTAAAAACCGCGAACCCCTGATGCCATAACGCCAGGGAACGTCAGCTGCCTTGGTAACACCGATACGCGGTCCAGCAGAAATCGTCTGCGGTTCTGTTGGAAGGGTGAGATGAAAAACATCTTTGGCAAGGGACAGACCATTGAGTTCACCTGTCACTGCAAGCGACTGGCAGAGACGTCCGGGGCCGGAACACAGAAGAACGGTATTCTCCACAGCGCGCCTCTGTCGCATCAGATCCAATCCCGCTAAGGGCTCCAAGGCGCGGATCAAGACTGCGCTTCCAGTCCGGCAAACGAAGTTCAAGCACCAGTGAATGCCATAGGAACGGTACACATAGATGCTCGAAGGTGGCCCGAACATTGCGCGATTGCGAGGGGTTTTCCCGTTGTAAGTGTGGGATGCGGGATCTTCGTCCGTATACGCTTCGGTCTCGACGATCAGACCGCCGACGCCCGCCACGGTAAATTCTGCGCCAATCAATTCGATCGCTACGGTGGGCGCAAAGCGATCGAAAAACGCTTGCATCCATTCCCGGTCTGCTGTCATCGATGCTAATCCCTGTTCTGTCAGCATCCCGCCAACCGTGGCTAATACCTTAGGAAGAATAAGTCGATCGGTTTCGTCCGATTTCAAGGCGTCGCGCCAGGCTAGGCTTGGCACTCGCGGGTGTCGCAATCAATGGGTGAAGCATAGGCCAATCGTGCCGGGCAATGACAAGCCGCAGGCCGTTTAGTGTTTTTACACGACAGCTCAGGACCGCCGGTCAAATTTCGCGTTGCACCGGTCGACTGCATCAGCGGACGATATCGTTGACCCCAAAGACCTGTGGACGGCGGCATTCGACAGGAAGGTGCCTACACGTTGTCCATAGGTGGCGCGCAGCTGATGGATATCCTGCAGGATTGGCCAGAGCTGAATGCCGTAACCGGCCATGAGGGCCATGGCGCGTTCGATCGGCGCCAAGTGACCGAGAGCCGCGAACTCGTCGATAGGCCGCGTAGCGGACGCGGCGTCGCGCACCATGTCAGTCAGGCTTTGGGTGACCAGTAGTCGTAGCCATCTCGAACAGGTCGACAGCCGATCGGACGACAGGGCCAGAAACACCGTGACGTTGTTGCGCTTGAGATCGGTAAAACGAAAATCTGATCGGCCAAGCACCGCGGTCATGCGCGGACTGTCAAGGAAGTGAGTTTGACGTTGCGCCGCCGACAGCACGCCCCCCGCTTCGCGATCTGACTTGCTAACACGGTGTTCTCTCCCTTCAGGTCTATGCAGATCACCGAGCTTTGGCGTTCAGCAGATTAGGAATGATGGTGCCAACACCCTTGCCGGTCCGTGTTGGCGCTATGGTCAAAAGGTGTGCTGGCCCGTCATAGCGCAGCAGCCTGATTGTCTCCGGATCGCCACCGATTATCAGACCGTCATCTGTTGCGGAGAGTTTTTGCAGTTCCCCAGCCGTCGCCCAACGCGCGGAGCCACAACACGGAAAAAATCGGCACATTCGTCATGAACACGGAGAGAAAACCTCCGACAGCGAACACAAGTGGCAGATATCCTGCGAAGGCCTGGACGAGGTTGGTGATCTCCCAGGCTGGAAGCCGGCGATCAGATGAATGAGAAAGCTGGCGAGGAACAGCAGCGCCGCGAACAGCACGCAGATAATCGCGGAACCGACCGCCAGGACCGGAGCCTTGACGATCGATTGGAGGAGCCTCGAACACGTCATTCCGGGTTTCCACGGCTCGACCTTTCGAGCCATGATGCCGGCAGGAGGATGTCGTCGAACAGAGCTCGATCGCCATCGCGAGCCAGAAACCCGGACAGTTCGGTGGACAGTCTCTCGCGAAGCCAGTGAGACAAGGCAGGATCTCTGGAGTGTTCGAGCTGACGCAACACGAAGGCACCCAGCAGAATTTTGCGTCTTGTGTCGCGTGCTCGTTCCTGTTTGCCGAGACGGGCCACAAGCGACTTCTTGCGCTGCTCAAGTTCTGCGATCCGCTGGACAATCGGTTTACGTCCCATCGTGCTCTTTCGGGTCGGCATGGCGCGAAAAATAGTGATCGCTGGAGACGATGCAGAAACCGGAAAAACGAACGGTATGAAACATGTGCATCGTGTCGATGGTCATCGCACCGTCGGTGGCGTTCCTTCCGAGCGTTTGGGCGAGCTGCTGGATGGGGTGAATGGCGAAATCGCGCAGGCTCAGTTTCCAGCCTTTAAAGTTTGGCGTGGTCCAGTCGCCGTAGATCCGCTTGACGACGGGTGATCCCAACGGCGGGACCTCCCTCAAATGGCTGCGGACGATCCTGGGCGCGGCGGCGTCGTCGATCAGCAACGCCAGTGGTGCTCGACGTGTGTGTGTCATGGACGCTTCCTTGTTTGTCGCAAGACTACAGACAACGCAGCACCGGCACCATTGTAGGATCCTACAATGGTTGCGCCTGGTGCAATCCCTTACGAAGAGAGCGAAGCGAAAGAAGTTCCAAGGGCGCACTTACGAGTTGCTGCGCAACTCAAGTCGCCGATCTGCATATCGGGAAAGGCAAACCGCGTTTGGCGATTTACCATTGCAGCATGAAGCCGATTGCAAGGAGCGGCGGCCGTAGCGCGGTTGCTTCGGCCGCCTATCGTGCTGCAGAAAAGCTGACGAATGAGCGA
>NZ_JAFCXF010000019.1:0-46035 GCF_049898205.1 Pararhizobium sp. DWP3-4 | reverse complement strand
GTCAGCTTATGATCGTGTTGTCATCGGCAATGATGGGGATGCGGGTTGGATGCGCTGGATGTCCACAGGTGGTTTCGGCTTGTAGCCCGCTTTCGCTTTCCGCGAAGGACATCCAGCAAGAGGCCGACGGTCTTGCTATCGTTGTCGAATAGATGCACCAACTGCGTCCCGCGCGTACCGATCCGGCCTCGGGCAAGCGACACCTCGCCGAATTATGTCGGCTGAACGGCCCACGCATAAAAGCTGGCCACGCTCTTTTCCGGCGCTCCTCCATCTGCGAAGGTGATTTGCAATGATAGCGAGGTGCGTCATGTGGTATATCAGCCGATTATTGTGCTCTGGAGAATACCTCAATTTCTGTTCGAAGGGCGGCGCGCTGAACGTGCGCGGTGCACAAAATATCTGCCTCACTCGCTTGCAGCATTAGGCCGCGCGGCAAACTTTCAAAAGTAACTTCGCGAATTCTGGCACTTCAACGCCTCGCCGCATCCGTGGGCGTCAGCTATACAGCTCCGCGCTCGGCCATCGGTTTGGCCAAAAAGCCCATCACGGTTCAGTCGGCGAATGCACCTCGCGCACCAAGATATTCATGTGCTAATTGCCTGATGGCACCCTCGGCAACTTCAAATGTCCACCCCATACTTTCAGCTCTCCGCGCTAGGGCGACGAATGCTTCCGGCATCTGCGGTCCAGCGGCCGCTTCAATACTTACGTCAGCAAGTTCCACTAAGTCATCGAATGACGGGCGAATGGCTTCAACCGCGTTCTCAAGGGTCGCGTCGCCATCAGAGCGCGGGATCGATTGCATTGGAGGCATTGTTTACCTCTGGCAGTTGAAGTATGGGGTTAACGGGTGGAGCCAAACAAATATGAGAATGCAGCGACCACGGCTGCGGCCGCTATCGGCTTTTCCGCTATCCAATCGCCAACGTCGCCGAACAATGACCGATTCTCCTGAACCATTTCCGACGTGGGGGCTGTCGGGTCGGGTTCCACTCTTACTCTATCGGCTCTGTGAGCGTCGGTTCTGCCTGACGGTATCGATGTCGAAGTCATCGAAATCGGATCAGAAGCCGGAAACGAGCCTTCCAATGCACCGTCGAGGTCAGTCGTTGCATCTCGGCCGAGTTGTACTGCTCGTTCCTTCTAAAGGGATTCTACGGCAGGCGATTCTTTAGGGTTATCTGACATATTACACCTCGGATTTCTCATTTAACCATCTGGCTTGTACGATCGTCTCAACCAGCCCGTAATCCGCTGTTCAATCAGCTTTAGCCTGGCGTTGTCATGGAGACCCCGAGGCCACGGTCGATGGCAACATCGTTGTCATCCAGTAGCGCTTTCACATCATCGAGTGTCTGCGGGCGTGATCTCATGGCGACCTGATCGTTCTCAGTACGGGTCAGGTAGTAGTGAAAGCCCTTAGTGTTCACGGGACTTCTCCAAATGCGACGGCTATCAACGCATCGAGATGAAGCTAGTTCCAAGGGTCGATCGCGTTTTCGCCACGTTGGGAACTAAAGAGTTCCGGAGCTCTGCTTTTAGACGTACCGTTCCCCTTGTTCACACGTGTCGTTTTTCAACCGAGCTTCGCGCAACGCCCTGGTCTTTTCTTTGGCTGCGCTGAGGCGGTCTTCCTCGCTCGCTGTTGCGAAACTCTTGGCAGCTTCGAAGTCGCCGCGAGGAGATGTCCCTCTCGGACGACGCTGGGATGGTTCCATCTTCATTCTCGCGCCTCCATCTACTAAATGTCGTTCCCCTCACCGGGTTGTTGAATCTTCTCGCCCGGCCCTAAAAAGCAAGGCTCGCTAGATGGTTCCCGTCTTCATCAAGAAATCATCACGTCAACGCATCCTTTTGGAACCTCGAGCGTTAATGGCGATACGCCGTGATGTTGGAGGCTACGAGTGGATGCTTCCTCGGTGAAAAGGTCGATGCCGTCGGATTTTAAGAGCGGTCGCCGAACGACGGCCTACACAATGGCGATCAGCATCCATTCTAAACAGGAGTTCGGCATGTTGTTACGTAGAGCGCGCATCCCGCAGGAGGAGGTTTTCTTTATTGGTGCTGAAGATGATGTTGTTATCGATGACATCGCGACCGCTGCCCACCGAGCACGCTTTCAGCGCGAACTGCTACAGAAGGAACTCGATTTTCTGCGCGCTAAGATAGACATCATCCGCTTCCAACTTGGAATTGTCGCTAAGTCAGGGATGACTTGGGCTAATATAAGCGCACGGTCGCAACTTGCCTCTTATCCGTGGACGAAGCTTGGCGCACTTGCCGCAAGTTCGTTCCTTGTTACGACGGCCCTGCGAAGCTTCAACGATCGTACCAAGCTCACTTGAGCGTGCAGCATTAGGGGTTTCAAGGGTCCTTGGTGTGTAGGATTTGGCTACTTTTTAACGGCGAGCAGTCGTTATAAAGTTGCAAAAATTTAAGCATGCCCTCATAAACTACTTTTGATTGCGGTTTGATTATCGAGACAAGAGGTACAGCATACTTTCGACAGCATTTCTGCTTTGAACATTTATGTTCGTACGGAGAACGCTATGGTGCCAGACGTCGGGATTGATCGACGACAAGAGCTTTCCAGGTATGCCGCTGGGCCAGGTACCAACGCCCTGTATTCTTTTTACGACTGGTCATTACTCTTAATTGACTGGTCACAGCAGTTCTCGAACCGGTACGGTTTGGATGATACCTCCTCTCTCACACTTCAGCACCTATATCCCGGCATTCCGCAGGTCGACGCAGCCGCGTGGCAAGAGGTCA
Source organism: Pararhizobium sp. DWP3-4 (assembly GCF_049898205.1). Classification (NCBI taxonomy): domain Bacteria; kingdom Pseudomonadati; phylum Pseudomonadota; class Alphaproteobacteria; order Hyphomicrobiales; family Rhizobiaceae; genus Pararhizobium; species Pararhizobium sp. DWP3-4. The sequence goes on along the minus strand of NZ_JAFCXF010000019.1, from coordinate 43,260 downwards.
GTGATACAATGGGTCATTTGGTTTTCGAGTTGCCCGAAGAACATGAGGTAAAACGAACCTTGTTCATGGTTCCATCGGCGCAAGGAATCGCGGCTGTAGAGTTTCGAAATACCCCACATATCCGCCGGGACGATGACCGGGCAGTTCTGCTTCACCAAGCGACACACGATGCTTTGACAGGTCTGCCAAACAGGAGGGAATTCAGCTACCAACTAGGTGCAGCTCTAAAAAACCGCGAAAGTAGCATACTCGCCCTAATGCAGCTCGACCTGGACGACTTTAAGCCTGTGAACGATACCCTTGGACACGGTGCCGGGGACATCGTTTTGAGGGAAACGGCCGATCGACTTAAAGCATCTCTTCAATACGGCGAAACCGCTTATCGGTTAGCCGGCGACGAGTTTGCTGTGATCAAGCAACATTGCGGCTCTAGAAAAGCCGGGGAAGATGCGGCGGAGCGCTTGGTGAAAGCTTTTCATCGACCTTTTGAGGCCTACGGCATCACTCTATTTGTGGGTGCGAGCGTTGGGGTGGCATTCGCCCCAGAAGACAGTGCGGAAACTGAGGGCCTCATGAAAGCGGCCGACGTGGCCCTCTACGCATCTAAGAAAGACGGACGGGGAAGAGCGTCTGTTTTCGAAGCTGGTATGCTGCAGGTGCTTGAACAGCGGGAACTTTTACGAAGAAGTTTAAGGCTGGCCTTGCAACACGACGAATTCTTCGTCGAGTACCAACCGATCACCGGGCCGAACCGAAACATTACCGGCTTCGAAGCTTTGCTTCGTTGGCGTCATCCAATACTCGGAGTAGTCCCTCCAGTCTCTTTTATTTCCGTCGCTGAAGCAGATGGGTTGATGACCGAAATTGGGCAATGGGTGCTCGAAACCGCCTGTCGGGCGGCTTTAACATGGCCAGATCACCTGACTGTAGCCGTGAACGTGTCGCCTGCCGAGTTCCTGACCGCGGGAATTACTGACCGCATATCGGCGGTTTTGGACGAAATTGGCCTTCCTCCTGAAAGGTTGGAATTGGAAATAACGGAAACTGTGCTTCTGGAGCGGACAACAAACAACCTGGATACGTTGAACACTTTGAATATCCTGGGGATCAAGATCTCCCTGGATGACTTTGGAACCGAGTATTCATCACTCAGCTATCTCAAGAATTTTCCGTTCGATAACATCAAAATCGACAAGTATTTTATCACGGACTTATCGACAGATTTGAACAGTCAGACGATAGTGAAATCCATCGTTGGAATGGCCCATGGGCTGGACATGCGGGTAATTGCCGAGGGAGTGGAGACCTTAGAGCAAGAGCTTTGGCTTTGGGATGTTGGATGCGACCTCATTCAAGGCTACGCCATAAACAAACCGATGCCAGCGGAAGCGGTAGCCAACTACCTTAACAGCGGTTTTCAGACTGATCATATCCAAGGTGTGGTAAGGAATGAATCTTAAAAGCTCTAGCTCAGATGAAACGCCGGATGGCGTCGCCGCAATGCTCGCGGTGGAAATGGATTTCGCAATGTTCAGTTCGGACTGGGCAAACTGCGACCGCCTTTCAGATTATGTCGCCGCAATGATTAGCCGTGACCAATCTGATCCCGTGCGGTACGCGAATGTTCTTTCGTCAGCCGTCAATGAGCTTTTGGAGTATTCGTTTCGGATTGGGACTGGAGGCGGCAGACTGCTCTGCGAAGTTAGCCGGATAGGTGAAATTGACCGCGTAGCCTTAAGTTTCCCTGTAGAGGCGCGTAGCCGGGTTATCAGCCAATTGGACGCGATTGTATCCGTAGATGTCGCCCCAAGATACCTAGAGATGCTGCACGGGTATCACGCGGCCGAGCCGGAGGATTCGCTGTTGGGACTTAAAGCAAATTTCGACGCTTCCATCACTGCTGGAAAAGGTCTGGATGATCTGCTGACGATCGTCGCCGATATACCGACACAGGGCCTGATTAATTGAAAAGGGTAGCAGGTTCAGGGAGTGCCGCTTACGACAACGGAGCGAATGAGCTTTTGCTCACGGGCACCCTGCGTCCTCACGACCCCGGCGATCTCAACGAGATCTTAGTAGTAGTCGAACACGGCATTGCGAGCGCACGAGGCACTTTTTACGTCAACGTCAAACGACTGGTGCATATCAATACGACGGCATATCGAACGTTGGCGGCGCGGATCCTTTATGCATGCCAGTCGAAACCGGACCTGCGCGTTGTCATTGTTACCTCCAGCGTTGTGGCTTGGTCGGCAAGATTATTCAGCCACCTTGTGGGTCTCCACGAAAATATCAGTCTGAAGGTTTACGATTCCGCTTTTTATCCTGGACAGACCTTTGTCGAAAATGAGAGCTTCATCCCAATACTTCGGACCCAAACCAAGATGACGTGGAGACACGAGCAGCCGATCCTGGCGCGTCATGGCTTGGTTCCTGGCTTGGCGGTTGCCGATATTTGCTGCGGGATCGGTGACTTTGCGGTTCTTCTAAAGAAAGAGTTTAGGCCGTCGCGTCTCGTAGCTCTCGACCATTCAGCAGCAAGCCTGGCTTATGCGAGGCGCGTTGTAGCTGAAATTGGTGTGCAGGGGATAGAATACACCTACGGCGATGCTTCCCAAATGCTACTTGAAGACAACTCGTTCGATTTTGTGACTTGTCGGCACTCGCTCCAGATATTTGACCGGCCCGAGGTGCTTCTGAAAGAACTTTTCAGAATTTGTAAGCCAGGTGGTCGGGTCTACATCACCAATGAGAAAAACTCACATTGCTTGGGTGAACCTCGCTCCGAGAGCATCCAGTGGACCTACACCGAGGTTGCTAAGCTTTTTGCGTTTTTTGACATGGACGTTGAAATGGGGCCGAAAGGAATCCGACTGCTCGCAAATGCGGGATTTGATCAGATCCAGATGGAAACCTTCATGGTAACAAACCACGACGGCGACCCTCAAGACTTCGCGGATGTCATCTCTGCCTGGGAAAATGTGTATGCGGGAGAAATGGCCGTTAAACGAGGCGATGATCCAGAATTTATAGACCGTTTTCGAAAAGGCTTCCAAGACCACATGTTTGCAGCTCTTCATCGGAGCGGATACGCAGGGTGGCCGATCTGGGCGGCATCCGGACGGAAGCCGCTATGAGTAATGGAGCCGGCCCCGGGCGACGTTTAGGGCTGGGATCATTCCGTGCCAAGTTCGTCCTGGTGGTAGGTGGAGCCGTCCTTTTCGACTTGCTGGTCAGCGGCGGGCTTGCACTTTGGAATGTCCACCAACTTTCGAATGACGCCACCGAGGAAGTCGGCAGAGGGCTGAAACGGGCAAATGAGGACTACATTCACTCTTACGCTGACGCCACCGCTGCTCGTGTCAATCTGGTGCTTGACCAGGTGGACGCAAACGTCAGAGCGCTCGCGGGCGTTCTACAGACACAAATTGATGATCCCGCGTATGCAGGAGTTGGTTCAACTGTGTCTCTCAGCCACCCTGGCTCAACGACGGTCGAGTTCAATCCAGTGGGCGGATGGGCCCAGAATGCTCCCGGCGCGACATCAGTCGTTAGCGTGTGGGGATACCTGCTTGGAACCGATCATCAACCGTTGCCAGCGGTACTCGACGAGATAAGGAAAAGCGCAGCGTTCGATCTCGTCGCGGAAAGCTTTTTGCATAGCGGGCCGCCGAAGCTGCAGATGTACTTCATAGGCCCAAAGGAACGCCCGATATTTCGAACGTCGCCTTACACAGACCAGGCACAGACTTTTGACCGTTTGTACCCCGGTCACAATACCCAGAACTTCTGGGACTTTTTCTTCCCTAAACTCTATGAGAGCTGGGAAAGTTGGGCGAAATTACCTGAAACGCGCCCAGTATCTGACGATATCACCCGTACAGCTCCTTACACAGATGCAATAACAGGCAAACTGATTGTTAGCTTCTTCCACCCTCTCTGGACCGCAAACAGGAGTGGCGTGGCGGGAGCCGCAGGCGCCGATATTACGCTGGATCAGCTCGCGGAAATTGTGGAGAACGTCAAGGTGGGCAAGAACGGCTTCGGGTTTCTTGCGTCTTCCGATGGAAATGTGATCGCGATCAATCCGTCAGGGGAAAAAACCATCGGGCTTCAGATGTCGAACGACGCCGGGAAGGAAGGCGTCACCGGACTGGACCGCTCGCTAAGAAACAGCCGTCAGGAAGCCATTTCCACCCTCGATTTAGAACGGAACAGCATTCTTCAGCGTATCGTGTTGGACGATGCCGGCGCCGTTGTCCCTTATCTGGTGATCACCGAAAAACTCAAGCCGAGTAATCTTTGGGGTACTGAGGGTGTAACTGCGGAAGTGATGTCACTCGGTATCATTGTACCTGAGCAGGAAATCTATGCATCGTTGTTGGCGGCGCAGGACAAAATCAAGGACGCCAGCAATCGGATCGTTTTATATCAGCTGCTTGCAATTCTGGTTTCATTAGCGATCGTGACGATGGCCGTACTAGCAGCCTCGAAACGAGTTACAGCTGGGATTACCGCCCTTGCGGGTGCTGCGCGGCGGATACAAGAGCGGGATTATTCAGTTCGTGTGGCGATCTACAGCAATGACGAGGTTGGCGAGGCCGGGGTTGCTTTCAACCGCATGGCCGAAGAGATCAGATACAACACCGAAAACCTTGAAAGACTGGTGGAAGACCGGACGCAGGAAATCGAGAAGGCGAAAACTGAAATAACCGTGTTAAACGGCAAGCTTTCCGTCGAGAACGAGCGTTTAGGAAGCGAACTGGCGGTGGCAAGGCAAATTCAGCTTATGGTGCTTCCGCGCCAAGGAGAATTGGCGGATTTCCCCGCAATCGAAATGGCTGCATATATGAGACCCGCCGACGAGGTGGGCGGCGACTACTATGATATCTTGAAGGACGGTTCCCGCCTCAAGATCGGCATAGGAGACGTGACCGGGCATGGATTGGAGAGCGGAGTGCTGATGCTCATGGTGCAGTCTGTTGCCCGAGCGCTGCAGGATGCCGGCCAAACTGACCCTTCTCGGTTTCTGAGCATCCTCAACAAAACGATATTCAAAAATATCGAACGGACTGAGACGGATAAGCATCTAACTTTAGCGTTCCTCGACTACGAAGATGGATTTGTGACGATTTCCGGACAGCATGAGGACGTCATCGTCATCCGGCGCAGTGGCGAAATCGAGAAAATCAACACAATCGACCTTGGTTTTCCTATTGGCATGCAGGCGGATATTTCTGCTTTCATCGACACCAAAAAAATCCCGTTCAATACGGGGGATGTCATAATTCTTCACACTGATGGTGTCACTGAAGCGGAAAACCCCGCTGGAGAGCTCTTCGGAATTGAACGCCTTTGCGAAGAGGCGGCCGGCCTTCACCTAGAAACCGCCGAAGCTATCTTGGAGGGCATCTTGAAAAAGTTGATATCATACATTGGAACACAGAAAGTCCACGACGACATCACTTTAGTCGCGCTGAAACACAGGTAGATCATGGCACGGACCATTTTTGGAACAGCCTCGCTGGCTCGGAGTCACGAATCCGGCCCTATCCGAATAAACCTCGCGGGCCGTATTCTTCGGTTAGAGTGGAGCCATTCTGGCCTTACCGCCGACTACATAGCTGAGGCGGTATCTGCTCGATTTAAGGGATCGAAACAGGTTCATAATACCGTCCGCCACGAGATTGGATTTCTCGCCAACGAGCTGATCGAAAATGCCATAAAGTTTGGATCGGGAGAAAGTATCGGCGTTGAGGCTTCCGTTGAACATGACACCTTTCGGATATCCGTCACGAATATTGCCTCGGCTGCGCTAATGCCTAAGCTCCTCACCCTACTAACCGAGCTTTCATCTGGGGAGCCTCAGGCTATGCTGCTTGAACAGCTCGAAGCAAATGCGCTCGAGTCTGAACCGAATGCGTCAGGTCTTGGGTTGCTGACCCTCCTTGCCGACTACGGTGCTCGAATGGCATGGCAGATCGAGGATTTGCCGGGAGAGATTTCCACTAAAATATCGACACATGCCGCAATCACGGTCCCCAATCACGAGGCGCAGCACCATGGAAGTTAAAGCAGATACTTATCGCGTCTGGTCTGAGCGCTCCACCGTCTTTTTTGACGGTACAATGCGTCTCTCTGGCCCAGATGCGTATGCCCCGGTTTATGCCTTGGCATCCGGTCTCATAGCTAGCGAAAATTCAGTCGTCTTGGACTTGACCAACCTAGTGTTCCTGAACTCTTCTGGGATAAACCTGCTTGCAAAGCTTACAATTGAAGCACGCAACAAGTCGGATGGTGCGCTTGCCGTAAGAGGGAGCAGCTCCATCCCATGGCAGTCGAAGTCTTTGCCAAACCTGAAGAAGCTATATCCCGCGCTGACGTTAACGCTTGCATAACGGGTTTTAGCTGATCTGAATTTCGGATGGTCGGGCGGTTTTATAGATACGCCATTGTCTACGGGTGATAGTCCGATGTTATTGGCGAAAAGCTAAGGTAAGGTGGCTGGACGGCGCCAATGACTCCACTCCGGCGGATACTAAAAGCAACGGGGGTCATCGGAAAGCGAATCACAAATGATTCGATCGTTCAGCTCGAAGGCCTTTTCACAATCTCAATTGGCTGTGCTGGTTTCGCGACCAAAGCTCGCTGGTTCGATTTCGTTCAAGGCGGTCAGTCTAATCAACGCCGATCAACGGTCTAGCTCCGGTGCCAGCTCAAGAAGACTAATTCAAGTCACACCCTTCCAGGGCTTTGAGCATCGGCTCCGACGATGCCAAAAGCGTGCCGCCGGTGAAAAGGTCGTTGTCGCTTATTCCGGCAAGAGGGTTCCGATCGCTGATCGCAATACCGGTAAGATCCGCGAAGCGGAGATATTCCTGGCGGTGCTGGGAGCGTCCAGCTTCATCTAGGCGGAAGCGACCTGGACGCAACCGCTTCCGGATTTGGCTCGGCTCACCTGTCCGGATGTTCTGCTTCTTGACGGCGTTCCCCAGCTAATCGTTTCAGACAAGCTAAAGTCAGCCGCCGGAACGCGCGTGACATGTCGGAGATCCGGCATGTGGCTGATGACTGCCGCTCAAATTGTCCGCCAAGGAAATCAACCTGTCGTTGAAGTGATTGTCATAAACTTAATGATTTTAGGCAACGGTATGTTGCAGCCTGCCCTTTGGAAACTACGAAACGCAATTCGACCTGCGGCTCTCACGCCGCCGCCGTTCCTCGCATCTTCACAATCACAACTTTCATTTTGACGTCCGGCCATGGAGGAAGTTTGGTGCCTGAGTTTTTCGAGAGCAGAGCGGGAAAGCAACTCCTTGCGTTGACCGCGGGTGCGCTGGTTCTGTGGGGCGTCGGATACGTCTGGCACCTCCAGATATTCAACGCCTTTAAGGTTCTGACTGTCGACACGATCGACGCCTGGCTCCTCAGCATCTTTATTATTGGCGTTGCGAGTTTTGTATATTCGCTGTTCCGCATCTTTGATCTGCGCAAAGAGATGCACCGACAGCACCAGCATGCCCGTCGGTCCCATTGGATCGCCACACATGATCATTTAACTGGGCTACCAAACCGGTACGCGTTCGAAAAATTCCAAATTTTCCAGCCTCTGCTGAATGAGGACGACGACCATCAACCGATGGCAACTATTTTTTCGATTGACCTAGACGGATTCAAGAAGGTCAACGACCTGGTCGGGCATCAGGGCGGAGACCAGTTGTTGCGGGATGTCTCAAAACGCTTGGCAGCGTTTGCCGAAGAGGGTTGCGTTTTCCGTTTTGGTGGCGACGAGTTTATTGTCGTCGCCCGAGGATTGGCGCCTGAAAAGGCAGGCCGTTTTGCCAATCTGATCATTCATTCCCTCACCCGCCCAATCCAAGTGGGTGTGATCTGGTGTCAGGTGGGTGCAAGCATTGGATATGCGCGCTGGCCGGAGCATGGCGATCTACTGCAGGATGTTTGCCACAAGTCCGATATCGCCCTTTATGAGGCCAAGAGCAAAGGCGCTAACACGTCCTTGGCGTTTCACGAGGACATGCAGCATAAGGTTTTAGCACGCGCACAACTCGAGGGTCAGCTGCGAGAGGCTATTGATGCAGGCCGCATCAAGCCTTTTTATCAGCCTCTCATTGATCTTCGCTCCGGCGCCGTTTGCGGATTCGAAGCGCTGGCTCGCTGGACGGAAGAAGACGGCTCTAGTGTTTCGCCGCTAATTTTCATAACGATCGCCGAGGAGACTGGTCTGATTACCACCTTGTTTCAGCAGTTGCTTGGGACGGCCTGCGAAGATGCAAAACTGTGGCCGGAGGACATCGTTCTCGCCTTCAATTTGTCGCCCGTCCAAATGGAGGACCGACTGCTAACCTCGCGCATTCTGGAAATTCTGAAGACCGCAGGTCTTCCGCCGGCACGTTTGGAAGTCGAGATCACTGAAAATGCCTTGATTGAGGATCCGGAGCTTGCTGCTTCAATCATCGACGATCTACACAATGCTGGTATCCAAATCGCGCTCGACGACTTTGGTACCGGATATTCCAGTCTGGCACAGCTGGCTCGGTACAAATTCGACAAGATCAAGATTGACAAAAGCTTCGTCTCGTCACTTCGAAAATGCGGCCGACACGACAAAATTGTTCAGGCACTTTTGAACCTGAGCAAGGGCCTTGAAATAAAGACGACAGTCGAAGGAATTGAGGATAACGCCCAGTTGGCTTACTTTCTGCAAGAAGGCTGTGATATCGGCCAAGGGTACCTCTTCGGTAAAGCGATGCCGGCGTCTGAGACGCTAAGCTTCCTTGAAAGTCGCGACCGAATGTTACGCACCTCCACAATCGTTTCGGTGCATACTTGAGTTAAAAGCTCGATGGGGGCGTGGAACAAAGGTTTTGCGTTCGCATCCATGCCCGACCACAGGGCAGGCAAAGATCTCGACAGGACAAGCACTATGAAAACGCCTCTTCCGACCGACATCTACGTTGGCTCCAGAATACGCATGCAGCGCAAATTCCTTCAGATAACACAGATCACGCTTGCCGAACGCCTTGGCACGACGTTTCAACAAATACAGAAATACGAAAATGGCCAAAACCGGGTCAGTCCCGGCAGGATTCACCAAATTAGCGCAGTCTTCCAGGTCCCGATATCCTTCTTCTTTCCAGACCAAGGTCAAGGGGAACCGGTTTCCAAGAGCATGCAAAGATCCGTCGAATTATCCTTGTTTCTACAGACAGCAGAGGTGAGGGAGCTCAATCACGCCTTTCGGCGAATTCGAGATCCCAAAGTAAGAAGAGCCGTAGTTGTCTTGGCAAAGTCGATTGCCGGCGAGCATAAAGTTCCATGATCGTAGCGTCCGCGTGCCTAGAGGCATGGCGCAGAGACCAATAACGCTGCGTAACGGCCGGCATGGGCTATGATTCCGCTGGAACGAGCCCTGCCGTTCAGCGTCAAGAAAACCGGCCAGCAGCGTTTAAAAGTGCTCAGATTGCACCGGGCTCGTCTCACGTCGCGCCGACATGGTCGCTGAAATATTCCGAACCTGGAGAATGCGGTCGATCAGCTCCCTTCCAACGTCATGAAGCGGTCGCGGTCCATTGCTTGCTCGAATTCTTCGTAGGTGCGGCGGCAATGCTCGGCGTAAAGCCGTGTCATGCGATGCCTTGCCTTCGTTGGCGATGAGGAATTGTTCGACGTCACGCTTCCGGGCTCCCATTCTCGGCAACGGCTGATGTTCTCGCTTGTAGGCAAACTCCGTCGCATCAGAGCGCAGAATTTTGCGGACCGTATTGCGCGAAATGTTCAGCTCTCTGGTGATCTTCTTCACCTGAACATGGAAGGCTCGTCGGACACGGGCAATCGTATCCACTCTCTTCAACTCCCCACTCCATCCGTTGCCAAAAGCCGGATTGTCGGACGAAATCCAAGGGGGGTCAAAATTGGATAAGTATTACCCCGCCAGAGGGGTCAACATTCCATGCTTAAACACAAACAGCCCAACGCGCATCGTTCCGAGGCATCACGCGGGAGTGTCCGGATGGAAGGGAAGTTGCGCGTAAGATTGAACGCGGACTTAGGACACCCCCGCCGACGAAAGCGAGAGTGCAGCCATCGAGAAATGCCCTTTGTTGGCTGAACGGCTTCGGCTGAGGCCACATTCAAGGAACTGGTCGATAACAGGCGATCCGCATAAAGAAAATTTATCATCTACCACTGAAAGTTTATGCCTTGCAAAAACCGGGTTACGAGACACTGGTCCGTCGAGATTTCGTTCAATGTTGATGTAACAGTTCGCCAACCCCTTCGGCGAGCAAGGTCTAAAAAGTTTCACCGCGCGACGCGAAGGTTTAACTAGGATCCAGTTTCAATTTATGGTAGTATGGTGGAAGAAAATTTGAGTTGGATGGAAGATTTGATGCGGTTCCGGTCGATCTGAACAAACCCGGGCGAGAAGATTAACCGCGAGAAGCATCGACTGGGGTCTGCCCTTCTTTTTTAGTGGAGTAACCCTGTCGCTCGGCACAGTATCCCGATGGCTTGGCCCGAGTGACGCCCGTGTGTTGCTTGAAGGAGGTACTACTTGCATTGAAACATCAACATTTGCAGGGATCAACTTGAAAAACTGACGGCAGCGGGAGCGCTTCACGGCCGACTTTTGAAAGCTTAAAGCCACGGACCGACCAAAGCCACGTGAGCGCCAAACCACTTCGGAGAAAGCGATGACAGAGTCTAAATCAGTTTCGAAGAATCAAGTCGCCTGGAAGCTTCGAAGGGCCGGGCCAGGACTTGGTCTTACGAACAGGCAAAACAAAGCGGTACGGTTTCTTGGAAAGCTTCATCCGGAGCCACAGCCAACTTCTGTGATAGCTGGAGTTTCAGATATAACCATGGAAGAACTGATCGCCCGTAACGCTGTCGCGGAGGTTAGTGCCCTCAACGGGAAAGAACGCCTCTTCGTGCTCATGGTTAGCGGAGAAGATGAAGTTCGGCGGCTTATGCTCCTGGATGAATCGTATAAAGAAAGCCACGTACGTTCGTGACGACAAACAGTTAGTAACTCACTGCCTTTATGGATACTCAACATTGGTCACGAGGCCAAGCATACAGATTATGGGCAGGTCCGCAGTTGTTCGTACCCTGACCGCCGCGTCCGGCAAGACACCTTCACCAGTTGACATCATCTCGCGGGACATCCGCTCGGGTCTCCCCAACGTTTACCCGGCAGCAACGATGGAACGACAGACGATTACCAGAGCTGGTCTCGGTTTTCCGCCAGGTGGGTCTGTCTCGTGTCGATTCCGAAGAGCCGGTGGAAATGGTTTTGGATCTGCTTGACAATTGAACGAGCCGAGCACGTGCCGCTTTCTAACTTCGGCATCTTTCGAACCCGCGAGAAAACCGAACGTCCTGGGAGAAAGACCAGGACTGGAGAAGAGGTCCCGATCTTACGACGTCGGGTTGTTACCTTCAAAACAGCGGCTCTTTTGAAGGATCGAGCCTTTCACGCCCATCGTGCACGCAACGACCAAAAAAAATCGAAGACCCGAGACGACCTGATGGATCGCTGATGCCACTAAAGTATGTAAGGCGTCACCGAGACACCGTAGCTGCAAGCTGCCGTGGAAGAAACTCGCTCGCATCAGGCTCACACTTCTCCAGATGATCGCGAGCGCTCGGCGGTTCCCGCCGTTGCAGTTATAACTAGATCATTGAAAATAAATCTCGTTCGAAAAGACGCCGATCGAGTATAAATTACTGTCCCGACCGTGTCTTGTTATGAAGGCATTCAGCGGGAATGTCGTTATCCTGGCGTCCGGATATTAATCTCCCCGTGCATTTCAAACGCACCCCGCGTAGAAAGACCACTCTCGTATTACAGCGGCGGATAGCAGTTTGCCGATAGGCACCGCGGCCGTGGCGTCAGACTTGCCGGCAGTGCTGGGCTGGAGAATTGCATGAGTGATCATTCAATGGAGTCCGAAGCAGACGAACCTCCTCAGGTTCCAATCGACGAACCAACACTGCTCGAACGTCGCCGTTGGCCCCGCGATTCCGATCCCAGCGAAAAAGCCGGCGTACCCAATGGGCCCGCGTTGGAGCCCCTTTATTTTTCTACACACGGCTTAGCACCGTCGCAACAGTTCAGTGCCTGGCGGGCCCATATGGCTCCATTGATTGAAGTTGGGCTGCCGGACGACAAATCTCAGGAAGATGGCTTCTCCGTTGATCAGATTGCCTGGAACATGGGCAACCTTCTCATCGTCCAACAGCGGGCACCTGCTCACAGCTATACGCGCTCTCTTTCCATGTTGCGTCGCAGCCCGTTCGACCACTGGTGTGTGGAACTGCCCCGTGCAGGTCGGTCGTGGACCGAAGTTGACCGGCGGGTCGCAGAGAGCGGGCCGGACTTACTTGCGTTTAGATCGCTCGGCTATCCTTATCGGGGTAGAACAACCAATTCTGACAGTATCCTTCTCTTCATGCCTTATGAACAGCTGGCAGGCCACGCAGGCCTAATGGAGGCGGCCAACAATTCGATATTTTCGGGCAATCTGGCAAAATTGCTTCTTCACTACGTCACAGGTGTCGAGTCCAATCTCAACACTCTCACAGCCGAGGAATTACCACGCCTCGTGCATACCATCAGCGATCTGATTGTCGCATGTGCCTCGCTGTCTGTTGCGACGGTCGCGCCATCGAAGCTTCCAAATATGGGCATGATGGAGCGCGCGCATCGTTATATACATGGCAATCTACGTTCGGATGAGCTCACGCTCGAAAAGATCTGCCGTTCTCTTGGTATCTCCCGTACTCGGCTCTACCAATTGTTTAGCGCAAGTGGCGGTGTTCTTAATTATATACGGAAACAGCGGCTTCTTGCAGCTTACGCGGACCTCAGCGATGCCACCAACACCCGGCCGATATCAGAAATAGCGGAAGCTGCAGGGTTCGATCTGGCTGCCAATTTTAGCCGCGCTTTCAGCCACGAATTCGGAGTCAACCCTCGGGATATTCGAAAAGCCGCTACGCTGCAGCCCTCCCGATCTCCGATTCCGCCTGGTGGCCGCTACGGCGGTTCATTCGGCGACTGGCTGAGTGTGTTGGGAAAGTGAGGCGGTTCAATGAACCCGGTCCGGACATTCCCTATTTAAGCAGGCAGTGGGGGTATGGTCAGATCGCCGACGACGTCAAGCGCTTGTCGCGCCCTCGAATACAAGAATGCTCGTTCATGGTTACGACATCCCGACGCCGCGCAAAGGTGGCATCAGGCTTGGTGGGCCCTTCGTGCGGCGCGGATACAGTTTGACCGCAGACCGCGTGCTTATCCAGGCGATCCTCACCTATTTCGTCGGAGAGGTGTACGATGTCCTTGCCCGCGTCGCGGAGAAAAAGGAAAACGTTACCGTCGCTGACCTTCGAGGCAGTGTCCGGGGCCGCTGGTTGGACGAACTCCATTCCAAGGAGGTTGCCTCCATCGATATCGCCTCACGGTTCGCCACGATTTTCGGACGGAGCACACAGGTATCCAGCTGATCGCTCCATGCAAATGGAGGCGTCCGTTCGTCAATCATCTAATCAGTCGATTGTGCACAAAAAGTACGCCCCAAGGTTCAATTCCCATCAAGGCGTGAAATGCGGGAGAGTCCCCCACAGCATCGCGAGCTTGGCCGCTTGTCTAAACCGCCCTACCGATCGTCTCCAGTAACAGGGTGCCTGTGGAACTGGCCGAAAGACCGAGGTCACGCACGCTGCTCATATGGTTGACACCAGTGATTGATCTCTTTGACACCGCTTGACCCTGCATCTCCAGCATCATCACAAAATCGTTTGCCTGCTTGTGAAACGGAGAAGTTTCTTCTGCACCAACCGCGACGGTCACGCGGCAGTCACGGTCAAAAGACTGCGACATCGGCGAAAAAGCCAAGACCTCCTCATCCGTGATGCCGATTTCGGCAGCCAAGAACGACCTTTGAAGCGGCTTGAGATCGTAGAGTCCGCCCAGCAGAAGGGCCGCAGCGATACCTGACCGCTCTTGATGTTCATTGAACAGAAATGTCGCAAGGTGTGCTCCTGCCGAATGCCCGCTCACTGTCAGACGCGACGGGTCGCCGCCGTACGTATCGATATTGCCGGTCACCCATCGCTTCGCTCTGCGCACTTGATCAACTAAAACATACATTCGGACACTTGGCATCAGGGCATAATCGACGATCACGGCGATAGCCCCGGCTTTCGTCACAGTGTTGGCAACGTAGGAATAGTCTCGTTTCGAGAACATTCTCCAATAGCCGCCATGAATGAAGATATGCACGGGCAGATTTTCCCGCGAGCCTTCCGGGAAAAAGATGTCGACGGTCTCGGATGGACCGTCGCCATAGGGAACGTCAGCTGCCATGGATAGGCGGTCGCGAGTCCTGGCGCTTGATGCGACGATCTCCTCGACGATCGCGTCGAAGTCCGCGACGTGCGCGCGAATGCGGAACGGGTCGTTTTCCAAAGTTTCCGCTCCTCGCGTTTCTAAAAGCTCGTAGCGATATATTTTGCTTCCATGAATTCGGCAATGCCGTGGTGCTGCCCGCCTTCGCGTCCGAGGCCGCTCTGCTTGACCCCTCCGAAGGGCGCTGCGGGGTCCGAGACCAGTCCTCTGTTCAAAGCGATCATCCCTGCTTCCAGGGCAGAGGCGACACGCATTCCGCGACCTACGTCACGCGTATACACGTAAGCCGCTAGACCATATTCTGTGTCATTGGCGCGGCTGACAGCTTCTTCCTCGCTCTCGAAACGATAGAGGGGTGCGACCGGGCCAAAGATTTCCTCGTGCGCCATCTCGGAGGTGGTTGGAACATCGACCAGAACAGTAGGCGGGTAGAAAAACCCGGGTCCTTCCGGTGCTTTTCCTCCGCACAGAACACGCGCACCTTTCGTTTTTGAATCTTCAACCAAGCGGCCAATCTTTTCGACGGCCCTGCGGGTAATCATCGGCCCGCACTCGGTGGCTCCGTCAATGCCCGCGCCGACCTTCAAGGCGGCCATGCGTTTCGACAGGCCTTCGGCAAAAGCGTCGTATATTCCCGTCTGGACATAAAAACGGTTGGCGGCGGTGCAGGCCTCTCCGGCGTTGCGCATCTTGGCAATCATCGCGCCATCCAGCGATGCTTCCAGGTCCGCGTCGTCAAACACGACAAAGGGCGCGTTGCCTCCGAGCTCCATCGAACATGAGATCACGTGTTTCGCCGCTTCAGCCAGCAGCAGGCGACCAACACCTGTCGATCCGGTGAATGATAGTTTCCTGACACGGGGATCCGACAGTATTTCGGCGGTGACAGGACCTGGCGTGCTGGTGGTGATCACATTGACGACGCCCGATGGGACGCCCGCCTCTTCATAGATTGCAGCGAGCGCGTAAGCCGTCAGCGGCGTTTCACTGGCAGGCTTGAGAATAACCGTGCATCCCGCAGCCAGAGCCGGCGCAATTTTCCGGGTTGCCATCGCTGCAGGGAAATTCCAGGGAGTGATGAGGAGGCATATGCCTATCGGCTGGTAGTCCACGATGATGCGGTTAGTCCCGGCGGGCGCGATCCCGAACTCTCCGGTGATGCGAACGGCTTCTTCCGCGTTCCATCGGAAGAATTCGGCAGCATAGGCGACCTCGCCACGCGCGTCGCTCAGGGCCTTGCCGTTTTCCATAGAGATCAAGGTCGCGAGCATCTCAGAGCGTTCGACCATCAGTTCAAAACAACGGCGCAGGATTTCGGAACGTTTGCGGGGAGAGGTTGCACGCCAGGAAGGCGCTGCGGCCGCAGCGGCTCCAACGGCGATGCGGGCGTCCTCGACGGTCGCATCCTGTACTGATGCAAGACGGTCTCCGGTCGAGGGATCCACAACGTCGATCGTCTGGCCACCGTGCGACGGATTCCAACGTCCGTCAATAAAAAGCCCTCTAGAGGCTGCGTCGATGTCCGGCACCTGATTGGCGAGCGGAGATGTCTTTTGTGCGATGGTCATTTCGTTCCTCGATATTAGATTGCGGAAGCAGCGAAGTCGCCGTCATAAGCGGCTCTCACAAGACGCTTCATTGCGTCGAGGTCAAACGGCCTGGGATTGTTCTTGATCAGTCGATCGATGCCGAAGGCCTGCTCGGCGGTCCAGTCGAGCTTGTCGATCGGGAGACCGAGATCGGCGAGCGTGGGGGTGATTCCTATGGCCGCGAACAGCCTGCGGATTTCCTCGATCGCCGCTGTCGCCATTTGATCTGGGTTCTGGCTCGGTCCACCGAGCCCCAGCGCATATCCAATCTCCGCCATCTCGCTGATGGACGACGCCTTGTTGTAATTCATCACGTACGGCATCATGGTTGCCACGCCGAGACCGTGCGCTGTGTGGGTAAGCGCGCCGGCTGGATACTGGATGGCGTGGGCTGCGGCTGTCCCGGCTGTCCCAAAGGCGCAGCCTGCGGCCAATGCCCCCATCATTACGTCAGCTCTTGCGTCCTCGTCGCTCCCATCCTTGCAAGCCTTCTCCAGGCTGCGTCCGAGTAGTTTGATGGCCAGCAGCGCAAAATGGTCCGTGAGAGCACTCTTTCCAATGAACACATGGTCCTGCGGCAAGGCATGGTCGGTGCCCCTTCGTGCCGCGGTGAATGCTTCGATGGCGTGGGTAAGGGCATCTGCACCCGCCACTGCCGTCAAGCCGGGCGGGCAGGTCATCGTCAGGTCGGGATCGCAGATCGCTGTCGTCGCGATCAGGTACGGGCTGGAAATGCCTACTTTAAGCGTGCGTTCGGAATCAGAGATGACGGCAACTGGCGTCACTTCGGAGCCAGTGCCAGCCGTGGTGGGAACTGCGATAATTGGAAGGATTGGCCCCGGAACTTTGAATTCGCCGTAGTAATCCTGGAGGCGTCCGGCGTGGCTAAGCAGCAGCGCAGCGCATTTCGCCATATCCAGGCAACTACCCCCTCCAATGCCAATCACCATGTCAGGACCGAACGCGCGGGCATCAGCGACGCAGACAGCGACTGTCTCCCGTGGGACGTCCGGTAGCACTTTGTCGTAGATCAGAACGGCAATAGACACGGCTTCCAATTCCCCGACAATTTCCGCAAAAATCGGTGTCGCCGCGAAACGCTCATCGGTGCAGATCAGGGCTCTTTTCCCGAGCCTGGCAGCGATCTTCGGCAGTGCATGACGCTGTCCCTTGCCGAAAAGGATTTCTTGTGGAAGTCGGATGGCGGCAAAAAGGGTCATCTTGCATGTCCTTTGGATAGCGATCTTGTGGATTGAGAAAGGGCTTTGAGGTCCTGCCAAAGGTTTGGCGCGATTTCGAAGCCATGAATAAGAGCTTGGGCGCGCCTGTCCGCTGCACCATCTCCGGGTATGGCAACCGGTATGTTTGCATCTGACGGGGGCGAGGCTCGGACAAGGTCCAGATAGGCGGTGAGGCGATGAATCAGTTCGGGCTGGATGCCGATATCGATTGCGATAAAGACATCTCCCTTGTTGCAAATCGTGTCCGCATCGAGCGTGCCTCTTACGTCCGGTGCCAAGGCTGAGCCCGCCAGCGCGGCGACGAGGAGTTCAAGCGCCATGCCGAGAGCATATCCTTTGGCGTCGCCGAACGGAGCGATCGCTCCCTTTGTGGCTCGAACTGCGTCGGTCGTTGGCTGGCCTGTTTCATCTCGCGCCCAGCCGAAGGGGATCGACAAGCCGTTCGCCGCGTGATGGTGGATTTTCCCCATGGACACGACGCCCGTGGCAAGATCGACCACCATCGGCCTGTTCGCAGTCGGGACAGCAATCGCCAAAGGATTGGTTCCAAGAACAGCCCGTGTACCGCCGAAGGGATGAACCAATGCTTCGCTTGATGAGAGGGCGATGCCAACCTGGCCGCGGGTCGCTAGCCACTCGACATAATACGCAAGCATTCCCAAATGGTTCGAGTTGCGGATACCGCATATGGCGACGCCCGAGCTTTCCGCCCGCTCGCTCAACTGTTTCAGCGCTGACACAGCCACGACGGGGCCGAGTCCTTTAAGGCCATCGACCTCCAAATAAGACGGAGAGCGCCAGATCGCTTTTCCTTCAGTTTGAGGGTCAATAAGGCCCCCTTCAATCCGCGTCAGGATTCGAGGTAACCGTTGAAGGCCGTGCGACGGATGACCTTTGAGCTCGGCATCAACGAGCACGTGCGCCTGCAGCGAAGCGTGGGCAGATGGGGAGTCGCGCTGCTCCAGAAGGGTGGAAGCCAACTGTACCGCATCCTCTTGTAACACCCTCATGAAGTCTCCAATATAAAATCGTATAGGATATGGGATTGCATATAGGGCACCATCGTGTTAGCTGTCGATCATGTCAAGAGGCAAGATATGCATAACAGAAATTCCACGAACCTGACCAACGCGCCCGACCACAGCGGCTTTATCCAGCGCAGCAACAGCTTGGCTGAAAGTGTGTACGAGGCGATTTTCGCTCAGCTCATGGCGCTTAAGATCTCGCCCGGGGGCCGCATATCTGTCGATAATATGGTGCGGGAACTGAACGTCTCGCAGACCCCTATCCGGGAGGCGCTCGGCAGGCTCGAGGGTGAAGGGCTGGTCGTCAAGACACATTTAATCGGTTACAGCGCCGCCCCACAAATTACCCGTCGCAGGTTCGACGAATTGTACGAACTGCGCCTGTTGCTTGAGCCGGATGGTGCTGCCAAGGCAGCTGCCGGAATGGATGAGGCGAAGCTTGCTTCACTTCAGGAGGCGGGTGGTGTGATGGGTCGCAAGGAAGGGACCGACGAGCGTATCCGCTATTCGACGTTCGCCCGGCAGGACGCGGTTTTCCACGACAGGATAATGGAGTTCGCAGGAAACGAGTTGATCCGCGAGACGCTCAATCACCAGCACACGCATTTTCACATCTTTCGCTTGATGTTCCATTCACGGGTCACCGAGGAAGCCCTGGACGAGCATGAAGCTTTGTTGGCGGCGTTTACTGCCGGGGATGCGAACGCCGCTGAGAAAGCAATGCGGCTGCACTTAGAGCACTCGCGTGACCGTCTTCTTCCGGCGTTCGAATGAGGGGGCTTCCATGTCGGTTGGTTTGAGTCTCCACCGGGAGAAATGCGACGTGTCGAACCGCGGTAGTGAGGAGCGTCAGCCTGTCCTTCGGGCGGACGGGATGTCAAAGGACTATGGTCCGGTCACTGTGCTGTCCGACGTGTCGCTTGATGTTCTTCCCGGCGAAATTCATGCCATCATTGGAGAGAACGGCGCGGGCAAATCGACTTTCATGCGGCTCCTTTCAGGCTACGCCGAGCCGACAGCCGGAACACTCACGATGGCAGGACGAGAAGTCAGCTTCTCGAAGCCTGAACATGCGCACCAAGCTGGGATCGTCCTGGTCCACCAGGAAATCTTGCTGGCAGATGGCTTGACGGTTGCGGAGAACTTGTTTCTCGGGAGAGAGTTGATGCGCAATGGAATGGTCGATGACCGGACGATGCGCCGACTTGCAACCGAAAAGCTCTCCCAGTTGGGCTGTCACATTAAGCCGAATGCACTGGTTCGGGAAATTTCGCTCGCTGATCGCCAACTCGTACAGATCGCTCGCGCACTTCTTGACGATTACAAGCTGGTTATTTTCGACGAGCCGACCGCAGTCCTTACGGGGGACGAAGTCGAGCGGCTTCTGACAATCATCCAGCAGCTCAAAGAACAGGGCGCGGCGGTTCTCTATATCAGCCATCGTCTCGACGAGGTTCAGCGCCTCGCCGACAAGGTCAGTGTCCTGCGCGATGGCAGGCTCGTGGGAACGTATCCGGGCAGTGGCCTCAGCCAAATGGACATGGCTCGCCTTATGGTCGGCCGGGATCTTGCGGCTCTCTACCCTCAGAAGCGTGTTGATGTTTCCGGGGAGCCGTCGTTGGAGGTGCGGGGCCTGATCGTCCCCGGCTATGCCAAGGATATATCCTTCACCGCACGGAAGGGCGAAATCCTCGGGTTCGCGGGTATGATCGGTGCAGGTCGAACCGAGGTGTTCGAAGGCATCATGGGGCTACGTGCATCCAGCGGGTCGGTCACGCTCGACGGCAGGTCGATAGACATCCGCTCGCCTCGGGCGGCCATGGACGCGGGCATCGGCTACCTCACAGAGGATCGAAAAGGCAAGGGGTTGCTGCTCCACGAGCGGCTTGGGCCCAATTTGACGCTGTCCGCGCTGTCGCGGTTTCACCCTGGTCTGATGATGCGCAGGGCTCGCGAGCAGACAGCGCTTATTGACGCCGTCGACGAATACGACATTCGGCTGAAAACGCTGGGCGTCAGGGCAGGCCAGCTTTCAGGTGGTAACCAGCAGAAACTGCTGCTGGCTAAAGTTCTCATGACAAACCCGTCCGTGGTCGTCATCGACGAGCCGACACGTGGCATCGATATCGCCAACAAAGCGCAAATCTACGCCTTCATCCATCGATTGGTTGGCGAGGGCAGGACGTGCATCGTCATCTCATCGGAAATGCAGGAGCTGATCGGCATCTGCGATCGAATTCTTGTGATGCGGGAGGGGCGGATCACAGGCGAGGTAACCGGAGCCCGGATGACGGAACATGAGATTGCGCTCCTGGCGACCAGCAATGTGACGACATCCGACGAGCAGGGAGGAACGACATGAGTGCGATTGTAGGATCGACGCCGCTTCGACAGGAACGGGAATGGGACATCGGTTGGGCAGACGTGGGGCCATTCCTGGCTTTGCTGGCACTGCTGGTGATCGGCTTCCTCATCAATCCGGATTTTTTGTCAGCCACCAATCTTGGAAACGTCATTACCCGAAGTGCCTTCATCGCCATCATAGCCGTTGGCGCAACATTTGTGATCTCGTCGGGGGGGCTGGATTTGTCCGTTGGGTCGATGGCTGCCTTCATCACGGGCATTACCATCCTCTTCATGAACAGCATGGCACCAGAGTGGGGTCTCGCGGCAATTCCAGCAGGGATGGTCGTGGCGATCGTCATCGGCACTGCCTGTGGTCTGATGAATGGTCTCATCGTGACCGTCGGCAAGATCGAGCCGTTCATTGCGACGCTAGGGACGATGGGCATCTTCCGAGCCTTGATCACCTATATGTCTGACGGCGGAACGATCCCGATCGATCGCAGCCTGCGTGAGGCCTATCGCCCTGTCTATTTCGGCACGGTCGGCGGAATATCGATCCCGATCCTGATCTCGATTGCGGTCGCCGCAGTCGCCTCCTTCGCTCTCTACAAGATGAAGTATGGAAGAAAGTGTGCGGCTGTGGGGGCGAACGAGGACGTCGCCCGCTACTCCGGCATCTCGATCATTAAAACGCGCACGATTGCCTACGCGATACAGGGAGCCTGCGTTGCGATTGCTGCCATTTGCTACGTGCCACGTCTTGGTGCGGCGACGCCGACAACCGGGGTCCTGTGGGAACTCCAGGTCATAACCGCGGTCGTCATTGGCGGTACGGCACTGCGGGGAGGCAAGGGACACGTTTGGGGCACGGTCGCAGGGGCCGTCATTCTCGAACTCATCGCCAACCTGATGGTTCTGTCCGATCTCGTCTCGGAATACCTGGTCGCCGGGGTTCAGGGTGTCATCATCATTATCGCGATGCTTATTCAAAGGTTTTCGAAATAATCCGTGTCAGGACCGCATGGGTGCTTAATTTTGGGTCCAATTCTGGGAGGAATATAATGTTTAAGACGAAATTGATTGCGGCTGCGGCCGTTGGGACATTACTAATTGCCAATCAAGCGCTGGCCGCCGACAAGAAAGTCGTCGCGGTGTCGATTCCGGCAGCCGACCATGGTTGGACGGCCGGTGTCGTCTACCACGCACAGGCTGCCGCCAAGGAAATCAATGCCGCTTTTCCAGGCGTCGAGGTCATCGTCAAAACTTCGCCATCAGCAACGGCGCAAGTGAGTGCTTTGGAAGACTTGTCAGCTGGACGCGAGCTCGATGCCCTGGTCATTCTGCCGTATTCCTCGGAAGAACTGACGACCCCGGTCAAGGCCGTCAAGGACGCCGGAACGTTCATAACCGTCGTCGACCGCGGTTTGAGCGACGCCACAATCCAAGATCTATATCTTGCGGGCGATAATATCGCAGTCGGCCGGAACACCGCGAAGTACATGATCGACAAACTCGGCGGCAAGGGCAATCTCGTCGTTCTGCGCGGCATCCCGACCGTCATCGACGACGAGCGCATCAAAGGCTTCAATGATGCCATCCAAGGGACTGAACTGAAGGTCCTCGACATCCAGTATGCAAACTGGAACAGCGATGAGGCTTTCAAGCTGATGCAGGACTATCTTGCGAAGTATCCGCAGATCGACGCGGTATGGGCCAACGATGATGACATGCTGCTCGGCGTGCTTGAAGCCGTCAAGGAATCCGGCCGCAAGGACATCAAGCTCGCTCTCGGCG
This sequence comes from Pararhizobium sp. DWP3-4, assembly GCF_049898205.1. Classification (NCBI taxonomy): domain Bacteria; kingdom Pseudomonadati; phylum Pseudomonadota; class Alphaproteobacteria; order Hyphomicrobiales; family Rhizobiaceae; genus Pararhizobium; species Pararhizobium sp. DWP3-4. Next base: position 20,834 of record NZ_JAFCXF010000019.1, on the reverse strand, counting down.
GCAATGGCATGAAAGACATCGTCAAAAAGGTCATCGATGGAGATGCGATGACCCCGGTGGAGACACCATATCCGCCTGCAATGATCAAGACGGCAATCTACATGACTGTCGCCAACCTTATTGGCCAAGCGCCAGTGCGCGGTACCGTCAAGCTCGACGCCCCGCTGATCACCCAGGAGAACGCCAAGGAATACTATTTCCCCGATTCTCCTTTCTAACCACTTACCCAAACCGGGGCGGCCCATGCCGCCCCACTGCATGCAGCAAGAGGAGCAGATCATGCCAGGCAAGAAAATACTGATGCTAACCGGTGAGTTCACAGAGGAATACGAGATTTTCGTCTTCCAGCAGGCGATGGAAGCGATCGGACATACGGTGCATGTCATCTGCCCGGACAAGAATGCGGGCGATCTCATCAAGACATCGCTCCACGATTTCGAGGGCGATCAGACCTACACCGAAAAACTCGGCCACTTCTTCACCATCAACAAGACGTTTTCGGAAGCTGAGAAACAGCTTGACCAGTACCATGCGGTTTATGCAGCTGGCGGTCGCGGGCCGGAATACATCCGTACGGACAAGCGTGTGCAGGCCATCGTCCGGCACTTCCACGAGACGCAGAAGCCGATCTTCACGATCTGCCACGGCGTCCAGATCCTGATCGCCGTTGATGGCGTCGTGCGTGGCAAGAAGGTGGCGGCGCTCGGAGCTTGCGAGCCTGAGGTCACTTTGGCTGGCGGTACATATATTGATCTCTCACCGACTGAGGCCTATGTCGATGGCACAATGGTGTCGGCAAAAGGTTGGACTGCATTGGCCGCATTTATCAGGGAATGCCTAAAAGTGCTTGGAACTGAAATTCGCCACAGCGAAGATGTCGCTAAGGCCGCCTAACGCCCTTAACCACACGATGCTGGATAATGAAAAATGGCCGCCTCCGAGCGGCCATTTGATATAATCATTAGCCTAACACCGTGCCAATTGCTCAGTGGTTATGGCGCGGAAGCTTTTCAGCAAGTTTACGAAATTCCGGGGCGCCTTCGATGACGGCGCCATCGGACAGTTGCGTCACGGTGCGGCGGTACAGCATCTGCCATGGTGTGGCATCCGCCGGAACGGCGGGAATGCCCTCTGCCTTGCGCCGTTCGACTTCTTCCGGCTCGACCAGCATGTCGCAACGGCCGTTGTTGAAATCAATGCGGATAATGTCGCCGCTTCGCACATAGGCAAGGCCGCCGCCTGCTGCACTCTCAGGAGAAGCGTTGAGGATCGACGGGCTGTCAGCCGTGCCAGACTGGCGGCCGTCGCCGATCGTTGGCAGACTAAGAATACCCTTTTTGATCAAATGATCCGGTGGCTGCATATTGACCACTTCGGCCGAGCCAGGCCAGCCGAGCGGGCCGGCGCCGCGGATCACCAGGATCGTGCGCTCGTCGATATCCAATACCGGATCGTTGATCCGCTTATGATAATCCTCGGAGCCATCGAACACCACCGCCTTGCCGTCAAACACGCCTTCCTTACCAGGCTCGCTCAGGTAACGTTCGCGAAAGCCGGCTGACACAACGCTCATCTTCATGATGGCGAAGTCGAACAGGTTGCCCTTCAGCACGAGGAAACCGGCGCGCTCTTTCAGCGGCGTATGGAAAGGCAGGATGACTTCGCGGTCAGTTGCCTCCCGGCCTTCCAGATTTTCCGCCATGGTCTTGCCGGTCACCGTCGGACAGCCGCCTTCGAGCTTACCGGCTTGCAGCAGCTCCCACATGATGGCCGGGACGCCACCGGCTCGGTGGAACCGCTCACCAAGGTATGCGCCGGCCGGTTGCACATTGGCCAGCAACGGAATGTCAAAGCCATGTGTCTGCCAGTCGTGGGTGTGCAATTCGACGCCGGCATGCTTGGCCATGGCGGCCAGATGCGGCTGCGCGTTGGTCGAGCCGCCAATCGCGGAATTCACCCGGATCGCGTTGAGGAACGCCTCGCGCGTCAGGATATCCGATGGCCTGATATTTTGCAGCACCAGTTCAACGGCTCGCCGCCCGGTGCGATAGGCCATCTGGCCGCGCTCGCGATAGGCGGCAGGAATGGCGGCGCAACCGGTGAGCGACATGCCGAGCGCTTCTGCCATGGCATTCATGGTCGAGGCTGTACCCATGGTGTTGCAATGACCGATCGACGGCGCAGAATCGAGCGCAGACTGCAGGAATTCCTCCCGCGTGATTTCCCCTGTCGCATATTTGCGCCGCGCCCGCCAGATGACCGTGCCGGACCCGACCAGATCGCCATCGTGCCAGCCGTCGAGCATCGGACCGCCGGAAAAGACGATCGCCGGAATATCGACGGTCGAGGCTGCCATCAGTGCCGAAGGCGTTGTCTTGTCGCAACCGGTGGTTAAGACCACGCCGTCGAGCGGATAACCGTAGAGGATTTCGACCAGGCCGAGATAGGCAAGGTTGCGGTCGAGCGCCGCTGTCGGCCGCTTGCAGTTCTCAAATAACGGATGGGTCGGAAACTCGATCGGGATGCCCCCGGCATCACGGATGCCATCGCGGACGCGCTTGGCAAGCTCGATATGGTGGCGGTTGCAAGGATTGATGTCGCTGCCGGACTGGGCAATCCCGATGATCGGCTTGCCGAAGCGCAGCTCTTCCGGCGTCGTGCCGTAGTTCATGAAGCGCTCGAGATAGAGCGCCGTCATATCGAGATGATCGGGATTGTCGAACCAGTCCTGCGAACGCAGACGGCGCGCGCCCTTGCTATCCTCGGCCATTATTTCTCCTCCCCGCCTGATGCAGCGTTCATCGCTTCCAGATGCAGCAGCAAGGCGCTGTGGTCCATGTCGCCGCCGCCCCCTGCCACAAAGGCCGAAAACTCAATCCGTATCTGCTCGGTCAAGGGTAGGTCCAGCGAAAACAGATCGATCATCTCCTTGACAGCGTTGAGGTCTTTCAGCTGCAGCTTCGATGAGCCGCCGGGCGTAAAATCCCGTTTTACCATGCGCGCGCCATGAAGTTCGAGAATCCGGCTCTCGGCAAAGCCGCCGCGGATGGCGTCCCGGAACTTTTCCCGAGAAGCGCCGCCGGCCTCGACCAGCAGCATCGCTTCGGCAACAGCACCGATGGTGATGGCAACGATCTGCTGGTTGGCCAGTTTGCACATCTGCCCGGCACCGGGCGGCCCGACATGGGTCACGCGTCCAAGGGCTACAAACACCTCGACAAGTCCATCGATCGCTGCCGCGTCGCCACCAGCCATGATGGCAAGCGTTCCGGACTGCGCGCCGACGACGCCGCCGGAGACCGGTGCATCGACATGCGCAATGCCAAGCACCTTGAGGCGGGCGGCGTGATCCCTGGCGACCGGCGGTGAAATCGAGCTGCAATCGACAACGATGGCGTCCTCGGCCAGAGCTTCGGCCACGCCACCGTCAAATAGCACTGCCTCGACGGCCTTGCCATCGCTGAGCATGGTGAAGGCAATATCGCAGCCTTTGGCCGCCACAGCTGCCGTTTCGGCCACCACCGCACCGTCGGTAACGAGAGCCTGCGCCTTGGTGACGTCCCGGTTCCAGACCGTAACCTGATGACCGGCGGCGAGCAGCCGTCGTGCCATGGGCGCACCCATCAGTCCTGTTCCGAGAAAGGCGATCCTGCGGGGGCGCTTCCGATCCGAACCTCTTGCGTTCAAAGCTTTCCTCCCAGCTCGTCCTCGATATGGACGCGGATGATCTCATCAAAGGAGGTTTCGGCGATAAAGCCAAGCGCTTTCGCACGGGTCGCCTCGAAGCCCGGGGCCCAGCCGGCGACCATCTTAATGATCATCTCGTCCGGCTTCCGGCGGATCAGCGCGACCGCCCGATCGCCAGCCACGCGGCGCAGCGCCTCGATCTGTTCGCCCACCGTGGCACTGAGGCCTGGCATGGAGAGAGCCCTACGCGGGCCTACTGTCTCCAGATCGATAGTCGCGCCATGGATGAGGAAGCCCACCGCCGAGCGTGGTGAGGTGTGCCAGTGACGAACGTCTTCGGAAACGGGGAGAACGGCTTGCCTGCCGACCAACGGTTCGCGCAGGATATTGGAGAAGAAGCCGGACGCGGCCTTGTTCGGCTTGCCGGGACGAATGCAGATCGTCGGCAGGCGGATGGCAATGCCGTCGAAGATGCTGCGGCGGCTGTAGTCGGACAAAAGCAGTTCGCAGATCGCCTTCTGGGTGCCATAGCTGGTCAGTGGCGTCGTGTGATAATCGTCCGGGATCGGATAGGGCAATGGCGCACCGACGACGGCGATCGAGGAGGTGAAGACGACACGCGGCCTGTAGCCGTCGACGCCATTTGCAAGGCGGATGGCGTCGAACAGATAGCGCGTGCCATCGAGATTGATCCGATAACCCTTCTCGAAATCAAGCTCCGCTTCTCCAGAGACGATGGCCGCCAGATGAAAGATCACATCCGGCCGGGCCGCGATGAGCGACCCCGCTTCGCCCGGTGCCGATAGGTCGGCCTCCTTGGTGTTGACCTTACCGGTAAAACCGTCGGGAGCCTGCGGGGTTACGACGTCCACCAAGGTTAATTCGCTGATCGGCATGCCGCCAAGCTCGCCGTCTGCAGAAAGCTTGGCCGCGAGTTTGCGGCCAACCATTCCGGCCGCACCGATGATCAGGATATGCATCAGTCTCTCCTCCCTGGATTCGACCGCCCTAAATTGCTTAGAAGCACCTCAATAAAGGCGGACAAAATTTCTATTGTAAGGTTGTCTGATAACCTTATATGGTCAAGTTGAAAATAGAATATTTGGCACGCCGACGAAAAAATCTCCGCCCCTTAAAAAGGGGTAGGCGGTGTCGAAGGGGCATTCTGGGAAAAGGTAAGACATGAGGGCGGATGTCATGTGCACATCAGCGGCTCTGCAGGCATCCCTGCGCGCGGCATTGACGAACGATATGGTGATGACGGATAGCGCGGAGATGCTTCGCTTCTGTCGGGACTGGCACGGCGATGTGACCAGCAGCGCCGTCGCGGTACTGCGCCCGCGCTCAACCGAGGATGTTGCCGCTGCTGTTCGTGCCTGTCGTGCGCTCGGTCTTTCGATCGTTCCTCAGGGTGGAAATACCGGATTGGTGCTGGGCAGCATTCCGGATCGGCCCGAAAGCCAGGTGGTTTTAAGCCTCGAGCGCATGAACGCCATCCGTAATATCGACGCCGACGACTTTTCGGCGGTGATCGAAGCCGGCTGCATCCTGTCGGAGCTAAAGGACCGGATCGCCGAAAAGGACATGTATTTCCCGCTGGCGCTCGGCGCCCAGGGCTCCTGCCACATTGGTGGCAATGTTTCGACCAATGCCGGCGGAATTAACGTGCTGCGCTATGGAATGACGCGCGAACTGGTGCTGGGCCTGGAAGTGGTGTTGCCCGACGGCACGATCTTCAACGGCCTGTCGACCCTGCGCAAGGACAATCGCGGCATCGATCTGAAGCAACTCTTCATCGGCGCTGAAGGAACGCTTGGCATCATCACTGCCGTGTCCATCAAGCTGATGCCTTTCCCGGATCAGGTGGCAACTGCTCTGCTTGGGCTGAACTCTCTCGATGATGCCATCAAGCTCTATCGACGCGCCCGGCGCGATTGCTGCGACCTGATGTCGGCCTTCGAATTCATGCCGCCGCTGGCCTTTGTCCTGGCAAGGGAAGCGATCCCGGATCTTTCGATGCCGATTGCCGGCGATTATCCAGCCTATGTGCTGATGGAGATTTCCGGATCCGGTCTCGTCGATATCGCGGATCTGATGGAGCGCTTCCTCGGCGGCGTCATGGAAGACGGCCTTGTGGTCGACGGCGTGATCGCCGCTTCGCAAGCTCAAGCGCGTAACCTCTGGCTTTTCCGTGAGGGCATGAACGAAGGGCAGGCCAAGCGTGGCCCGCATATGCGCACCGACATTTCCGTGCCGCTCTACCGCCTTGCCGATTTCGTGCGCGACGCAGAGCAGGCTGTGTCGGAGGCGCTTCCCGACTGCATCAGCGTGTCCTACGGCCATGTTGGCGACGGCAATGTGCATCTGAATGTCCTGCCGCCATGCAACAGTTCGCCGGACGAGGCAGCAGCCAAGATCTACAAGGCCAAGACGGTCGTGAACCAGGTCCTGGACGGGTACAACGGCAGCATCAGCGCCGAGCACGGCATCGGCCGCCTGAAGCGTGCCGATTTCGAAGAACGGCTGGATCCGTCGCGGCGCGCAGTACTAACTGCCCTGAAGCAGGCCATCGATCCATCCATGGTGATGAACCCAGGCTGCCAATTGAATTTCCCCGGCATATCGTAGAATAGTCTGGCATTATCAGGGGGCGGAAAAGAGCATGACGGCGGACTTCAGCCAGATCAGACGGAACGAGCATCTGCCGGCGCGCATCGCCGGGCATATAGGCAAGGAAATCGCCGAAGGTCGGATTACGGCCGGCGAGAAGCTGCCGACGGAGCACATTCTAGCCAAAACCTTCGGCGTTAGCCGCTCCGTGGTGCGCGAGGCGATCGCTCAATTACGCAATGAGGGTCTTGTCGAGACCCGCCAAGGCGTCGGCGCTTTTGTCACGGAGACTCTGGGGCGGGGCGCCATTCGGATCGAGCAGACCGATCTCCGCGACCGCGGGAGCTTTCGCAGCCTTTTCCAGCTCCGCATGCCGCTGGAGATCGAGGCAGCCGGTCTTGCCGCCATCCATCATGACGATGCTGATTTAAAAAAGCTGGACGACTCGCTGGCCCAGATGACGGGGGCTGAAAAATGGACCGATCAGGGGATTGTTGCCGATCTCGTCTTTCACCGGGCCTTGGCGACCGCGACCCATAATGAGTATTACCCGTTGTTCATCGGCTTCATCGCCGAGCGCATCAGCCTTGCCATAAATGCAGCGCGCGCCGCCGCCCTCCTTGAGGAAATCGTCGAGATCACGATTGCCGAACACGTTGCCATCCGTGACGCGGTGGCGACGCGCGACCCCTTGAAAGCCCGCGCCGCGATGCGCAACCACATCATGGGTGCCGCGGGCAGGCTGGACTTGACGCTCGAAATATTCTGACGCCGGCTGATCGGCCGTGACGGCCACTTGTAGGTTTTTCGCGGCTTTCCAACTTGGGCTCTGGACAGGCGGATTAAGACACACTAAAAAAGCAGTTGGAGCGTTGTCAGACATCCTGACAATAAGGCAAGTTGTGCTGGAGGGCATACTCGCCGGATAGGTGGGAGGGTTATTTTTGAATTCCCAACGTGTATTGCGCGCAGAGTCTATTTTGCCGGATGACGCCGCCGACGCTTTTCTGGTCGGACGCGTCTGGTCGAAGGTAAACGCTGGCCCATGCCCGGTGATGATCTCGGGTGGTCGCGTGGTGGACCTGACGAGCCTTGCAGCCACCATGTCGGCCCTTCTCGAAATGGAAAACCTCGTTGATGTCCTGCGCGCTGCATCCGGTCTGACAGATCTCGGTACCCTCGACAGCTTCCTGTCCGGGGAAAAGGGAACGGTTCTTGCCCCGGTCGACTTGCAGGCTGTCAAGGCCGCTGGCGTAACTTTTGCCGACAGCATGCTGGAACGTGTCATCGAGGAGCAGGCCAAGGGCGATCCTTTGCGGGCCCAGGCGATCCGCGCAAAGCTTGCGCCTGTTCTCGGCGACAGTCTTCGCGGTCTGGTTGCGGGCTCAGAACAGGCATCCAAGGTCAAGTCACTGCTTGAGGATATGGATGTCTGGTCGCAGTATCTGGAGGTCGGCATCGGTCCGGACGCTGAAATCTTTACAAAGGCCCAGCCGATGTCCTCGGTTGGGTGTGGGGCGCTTGTTGGCATTCACCCGATCTCGCAATGGAACAATCCAGAGCCGGAAGTGGTGCTGGTGCTGCGCTCCGATGGCCTGATTGTCGGGGCGAGCCTGGGCAACGACGTGAACCTGCGGGACGTCGAGGGACGCTCGGCACTGCTGCTCGGCAAAGCGAAAGATAACAATGCCTCCTGCTCGATCGGCCCGTTCATTCGCCTGTTTGACGACAGTTTCACGATGGACGACCTGAGCCGCGTCAGGGTCAAGCTCGTGGTCCACGGCGAGGATGGTTTCGAGATGACGGGTGAAAGCCCGATGGAGGCCATCAGCCGCTCACCGGAAAACCTTGCCTCACAGCTTAGGAACCGAAATCACCAGTATCCGGATGGCGCAGTCCTGTTCCTTGGAACGATGTTCGCTCCCGTGAAGGATCGGCGCGGGACCGGGCAGGGGTTTACCCATGAAATCGGCGACCGTGTGGAAATTTCGACAGCTCGGCTTGGCCGCCTGGTAAACTGGGTGGAACGCAGCGACGTCTGTCCGGAATGGACATTTGGCGTTGGAGCCCTCATCCGCAACCTGGCCGATCGCGGTCTTTTGGATAAGGCATAAGTCATGCAGAAGGCGACCGATCTATTTTTCCGTTTTCTTGAATTGCTGCTCATCCTGCTTCTTTCGGGCATGGCGATCATGGTCTTCGTCAATGTGATCATGCGCTACGGTTTCAATTCGGGCATCAACGTTTCCGAGGAATTGTCGCGCTATTTCTTCGTCTGGCTGACATTCATCGGTGCAGTCGTCGCGTTTCGTGAGCACAGTCATCTCGGCATCGAGACTTTGGTGATGTTTCTGTCGCGCCGCGGCCGGATCATCTGCATGTCTCTGTCAAATCTGGTGATCATCCTATGCTCGGCCATCTTCTTCTGGGGAACGTGGAAGCAGTTTCCGATCAATGCCAGTATGGCAGCTCCGGTGACGGGCATGTCGATGATCTGGGTCTATGGCGTCGGCCTGTTCACAGGTGCCGGCATGGCGATCATCGCGATCGAGCGACTGTTTCGGTTGCTGACCGGACGCGTGACAGATGAGGAGATCGCGGCATTCGCAGGTGAAAATCTGACCATCGAACAACTGGCGGAGCGTACCTGATGACCCTTCTCGTCTTTATCGGGTCATTGCTTGGGGCCATGGCGATCGGCGTGCCCGTCGCCTTCGCGCTGATGTTCTGCGGCGTCATTCTCATGTGGTTCATGGGCATGTTCAACACGCAGATCATCGCGCAGAACATGATCGCCGGGGCTGATACCTTCACGCTTCTGGCCATTCCCTTCTTTATCCTGGCCGGCGAGTTGATGAACTCCGGCGGCCTGTCGCGTCGCATCATCGAGTTCGCGATTGCCTGCGTTGGCCACATTCGCGGCGGTCTGGGCCTTGTCGCCATTCTGGCGGCGATTATCATGGCCAGCATTTCCGGCTCGGCCGCAGCCGATACCGCCGCGCTTGCAGCCATTCTGCTCCCCATGATGGCCAAAGCCGGCTACAATGTGCCTCGATCGGCGGGACTGATCGCCGCCGGCGGCATCATTGCGCCGGTCATCCCGCCTTCGATGGCCTTCATCGTCTTCGGTGTTGCCGCAAACGTTTCCATCACCCAGCTGTTCATGGCCGGCATCGTGCCGGGCATCATGATGGGCCTGGCTCTGGTGATCGCCTGGCTGATCGTCGTGCGCAAGGACAAGGTGGAGCCGCTGCCCAAGGCGCCGGTGTCGGCGCGGCTGACAGCCACCGGCCGGGCGCTGTGGGCACTCGGCATGCCGGTCATCATCCTCGGCGGCATCAAGGCCGGCATCATGACGCCAACCGAGGCTGCGGTAATCGCAGCCGCCTATGCGATGTTCGTCGGCATGGTCATCTACCGCGAGCTTAAGCCGAGGGACCTGCCGCGCGTCATCCTGCAGGCGGCCAAGACGACATCGGTCATCATGTTCCTGGTTTGCGCAGCACTCGTCTCGGCATGGCTGATTACCGCCGCCAATATCCCGGCAGAAATCGCCGGTTACATCGAGCCACTGATCGACCGCCCGATGCTGTTGATGTTTGTGATCATGATCCTGGTTCTGGTGGTCGGAACGGCGCTCGACCTCACGCCGACCATCCTGATCCTGACGCCCGTCCTGATGCCGATCATCAAGCAGGCGGGCATCGACCCGGTCTATTTCGGCGTCATGTTCATCATGAACAATTGCATCGGGCTGATCACGCCGCCCGTCGGTGTCGTGTTGAACGTCGTCAGCGGCGTCGGTCGGGTTCCGCTTGGCAAGGTGACGATCGGGGTCTGGCCGTTCCTTCTGGCGCAAACGATCGTTCTCTTTCTCTTGGTTCTGTTTCCGGACCTCGTTCTCGTGCCTGCCCGGTGGCTGCATTAGCCGCCAGCAACCCACAGTCTCACTCAACCATCCAGGGAGGATATTATGAGAAAACTGCTTCTAGCCACCACCGCGATTGCATTCGGCCTGTCGGCCGCGGCCCCGGCCTTTGCCGAGTTTAACGACCGCAACATTCGCATTTCGAACGGCATCAACGCCGACCACCCGGTCGGCAACGGTATCAAGGCCATGCAGGCTTGCCTGGATGAAAAGTCCGGTGGAAAGCTCAAGATTACCGCTTTCTGGGGCGGTGCGCTTGGCGGTGACTTGCAGGCAACCCAGGCCCTGCGCTCGGGCGTGCAGGAAGGCGTCGTCACCTCGTCCTCCCCGCTTGTCGGCATCATTCCGGCGCTGGGCGTCTTCGACCTGCCCTTTCTGTTCGCCACGCCGCAGGAAGCCTATAAGGTCCTTGACGGCAAGTTCGGCGATATGATGAACGAGAAGCTGGAAGCCGCCGGCCTCGTCAATCTCGCCTATTGGGAAAACGGCTTCCGCAACCTGTCGAACTCCGTTCGTCCGGTTACCAAGTGGGAAGACTTCGAGGGGATGAAGGTTCGCGTCATGCAGAACAATATCTTCCTCGACACGTTCCAGAACCTTGGCGCAAACGCCACGCCGATGGCATTTGGCGAAGTGTTTTCGGCTTTGGAGACCAATGCGATCGACGCCCAGGAAAACCCCTATGTGACGATCGACACCTCAAAGTTCTTCGAGGTGCAGAAGTACATCACCGAGACGAACCACGCCTATACGCCGTTCCTGTTGCTGTTCTCGAAAGCGATCTTCGACACCTATACACCGGAAGAGCAGACGGCGCTGCGGGAGTGCGCGGTCGTTGGCCGTGACGAGGAGCGAAAGGTCATCCAGGAACTGAACAAGACGTCCCTTGATAAAATCAAGGCCGCCGGCCTGGAAGTGAATGTTCTGTCTGCTGAAGAGCAGGCCCGTATTCGCGAAAAGTCGATGATCGTTTATGAAAAGCACAAGGCCGAAATCGGCGCCGATGTTGTCGACGCGATCCTTGCGGAGCTTGCAGCAGCGCGCAAGTAATCCTTGACTGCCTTAAGAAACTTGAAGGGGACCGTGCATCAATGCCCGGTCCCCTTTTCATGAGCGCGTGTATCGCTGAGTGGTTGTGACCATCATTCCGGAACAGCAGGCAAAACCGTCTCACGCTTCTTCAATTGCCGCTCCCGGAAGAAGATGAAAAGTCCGGAGGCGACGATAAGCGCCGCGCCTGTCAGCATGCTCAGCCGCGGTACATCGCCGAAGAAAATCCAGCCGAACACCACCGCCCAGAGCAGCAGCGTATATTGCAGCGGCGCCACCGTTGCCGCATCCGAAATCTTCAGGGCACGGTTGACCAGCATATGGGCGGCCATGGCAACAATACCGAGCAGGCCGAGCAGCGACAGATCGACACCAGACGAAATCGGCGCCCAGTCGAACGGCGCGAAGGCGAGACCGGCAAGGGCAGCGCCGGCGACCTGAAAGAACACCAGCGTCTTGTCCGGCGTGTTGCGCAGACCGCGACCCGACAGCAGCATGAAGGCGAAGGCCATGCTGCCGACGATCGAGATCAGGGCCGGCAGGGTGAAGATCGCCCTCGACGGTTCGAGCGTGATGATAACGCCAACAAAACCGGCGGCAATGGCGCACCAGCGCCGCCAGCCGACTGTCTCCCCCAGCAAAAGGGGGGACGCTGCCGCAACATAAATCGGTGCTGCCAGCCAGTAGGTCATGACATCGGCCAGCGGCAAATACATCACCGCATAGTAGAAGCAGAAAACCTCCAGGGTGGAAAACACCACACGGGCGAACTGCATCCATGGCTGCTCAGCGGAGGTGATGGATTTGAGCCCGGCCAGCCAGAGGAACGGTGCCAGAATGACGAGCGCCGCCAAACTGCGGATCAGGATAACCTGTCCGAGCCCGTAGCTCGCCACCAGCCATTTCCCCATCGCATCGTTAAGGGCGAACATCACCATGCCCAGAAGCATGATCAGCGGACCGGCAAGTGGCGAAATTGCCATCCCGGCACGGGTTTCCAGAGTAGTCACACAAAACCTCCCAATCTTCTTTTTTAGGCGTAGGACGCTTTACAAGCTGGTCGCATCCGAAAGACGACGGCTCACCGTAAAGGCGCGATCCAGGTCCGGGTTGAGGTCCATGCCGAGGCCGGCGCCGGGGGGAACGGTGATCATCCCGTTTTTCACCTCCGGCAACGCCGTCACCAGATCCCGATACCAGGTGCGGTAGAATGCGCGCACGCTTTCCTGGACCAGCGCGTTTGGCGCGTTGAGAGACAGATGGGTGGATGCGCACAGGACGACGGGTCCGGTACAGTCGTGGGGTGCGACCGGCAGGTGCCAGGCCTCGGCCATCGCGGCGATCTTGCGTGCCTCCGAGAGCCCGCCGCACCAGGAAATGTCAAGCATGATCACCCCGGCCGCGCCGGTTTCCAGAAGATCGCGGAACGCCCAGCGCGAGCCAAGCGTCTCCGACGCCGAAATCGGTGCGGGCGACACGGCTGCATAGCGTGCAAGGCTAGACAGGCTGTCCATCTTGATCGGGTCTTCGTGCCAGAACGTTTTGTACGTCGTCAATTCCTTGGCGATCTGCATGGCCGGCAACAATTGCCACATGGAGTGAAACTCGACCATGATATCCATCCTGTCGCCGACGGCGGTGCGGATCTTCTCAAAAGGCTCAAGCGCCTTTTTCAGGTTCGGCATCGAGATATATTGCCCGTGGGTCTTTTCTGCCGCCGCATCGAAGGGCCAGATCTTCATCGCCGTGATGCCCTCTTCAAGCAGCGATTGGGCAAGTTCGTCGGCATTGTGGAGGAAGCCGTTGAGGTCGTCGTAGTCCTTGCCGTCCGAAAGGCCGTAATTGGAGGTCGTCTGTCCGGTGGCTTTCTTGATATATTCGCTCCCGGCACAGGTATTGTAGGTGCGGATCTCCTGACGGGTAAACCCGCCCAGCAACTGTGCGATCGGCATACCCGTCGCCTTGCCGAAAATATCCCAGAGCGCGATGTCGAAGGCGGAATTGCCACGCACTTCGGCCCCTGATGATCGAAAACCGAGATAACCGACGAGGTCGGCGGCCAGCAGGTCGATCTGCAGCGGATCGCGGCCGATCACCCGTGGCGCAATATACTCATGCACGTAGGCCTCGACCGTCTGTGCGCCGAAGAAGGTTTCTCCGAGACCGGTTATGCCTTCGTCGGTATGAACCAGCAACCAAAGCAGATTGGCACGCTCCGCAACGCGCACGGTTTCAAGGCCGGTGATCTTCATAGGTGGTCTCCCGTCCGTCTCAAACAAGGCCTGCTGTGAGCAGTGCCTTGATGCTTTGATCGAAATGCCGGTTCATCAACACGGCAGCGGCCTGCGGATTGCCGTCAACGATCGCCAGCGCGAGATTCTCGTGCAGCGCATTCATCGCCCGGCGCTCATCATCATCGGCACGGCTCTTCCAGCCGATCGGCCATGTCTGGCGGGTCACGCCCTGGAAGGCCCCAATGATCAAGGCGAAGACCGGGTTGCGGGAGGCGCGTGCGATGGCTGCGTGAAGGGAGATATCATGCTCCATGACCGCCTTGGGATCGCCGATGGCTTGTCCCATCGCCTGGGCGTGATCAAGGATCAACTGCGCTTCTGCCTTTGTGCGCCGGAGTGCGGCAAGCGTCGCCGTGCGTGCCTCGATCGTGCGCCGCACATCGTAGATGTGCAGGATATCGATCTGGTCGGTAACCACGCCATGTTCGATCATCATCGCCATTGAGGCATCGTCAAGTGGGGCAATCGTCGGTCTTTTGCCAACGCCAAGATCGACAAGACGCAAGGCGGCCAGCGAGCGCAGTGCTTCGCGGATGACTGTCCTTGAAACCTGAAACTGTTCAGATAGTGCCGCCTCCGCCGGCAAATGATCGCCGGGTTTAAGCTCCTTGTCGCGTATCAGGCGCGTTATTGATGCAATTGCTCCGGCGACAAAATCGTCGGCGACGAGCGGAACAGGGGTTTTGCCCATAAGTAGTCCTCTATCTTCTGGAAAGCTATAGTACAGCTTTCCAGAAAAATGAAGGGCTACGCGTGGTTTTTGCGTTGTCGTGCATTGGAAACCGTAGGGCGGCTGCCTGCATCGTCCGTCCGTCACCGGGGCCAGGTGGCTCCGGTTGTCGTCAGATAAATGGCGTAGAGCGACTGCGTGGCCGTGATAAACAGGCGGTTGCGGCGTGGGCCGCCAAATGGGAGATTGGCGACCGTCGCTCCTGTGTCTGCTGCAGCCAGCGACGACGATATCAATATCGGGCGCGATCAAGTCGTGCTCCTCCCCAAAGGCCGCAAAAACGCCACGGCTGTGTCCGCCTCTATGTCTCCGGCATGTGCCGCGCGACAGGCCATCAAGGCAAGCGTACGGCTGGATCATCAGGGGACGCCGGCCGATCGTTGAGAAGCTCGTAGGCGTGCGTCACCGTGCGGACGTCCGTCGGGGTTCCGAGGCCGGTAAGATGGTACCGGGTGTTTCAAACATATCGGGTTTCATGTTGCATTCCATTCACAAGCCCGATGGTTGAAAAGGAAAAACGGCCCGCTGGATTCCAGCGCCCCTTAGTCGGAGGGAGCCCTCAGGATGACTTTTGCGCTTCGATCTACGGTGCGCTCTTCTTACTCGCAAGCGATGCGTTCGTCTGAATTTCGATCTTGCGTGGTTTCATCGCCTCGGGGAGTTCTTGAACCAGATCGATCGACAACAGGCCATTCGTCAGTTCTGCGCCGGCGACCCTTACGTGGTCTGCCAGCTCGACGCGGTGTTCGAAGGGCGACCGGCTATACCACGATGCAGGTAGGTCAAAGCCAACGCTCGAGCGGAAGAGTGGTGCATAGTCATAAGATGTTGCGATGGCCATATCCTCCTTGAAGCAACATGGCACTAGCTCGACAGCGCGATCGCCGACGTCAAAACTTCCGGCCGGCTGAGATCACAGGCATTCTGGCAGACGCGGCCAGCGCCGAGGGCGCCGCGAGCATCGCGAAGGCCGAACCGTCGATCGATATCCTCGTCAACAATCTCGGCATCTACGAGAGCAAGGCCTTCAGCGACATCACCGACGCCGACTGGAGCCATATGTTCAACGTCAATGTCATGAGTGGCGTGCGTCTGTCACGCACCTATCTTCCGGGCATGGTGGAGCGGAAGCTTGCTCTTCGACAGGTTTCCTAATGGGCACACTACCTCGCGCATTTGTTGAATGGGCGATCGTATATGGATACTTATGGGGCCATCACAGTCAGCCGATCGGACTCGTCGCCGGCCATTCGGTCTCTGCATTGGCAACGACCCGGTTCCGCCCCTGACTCTTGGCAAAGTACAGTGCGTGATCTGCTTGGCTTTGGAGGCGTTCAGCGGAAATGCGTCCACACTGTATAGTCATCGCCACGCCGATGCTGACCGTTACAACTGGCATTACGCGCGACAGAGGGTTGGGGAGTGACGCGGCCTCGACCCGTTTACGGATGGTTTCAGCTACCGCAAAAGCAGCATGTTTGTCAGCACCCGGGAGCAGGACCAAAAACTCTTCGCCTCCATAGCGGGCCACCTGATCATGATCATCTCTGAGGCTGCTCTGAATTATTCCGGCAACCTTCACCAGGCTGCGGTCGCCCTCCGCATGCCCAAGGCTGTCATTCAGGCACTTGAAATCGTCAATGTCGCACATCAAAATCGCAGCGCCCCCTGAATTTTCTGCTGCTTTCCAACATTTTTTAAGCCGCTCCATCATCGAGCGTCTGTTAGCGACCCCCGTCAACGGATCCGTTCGCGCAAGCAGTTCGAGCCGGGCATTAGCATCAAAAAGATCGGCGAGGCGACTGCGGTCGCGCAACTCCAGCAGGAATGTTTTGTGCGCGAAAATCGTTGCTGTTCGGCGCGCCACCAAGGTTGCACCAATGCCGCTCGCGAAGAACAGGGTTCCTGCCACTGCACTTCCGGGCTGGATGTCCGGGTTTCCGAGCTGAAACACGAGGTAAAGACCGACAGCATACGCGCCGATCACCATAGCCCAGCGGAGCGGAATCGGAAAAATGACGATAGCGGTCACAGCGACGAAAAGCATGATCGTCAAATGCCGCTCGTAAAACTCACCACCCGTAGCAATCCCCACCAAAGCAACGGACAACAGAATAAAGAAAACGCCAACTAGCAGGACTGTTGCCTGCAGCCGCACAACCCTTCGCTCGCGAAAAAAAATCGCGACCGTTACGGCGGCGGGTGGGAGGATCGCGGCCGGCAGAAGCATCGACACGACAATCTCGGCAGGTAGCAAGAATGCGTTGAGACATAGCGTGAGGACGTCGAGAACAATAACCCAGATCATCCATGCCCTTATGATCTTAGACGTCTGAGGCCAGGAGCGCTCTTGGAAAAAACGCGAGAGCTCGCTGTTTAGATGGATGTCTCGGGTTCGGCCGCCAAGTTGGCGCGCCACCTCGTCTCCGATGACCGCAGTGGGCCGTTCGAGAGCGTCGTACGGCGGTGCATCTCACCGATTTAGGACATCAGCCAATGGAAACAACCGTGGGCGGAAGCCAACGTTTAACACGGTTTGCTAAATCTAAACGAAAAATCGGATGCACTGGGCAAACGGAAAATCCCATGACAAAGTCAAGTATCGCCGCCCTGTACTCCCCACTCGTCCTCATTGCGCTCATCTTGTCGCCCCCGCACCCCCTCTAGAAGCCAAGGCTGTTGATTTCCACTGAGAACTGACCCGGTATTTCCACCGAGATTTGACCCGCCTTTTAGATATGTTTCGGGTCTGGTGTAGAGGTCAAGTTCCTGTTTTTCTCCTTCGTGTTTTTCGGTTCATGAGCTGAGCTATTCTTGAAGCGGAAGCTGTCGTTTCCGGTTTCGAGGATGTGGCAGTGGTGGGTCAGGCGGTCGAGCAGCGCCGTGGTCATCTTGGCATCGCCAAAGACGCTGGCCCATTCGCTGAAGCTCAGGTTGGTGGTGATGACGACACTGGTACGTTCGTAGAGCCTGCTCAGGAGATGGAAGAGCAACGCGCCACCTGACGCACTGAACGGCAGGTAGCCCAGCTCGTCGAGGATGACGAGATCGGAATGGACAAGCCGATTGGCGATCTGCCCTGAGCGACCTTGCGTCTTCTCCTGTTCAAGCGCGTTGACCAGCTCGACTGTTGAGAAGAACCGGACGCGTTTGTGATGATGCTCGATTGCCTGGATACCGAGAGCGGCGGCAATGTGGGTTTTGCCTGTGCCAGGGCCGCCGACCAGGACAATGTTGTTGGCATCATCGAGGAAGTCGCAGCGATGGAGCTGGCGCACGAGCGCCTCGTTGATCTCGCTGCTCGAGAAGTCGAAGCCGTTGAGATCGCGATAGGCCGGGAAGCGAGCGATCTTGAGCTGATAGGCGGTTGATCTGACCTCCCGCTCTGCCGTTTCCGCTTTGAGCAGTTGCGACAGAATAGGAATGGCAGCCTCAAAAGCTGGTGATCCCTGTTCGGTGAGCTCACCGATTGCCTGAGCCATGCCGTGCATCTTCAGTTGGCGCAGCATGATAACGATCGCGCCGCTGGCTGGGTTATGACGCATGGCGGACCTCCGCAGTCTTCCTCAGGGAGTCGTAGCGTTCGACATTGGCCTTGGGCTCGTTGGTAAGTGTAAGAGCTTGCGGCGCGTCGATCGTCGGTGGTGTCGAGGATTTGCCATCGACGAGGCGATGCAACAGGTTCAGCACATGGGTTTTGGTCGGAACTCCGGACGTCAAAGCCATATCGACTGCCGATAGCACTGCCTGTTCGTCGTGCTGGAGAACAAGCGCCAGAATATCGACCATCTCTCGATCGCCACCCGGCTTTTTGAGCAGGTGCTGCTGCAGCGTTCTGAAGGCTTCGGGAAGATCGACGAACGGCGCACCATTGCGAAGAGCGCCAGGTTTGCGCTGCACGGCCGCGAGATAGTGCCGCCAATCGTAAATCGTCTGCCCAGGTCCGTCATGCGACCGGCTGATGATGCGAAGATGCTCGCATAAGACCCTCCGCTGCAACAACGATACGGTCTGGATAAACCCGAATGCTGACGGGTCGGTTGGCAAAGGATGCCGGAACGCTGTAGCGATTGCGATCGAAGTGAACCAGGCAGGTTGGGGACACCCGTTTGGTATGCTCGACAAAACCATCGAAGACACGCGCCGTTGGCATCAGAGTTTTTGTTTCCTCGGCCAGGAGGTCAGCGATAGTGCCACGCATCTTTCCATGCGGGGTCTGCTGCCAAACCTCCTTGCATCGAAGCTGCAGCCAGTCGTTCAGGGCTTCCAACGATGGAAAGCGTGGTGTCGGTTGAAAGAACCGATGGCGCGAATCCTGAACATTCTTCTCGACCTGGCCTTTCTCCCAGCCAGACGCCGGATTGCAGAACTCCGGCTCATAGAGGTAGTGGCTGGCCATTGCCATGAAGCGGATGTTAACGTCGCGCTCCTTGCCGCGTCCAATCTTATCGATTGCCGTGCGCATGTTGTCGTAGATGCCGCGCCGTGGCACCCCGCCGAAGACACGGAACGCGTGGTTATGGGCATCGAACAGCATCTCGTGCGTCTGCAGAAGATACGCCCGGACGATGAACGCCCTGGAATAGCTAAGCTTTGTATGGGCCACCTGCAGTTTGGTGCGCTCATTGCCGATGATTGCCCAGTCTTCCGACCAGTCGAACTGGAAGGCCTCACCCGGATCAAAGGCCAGCGGAACGAACGTCCCACGCCCCGTGGTCTGTAGCTCCCTTTGCAGATCAGCTTTCCATTCCCGAGCAAAAGCAGCAACCCGACCATACGATCCCTCGTAGCCAAGGCTCATCAGATCGGCATGTAATTGCTTCAGGTTGCGCCGCTGCTTCCGGTTCTTTTTGGCTTCCGTCCGCAGCCACGCTGACAGCCGGTCGGCAAAAGGATCAAGCTTGCTCGGCCGCTCCGGCACCTTGAAAGATGGTTCCACGCCATCAAGACGGAGATATTTGCGGATGGTGTTCCGGGATAGGCCGGTTCTGCGGCCAATCTCCCGGATCGATATGTGGTCTCGAAAATGCCAGCGTCGGATCACGCTCAGTAACGCCATGTCGATCACTCCGTAGCCCCCGCTGAAAACACGCAGGGCAAGGTTCAAACATGGGTCAATTCTCGATGGAAATATCCTGTGCTACCGGGTCAGTTCTCAGTGGAAATCAACAGCTTAAGAAAACGCTAGATGCGATGTCAGAGGTAAATTTTCGAAGTCAGCGCGTAACCTCATTTTTGCATTCTTTTTAAACCGTCTCGTCGTTCCGCTTTAAACCACCTAATCGCTTCGATGTCGACGGTGCCGTCGCTTGCGATCTCGTCTTAGATATACGGTGACACACAGGAGCGGATTTCACCGCTGAAGGAGCGATAGGTATTGTTGTTGGGATTGTACGAGTGATATCGAGCAAAACACCATTCAGTGTGGTTCTCCCCCGCGTGACCGATTTCTTCGACATTAGATGAAATCTGCACCACATCCGAGGTCGTCGAGTTGCGCTCCGCAGCCGCAAAGGGCGGCTCACACTGCCGGCGGGCGCCACCGTACGGCTGGTATGTGTTGTCCGACGCGCGATACGATCTATATCGCTCGGCGCACCATGCGGTGACTGCCGTTCCTGATCCAACGTATGGCGCTTCGCCGACTATCTCGTTCTGACCGATGCCGTGGGGTTGGGCATCCTGCCTCAAGGCAAGACCCGTGCCGGTTACAATTTCTTGGGGTGCTGGGTCCATCCTGTCGGTCTCTGGCTGTTGAACGACAAGAGCGGGGAGGCGTTCGAAGCTCTGCTTGCTGCGATCGATAGACACGGGCCGGGAGGTCCACAGAGACGTAATATCAATGTTGCCAAGTTTTTTCGGTTCGGGGGCGGGCCCAAAATTGGGGATTGCCATGACACTCCCAGCAATGAATGTGAGAGAGAGCGTGACGCCCAGGACGGGCAGGATGGGGTAGGTCATCGTTGGCTCCAGCTTTTACAGACCTAGACCGCCCAAACTCCACGGCGGGAATCTGGACCGGTTTCTCAGGGGGCTTTAGCGGGAATTCCGGACCAGAACCGTTCGCCCCTAGGGGTATGATTTTTTTCATCGGCGAAACGCGCCTTGGAGCTAGGAGTTCCAATCGCGAGAGCTGATGTGTGTTCCCTGGACCATTGCCTTGGAAGACTAGGACTTTAGTTAGTCTCGGTCCTGCCATGGCCATCGGGAGGTCGCCCGGCGTCTTCGCGTTGCTCAGCCGCTCCGCCCCCGCCGTCAGGATGACTATGCGCATAGCCCCGGAGGCGAATGCGTGACCATCTGACGCCATTGGGTGGGTGCGGCTGCCATTCAACTGCGGCTCTCATTCCGAGTAGGAAAGCGTTTCTACGAGCCGCTGCAATGCCGGCCGTAGTGAACCGGCGTCGGTAATGTGCGCCTTAGGGTCGAGACTCAATCGGCCCACCATATGAAGATGGCGGCGATGTAGCATGTTGCTGTGAAGTTGGTTGCAAGCTTGTCATATCGAGTTGCGACGCGCCTCCAATCCTTGAGG
>NZ_JAFCXF010000018.1:0-53240 GCF_049898205.1 Pararhizobium sp. DWP3-4 | reverse complement strand
CATCGTTGCGACAATGCGCAAGCTTCTCACCATTCTCAATGCCATCATCCGGGACAATAAACCATGGCAAAACGCTTGACGAACAAGACAGTCGCTCTCCCCGCTGGGGAGAAGAGGGACGCCGCCGCCAGTGGCCATGCGATGGCCCTGCTCGCATCCGGGGATACTGCGTCACTCACGCTGCATCCTCGAGTATGCGAACGGCAGTTTTGCACCCCGCTCAGCTGTACAAGCTCACCACCGGGACCTTGCCGTTCAGCACGAACTCGCCGACTTCCTTGGCCTTGTAGAACACCGGATCGTGCAGCGTGTGAGTGCGCACGTTGCGCCAGAAGCGGTCGAACCGGTATTTTTCCGCCGTCGAGCGGGCGCCGGTCACTTCGAAGACGCGGGCGGTGATATCGAGGGCGGTATGGGTGGCGTTAACCTTGGCCGCGTAGGCTTCGGCTGCTGCTTCGCCACGTTCACGCGCGGTGACGTCCGGTCCCTTAGAAAGGGCCGTCTGCACCGCCAGTGCTGCACTATCCGCAAGAGCCACGGATGCCTTCAACGCTGCAGTGAACTCGCCAACACGTTCGAGAATATACGGATCATCCGCCGCGCGCTCGACGCCGGATGTCACCCAAGGACGGGTGGTGGTGCGGACATAATCGACGGCAGCAGCCAGTGCGCCCTCGGCGGCTCCCAGATAGAAATTCACAAAGACCAGCTGGATCAACGGTGTGTTGAAAGTGGCCAGAACCGGCGGTGGGTCGTTCTCATCGGCAGGCGCCGCGATGAAATCCTCGTCGTAAACCGGAAAATCATGGAATTCGACGCTGCCGGAATCGGACAGCCGCTGGCCGATATTGTCCCAGTCGTCATTGGTGACATAACCCGGCCGATCGGTCGGCACGGCGAAATTGGCAATCTTGCCCTCTAGCTTCGCAGTGGCGTTGATATAGTCGGATACCCGCGCGGCAGTGGAGAAGAATTTGCGGCCGTTGAGCACATAACCGCTGCCACGCCGCGTCAATGTCAGTCCGGGGTCGCGTGGATTGACCGCAGCACCACAGTAAAGGTTCTGCGCCACGGTCTCAGTGCCCAGCGCTTGAGCACGTGCCTGATCCGCGAAGGACCAGTAGATCGATTGGCTGTTGACATAGTGGTAGCCGAGCAGTTGGCCGATGGAGCTTTCGCCGCGCGCCAGGATGCGGACGAGTTTCAGGCCGTCGACCCAATTCAGTCCGCCACCGCCGATCTCACGCCCGTGCAGGGCATTGAGCAGGCCGGCCTTCTTCAGCTTGACGATCTCGCCGATCGGCGGACGCCCTTCCCTGTCGAGGTCCGCTGCGTGCAGCGACAGATCGCGGGAGATTTCGGCGGCGCTGGCAAACAGGCTGTCGCGCGTGACGCCGAGACTGGCTGCATAGACAACATTGGATTGGCTCATGGGAAAGCTCCAGTTTTAAAAGGAGGAGAGCGGCGGAACCATCAGTGGTTCCGCCGTCGCAATGCAAAGGATCAGAACAGCTTGGACGGGATCCAGCTCGCCGTGACGGCATCGCTGACGCTGAAGGCCGGGATCTTGGCTGCCAGTTCCTCGATGGTTTTGACACCGGCCTCTCTCAGGCTTTTCTGGGTCAGCAGCGTCGGCTCGACGGTGATCTGGCGGGGAACGTCCTGTCCGGCAATTTCAAGGGCTGCGGCGCGGATGGAGACGGCGCCAACCACGGCCGGGTTGGTCGCGACCGTTGCGACCCAGGGGCTGCCTTCCTCAATGATCTCTTGGATATCGGCGGTCGAAACGTCGGCAGAGTAGATCCTCAGCTTGCCGGAAATGCCCAGATCGGCCGCCGCCAGCTTTACGCCGCGGGCAAATTCGTCATAGGGCGCAAAAACCACGGTAATATCGGTATTGGCCCGAAGCGCGGCTTTTGCCTGATCGGCCGTGCTGGTCGCTGTCGTATCACTGACATTGCCGAAGCGTGCCTTTTCGACGACACCCTTGTTCTCCGCCTTGAACGTGTCCCAGACCTCGTTGCGGCGATCGAGCGGCGCAAATCCGGCGACATAGACGTATCCGGCATTGAAGCTGGTGCCATTGTCCTTGACCGCCTGCTCAAGCGCCTGCTTTGCCAGCGCATGGTCGCTTTGCTCGACCTGCGGCACCTTCGGATTGTTGAGATTGACGTCGAAGGCGACGACCTTGATGCCCTTGTCGAGCGCCTGCTGCACGACATCGGTCAGCGATTCCGGAACGCCGTGATCGATGACGATGCCTTCGACGCCGAGGTTGATCGCCTGCAGGATCTGCTCGCGCTGTTCCGCCGCGTTCTGGCGACCGGGGAAGACCCGCAGATCGATATCAAGCGCTTTCGCCTGCGCCTCGGCTCCGGCCTGATACGCCTGGAAGAAATCACCAGCGGAAATGTAGCTGATCAGTGCCAGCTTGACGCCGCCCTTGTCGAATGGGGCGGGAGCGCCGGCGACACCGTCGGCCCTGGCGGCGGAGACGAACAGGAAGGGAATGAGAGCGGCGGTTGCCGCCAGACGGAGTATGGTTTTCATGGAATGCGTTCCTTCTGAAGACAATCGAACACGTCACCGGCAAGCAGCCAGCCCTTCTGGGGACGCACTACCTATTAGATATTCAATCCATAAATTTAATAGACTAATTAGTCCCATTTTTCCGGCTTGGAGAGAAACCTGTTTCGCGGGAACTGGCCTGCGCGACAAAGTCCTACCGGCACGCTGCCGCATGATGTCCAGTTTGCCGCTCCGGCGCGAACGTTCTGCCGTAGCCTATCCATCCGCAAAGAAATTACCGGCGCAGCCGGTACTTCGCAAAGCTGTTCCGCCCACTCGGCTGTCTTCAGCGAGAAATATATGACAAATTACATAGACTATGAGGACATTAGGATTTCCATCCATGCCGTTGCTTCACATCGATGCGCTCAGCCGCAGTTTTCAGTCCACGCGCGCCCTCGTAAATGCGACGCTGACGATCGATGCCGGTGAGATCGTCGCGCTGATGGGAGCAAACGGCGCCGGCAAATCGACACTGGTGAAAATCCTCTCCGGCGTCCTGCCTGCCGATAGCGGCGCGATCACGCTGAACGGGCAGACATACGCCCCGCGCACTCCGGCAGAAGCCGCCGCCGCCGGCGTCGTGACCGTCCATCAATCGACTGATCTTGTCGGTGCTGCCGGGCTCACTGTTGCAGATACGCTGCTTTTGACGCGCTTCAGCCAGCGCGGCCAGCCCTTCTTTGTCTCCCGCGCCAGTATCAGACGTCAGGCCCAGGCGATCCTCGACATCGCCGGTTTCGATCTGCCGCTGGACCGCGACTTCGCCGACTTGACTGCTGCCGACCGTCAGCTGGTGGCCATTGCCCGCGCACTCGCCAACCGGGCGGACCTCTTGATCCTCGACGAACCGACCGCCAGCCTTTCCATTGCCGAAAGCCAGCGCCTGTTTAGCATTCTCAAGCGCCTGCGCGATGGTGGCCTTGCAATCCTCTACATCTCCCACAGGACCGCCGATCTGGAAGCAATTGCCAGCCGGGTGCTCGTCATGCGCGGTGGCGCAGTCGCCGGTGCCTTCGAGCGCCCCATCGATTTTGCTGCGGCGATCGAGACGATGATCGGCCGCAAACTGCAATCGGCGCGGCCCGGCATTCGCCTTGCTGAGGGGGCGCCGGTCTTCGAACTCCGCGACGCGCGGCTGTTGCCCGGCTCCGCGCCATTCGATCTCACCGTCCATACCGGCGAGGTGGTGGCGATCACCGGTGTGCTGGGTGCCGGTAAGAGCCGCCTGCTCTCGGCGATCTTCGGCGCCGGGCGCCTTGCCGCAGGAGAGATGTATCTGGACGGCCGCCGGCACCGGCCACAAACACCGGCGGAGGCGATTGCCGCCGGTGTCGCCATGGCAGCGGAGGACCGGCATCGGTCTTCGCTGATGCCGGCCGATTGGCCGGGAAGCTCGCTGGCAGCCACCATCAGCCTGCCGCATCTTGCCAAATGGTATCCGCACGGCCTGCTGTTTGGCGGCCGCGAACGGCGCGAGGCGGTAAAGGCAATCGACCGCCTGCGCATCAAGGCATCTGGACCGCTGGCGCCGATAACCTCGCTTTCCGGCGGCAATCAGCAAAAAGTGGTTCTCGCCCGCTGGGAAGCCGAACCGAGCCGGCTTCTGCTGCTCGACGAACCCTTCCAGGGCGTCGATGTCGGCGCCCGCCACGATATCATCCAGGCTATCCGCAGCCGTAGCGACCGTGCCACCCTGATCGCCACTTCCGATCCGGAGGAGGCCCACGAGGTTGCCGACCGCATTCTCATCATCGACCACCACAGCCTTGTCGCAGCGCCGCGGCGCGCGCCATCCGACCTCCTGCAGGAAATCCACGCATGACATCGATCATTGACGAAACCGCTCCGCCGGTGCCGCGCAGCGCAAACATAAACGCCGCGACATCGACCTGGCTTGCAGATCTTGGCACAACGTTGAGATCCGGCGCCGTGTTCATTTTGCTTGCCGCGCTGCTCGCCGGATTCTCCACTGCCGAGCCCGCCTTCGCCAATCTCGGCAACCTGATGAGCATCCTGCAGGCCGTGGCCGTCGTCGCCATCCTGGGTGCGGGCGTCACCGTCACGCTCGCCGTCGGTGGTTTCGATCTGTCGATCGGCGCGATTGCCGCCTCCAGCGTCATGGCCGCCAGCTATGCGATGATCGTCTGGGGGCTCGACGCCATCGCCACCGTACCGCTGGTGCTTGCCTTCGGGGCGCTGATCGGCCTTGTCAACGCCTTCCTCATCGTCCGGCTGAAGGTTCCCGATCTTCTGGCCACGCTGTCGATGATGTTCCTGCTCTCCGGCCTGCAGCTGATCCCGACCGCCGGCCGCTCGATTTCTGCCGGGTTGATCCTGCCGAACGGGACAACCGCCACCGGCGCCTATGATCCCGCGTTCCTTTTGATCGGCCGCGCCAGCCTGTTCGGCGTCGTCCCGGTGTCTGTGGTGCTGATGGCCCTCGTCGCTATTGCGCTCTTCGTTCTGACGGAACGGACCCGTATCGGCCGCCTGCTGTTTGCTACCGGCGGCAATGAGGTAGCCACGCGGCTGGCTGGCGCATCGACGGCGCGGCTGAAGACGCTCGCCTATGTGATCTCCGGCACGCTTGCCTCCCTTGGCGGCATCGTCATTGCCGCCCGCGTCGGACGTGGCGATGTCTCCTCCGGCGGCTCGCTGCTGATGGACGCGGTGGCCGCCGCGCTGATCGGCTTCGCCGTGCTTGGAAAACGGCGGCCGAATGTTCTCGGCACTATCGTCGGTGCGGTCTTCGTCGGCGTCCTGCTCAATGGCCTCACCATGCTCAATGCCCCCTATTACACGCAGGATTTCGTCAAGGGCGCCGTCCTCGTCGGGGCCTTGGCGCTGACCTACGGCACTGTCCGCAGCACATCCTCCTGACATGGACCGGCCCGCCGGGATTTCGCCCATCTTCATGGCTTCCAAGCCCAAGTTTTCCGGCCGCTACCTCATCTTTGGAAATTTCTTCCTCGGCAATCCTTATAATACACTTATTCTATAGATATTATTTAATCGGGGATTGACCATGACACAGGAAAAACCGGCACAGGGCGTCGGCCGCCGCGACCTTTTGAAACTCTCGGCAGTCGCAGGGGCGGCACTGGCCGGGGCAAGCCTCATCGGCAGCCGCACAGCGGCGGCAGAGGAACTCTCGCTGAAGGGCAAACGCATCGCCATCAGCGCCACCGGCACCGATCACTTCTTCGACCTGCAGGCCTATAACGCCCAGATCGAGGAGGTGAAGCGTCTCGGCGGCGAACCGATCGCGGTCGATGCCGGCCGCAACGATGGCAAGCTGGTATCGCAGCTGCAGACGCTGATTGCCCAGAAGTCCGACGCTATCGTCCAGATCCTCGGCACGCTCAGCGTCATCGATCCCTGGCTGAAGAAAGCGCGCGATGCGGGTATTCCGGTTCTGACCGTCGATGTCGGCTCGACCCATTCGATCAACAACACCACCTCCGACAACTGGGGCATCGGCAAGGACCTGGCGCTTCAGCTGGTTTCCGACATCGGCGGCGAAGGCAATATCGTCGTCTTCAACGGCTTTTACGGCGTCACCCCTTGCGCCATCCGCTACGACCAGCTGGTCAATGTCGTCAAATACTTCCCCAAGGTGAAAATCCTTGAGCCGGAATTGCGCGACGTCATCCCGAACACGGTGCAGGACGCCTTCACGCAGATCACGGCACTTCTCAACAAATATCCCGAGAAGGGCTCGATCAAGGCGATCTGGTCGGCCTGGGACATTCCGCAGCTCGGCGCAACGCAGGCGGTTGCCGCCGCCGGCCGCAATGAGATCCGCACCTATGGCGTCGATGGCAGCCCTGAAGTGCTGCAGCTCGTTGCCGATCCGAACTCACCGGCCGGCGCCGACGTGGCGCAGCAACCGGCCGAAATCGGCCGCACGGCAATCCAGAATGTCGCCAAGCTTCTCGCTGGCCAGACGCTGCCGCGCGAAACTTACGTGCATGCGCTGATCGCCAACAAGGCGAACGTCAACGAAGTCACCAAGAAACTCGGTATCGGCTAACGCCCTCATGCCCTGAGGCGATCCGGGCCGATACCGGATCGCCATTCCACACCGTCGATCAGCAGGACAGTTTTGCCATGAGCGCAGCTTCACCAGACGAAACCGGCGACGCCATTCATCTCGACCATATCGTCAAGCGTTTCGATGGCGCGCTGGCGCTCAATCATGCCTCGTTGCGCGTCCGGCGCGGCACGGTGCATGGTCTCGTCGGCCAGAACGGTGCCGGCAAATCGACGCTGATCAAGCTGCTCGCCGGCCTGCATCAACCCGACGAAGGCCGCATCGAGATCGATGGCCAGGCCTATGACAGGCTCACCCCACACCGGGTCGAAGAACTCGGCATCCATTTCATCCACCAGGATCGCCTGCTAGTTCCGACCTTCACGGTCGGCGAAGCCCTGTTCCTCGGACGCGAACCGCGCATCGCCAGCACGCCCTTTCTCGACCGGCGCCTGATGCAACGCCGTGCCAGCGAAATCCTCGACGATTATTTCGGCGTCAAGCTGCCCAACAGTGCGCTGATCAGCGAGCTTTCCACGGCCGAAAAACAGATCGTCCAGATTACCCGCGCGCTGCTCGACCAGCCGAAAGTGCTCGTTTTCGACGAGCCTACGGCAGCGCTAGTGCGCCGCGAAGCTGATATTCTCTTCCGGCTGATCCGCCGCCTGCGCGACGAAGGCGTGACGATCATCTATATCTCGCACTACCTCAACGAGATCGAAGAACTCTGCGACACCGTCACGGTGTTGCGCAATGGCGAAGACGTCGCCACCTTGCCGCTTGGCGAAACGTCGGCTGCGGCCATCGCCCGGCTGATGGTGGCGCGCGACATTGCCGATATGTTCCCGAAACGCAGCGTCACACTCGGCAAGGACATCCTAACGCTCGACAGCCTGTCGTCACATGGAAAATACCAGGATATCTCCCTGACGCTGCGGCGTGGCGAAGTGCTCGGCCTGACCGGCCTTCTGGGCTCCGGCGCCAAGGACCTGATCCGCACGCTGTTCGGCCTGGAAACCGCAACTTCCGGACAGATCGAGATCGACGGCAAACCGGCACGTTCCGCCAATCCCGCCCAGGCCGTTGACCAGCACCTTGCGCTCGTGCCGGAAGACCGGCGCGGCAACGGCGTCGCGCTTGATCTCAGCGTCACGGAAAACATCACGCTGTCGTCGCTGAAGCGTTTCACCCGCCTCGGTTTCCTGGATTTCAACAGCGAACGGCGCGAAGCGGATGATCTCATTCGCCGCCTTGAGGTCAAGACATCGGGACGCAATGCGCTTGTGCGCACGCTTTCGGGCGGCAACCAGCAGAAAGTGGCGATCGCCAAATGGCTGAGCCGCCATTCCGAAATCTATCTGCTGGATGAACCGACGGTCGGCGTCGACATCGGCTCGAAAGTCGAGATCTACAATCTGATCGGCGACCTCGCCGCCCGTGGCGCCGGCATCATCGTGCTGTCATCCAACCTGCCGGAACTGATCGGCATCACCGATCGCATCCTCGTCCTCTTCCGTGGCAGCATTGTCCGCGAGTTCATCTCGTCTCAAACGTCACCGGACGACGTGCTTGCCGCATCCACCGGCTCCTCGGAGGTTCTCCGCCATGTCGGTTGATATCCAGCTTGCCCCCGTCATCCATTTTGAACCGGGCGCAGCAGCATTCAAGTCGAGCCGGGGCGGCAATCTCGCGGCCAGTGCGCTGCGCGCCGGATCGCTGGTTGCCTTCGTTGCCATCCTTCTCGTGTTTTCACTGACCGCGCCTTACTTCCTCAGCGTCGGCAATATCGGCAACGTGCTGGGCCAGTCGGCCATCTCCGGTGTCCTCGCCATCGGCCTGACCATCGTGCTGATCGCCGGCGGTTCCAATGTCGTCACCGGCGGAATAGACCTGTCGCTCGCCGCCAATATGGGCTTGAGCGCCGCCGTCTATGCGACATCAGCCCAGCTCGGCTATGACGACGCGACGGCGGTTGCAGCCGCTCTCCTCACCGGCGTTCTGATCGGTGTAGTCAACGCCATCGCCGTCGTCGGCGCGGGTATCGTGCCGCTGCTCGCAACCCTTGCCGTGATGAATATCGTCGCTGGCCTCGAACTGGTGCTGACGCAGAACACCGTCATTCCCGCCTCGACGCCGCTACTTTCGGCTCTGTCGTCATCTGGGCCTCTGGGCATTCCGGCACTCGCCTATGTGCTGCTCGTCTTCACGCTGATCGCCGCAGCCATCGTGCAATACACCCCGACCGGGCTCCGGCTTTACGCCGTCGGCGAATTTCCCGATGCGGCCCGGGCTGCAGGCCTGCCGGTTCGCCGGTTGGTCGCAGGCGCCTTCATCGCCAGCGGCCTGTGCGGCGGATTTGCCGGCGTGTTGTCGGTCTCCAATCTCAGCGGCAGCACCACCGGCTCCGGCGAGATGCTGTTGCCGGTGGTGGTAACCGCCCTGCTCGGCTCTGTCTTCTCGCGGCGGCTGGTGCCGACGGTGATCGGCACCCTGCTCTCCACTCTGTTCGTCGGTTTCCTCGTCAACGGTTTCCAGCTCCTCAACATCTCCAGCGTGCTGGTCAGCGGCGTCCAGGGATTGCTGATCCTGCTCGTCGTTTCGGCGACGACATTGCTGCGCAGGCAGGAGGCCTGATCATGACCCTGCAGACGTCCGCAATCGAACCATCCGTCCCCCGCGCCATCATTGGCGTGATCGTCAACAATGCCCTCGTACTGGCGCTCATCACCGTATTTGCCATCTTCTCGTTGGCGAGCCCGACATTTCTCACCATCGCCAACCTGCAGAGCATTCTCGTCAACAATTTCACGCTGCTTGCCATCGTCGCCATCGCCATGACATTTGCCGTCTCGGTTGGCGGCATCGATCTGTCGGTCGGCACGGCCGTCGATTTCGCCAGCTTTGCTTTTGTCTCCCTGGTTCTTGCCGGCCAGCCGGTGGTGGTCGCAGCCCTGGTCAGTCTTGGCGCTGGCGCGGCGGTAGGCGCTTTCAATGCGGTGCTGATTTCGGGCATTGGTATTTCACCGTTTCTCGCCACGCTCGGCACGCTGTTCATCGGCCGCAGCATCCAGCAGCTTTTGACCAACGGCGGCAACCCGGTCTATCTGCCGCCGTCAGGCGTTCCCGAAGCCTTCCGCTTTCTCGGGCGCGGCGCCATTGCCGGCATTCCGGTTCCGCTCGTCATCGCCGCCGTCATCATCCTTGGCGCGATCATCATCTTGACCCGCGCCCGCTTCGGCCGCGTCGCGCTCGCGATCGGCATCCAGCCGAGCGTCGTGCGCTATTCCGGCATTGCGGCGCGTGCCCATGTGGCCGTGGCCTTCATTCTTGCCGGTCTGATCGCTGCCGTCGCCGGGCTGATCCTGTCGGCAACGGTCACCGTCTATATCCCCTCCTCCGGCAGCGCCTTCCTGCTCAATGCCATCGGCGCCACCTTCATCGGCACGACGCTCTCGCGCCTTGGCCGCCCCAATGTCCCCGGTACCGTGCTCGGCGTGCTGCTACTCGGCATCGTCGCCAACGGCCTGCTGCTCACCGGCCTGAATTTCTACTGGCAGCAGGTCGGCACCGGCCTGCTGATCTTTGCAGTGCTGGCTCTGAGCTTCATCACCCGGCGCAAGGCCTCGGCCTGACATCAAGAGAAGCGGCGACTATCGTCAGCGGGGTATATGGATGGGCAAAATTGGCGACGCTCGGTCAACGGATCAGGGCGACAGGAAAACCACCGGCACTTACCGCCGGTGGGCCGGGTTCACTCTGCTTTAGAGCATGTGACGCCCGGGTCATTGTCGCTCTTCATGGTGTCGATCAGCGTTGCCTCGTCACCCTTCGTCCACCAGACATATTGCCCACCCGCATATTTCGCGCCCGATCCCGATAGCACGTTGGAAGCGATCACGAACTCGCTGCCGATGGCTAGCGTGACCAGCGAGACCGGACCGGCATTGATATATTCGGCAGCAACAAATTTGCCGGCGCAATCGTAACGCACAGCTTGCCGGTCAACTGTGCGGGCGCCCGGAATATTGATCAGAACATCTGACGACACGGTGTGCGGGGCAAGCCGCAGGGCGGTTTTCGAATCGGCCTTCGCCAGAACCAGCTTGGTTTCCTCGATCTTCCAGGAAAGCCCGGTCTTCAAGGCCGCGAAAAACTTCGTTTCCTGGTCCATCACCGCCGGCACGCACATCTTGCGTGTCGAACCTGCGTGGCCAAAGACAATCTCTCCATCCGTCAGGTCGAAGGTGCCGGTGTAACTGTTGCAGCCTGCAAAGCCGGAATAGGTACCATCATCGTTGATTTCCAGCGTCGTCTGCAGATAGTCCATGACGCCGCCGCCGCCTATATCTTCGGCCAGCCATGTCCCTACCAGCTCGGCCGGCACCGATTCGGCAGCAATTGTCGTGACCGATGTCGCGTCGATCAGCACGCAGGAACAGGAAAGAAACAGCGCAAGCTTCAGCATGAGGACATCCTTTCCGGCAAACGGCAGCGTCCGCCCCGCCCGCTGCGGCAATTGATTCGCAGCACCTGCGACCCTATCGCCACCACCCGGAACGAAGCTACCCTTGTTGGCATGCGCTTTCACCTGTAGAGGCTAACATGAAAAACAAAAACAACGGGACTTGGCCATGACCTCCGGCGCGCAAGCCAAACGCCGCTTGACCATTCTGGGCTCGACGGGCTCGATCGGCACCAACACGCTCGACGTCATTCGTCAGCTCGGTGGACGCGGCGCCTTCGAAATTGCTGCACTGACCGGTAACGGCAATGTCGCGCTGCTTGCCGAACAGGCAAAGGCAGCGGGCGCCGAACTCGCCGTTACGGCGGATGAGGGCCAGTATGAAAATCTCAAGGCAGCGCTGGCAGGAACCGGCATTGAAGTCGCGGCTGGCCGCAGCGGTCTGATCGAGGCGGCGCAGCGGGACGCCAGCTGTGTGATGGCCGCCATAGTCGGTACGGCTGGCCTTGCCCCGACACTGGCCGCAGCCCGCCGCGGTGCAGATATCGCGCTTGCCAACAAGGAATGCCTGGTTTCGGCAGGTGATCTTTTCGTGGCCGCGGTCCATGCCGGCGGCGGCAAGCTGCTGCCGGTCGATAGCGAGCACAATGCCATCTATCAGGTGCTGGAAGAACATCAGCGCCATGCCGTCGAACGCATCATTCTCACCGCATCCGGTGGCCCGTTCCGTCAATCGACGCTTACCGAGATGCGCGACGTGACCGCCGCTACAGCCCGTGCCCATCCCAACTGGTCGATGGGCCTGAAGATCTCGATCGACAGCGCGTCGATGTTCAACAAGGCGCTCGAGATGATCGAGGCCAAGCACCTTTTCGGCATGCGGCCGGATCAGATCGAAGTGATCGTCCATCCGCAATCGGTCATCCATTCGATGGTCGGCTATAGCGACGGCTCCGTGCTGGCGCAACTCGGCTGCCCGGACATGCGCACCGCCATCGGTTACGCCCTGTCGCATCCGGCACGGCCGGCACTTGATGTCGAGCGGCTGGATTTTGCAAAACTGTCACGGCTCGATTTCGAGGCGCCAGATGAGGAGCGTTTCCCGGCCTTGCGTCTTGCCCGGTTGGCGATGCAACGCGGCGGCATGCAGAGCGCAGTGCTGAATGGTGCCAAGGAAGTGGCGCTGGAAGCCTTTATCGATGGGCGAGTGGGTTTCCTGCAAATGGCCGAAATCACCGAAACCGTCATGGAGGCGATGACTGCGATACCCGCAGCATCCAGCATGGACGATGTCTTTGCCGTCGATGGCGAAGCCCGGCGTATTGCGAAGACAATCGTCGAGCGTGACGCCGCTGCGGCCTGAAACCAGGCTACGCCGCGTAAACCGCCTCGACGATCTTGCCGGGGAACTCGCCCATACAGCCCTCAAGCGCATTGTTGCTCATGCTGAGCACCGCCAGCCCGTTGGCCTGATCGATGAACCAGCTGTGACCGTAGACACCGCCCCAGCGAACGGTCCCGGCCGCTTGCGGCGTCTCCGCCTCTGCCGGATCCTCGACAACCGCACCGAAATAGCCGAAGGAGCAGCCAGGGTCTGAGACCAGCGCGCCGATACGGTTGGAAAGGCCGAGACCCACCGTTTCCGGTTTGAGAACGACACCGCCGCCTGTGCGCAATGCCTCAAGGAAAGCAAGAAAATCACCGGCCGTTCCCACCATGCCGGCACCACCGGATTGGAACGCCTTAGGATTGAAGATCCGCGAGGGCGAAAACCCGAGCGTCCAGCCTGCCTCTCCCGGCGCGAAATAGGGATCGGTCATCCTGATGGCGGCTGGGTGTGCGTCGGCATAGGGCACGGCAAGGCGCGTGGGGTCGGTGACATGAAAACGGCTGTCGGCCATCCCGAGGGGACCGGCAACATACGTCACCACGGCATCTTCCAGCGTCCCGCCATGAACCTTGGCAATCACTGCGCCCAGAATGTCTGTGGCAAAGGAATAGGCCCAGGCAGTCCCCGGAGCAAACGCCAGCGGCACGGCATTATGGCGGCTGAAATTGGCCTCGAAATCGAGATCGGTGTTCAGCAATCCGCAAGTGATGGCTTGCCCGTCGGGCAGATGCTCGAGCGCCACGTCATAGACCAGACCCGACGTATGGGTGAGCAGATGGTGAATGGACATATTGGCCGCAACGCCATCCGGCGTCTTCGGCTGGAACCAGGGCAGATGCCGGGCAACCCGATCGGATATAGACAGGAGCCCGCGATCGATCATCGAAAGCGCCGTTGCCGCAACGATGGGCTTGGTCAGCGAAGCCAGGCGAAAGATCGTGTCGAATTCAACCGGCTTGCCTGCTTCCGGGTCGGCATAACCGGCGGCGCGGCGAAAAAGCGGCTGGCCATTCCGGTATGCGAGCACCACGGTCCCGGTGATTTTCCCCGATCCGATAAACCGGTCGATCACCTGATTGAGCCTGTGCTCGATACCCATGCGGAGAACTCCCGAAAGACCGTTCAGAATCAAAAATGCGGATCATCTTTCGACAATCCGCATTGTAAATTCAAGCCTTTGCCAGTGAGCCGCTGCCTTACGCGACGGCCCTTGCCAGCGCGCAGCGCGACCAGAGCTGGTGCAGCGCGCCGACCAGATGATCGATATCCGCATCCGAATGCAGCGGCGTCGGGGTGATGCGCAGGCGTTCGGTCTTTTTCGGCACCGTCGGATAGTTGATCGGCTGAACGTAGACGCCGCAATTGTCGAGCAGGAGATCGGAGATCCACTTGCACTTGGAGGCGTCGCCGACGATCACCGGCACGATATGGCTGGGATTGTCGAGGTGCGGAATGCCGTTCTTGTCGAGCAGATTGCGCAACCGGCGGACGCGTTCCTGGTGGGCGAAGCGTTCGACCTGGCTTTCCTTGAGATGCCGGATCGAGGCGACCGCCCCGGCAGCAAGCGCCGGCGGCAGCGCCGTCGTGAAGATGAACCCGGAGGCAAACGAGCGGATGAAATCGCACAACGCCGTGGACGCCGCAATATAGCCGCCCATCACGCCAAACGCCTTGCCGAGCGTGCCTTCGATCACCGTCAGGCGGTGCATCAGGCCTTCGCGTTCGGCGATGCCGCCGCCGCGTGCGCCGTACATGCCGACGGCGTGCACTTCATCGAGATAGGTCATAGCGCCGTATTTGTCGGCGAGATCGCAGATTTCCTTGATCGGCGAAATATCGCCGTCCATCGAATACACCGATTCGAACGCAATGATTTTTGGCGCACGCGGATCGGCGGCCTTGAGTTTCGCTTCGAGGTCGGTGAGCGAATTGTGCTTGAAGATGACCCGCTCGCATTTGGAATAGCGGATGCCCTCGATCATCGATGCGTGATTCCCGGCGTCCGAAAAGACGATCACACCGGGAATCTTCGAACAGAGCGTTCCGAGCGCTGCCCAGTTGGACACGTAGCCGGAGGTAAACAGCAGCGCCGACTCCTTGCCATGCAGATCGGCAAGTTCGCGCTCCAGAAGAACGTGGTAGTGGTTGGTACCCGAAATATTCCGGGTGCCCCCAGCACCCGCGCCACACTGGTCGATGGCAAGTTTCATCGCCTCGGTAACCTTGGGGTGCTGCCCCATGCCGAGATAGTCATTGGAACACCAGACGGTGACATCCTGCTTCTTGCCGGCCGAATTGTAACGGGTCGCCTTGGGGAATTGCCCGCTCTGGCGCTCCAGATCGGCAAAAACGCGGTAGCGGCCTTCCTGATGCAGACCGTCCAACTCACCTTTAAAGAAACTCTCGAAATCCATCATTGTCTCCAGAACCTTGCCGTCTTTTTGATCCAAAGCGCTGCGGCGTCAACCTTTACGAAGGTCATCGCGGCCATGTGCGGCAAAAGGCCCCTAATTTTGAACAGTTCCAAACTATCCGTCATGGATTTCATTCCACTTAACCTTGATCTGAGTCAAGGCCATGCGAAAAGGACGGAGCATCCGCTCCTTATATTCTGTTTCAATGGAATCAGCAGTAATCCCAGGCATACAAGAAACAGCCTTCAGCTTCCGTTCAGGTTGAATAGCATTACCTGTGCGGAGGGGATTTTGCAGGATATCTGTAGACTTTCACAGACAGGCATTTATCTTTTAAAGTGTAGTTCGACCGGAGGGGGACCTGATCGTCCATCTTCCGTCCTTGGGGAGAAACGGACGTCCGGGAATTCGGTTCCCGCGTCCAGATTTGGAGAAACAAATGAAGAAGGCCATCGTGCTTGTCCTGCTCGCTCTATCCGTCGCGAGCTGCACGCAGACTGAAAAGGGTGCCGGTATCGGGGCGGTTTCCGGCGCTATCATCGGCGGAGCAATCACCGGCGACGTCCGTGGCGCGGCCGTTGGCGCAGCCATCGGTGGTGTTTCCGGTGCTGTCATCGGTAACGTGTCCGAACAGCCCGGCCAGTGCTACTACCGCGACCGCTACGGCCGCCGCTACATCGACAGCTGCCCGCGTTGATTGCAGGCGAAACCGCGAAAACTGGCGTATTACACCGCTTTTCCACTCTCAGCCCCGGAGAAATCCGGGGCTTTTTGTTTCCCTCATGCCACACCGGCAGGGGTTTTCCACAAAAAGACGGCCAAAAGCCTTCATCCCCCGGCCAATGCTGTGTAGGGTCATCGTTAACAAACGGCAAACCTTGTCATGCGATTGTACCCTTGCCGTGATGGCAGGCAGGTGTTCGAAGTGGCCTGAACAGCGGAATGCGGAAATTATGCGTTTGCCGACTATGAGTGTTGCGTATCGGAAGGTTGGTGCTGCTTTGGCGGTCGCGGCTCTGGCTGCCTGCGGACCTCTGTCGGTCACCGACGCCTATGCCTTCAAGATTTTCGGCATGCGGTTTTTCGAAAAAGAAGAAGAGCCCAACGATATCGTTGACCCCGTCAATTTCAGCCTGACACTGAATGAATCCTCCGGCGATGCCGACCTGAAGACGGCGTTGAAAAACAGCTCCCGGCTGTATCAGGACAAGGACAAGCCGGTTTCCGGCGATCTTGGCCTTGCCATCAAGGCCCGCGACGATCGCGACCGCCTGCTGGCGGCTCTTTACGAACAGGCCCGTTACGGTGGTACGGTGGCCGTCAAGGTGAATGGTCAGGACATCGACACGCTGCCGCCCGATCCCGTCTTTCCGGATGGTGCGCCGGTGCCGGTCGAGATCACCGTGAGCCCCGGCCCTGTGTTCACCCTGGGTGACGTCGTTCTCAAAGGCGATGCCGTCGGGCGCCGGCCGGACCAGTATCTGAAACCAGGAGCGCGTGCGGATTCCACCCTCATCATCAAGGCCGGCGAAAAAGTCGTCGAAGACCTGAAGGAAGAAGGTAGGCCACTTGCCAAACTGACGGAACGCAGCGTTGTCGCAGATCACGCGACGAATACCGTCGATGTCACGATCGCAGCCGAAGGCGGGCCCGTCGCACCGGTGGGCGCCGTTACAGTCAATGGCACCAAGACCGTCGATCCGAGTTTCGTTGCCGATTATTCCCGGCTGAACGGCGGCAAGCCTTATTCACCGGAAGCGTTGCGCAAGGCGTCCGACCGGCTGCGGCAGCTGGGCGTATTCTCCAGTGTCACCATCAAGCAAGCTGATCAGCTGGCACCAGACGGCACCATTCCGATGTCTATCGAGGTCTCGGAAGGCAAACACCGTTACTTTGGCGCAGGTGCGCAATATTCCACCACCGACGGTTTCGGTCTGCAGGGCTACTGGGGCCACCGTAACCTGTTCGGCCGGGCCGAATCTCTGCGTCTGGAGGGCTCGGTCAGCCGCATCGGCGAAACCACCGATGTCGGCAGTCTCGATTATTCGGCCGGCTTGCTGTTTGCCAAGCCCGGGGCGTTCGGCCCTGCCTCCACATTCAATGCCAGCCTGAAGGCGCAGCTGCTCGATCCCGACGCCTACGAGGCAACGATCTTCACGGCGGCGGCAGGCGCCACGTTCGAACTCTCGGATACAGACACTGTATCAGCCGGTGGCGAACTGGCGTGGGCCGATGTCGAGGACGCGTTTGGAAAGAACGAATATCTGACCGCGTCGATCCCGATCGAGTATGTCCGCGACACCCGCGACAACAAGCTCAACCCCGCCTCAGGCTATCGCGCATCGATCAACGCCAAGCCAAGCTACGAGATCAACGGCCAGAGTTTCTTCAGCTCGTTCGAGGGATCGGCTGCAGCCTATGTCGGCTTCGGCGAAGAAAACCGCTTCGTTCTGGCCGGAAGGCTTGGCGCCGGCGTGATTGCCGG
The DNA here is from genome assembly GCF_049898205.1 of Pararhizobium sp. DWP3-4. Classification (NCBI taxonomy): domain Bacteria; kingdom Pseudomonadati; phylum Pseudomonadota; class Alphaproteobacteria; order Hyphomicrobiales; family Rhizobiaceae; genus Pararhizobium; species Pararhizobium sp. DWP3-4. Next base: position 35,885 of record NZ_JAFCXF010000018.1, on the reverse strand, counting down.
TGGCGATGGCCTCGCCTCCATTCCGGCAAACCGGCGCTTCTATCTGGGCGGCGGCGGCACCGTGCGCGGCTATTCCTATCAGGAGATCAGCCCGCGCAACGGCGACAACGAGATCCTCGGCGGACGCTCTTATGTCAACGCCACAGTGGAAGCGCGCATCGGCATAACCGATACGATCGGCATCGTGCCCTTCATCGACGCCGGAACGGTATCGGCCAAGACCGCGCCGGATTTTTCCGACATCCGCGCCGGTGCCGGCATCGGCCTGCGCTACAACACACCATTCGGGCCGATCCGGCTGGACGTCGCCGTGCCGCTCAATGCGTACCCGGGCGGCACCAAATATGGAATCTATGCCGGTATCGGCCAATCCTTCTGATTGCCAAGCGCAGTCATCACGGCCTGAACCCGGACGCAAAGAGCTGGTTTAGGAAGCAATTTCACCGCAACGCGACTTGCGCTATGGATGAATTATGAATCGTTTGCTCCGTTTTCTGAAAATCGCGTTGCGCTGGCTGGTTTACGGCCTTGGCTTTGCCTTGCTCGCCCTGGTGCTTCTGGTGCTTTTCGCAGGCTTTACCGCGCCAGGAGCTCGCTTTGTCGCCGCGATGATCGAGAAATATGCCTCGACGCCCGACCAGATCGTTCGCATCAACGACCCGAGCGCGCTTCTGACAGGTGATTTCACGGCGTCCAGCGTGACGCTGTTCGACAGCAAGGGTATCTATGCCGAAATCCGTGAAGTGGCGATCGACTGGTCGCCGACGGCGCTGTTCTCCAAGCGCTTCGATGCGGCTAAACTGTCTGCCGGATCCGTTCGCCTCGAACGGCTGCCGATCCCCTCGCAGGAAACCAAGGAAGTCCGCCAGACCTTTGCTCTGCCGCTCGACGTCAAGATCGATGCCTTCGATCTGCAGGAAATCATCATCGGCAAGGATATCGCCGGCGTCGATCAGTTCCTCAATGCGCAGGGCAAGCTGAACGCCACCAATGCCAGCATTGCCGCGGCGCTTGCCGTTGCCCAGCGCGACCGGCCGGAGGCCAAGGCGATTGCCGATATCGTCTTCAATCCGGCAGACAACAAACTGAAGCTGGAAACCACCATCAACGAACCGAAGGGCGGATTGCTCGCCAAGGCCATGCGCCTGCCCGGCGAACCGGCCGTCAGCATTTCCATAACCGGCGACGGTCCGCTGACGAAATGGACCGGCACGGCAACCGCAGCACTTGACGGCAACGAGGTGCTGAAAGTGGAAGGCGAGCACACGCTTGCTCCCGACGGATTCCGCACCCTCGCGCTCAAGGGCGGCGGCACGTTCAGCGATCTGCTGCCTGCCGCATTTAGACCGCTGTTCGAAGGCACCACGGATATCGACCTGTCCGCAGCGCTCGACGGCACGACCATGCGCATCAACAGGGGTAATTTCTCGACGGGAGCACTGACCTTCGCCGCATCCGGCACCTATAGCACTGCAGGTCAAAACGACCTGCAGGCAAGCCTGACCGGTACGAATGGTCCCATCGACTTCCGCCTGCCAATGGCAAAAGGCGAGGCGCAGCTTTCGATCAACAATGCCAATGTCTCGCTGATCGGCGACGCGCAGACGGCCGTCCTCGACATCGGTGCCGATATCGGTAAGGCGACGCTGCCGCAGGGCGAGATCGAGGCCATCAAGCTGTACGCCTATAGCGACAGCTTCAATCTCTCGACCAAGACCGGCCCCCTGAAGACAACGATCGAGACCGGGGCGACCCGCTTCGTCAGCGCCGATATCGACCGCCTGATCAAGGGCCCGGTGAAGATCGACGGCACCCTGTCGCTCACCCCTGACACCGCATCCTTCGATCCACTGACGCTGGAAAGCGCCAGTATCGGCGGCACGCTGACTGGTTCCTACACGATTGCCGAGAACACGCTGGCAACCGGCTTCAAGCTGTTCGCCTTGCCTGCCGTCCTGCCACCGTCGCTGGCTGAAAAATTCGACACGACCATCGCCATAACCGGCAATCTTAACACCGGCGCCAATGGCAGCGTTGCAGTCAGCGATCTCGCCCTCAAGTCCGGTACCATCGAGGCAACGGGATCGGCAGCGCTTGAAACCGGGAACCTGACTGCGGCAGTCAGCGGCATCGTTCCCGAAATAGGCAGGTTCCTTGCAAACGCCAAGGGCATTGCCAATTTCAAGGCGGATGTCAGCGGCCCGCTCGACGCTTTGGCCATCAAGGCCGAGGTGACGGCAAACGGCGCAACGCTTGCCGGACGCATCCTCAATGACCTCGCCGTCAGCGCCGATGCGACAGTCGGCCAGAATGGCCCCAATGCGACGGTCACGGCCACAGGCTCTCTGGACGGACAGACGATCAACGCCAAGGCCGAAATCGCCTCCGCCAAGGGCGCTACCAGCCTTCCCTCGATCGAAGCGACGATCGGCCAGAACACGCTGACCGGCGCGCTGGACCTGACGCCGGATTTCCAGCCGAACGGCGCGCTCAGCTTCAACTTCCCCGATCTCGGATTGCTTGCCGCCATGGCCGGACAAACCGCATCCGGTGACCTTACGGGCACGGCCAGCATCAGGTCTGAAAACGGCGTGACGTCGGTTGCCGTCAAAGCCAACGGATCGGGCATCACCCGTGGCGATCTGGTGATCAGCAAACCCGCTGCCGACATCACCATCGCCGATCTGAAAGCTTTGGCCATCAAAGGTGCGGTAACGGTAGAAGAAGTCCGCCAGGGTGACACGCGCCTGGCCGGCCTCAAGCTCGGCTTCGAGCAACAGGGTCCGAAAACCAACTTCGCCCTCGACGGCATTTATGACGCAGCCCCCCTGACTGCACGCGGCGACCTGCAAAGTGCTGGCGGCAAGACGACAATCAATCTCCAGTCGTTTGCTGCCGCACCGAAGAAAATCCCGCTGCAACTGGCGGCCCCGACGACGATCACCATCGAAAACGGCGCGGTCAATCTGCAGGAGCTCGCGATCGCCGCATCCGGCGGCACGGTGACGCTGAACGGCAGTGCCGGCGAAAAGCTCGATGTCACCGCGACGCTCGCGGGAATCGACGCGCGCCTGCCGCTTGAAAATGGCGAAGCCCATATCGTACTCGATACGGGTACCGCATCGATCACCGGCAGCATGCAATCCGCCGTTCTCGACGTCCGGGCCGATATCGGTCAGCTCGCACTGCCGCAAGGCCGCATCGAAGCGATCAAGCTGACGGCCCATAGCGATGCCTTCAACCTGTCGACCCAGACCGGCCTGGTCAAAACCCGTATCGAGACCGGCAACACCCAGTTGACAAGCGCCGACCTCGATAGGCTGGTCAAGGGACCGCTGAAGGTCGAAACCGTTCTCGACGTATCGCCGCAACGGATCGGCTTCGATCCCGTCACCATCGACAGCAGCAATCTCGGCGGCACCGTGGATGGCGCGTTCGAGATTGCCGCAAAGACGCTGAATGCCGGTTTCAATCTGTCCGTCCTTCCGGCCGGCTTGCCAACCTCCCTTTCCGCCAAGTTCGACACGCCAGTCACCTTGTCCGGTATGGTGACCACCGGTGCGGATGGCGCGGTTGATATCAGCAGACTGGCCGTCGGTTCCGGAACGATCCAGGCCGCAGGCTCAGTCGGCCTCAGGGACGGCACCCTGACGGCCGCCGTCACCGGCACGCTGCCCGATCTCGGCAAGGTACTGGCGGATGCGAGTGGCATCGCCGACTTCAAGGTCGATGCCACCGGTCCGCTCGACAATCTCGGCATCAAGGCCGAGGTCACCTCCAGCGGAGCCACTCTGGCAGGCCGGACGCTCAGCGATCTGCAACTGACCGCCGATGCGACCGCCAATCCGAAAAACCCGCAGGCGAAGATCAAGGCCACCGGCGCTCTTGGCGGCCAGGCCATCAACGTCAATGCGGACCTCGTCTCCGAGGAAGGCCGCACCAGCCTTCCGGTTCTTCAGGTGCAGGTCGGCGACAACAGACTGAACGGCAAGATCCAGTTCACCAGCGATTTCCTGCCGCAGGGCAATATCGACTTCACCTTCCCGGATGTCGGTCTGCTCGCCGCCATGGCCGGTGAAAAGGCATCCGGCGACATGGCCGGATCGGCATCGATCAACAGCGACAATGGCAAGACCTCGATTGCGCTGAAAGCCAGCGGTTCCGGCATCAAGCGCGGCGATCTCGTCATCACCAAGCCGGTCGCCGATATCACCATTGCCGACCTCAAGGCCCTGGCGATCAAGGGCAATCTCTCCGTTGAAACTTTCGCGCAGGGACAAAACCGCGTCACCGGCCTGAAGCTCGATTTCACCCAGCAGGCCGGGAAGACCGACGTGACGCTGGACGGACAGTATGACGGCGCGCCACTCAATCTGCGGGCCGATATCGAGACGGCGAATGGCAGGACAACCGTCAATCTCGCTTCCTTTGCCGCAACACCGCGCAAGATTCCGGTGAAGCTTTCGGCACCGACGACGATCACCATCGAGAACGGCAGGGTCAGCCTGCAGAAACTGACGATCGGCGCTTCGGGAGGCACGATCGCGTTGACCGGCTCGGCTGGTGAGAAGCTCGACCTCGACGTCGATCTCAATGCCCTGCCCGCAAGCCTCGCCAACACATTCGTGCCGTCGCTTGGGGCCGACGGTGCCATCAGCGGCAAGGTCGATGTCACCGGAACGTCTGCAGCCCCCGTTGTGGTCTACGATCTGCGCTGGGCAAACGCCGCAATCGCGCAGGCGAAATCCGCCGGCGTCGGCGCACTCGATATCGCGGCGAAGGGCCAGTTTGCCAACAACGTCGTGACGCTCGACAGCACGCTCAACGGGGCGGGTGGCCTCGCCTTCAAGGCCGGTGGCAAAGTCGGCATAACCGGCAACAAGCAGATCGATGTGAAGGCGTCCGGCAATTTGCCGTTCGGTCTCGCCGCCAACCTTTTGGCCGAGCAGGGCTTTACCTTGACCGGCGCAGCCAATTTCGATCTTTCCATCACTGGTGCAGCAACGGCACCACAGGTCACCGGCACGATCTCCACCACGGGCGCCCGCTTCGTCGATGTCCGGCGCAACCTGGCGATCACCGATCTCGCTGCCAATGTTTCGCTGGATGGCAAGCAGGCGAATATCCAAAAACTCTCCGGCAAGCTTGCCGGCGGCGGTACGCTCGATGTCACCGGCACGGTCGGCATCGCCCCCGGTTCCGGCTTTCCGGCCGACCTCGCCATCCGCCTTGCCAAAGCGACCTATGTCGATGGCAGCCTGTTCACAGCCAGCGTCGATGGTGCAATGACCCTCAAGGGTTCGCTGACCGCAACGCCGGTGCTGGGCGGCAAGGTTACCATCCACAAGGCCTCGATCACCATTCCGGAAAAGCTGCCGGCGTCTCTGTCGGAAATCAACATCAAGCACAAGAATGCCCCGGCCAAAGTGCGGCAAATGCAGGCCGATGTCCGCAGCGACACAGTCAGCGGCGGCGGTGCCAAAAGCGGCGGCATCGCTTTCGATCTGGCAGTCAGCGCGCCTGGAAAACTGTTCGTCCGCGGACGCGGCATCGATGCCGAGCTTGGTGGCGACCTGACCATTCGCGGCACCGCTGCAGAACCGGCCGTATCGGGCGGTTTCGAGATGCGGCGTGGCCGGCTCGAAATCCTCGGCAAGCGCCTCAACTTCGCCGATGGCACGATCAGCTTCGGCGGCAACCTGATCCCGACGCTCGATCTGGATGCAACCTCCACCGCCGGATCGACGACGGTGACCGTCAATGTCGCCGGCCCGGCCAACAACCCGGCCATCACGTTCTCGTCTTCGCCTGCTCTGCCGCAGGATGAAATCCTGGCGCAACTGATCTTCAACCGGTCGCTGTCCAATCTTTCGGCCCTGCAGATCGCCCAGCTGGCCGCCGCCGTCAGTGAACTGGCCGGCGGAGGCTCCAACTCGCTTCTGAGCGGCCTGCGCAACAAGCTGGGCGTCGACGATCTTGATGTCTCGACCGATGCGACCGGTGGCGCCAAGGTTACGGCCGGCAAGTATCTCAATGACCGGACCTATCTTGAGCTTCAATCGGGCGCGGAGGCCGGCGGCGGCAAGGCGATCATCAATCTCGACGTCGGCCGTGGCGTCAAGCTGCGCGGTGAAGCCGGAGCCAGCGGCGCAGGCGGCGGTATCTTCTATGAGAAGGAATACTGAGGGCAGGCGCCGCTCAATACCATCCGACCTAAACCGCAGCCGAAATCTTGCTGGTCTTCAGCAGAATATTCGTCTCCGTCAGGTTGATCCCGTCGATCAGCCGGATCAGCCGCAGCGTTTCGTCGAAGGTGCCGAGATCCTTGTCTTCCAGCTCGGCAATGAAATCCCAGCGGCCATTGGTGGAATGCAGCGCGCGCACCTGTGGCAGGCCGCGCAGCTGCGCCGCGACGCGATCGGCCATCTTGCCGTGAATTTCGATCATGACGATGGCGCGCACACCGCTGCCGGAAAGCTCCGCTCCGGTGCGGATGGTAAAGGCAGCGATGGTGCCGGATGCCACCAGCCGGTCGATCCGGGCGGCAACGGTCGCGCGCGACGCACCTGTGGTGGCGGCAAGGGCTGAAACGGGTGTACGGGCATTGTGACGCAGCGCACTGATCAGGGAATGATCAAGATCATCGAGACTTATCATTCTGTCCATCTACACTTCTCATAGTGCCAATTATTGCCACCTATTTGCCAGTTTTCCATCTATTTGCCAACGAACAAACCCGTATAATTCGCGCACAAACCGGGCAAACCGGCATCACGCGAACTTGCGGGGAAGACCATGGCTGAATCCAAGAAGAACATCGTGCTCATTGGCGCACCACTCGAGGAAGGCTCCGGCCGTCGCGGCGCTGCAATGGGTCCAGCAGCCCTGCGCATTGCAGGCCTCGACACCATTCTGGCCGGTCTTGGCCACAGCGTCACCGACGAAGGCGACCTGAAGCCTCTGCCTGCCAGAGACCTTCCCAACCATCCGAAAGCCAACAATCTGCAGATCGTTGCGGCCGTCACCCGCGCGCTCGACGAATCGGTGCACCAGGCAGCCCGCACCGGCAAATTTCCGGTGATCCTCGGCGGTGATCATGCCCTGTCGATGGGCTCGGTCTCCGGCATGGCGCGCTATGCCCATGAGCAGAACCGCCCACTCTTCGTGCTCTGGCTCGATGCCCATGCCGATTTCAATTCGCCGGCAACGTCGCCCTCCGGCAACATGCACGGCATGCCGGTGGCCTTTTTCTGCGGCCAGGCGGAGTTTGCGCCGATCCTCGACAAGAGCCGCCCGATGGTCGATCCGAAGAACGTCTTCCAGGTGGGCATCCGCTCCGTCGATGACCGGGAGCGCGAGGAAATCGCCGAACACGGCGTCAATGTCTATGACATGCGCGCCATCGACGAGACCGGTATGGCCCATATCATGCACGAGATCATCGCAACCATCAAAGCCGCCAACGGCTTGTTGCATGTCAGCCTCGACGTCGATTTCCTCGATCCGGAACTGGCGCCGGGCGTCGGCACAACGGTTCCCGGCGGTGCGACCTTCCGCGAAGCGCATCTGATCATGGAAATGCTGTGTGACAGCGGCCTCGTCTCCTCGCTCGACCTGGTCGAGCTCAATCCCTTCCTCGACGATCGCGGCAAAAGCGCCCGCATCCTCGTCGAGCTGACGGCAAGCCTGTTCGGCCGCCGTATCCTTGATCGCCCGACGCGCGGCGCCTGAGCCAATAACAAAACGACCGGAGGAACCATGAACACGACCAACGCACTGATCGAAACCGAATACCGGCTCGGCGCACACAACTACAAGCCGATCGACGTCGTGCTGTCGCGCGGCGAAGGCGTCTATGTCTGGGACCTCGATGGCAACCGTTACCTCGACTGCCTGTCGGCCTACTCCGCCGTCAACCAGGGCCATTGCCATCCGAAAATTCTGGCGGCAATGGTCGAGCAGGCGCAGAAGCTGACACTGACCTCGCGCGCCTTCCGCAACGATCAGCTTGCGCATTTCTACGAGGAACTGGCGGCACTCACCGGCAGCCATAAGATCCTGCCGATGAACTCCGGCGCAGAAGCTGTCGAGACCGCCGTAAAGGCGGTGCGTAAATGGGGTTACGAGGTCAAGGGCGTTGCCGAGAACAAGGCCGAGATCATCGTCTGCTCCAACAATTTCCATGGCCGCACCATGGGTATCGTCGGCTTCTCGACGGACCCGGACGCACGCTCCGGCTTCGGCCCGTTCGCGCCCGGCTTCAAGACTGTTCCGTTCGGCGATATCGAAGCCTTCCGCGCCGCGATCAACGAAAACACGGTTGCCTTCCTGATCGAGCCGATCCAGGGCGAAGCCGGCGTGATGATCCCGCCGCAGGGCTATTTCCCGGAAGTGCGCGCACTGTGCTCCAAGCACGGCATCACGCTGATCCTCGACGAGATCCAGACCGGCCTTGGCCGCACCGGCAAGCTTTTGGCCGAAGAGCATGAAGGCATCGAGGCCGATGTGACGCTGATCGGCAAGGCGCTGTCCGGCGGCTTTTACCCGGTCTCTGCCGTTCTTTCGAATTCCGAAGTGCTCGGCGTCCTGCAACCCGGCCAGCATGGCTCGACGTTTGGCGGCAATCCGCTTGCCTGCGCCATTGCCCGCGCCTCACTGAAGGCCCTGACCGAGGAAGACATGATCGGCAATTCCGCCCGCATGGGGGAGCGTTTCCAGACAGGCCTCAAGGATATTCGCTCGAACATCATCAAGGAGGTACGCGGCCGTGGGCTGATGCTCGCCGTCGAGCTGGTGCCGGAAGCCGGTGGTGCCCGCAAATATTGCGAAGCGCTGAAGGAACGCGGCATTCTGGCCAAGGACACTCATGGCGACACGATCCGCATCGCCCCGCCGCTGGTCATCACCGCAGACCAGGTGGACTGGGCCGTCGAGCAGTTCGCAGGCGTTCTCACCGCACAGTGAGCAGCAACGCGAAAGCCCGGAAACGTGGCTTTCCGCACCCTTTGAATGCAATTAAGTGAGCTTTTATACCCGGCGTTGAGCCGGGTACTTTCATTTATCATATTTATACCGATCAGCGGCCTGAAATAGCCAAATCTTAAATATCTGTTCAAGTTTTACCCCCTAGATATTGCTACGCGCCCGGTACTCGCCGGAGCATGAAGCTATCGCGCAAAGCCGGTTATCCGGCATGACCGGACGACGCAGGTGCAAGGCGCCGGTATCGTTCGCCGACAGTCAGCATTGCCATTCAGCGAAAATCCGCCCGATCGCGCGGTGCCTCTGCGCGCGCGTTGCCCAACCAAGGACATAAGGACCGACAGCCATGAGCAGTTTCCCATCGCCGTTCGGCGGCGACGCCAAGGCAATCCTGTCTGCGATGCAGCGATCACAAGCGATCATCGAGTTCGATCTGCAGGGTAAAATCCTGACTGCCAATGAGAACTTCTGCAAAACACTGGGGTATGACCTTCCGGAAATCGTCGGCCAGCATCACCGCATGTTTGTCGATCCGGCCGACGCGGCTAGCACGGATTATCGCGAATTCTGGGCACGGCTTGGGCGCGGCGAATTCGACAGACGCCAGTACAAGCGAATTGGCAAGGGCGGCCGGGAAATCTGGATCGAGGCATCCTACAACCCCATTTTCCGGGGTTCCAAGCCCTACAAGGTGGTCAAGTTTGCCACCGACATCACATCTGAAAAACTGAGAAGCGCCGAAGATGCCGGCAAGATCGATGCGATCTCCCGCGCCCAGGCCGTCATCGAGTTCACCCCGAACGGCGACATTCTGACGGCCAACGGGAATTTTCTCTCGACGCTCGGTTATCAACTTGCCGATATTCAGGGCAAGCACCACAGCCTGTTCTGCGATCCCGCCTATAGCCGCAGCGACGAATACAGGGACTTCTGGGCCAAGCTGCGCAACGGCCAGTTTATCGCCGACGAATTCAAGCGGATCGGCAATGGCGGCAGGCAGGTGTGGATCCAAGCCAGCTACAATCCGATCTTCGATTTGAACGGATCGGTGATGAAGGTGGTAAAATTCGCAACCGACATTACCGGCCGCGTCAACAATAGCCAGGAATTGGCGGCGGCGTTGCAAGACCTGGCTGGCGGCAATCTCGATCAGCATCTGGACAGGCAATTCATCCCGGCACTCGAAACGCTCCGCCTCAGCTTCAACGATTCCATCGACAAACTGAAACAGGCGATGCGCGCGGTCGGCGCCAATGCGCAGGCGATCACCGCCGGTTCGAGCGAGATCCACAATGCGGCCGTGGATCTTTCAAAACGCACGGAACAGCAGGCAGCATCGATCGAGGAAACTGCCGCGGCGCTTGAGGAAATCACCACAACTGTGGCCGATAGCAGCCGCCGTGCCGAAGAGGCCGGCGCGCTGGTGGCACAGACCAAGCTGGGGGCCGAACGCTCCAGCGAAGTGGTGCGAAACGCCGTCAAGGCGATGGGTGAGATCGAGAACTCGTCGCGCGAGATTTCCAGCATTATCGGCGTGATCGACGAGATTGCCTTCCAGACCAACTTGCTGGCCCTCAATGCAGGCGTCGAGGCGGCCCGGGCCGGCGACGCAGGTAAGGGTTTTGCCGTGGTGGCGCAGGAAGTGCGCGAACTTGCCCAGCGCTCGGCAAAGGCAGCCAAGGAAATCAAGAGCCTGATCACCACCTCCGGCGATCAGGTCAAAACCGGCGTTTCTCTCGTTGGCCAGGCAGGCAAGGCACTGGAAGAAATCCTCACCCAGGTGCACCAGATCAACACCAATGTGACCGCTATTGTAGAAGGTGCAAAAGAACAGGCGACAGGTTTGAAAGAAATTAACCAGGCTGTGAATACAATGGACCAAGGTACACAGCAGAATGCAGCGATGGTCGAGCAATCCACGGCTGCCAGCCACGCCTTGGCGAAGGAAGCGGACGGTCTTTTCGGTCTGCTCAGCCAGTTCAAGGTTGGCGAGGCATCGCAGGGTCGCTTGGCGGCAGCGCGGCAGGACGCAAAACCAGTCGCTTCCCCGGCCCGAGCCATGGCCAACCGGGTAGCGAAGGCCTTTAGTTCAAACGTGGCAGTTGCCGCCAATCGGGATAGCTGGGAAGAATTTTGATGAACAACACGATCTCTACAGGTACCTTCGGTCATGAAACGCTCGAGATCATCGCCTTCCGTCTCCACGATCAGGAATTCTGCGTGAAGACCACGACGATCCGCGAAATCCGCGGCTGGGCGCCGTCCACCCCGATCCCGCATTCGCCGGCCGACGTTCTCGGCGTGATGAACCTGCGCGGCACCGTTATCCCGATCATCGATCTTGCCCACAAGCTCGGCATGAAGAGCACGGTTGCCAACGAGCGCAGCGCCATCGTCGTTGCCGAAGTGCACAACATGGTCATCGGCCTCGTCGTCGACCGCGTCTCCGACATCCTGACCGTCCGTGGCGACCAGGTGCAGCCGGTCCCGGAAATCACCACATCGTTCGACAAGAGCTACGCGGAAGGCATCATCGCCAACGAGACCGGCATGATCTGCTTCCTCAACCTCGCCCGCATGTTCAAGGAACGCGAGATGGAAGACGTCGCGGCCTGATCGCTGCTGCTTCATCACCCCATCAAAGAGCGGCTCCGGCCGCTCTTTTTGCGTTCAGGCTGCGGCGGTGGTCGTTGTGGGGTGCGCCCGCAAGCGGAACAAAACATCTCCCGACACAGTTATTAGCGGTAACGCAATCATGGAGGCGACTGTCATGGAAGTAATCGGCACCCAGGTGCACCCGCAACCGTCATCCGGGATGATGACCGTCGAATTTGTCGGCGAAGGCGGCGATGTGATTTCCGTTCAGATGACCCAGACCGAATCGGATGGCTTGAACCGCCTGAACGCGATCACAAGGGCCAAGGCAATGATGCTGCAAGTGGCGACCTTCGACCAGCCCGCTGAGGAAGAGGCAGCCGAAACGTCCGGCTCCGGCAGTGACTCCACTGGCGAATCTCCGGCCGTTATTTCGCTGCGAAGCGCTCGAGCTGCGAGTGATACAGGCACGCTGGAAGAGCAGCTCGATGAGGGCCTTGAGTCATCCTTTCCTGCCAGCGACCCGGTCTCAGTCACCGTCAGCACGATCCCCGGCGGTCGCGCCGCCACTGAAGACGAAAACAAACAGTAGGCGCAAGGAAAACAGGATCGCCGGAAAAGGCGATCCTGTATCTTGTCATGAAGGTGCGTATCAAGGCTTTACGATGGACGCCAGCCTCCGATCAAACCCGTCCAGAATGCGCTTGACCAAGGCCGGATAATCCTCGTCGAAATGATGGCCGCCTTCAATGGCGATGACTTCGATGCCGGTATCCTTCAGTGTCGGACAGACATCATCCTCCTCGTCTGTCCCATAAATGCACTGCACGACGGCTGGTTTGATCTTGCTTATGTCGTCTGCCGGATCTCCGGCCCCATGCGCCGCCGCCGCACCCAGCCAGCCAAGCACGGAAATCTTGTAATCCACCTGATGCGACACGGCGAGCAGCGACACCTGCGCAACGCGGTCGCGATCGGCCTGTGGCAGTAGATTGTAGGTCCGGGGCAGGATATCGGCACCGAAGGAATAGCCGATCAGCAGGATATGCTTGACGTTCCAGCGCTTTCCATAAAATGCGATGATGCGATGCAGATCATCGGCGGTTTCCTGCGGCTGGCGTTCAGACCAGAAGTAACGCAGGGAATCGATACCGACCACCGGCATGCCCTGCTGCTGCAGAACGTCACCGACTTCCTTGTCTATATCGCGCCAGCCGCCATCGCCGGAATAGACGATGGCCATCGTGTCACGCGTCGGCTTGGCCTCAAGCACCGTCAGCGGCAGACCGAGGGGATTGTCCTCGCCTGCGGAGGCAGAAACGAGCCCCGAAAGCGCATCGGAAAAAGCCGTCCACGTTTCGTCATCCGTCTCGGTGATTTCGATATCGCCGTGCTTGTTTGTCAGCTCCGCAACGTGGGCGCGGCCATCTGCCGGTGCATCCTTGGTAAACAGCACAGTGACCGGGTCGGGCAGCGGGCCGTCGGTCAGACCGTAGACCATCCGATCGCCCACCTTTTTCTTGTCGGCGGGCGTACAGAGTTGTTTGCTCAGCGCGATGCCGGCCTCGGGATCGATCGCCAGCGTCTGCCCGATTGTCGCTGCCGGGGTCTGCGCCGCGATGGCCAAAGCCAGCGCGCCGCCCGCGCCGGCGCCGGCAACGATCGGTAGCCGGTAATCGTTGTTCTTCGCCGCCCGCTGGACTTGCTGACTTAGCGCTTCGATGTCCGACACCATGTAGATGCAGTCGCCGTCGTCCTTCGCCAGCGATGCCAGATAGCTCGGCAGATCGATGCCTATGACCAAGGCGCCGCCGTCGCTCAGGCTTTTGGCAAGCGTATCCTCCTTGTCCGACCATCCGGCCGTGTCCGAAATCAGCACCACGGCAGCAGCGACATCGCCGGTAGGCATCAGAATGTGCGGCGACGGAATCATGCCCGTGTCGAAGGCGGCAGGATCCTCCGATCGCGCCGGGAATGCTGTGAAAAACAGGCTGGCTGCGAAAGCGGCCTGGCAGAATGTCTTCAAGATCATTTTTTCACAATTCCCTTAACGCCGCCGCCAATCAGGAATGTTGCATCCATCAGTGCCAGAACGGGGTTGATACCACCACCCGCTGCCATGTAACGCGGCTGCCAGTGCGGATGGAATTTCGACTTGAATGCCTTCAGGCCCTTGAAGTTATAGAAGCGTTCACCGTGTTCGAAAACCGTGCGGCCAACCTTGTCCCAGACAGGCGAGGAACGGCGGCCGGAAAGGCCGGCCAGAGGCGCCATGCCCAAATTGAACCGCTTGAACCCCTTGTCGCGCAGATATTCCATCAGCGATACGAACAGGAAGTCCATCGATCCCTTCGGCGCATCCGGCAGGAAGCGCATGAGATCGATGGTCCCTTCCTCGCAAACATCGGTCACGAGGATATTGGCGAAGGCGACGATTTTCCCGTTCAGCCGCAGGACCGCGACCGGTTGGGCGGCAATATAGTCCGGGTTGAATGCACCGAGTGAAAAACCCTTTTCCTTGGCCCGGTGATGCGCAAGCCAGGCGTCGGAGACTGCGACCAAATCGTCCATGATCGCCGGGATGCCGTCCGGCTCGACGACGGCAAATTCCAGCCCGTCGCGCTGCGCCCGGCTGACGGTCTGGCGCAAAGTGGCCCACTTGCCGCCCTTCAGCTCGAAGGTCGTGAGGTCCGCCGTGGCGAGTTCGCCGAGACGGAAGGCTCGAAGCCCGGCATCCGCGTAATAGGAAAGCCCGGCCGGAGACACCTGATAGAACACCGGGCGGCATCCGCAGGACCGGGCCTCCTCGATGAATTGCCAGATCAGGTCCGGCCACGCGTCGCGCGGGCCGACCGGATCGAACAGGGCGATCCAGGACCGGGCCTGACGGCCATACATGATGAAGGCGCGGCCATCGGTTGAGAACATCAGGCTCTTGTCGCCCATCCGCACGAGATTGGCATCCGACATGTCCTGCCCCCGTGCAATGGCGATCGCCCTGTCGATGTCCTCGGCGGAAGACGCTTCTCTCGGGCCCTTGGCAGGACGCAACAGGCTCCACAAAGCAGCAGCACCGGAGAAGATCGTCAACCCGAGCACGGCGCGAAGGCCGCGCGGCGCCTCCTCCGACAGCTCGAACTGCCACCAGAGCGTATTGCTGTATTCGACATCGCGATAAACGAACAACAGAACGATCACTGCAAAAGCACACAGGGCCAGCATCGCCGTCAGCCAGGGCAGCGTCAGCCGTTCGTTCGACAGGTTTGCCGGCCGGTCGAACGAACGGTGCGTGGCAAGCAGGCTGACGATGAAAAAGGCGAGCAGGCTGGCCTCGATCAGCGCAACCGCCTTCAGCAGGGAAAACAGCAGCGCGATAACGGCAACGACAAGCGCCGCCCACCAGGCGCTGTCCAGCCGTCTTGCAAGGCCGCGCGCGACGATGACGAGAACCAGCCCCAGCAGGCTTGCCAGAAAATGCGTGCCTTCGATAATCGGCAACGGCACGTAGTCGGCAAGAAAGGCCAAATTGTCGTCTGGCGTCGGCGTGACGCTGGAAAACACCAGCATGGCGGCGAGAATAAGGGCCAGCGTTGCGAGAAGAAGCGGCGTCAGCCGGCCTGCCACGCGGCGAAGGCTGGAAGCGACCGGCTTGCGGTAGAGACTGCGCAATTCGGCGCCGATAACGAAGATGACAGCCAGAAGCAGCGGCAGGACATGGTAGATCAGGCGGTAAAGAACGAGAGCGCCCAACACCGTATCCACATCCACAGCTTGGCCGAGCGCTGCAACGATCACGGTCTCAAAGACGCCGAGGCCGGCTGGAACATGGCTGAGAACGCCAAGCCCGACAGCCACCGCATAGATGGCGAGAAATGCCGGCCAGCCGATCACCCCGTCGGGTAAAAGCACGTAGAGGACGGAGGCAGAGGCGGCCAGATCGAGGACGGTGATAAGGAACTGACGCGACGCCGTGCGCGAATCGGGAATGCGCAGAGAAAATCGCCCCAGCTGCAAGGCACGGCCATTGCGGCCCGCGACCATCAAAGCCAGCAGGCCGGTCAGGATCAGCACCGCCATCGCGCGCAGCGCCGCCGAGCTCATTCCCACCAAAGTCGCCACTTCCGGTGCGATCATCAACAGGCTGAGAGCCGCGACGCTTGCAAGCCCAAGCCCAAAGGCAAGGGTAACAAAGGCGATGACGCCGCCGATTTCTTCCGGCTTCAGCCCGAGGCGGGAATAAGCGCGATAGCGGATGGCGCCGCCACTCAAAGGACCGAAGCCTGCCGTGTTGCCGACCGCGTAAGCGGCGGCCGCCGTCAGCGCCACATCCGCATAGGGCAACTTTCGTTTGAGGTAAATCAACGCCCCGACATCATAGAAGGTCAAGGCGAAGAAGCTCAAGCCGGTAAAGCCTATGGCAAGCGCGATGGACGTGACGCTGGTGTTATCGAGCGCCGACATCACGTCCTCATAACGAACTTCACTCGTCAGGTGGAAGATCGCGTAACCCGCAAGGGCAAGGATGAGGATCGTGGCAATCGCGGTCAGCAGCCGGCCCTGAAGCCACACCCGCTGAACCATCACCTGAGCGCCGTCGGACTCATCGTTTCTATCGGCTGAATTGGACATGGAGCACCTGGTAGGGCATTTCAAACTGTAACGTCATCGACGATATACATCCTGCCGCAGCTAAATAAAGTGAACTTAATGTAATCTTCAAACACCTGATTCCAGGCGTTTTGTGCCGGCAGGACGCGCCGCACGAAGTTCAAGCGGGATGACGATCGTTGTAATGCCAGCACCTGACATCTGGCAGCATTGACCGCCTCTGCGCACCAGCCTATCTCAATCTCATGACAGAGCACACCAAGATCGACGAGCCTGAAGAGCCGATGTTGAACGGCGTGCGCGCCTGGCTGCGCATGCTCTATCTCGGGACCAGTGCCCGGGCGATCCGGTTTCAAATCACCATGGCGATCATAGATGTCGCCATCATCATCTTCTTCCTCGCCGGCCCTTATCTCGCTGAGGGCCACACTTATCTCATCATCGACTATGCAATCGCCGCTTTGATCGCCTTCGAGCTCGCTGCCCGGGCGCTGATCGCCTCGAGCCTCCGTCGCTGGCTGACACGGCCGATGACCTGGGTCGATATCGCAATCCTGGCGACACTGCTGTTTCCGGCGCAATTTTCCAACTTCGCCTTCCTGCGCGCCTTCCGCATCTGGTCGCTCGGCCAGAGCAAGGTGTTCACGCTGCTGATCAAGCGGGCGGGTTATGCCGTGTGGGAAGACGTCATCCGTGCCTGCATCAATTTCGTGACCTTCCTGTTCCTTGTCACCGGTTTCGTCTACACGGCGTTCTTCTACCATCAGGCGGCGGGCGTCGTCGGTTTTGTCGATGCACTTTATTTCACTGTCGCCACCATCACCACGACTGGCTTTGGTGACATCACCCTGCCGGGAACGCTTGGCAAGCTGACGTCGATCATCACGATGATATTCGGCATCTCGCTGTTCGTGCGACTGGCACAGGCGATCGTGCGCCCGCACAAGGTCGTCTTCCCCTGCCCGCAATGCGGCTTGCAAAGGCACGACGCCGACGCAGTGCACTGCAAGGCCTGCGGCCATGTTCTGAATATTCCGGATGAAGGAAGCTAGGCGCCACTCCCCCGCTGACGAGGCCCGGAAGCGACCGAATTTGGCCTTCGCTCCCAACCGGAGTGAGTGCTAATATTCGCCTCGGGCACAACATCAAGGGGAAGACACAGAGACCCGTCCGGCAACGGCTGCGCACGAAGTCACATTCAAATTTGAGCGGCGGTGGATATCCCTGTACCGCGCCGAGGCGTATGCCGGCGCAGTATAGCTGCCGATGGGCGAAAGGCTGAGCAACAGGTATGTGGCCGGTCGGCCAGAGGATCGCCCGGCTTCGCGACCGCAATGTCGGGCGCAAGAGCACCTACCCTTCGTCTTTTTCTTGCGGCAAACTCCGGGCCGCCGCACGATGGCATGGCTTCCTGCATTTTATACCTTGATATGTCTATTTTTTCTCGACAATACCTATCTCCGAGGGTGAGACGAGAAGCGCAGGATGGCCAAGGCATGTGGATCCATGACGTCTGAAGCCGGCGAAAACTGCGGAGTTCAGGTGCCGGCATGAATGTGCAGCGGAAAGGCCGGTCCGGAAAGATATTCTTCGTCGTCGCTGTCGGTCTGGTCTTTGCCGGCATCCTGGCGACGGTTCTGCTTGCCAATAACCATCGCAATCTCGATCTGCTGCTGACCTATCTCGGCTATCCCAATCTGATCATCAAGGCTGACCCTGCGCCGCAGCAAGTCAAGATTACCCAAAGCAGGAGCATACGGCTGCCGCCCGCACGCATGGTCCTGCCCGTCTATGCCTTTAACGACCTGAAGACCCCGGAGCAGCACTTCATCCGCCTGATCCAGAGCGACCCGCAGACCTTATGCGAGCAACTGAAGAACGGTGGTTTCGGCGAATTGGCCTGGACTATCAGCCGTGCCAACAACAACGATTGGGAATGTTCTTCCTCGGTCGAGCTTCCTCCTTCCAGCGCTCCAGAACAATCCTCCCTCTTCATCGTCATCAAGGGCGACGAGGAAAACCGCGTCACCTCCTTTCGCGTCAAACTGAACATCGAGACTGCAGCCGATACGGCCAAGGTCACGGCGCTTGCAGGGCAGGCGGCAAACATTTTTCTACGTCAGGTCCGCTGGGGCAATCCGGAAGAAATCATCGGCAAGATCCATGCACTTGAACCCTTCGACATCCGCAATTTCGGCAGCCGTATCCAGTTCAAGAAAGAATTCGGCGAAACGCCGCGCTACAACTTCCTCGCCAATCAAATCATAACGCGAGGCAAGAAGATGCCGGGAGATCTGTACTTCGACCGCAGCAAGTGGTTTGCGCTGACCGGAAGCGACGGGCTGCCGATGATAGACGGTATGATGGCAGGTGAAAGCGCCGGTGGAATACCCCTCACCGAATCCGGCGATCCGGCACCGTAAGCCAGTTCTTCCCTGGCAAGACGCGCTTTTGGTCCGCAGCAGCCGCCAATCTTTGTCGGGCTCAACAAACCGGACCGTTCGAGCGGCGGCACATTAACCACAGGAACGGATTGGATTCGCAAGGTAATGGCGACGCGGGTATATTTAACGAAGCGTTAAAATTGCATCTTTCACTGCGCAGATGAAGCTTACCCGGAAGCAGCTTGCAGCGATGGCCGATATCGGGATTCCGCGATTGTAATCGGCAGCAACTCCAAATCTCCGGGCGAGGTACTTCCTGTTAACGATCACAGGAAAGCGGGTCTGCCTGTCACAAGCGGAGAGAAGTAAGTCCATGACGGAGAAAACACGGCCGCAGCGAACAGTTCCCTTTCGGGCAACGGAAAATGGTTGTGGCAGAGGCGGTGCTGCAACGCTTCCCGGTCGGCGATCGCTGACTGGCGCCCGCCAATTTTACCTCCATCCGGTTCGCGTACCCGACTTTCCCGTTCAGTTTGCAATCAAACGCAGCATCGACGCTGCCGGTGCATTTTTGGGGCTGCTCGTTCTTGCTCCCGCTATTGTCATCATTGCCGTCCTCATCAAGCTGGGCAGCAAGGGGCCGGTTTTCGCCCGGCAACTGCACACCGGCCTCAACGGAGCTCCCTTCGCGCTTTTGGCGTTCCGCTGCAGGCCCACCGGCCTCGATGAGGTCAACAGCACCCGTCAGCCGATCGCCGGCGATCAGCAGATCACGCCGCTCGGACGGTTCCTGGACAGGACCAGGCTCGACGTTTTGCCGCGATTGTGGAACGTGCTGGTTGGCGACTTGTCGCTGGTCGGCCCTCGCCCGCATGTTCCCGACATGCTGATCACCGGGCGCAGCTACAGCGATCTCGTGCAGGGTTACGAGTACCGCAACCTGATGAGGCCGGGCTTGACAGGGCTTACCCAGACCCACGGCCCCCACGATCCTGCCGGGCATCGCTGGATGGCGGTCCGCCAGATTGCCTCCGATATCGATTACATCAGGCAGTTCTCGCTGCTTCTGGACCTGAAGGTCATGATGCGCACCGCAATCAGCGCTTTCAAACGCCGTTAGCAAACACACGACCAGCCCCGAAATGAAAAAACCGCCCGAAGATCATCTCTTCGGACGGTTTTGTTCGTTAGCCAAATCCGAGAGGAGGCTCCGGCGCCAGTGTTATCCGGCACCGGGTTCCTGTCTTACTGCCAGCTCTTGACCAGTTCGTCGTAGTTGATGGTCTGCGGCTTTTCTTTTTCGTTCTCGATCTTCAGCTGCGGTGCAAGGTGGCCCTTCGAGACGGCATCCTTGTTCCAATATTCGAGATCGTGCTCTTCGGCGAGCTTCGGACCCATTTCACCCTGGATGCCGGCGCGTTCCAGGCGCTGCAGAACCTTTTCCTGCTCGGCGCACAGCGAATCCATGGCTTCCTGCGCGGTCTTCGCACCCGAGGACGCGTCACCGATCGCCTGCCACCAAAGCTGTGCCAGCTTCGGATAGTCAGGGATGTTGGTACCGGTCGGCGACCACTGAACGCGGGCCGGCGAGCGGTAGAACTCGATCAGACCGCCGAGCTTCGGCGCACGATCCGTGAAGCTCTTGTGCTGGATCGTCGACTCGCGGGTCAGCGTCAGGCCGACATGGCTTTTCTTAAGGTCGACGGTCTTGGAGGTGACGAACTGCGCATAGAGCCATGCGGCCTTGGCGCGGTCTTCCGGCGTGGACTTCATAAGTGTCCAGGCACCCACGTCCTGATAACCGAGCTTCATGCCGTCCTTCCAGTAGACGCCGTGCGGGCTTGGAGCAAAGCGCCACTTCGGCGTACCGTCAGCGTTGACCACCGGCAGACCTTCCTTCACGAAGTCGGCGGTGAACGCCGTATACGTGAACATCTGCTGGGCGACTTCGCCCTGCGATGGAACCGGACCGGATTCCGAGAAGGTCATGCCTTCGGCGGACGCCGGCGCATAAGCCTTGATCCAGTCCAGGTACTTCTGGATCGAATAGACCGCTGCAGGACCGTTGGTGTCGCCACCGCGGGCAACGCAGGAGCCGACCGGCTGGGACTTCTCGTTGACCTTGATGCCCCATTCGTCGACCGGAAGGCCGTTCGGCAGGCCCTTGTCGCCGTTGCCGGCCATGGAAAGCCAGGCGTCGGTGAAGCGCCAGCCGAGCGACGGGTCCTTCTTGCCGTAGTCCATGTGGCCATAGACCTTCTTACCGTCGATTTCGCGACCGGTGAAGAATTCGGCGATGTCCTCATAAGCAGACCAGTTGACCGGAACACCGAGATCGTAGCCGTATTTCGCCTTGAAATCGGCCTTGTTCTTCTCGTCGTTGAACCAGTCATAGCGGAACCAGTAGAGGTTCGCGAACTGCTGGTCGGGCAGCTGGTAGAGGTCGCCGTCCGGGGCTGTCGTGAATTTCGTGCCGATGAAATCAGCGAGGTCGAGACCGGGATTGGTCACGTCCTTGCCTTCATTGGCCATCCACTTGGTCAGCGAGCGGGCCTGCTGGTAACGCCAATGGGTGCCGATAAGGTCAGAGTCGTTGACATAGGCGTCGTAGATGTTCTCGCCGGTCTGCATCTGGGTCTGCAGCTTTTCAACCACGTCGCCTTCGCCGATCAGGTCATGCGTGACCTTGATGCCCGTGATCGCGGTAAACGCCGCGGCAAGGGTCTTGGATTCGTATTCATGCGTCGTCAGCGTTTCGGAAGCGACCTTGATATCCATGCCGGCAAAAGGCTTTGCCGCATCGATGAACCACTGCATTTCGGCTTCCTGGCCGGCGCGATCGAGCGTCGAGACATCGCCGATTTCCTTATCGAGGAACTGCTTTGCCTCGTCCATGCCCGCGAATGCGGACCCGGTAAAGGCCAGCAGCAGAACTGCTGTCGATGTTAAAAGGTGCCGTCGCATAATTGTCCTCCCTTAAAGGTTTGCGATTGCATTTTCGGATGCCCTGGAACCTCCCCCGAGCCATCCGTTTCAGTAATCTTGCCTCAAACCAGCTTGAACACGCCGACGGCGTAGACAACGGAAAGAGCAAGAGCCCACCACACGTTGGGACCGACAAGTCCCAGCCATGCGAGATGAATGAAGGCGCTGCCGAGCAGCGAGACGAACAGGCGGTCGCCGCGCGTCGTCTCGAACCGCAGGATGCCGACGCGCGGGCTGCCACCGGGCCGCGCGTACTCCCAGACCGCCATCAGCGAGAGCAGCGCAAAGATGGTGAGGAAGAACATCGCGCCTGGGAACGACCAGGCCATCCAGCCGCCCCGTATCAGCGGGGCGAACCAGTCGCGCACGCCGTCCTTGATCGGCAGCGCCATGATGAGCAGCCCGGTCAGGGCGGCATAGACGACGAGAACGGCAGCCAGCGCCAGGGGCCAGTGATTGTTGCGGTGGGACAGCGTGGCCATTAGACCCTCCCCAGGGCAAAGCCCTTGGCAATGTAGTTTCTGACGAAATAGATGACGATCGCGCCCGGAATGATGGTGAGCACGCCGGCAGCGGCTAGAACACCCCAGTCCATGCCGGAAGCAGACACCGTGCGCGTCATGATCGCGGCGATCGGCTTGGCATCCGTCGTCGTCAATGTGCGGGCGATCAGCAGTTCCACCCAGGAGAACATGAAGTTGAAGAAGGCGGCGACACCGATGCCGGATGCGATCAGCGGGATGAAGATCCGGATGAAGAAGCGCGGGAAGGAATAACCATCGATATAGGCGGTTTCGTCGATTTCCTTCGGCACGCCCGACATGAAGCCTTCGAGGATCCACACCGCCAGCGGCACGTTGAACAGGCAATGCGCCAGCGCCACGGCGATATGCGTATCGATGAGGCCGAAGGCGGAATAGAGCTGGAAGAACGGCAGCGCGAAAACGGCCGGCGGTGCCATACGGTTGGTCAAGAGCCAGAAGAACAGGTGCTTGTCGCCAAGGAACCGGTAGCGCGAGAAGGCATAAGCTGCCGGCAGTGCCACCGAAACCGAGATGACGGTGTTCATCACCACGTAGATGATCGAGTTGATGTAACCCTTGTACCAGGACGGATCGGTGAAGATCACCGCATAGTTCCGGAGCGTCGGCGCATGCGGATAGAGCGAGAACGTGCCGGTGATCTCGGTGTTCGTTTTGAAGCTCATGTTGACGAGCCAATAGATCGGCAACAACAGGAAGATGATGTAGATCGTGGGCACGAGCCAGGAGAAGCTGCGGCCGGATGCCGAGGGTGCAGATTGTGTCGCGGTGGTCATTGTTTTTCCTCCCTCCGTCCGTCAGCTCTGCGCATCGCTATTGGTCATCACGGTGTAGAATATCCATGAGAGCAACAGGATGATCAGGAAGTAGATGAGCGAAAGTGCTGCTGCCGGGCCGAGGTCGAACTGGCCGATGGCCGTCTTGACGAGATCGATCGACAGGAATGTTGTGGCATTTCCAGGCCCGCCGCCGGTGATGACGAAAGGCTCGGTATAGATCATGAAACTGTCCATGAAGCGCAGCAGGAAGGCGATCAGAAGCACGCGCTTCATCTTCGGCAGCTGGATGTAGCGGAACACCGCCCAACGGGACGCGCCATCGATCTTCGCCGCCTGGTAATAGGCATCCGGGATCGACACGAGGCCGGCATAGCAGAGCAGAACCACAAGGCTCGTCCAATGCCAGATGTCCATGACGATCAGCGTCACCCAGGCGTCGAAGACATTGTTGACATAGTTGTAGTTGATCCCGAGCGCTGCCAGCGTGTAGCCGAGCAGGCCGATATCGACGCGGCCGAACACCTGCCAGATGGTGCCGACGACGTTCCACGGAATGAGCAGCGGCAGCGACATCAGGACGAGGCAGACGGGAACGCCAAAACCCGTCTTCGGCATGTTGAGCGCGATCAGGATACCGAGCGGAATCTCGATCGCCAGGATGATGCCGGAGAAGATCAGGTTGCGGGTCAGCGCATCCCAGAAGCGGTCGGACTGCAGCACCTGGATGAACCAGTCGGTGCCTGCCCAGAAGAATTCATTGTTGCCGAACGTGTCCTGTACCGAATAGTTGACCACCGTCATCAGCGGGATGACCGCCGAGAAGGCGACCAGCACCAGCACCGGCAGGACCATGAACCAGGCCTTGTTGTTCCAGGTCTTTTCCATGATCAGGCCTCCCCGCCCACACGCCATGAATCGGCGTAGATATTGATGGCTGCGGGATCGAAGGTAATCTTCGGTTCCGCCGGGATGTCGCCGTCCTCATGCACGACGATGGCGATCGGCTTGTTGGCGAAGGTGGCGCGGACGATCTTCTGGCGGCCGATATCCTCGACCTTGGAAATCACAACCGGCATGCCTTCGCGGCCAAGGCGGACGAATTCCGGGCGGATGCCCAGCTCCGTCTTGGCACCGGCAGCAAACTTCGGCGCAAAAGACAACGCAACCTTCTGGCCATCGAGATCGACCGACGAGCCATCGATCTTTGCCGGCAGGACGTTCATGCCCGGAGAGCCGATGAAGTACCCGACGAACGTATGTTTCGGCTTCTCGAATAGCTCCGCCGGCGTGCCGATCTGGACGATCTCGCCGTCATACATGACGACGACCTTGTCGGCGAAGGTGAGTGCCTCGGTCTGGTCATGGGTTACATAGACCATGGTGAAGCCGAACTGCTTGTGCAGCCGCTTCAGTTGCGAACGCAGCACCCATTTCATATGCGGATCGATGACGGTCAGCGGCTCGTCGAATAGGATTGCGCTGACATCGGAGCGGACGAGACCGCGGCCAAGCGAGATCTTCTGCTTCTGGTCGGCGGTCAGCCCCTGCGCCTTTTTCTTTGCACGGTCCGAGAGGCCGATCATTTCGAGGATTTCCGTGACGCGGCGATCGACTTCCGTCTCCGGAACGCGGCGGTTGCGCAACGGAAAGGCCAGGTTGTCGTAAACGGTCATCGTGTCGTAGATCACCGGGAACTGGAACACCTGGGCGATGTTGCGCTCCTGCGTCGACAGGTTGGTGACATCCTTGCCGTCGAACAGGATCTTGCCTTCGGAGGGCTGCAGCAGTCCGGAAATAATGTTGAGCAGCGTGGTCTTGCCGCAGCCGGACGGACCGAGCAGCGCATAGGCGCCGCCGTCGTTCCATTCGTGGTGAACTTCCTTCAGCGAATAGTCGGAAGGCTTCGTCGGTTTCGGGCCGTAGGCGTGGCGGATATGGTCGAGATTGATGCGTGCCATGGTTTTCTCCTCACGCTCCCCGAGCGGCAGGGCCGCCGATCGCGCGTCCATCCGCCCCGAAGGCCATCAGGTGGCGGGTATCGACGAAAAGCTCGATCGCCGTATCCGGCTCGATGTCGTGGATGCCGTGTTCGAGCATGACCCAGCGCGATCCCACGCAATCGACATGGATGAAGCTTTCCGAGCCGGCGATTTCCGAAATGATGATGCGCGCCTTCAGCGTTGCCGCCGTGTCGTGCGGACGCGCAAGCGACAAATGGTGGGGATGAAAGGCGATGGTATAGGCGCCGTCGGCAATATCGGCGAGGTGCGCCGGCACCGTCAGGACGCTGAGGCCAGCGTGCTCGAAAGCGGTGCCGGACTTCACCACGTCGAGCGTATTGAGCGGCGGGTCGGCAAAGGTTTTTGCGGTCGCCAGATCGGCCGGTTTGCGGTAGACCGAGATGGTGGACCCGAACTGACTGATGCGGCCTTGGCTAAGCGTTGCCGTATTGCCTCCGAGAAGCAGCGCTTCCTGCGGTTCGGTCGTCGCATAGACGAAGATCGAACCGGCAGCGGCAAACAGCTTCGGCAATTCTTCGCGCAATTCCTCGCGCAGCTTGTAGTCGAGATTGGCGAGCGGCTCGTCGAGCAGAACGAGGCTGGCATTCTTGACGATGGCACGCGCCAGCGCCGTGCGCTGCTGCTGGCCGCCCGACAGGTTGAGCGGGGTCCGCTCCAGGAAGGGCGTCAGCTTCATCAGCTCGGCCGCCTTGCGGACTTCGCGATCGATCGTTGCCGCATCCTTGCCGGAAATGCGCATCGGCGAGGCGATGTTTTCGTAGACCGTCATCGCCGGATAATTGATGAATTGCTGGTAGACCATGGCGACCGAGCGGTCCTGCACCCGCACGCCGGTCACGTCCTTGCCATCAAACGAGATGGTTCCGGTCGTCGGCTTGTCGAGGCCCGCCATCAGCCGCATCAGCGACGTCTTGCCAGACAGCGTCGGGCCCAGCAGCACATTCAGCGAGCCCCGCTCCAGCACAAGATCGGTCGAATGGATATGCGTATCCGCCCCGACAACCTTGGTTATGTTTTTCAGTTCAAGCATTCTCAGGCTTCCTCCCAGCCATCGGCAGCGCCATGCAGGCGCGGCCGTCAGGCAACGTTGCGGATAGTCTCCCGCATGTATTCTTCCAACCTGGCGGCTTGCGCCTGGGTCAATGTCAAGCCCAGCTTGGTGCGGCGCCAGAGGATGTCCTCGGCGTGCCGCGCCCATTCCTGGGTGATCAGCCACTGCACCTCGACCTCATAGAGATCAGCGCCGAAATGCCGGCCGAGATCGTCCGTCTTGGCGGCACTACCGAGCAGGCTTGCTGCCAGTGTCCCATAAAGCCGCACCAGGCGGCGCGCGTAACGCTTGGCCAGAAAGGGATAGCGGCTCGTGAGTTTTTCCACTTCGGCCTCGTAGCCGGTCGCCGGAAAATCGCCGCCCGGAAGCACGCTTTTCGCGGTCCACGGATTGCCCTTGGCACCGATTGCGCCGGCGATCTTTTCCAGCGCATGCTCGCCGAGCCGCCGATAGGTGGTCAGCTTGCCGCCGAAGACGTTGAGCAGGGGTGCATCACTGTTGCCGCCATCGATCTTCAGCACATAATCGCGCGTCGCTTCCTGCGCCTTCGAAGCGCCGTCGTCGAACAGTGGCCGCACGCCGGAATAGGTCCAGACCACATCGGCCGGCTTGACCGGTTCGGAGAAATACTCGCTCGCCGCATTGCAGAGATAGGTAATCTCGCCCTCGGTGATCTGGATGTTCTTCGGGTCGCCGGTGAAATCGTTGTCGGTCGTGCCGATCAGGGTGAAATCGGTCTCATAGGGGATCGCGAAGATGATGCGGTTGTCCGGGTTCTGGAAGAAATAGGCACGGCTATCGTCGAACTTCTTCTTCACGACGATATGGCTGCCCTGAACCAGACGAACATTGTGGACATCGTTCTTGCGCACGGCACCCGACAAAACCACGTCGACCCAGGGGCCTGCCGCATTGACCAGCATCCGCGCCTTGAAGGTGCTGACGGCGCCGGTCGCCGCATCCTCCACGCTCACAGACCAGAGGCCGCCTTCACGCTCCGCCGAGACGACGCGGCTGCGCGTCATGATGCGCGCGCCCTTGAGTGCAGCATCCTTGGCGTTCAGCACTACGAGGCGGGCATCATCGACCCAGCCGTCGGAATATTCGAATGCCTTGGTAAATAGCGCCTTCAACGGCTTGGCAGCCGGATCGCGCCGCATGTCGAGCGTGCGAGTAGCGGGCAGAAGCTTGCGGCCGCCGATATGGTCATAGAGGAACAAGCCGAGACGGATCAGCCAGGCCGGGCGGATGCCGCCTTTGTGGAACGGCAGAACGAAGCGCATCGGCCAGATGATATGCGGCGCCATCGCCCAGAGCACTTCGCGCTCCATCAGCGATTCACGCACCAGCCGGAATTCGTAATGCTCGAGATAGCGCAGACCACCATGAATGAGCTTGGTAGCGCGCGAGGAGGTGCCGGAGGCGAAATCGTCCATTTCGGCCAGCGCAACCGAATATCCGCGGCCGGCAGCATCTCTTGCGATGCCACACCCGTTGATACCGCCACCGATCACGAAAATGTCGAGTACATCCTGCGCAGGCACTGCTTCCCCTCCCACATTTCGCATTGCACAATTTTGCGCAGATGCGAAAGTAAAAATAATTAAAGCGAAAACCTTACGAATGTCAAACGAATGTTTTTGGAAAACAAGCAGCCGCTAAAATCAGCAATGTCAGCGCGCAGTTTCGATCAGCCGGACATCCTGCTCCTGGCAGATATTGCGGACGTTCTCGATGGGACAAATGTCGGTAATGAAGGTGTGAACCTGGGTGATATGGCCGATCCGGACCGGCGCCGTGCGCTCGAATTTGGTCGAGTCCGACACGAGAATAACATGCCTGGCATTGGCGATGATCGCCTGCGCCACTTTCACTTCACGGTAATCGAAATCCAGAAGCGCACCATCATGATCGATCGCGGATGCACCGATAACGGCATAATCCACCTTGAACTGGCGGATGAAATCCACCGCCGCCTCACCGACGATACCGCCATCGGCACCGCGCACGACGCCACCGGCAATCACCACTTCGATCGATGGGAAAACTCGCAAGCGATTGGCAACGTTGATGTTATTTGTAATGACCATCAGTTCCGTATGGTCAAGCAGCGCTTCGCCGACCGCTTCCGTCGTCGTACCGATATTGATGAAAAGAGAGGAATTGTTCGGGATCATCGCGGCAGCAGCCTGGCCGATTGCCTGCTTTTCCAGGGCTGCGATCGAGCGGCGGGCCTCGTATTTCACATTCTCGTTGCCACGCGGAAAGACTGCCCCACCGTGGATACGCGTCAGCACCCGGCCGTCACACAAATCGTTGAGATCCTTGCGGATGGTTTGCGGCGTGACGGAGAAACGCGTGGCAAGTTCATCGACCAGCACCCGGCCTTCCGTCTTGGCAAGCTCAAGGATTTCCGACTGGCGCCCCGTCAGATACATCAATAGTCCCTCCCGTCGTTTTCGTTTTCTTTCATAATATGCAAAAACGAAAGCAACGCAATTTCATAAACGCAGCGAATGCTCCAAATTGAACCCCTGTTAGGGAAGATGCATCAAAGAAGAAAAGCCGGCCGCGTTGCAATTCCGGTCGTCATGCGACAGCGTGTCTGTTGTTGCGGGAGGTAGTCACCATGTTTCATCCATCGCTGTTCAAAGGCTTGAATGTCGTCGTCACCGGCGCCGGTCGCGGTATCGGCCTGGAGGTCGCACGCCAGTTTCTCGATTGCGGCGCAACCGTCTATCTGCATGGCGGCCGCGTGGCGCGCGAGCCGCTGCCTGACTTTCTCGATGCCGCGCTGACCGAAGGCCGGGCCTTTCTCTCCTATGCCGACTTCTCGACTGCGGGCGGCATCGAGCTTCTGGCCACCGGCATCGCCGCGCGATTTCAGGCGATCGACATTCTGGTCAACAATGCCGGCACGATGGTCGGCCGGTTTCTCGCCGGTGACCTGACCGACGAACAATATGAGACCGTGGTACAGCTGAACCAGACCTCCGTGGTGCAGACCACCCGCGCGCTCTTGCCACTGATCCGGCGCGGCACACATCCGGCCATCATCAACACCGTGTCGATCTCGGCGCTCACCGGCGGCAGCGCCGGATCGGCGATCTATTCGGCTACCAAGGCCTTCGTCTCGACCTATTCCAAGGCGCTTGCCCGCGAGCTGGCACCGGAGGGCATCCGCGTCGATCACCACCGATTTCCATGAACGCTACTCATCCGCCGAAAAGCTCGAAGCCACCCGCAAGACCATCCCGCTGCAGCGGCTGGGCACCGCCGAGGATTGCGCGCCGGCCTATTTGTTCCTCGCCTCGAACGCGCTCTCGGGTTACATCACCGGACAGGTGCTGGAAGTGAATGGCGGTCAATTGATCTGCTGAGCATCGGCATTGGGGAGGGTAGCGGTTGATCGACAAGCTGGAATTCTTCATCGCACTCGCCCAGGAGCGGCATTTCGGCCGCGCCGCCGACCTCTGCGGCATTACCCAGCCGACGCTTTCGGCCGCGATCAAACAGTTGGAAGATCAGCTCGGTGTCATGCTGGTCAATCGCGGCTCGCGCTACCAGAGCCTGACGCCGGAAGGCCAGCGCGTGTTGGAATGGGCGCGGCGGATCGTCGGTGATTCGCGCACCATGCACGAGGAAATGCGGGCTGCCCGGCGCGGACTTGTCGGCCATATCAGGCTGGCTGCCGTGCCGACGACGCTAGCCATGGTGCCGCGCATCACCGCACCGTTCCAGGAGAAGCATCCGGAGGTGACCTTCTCCATCCTCTCCACCACATCGCTGAAAATCCTCGGCCTGCTGGAAAACCTGGAGATCGACGCGGGTCTCACCTATCTCGAAAACGAACCGCTCGGCCGCGTTACCAGCGTGCCGCTGCAAGTGGAGCGCTATCATCTCGTAACCGCAGCAGGCACCGAGCTTTCAGATCGCGAAACTGTGACCTGGAAGGAAGTCGGCGGCTTTCGGCTTTGTCTATTGACGGCCGACATGCAGAACCGGCGCATCATCAACCAACATTTCGCAGAAGCCGGCGTAACCGTCTCGCCGACGTTGGAATCGAACTCCATGATCGTGCTGTTTTCCCATGTCCGCACCGGTCACTGGGCCAGCATCATGCCCTATAACGTCGGGAAATCCTTCGGTTTTCACGACGATATAAAGCTCATACCGATTATCGAGCCGGATGCCCGGCACACGGTCGGGTTGGTCGCCACGCATCGCGAACCATTTACGCCGCTCGTGTCGGCCCTGCTCCATGAGGCGCGCATACTGGCCGACGCCCAAGCTCTTTGAGCGAACGACCGCTTTGATAGAAAACATCTATCGCTTAACGGAATACGCCTATTGACCCTCCTTCCGCCTGCTGACACGCTGTATTTACAGTGCGTAAGCTGCGAAACCGCGTGATCCTGTTCTTTTTGACCCAGGATCCGAATGAAACGATGCTCTGGAGGGGCTTCGTTTGATTTAAGGGATCGCAGACCACGACGATTGTTCATTTCAGTTCGGGAGGTCTGAACGTTGAACCTGCATGTATCAAGCCGTGATATCGGTGAACGGACGCTGGATATCGTCAGCGAGATGAAGTCGCTCGAGGGGCCGCTTCTGCCGATCCTGCACGAGATTCAGGCCGAGTTCGGCTATGTGCCGCAGGAAGCCCTGCCGATCATTGCCCGCGAGCTCAACCTGTCTCGTGCCGAAGTGCATGGCGTCGTTTCCTTCTATCACGACTACCGCGACCACCCGGCGGGCCGGCATGTGCTCAAACTCTGTCGCGCCGAGGCCTGCCAGTCGATGGGCGGCGACGCGCTGGCCGAACGGGTAAAATCCCTGCTCGGCATCGATTTCCATCAGACGACGCTCGACGGAGCGGTAACGCTGGAACCCGTCTATTGTCTTGGGCTCTGTTCCACCGCACCCGCCGCGATGCTCGACGGCGAGGTGTACGGGCGGCTCGATGCGGATGCGGTGCGGGACCTCATTGCAGAGGTACGGACATGAGCGTGCGGATTTTCGTTCCAAGGGATGCGGCCGCATTGGCGCTCGGTTCCGAGCGGGTCGCCACGGCGCTGACCCGTGAAATCGAAATTCGCGGGCTGGACGCCACAATCGTCCGCAACGGATCGCGCGGCCTGCACTGGCTGGAACCGATGATCGAGGTCGAGACGGCAGAAGGCCGGATTGCCTATGGCCCGGTAAAAGCATCCGATGTGGCGTCTTTGCTGGACGCAGGCCTCCCCACCGGCGGAACCCACCCACTTTGTCTCGGAAAGACCGAGGAACTGCCCTATCTGAAAAACCAGACGCGGCTGACCTTTGCCCGTTGCGGCATCGTCGATCCGCTGTCACTTGCCGACTACCGCGCCCATGACGGGCTGAAGGGCCTGGAAAGAGCCGTGACCTTGTCGCCGGCCGATATCGTCACCCACGTGACCGAAAGCGGCCTTCGCGGCCGCGGCGGCGCTGGATTCCCGACAGGGATCAAGTGGAAGACGGTTCTCGATACGCCCATCAATAGTGAGAAGGGCGACCGCAAATACATCGTCTGCAACGCCGATGAGGGCGACAGCGGTACATTCGCCGACCGGATGATCATGGAAGGCGACCCCTTCGTGCTGATCGAGGGCATGGCGATTGCCGGCATCGCGACGGGGGCGACAAAGGGCTTCGTCTATATCCGCTCGGAATATCCCCACGCCATCGCAACGATGACACAAGCCGTCGAGATCGCCCACAAGGCGGGTGTGCTGGGCAGCTCGGTGCTCGGGTCAGGCAAGGCCTTCGACATCGAAATCCGCACCGGTGCCGGCGCCTATGTGTGCGGCGAGGAAACGGCGCTGCTCAACAGCCTGGAAGGCAAACGCGGCATCGTCCGCGCCAAGCCACCGCTGCCGGCCCACAAGGGCCTGTTCAACTGTCCGACCGTCATCAACAACGTCATCTCCCTCGCCTCCGTGCCGATCATCATGGACAAGGGCCCTGTTTATTACAAGGATTTCGGCATGGGCCGCTCACGCGGCACGATCCCGATCCAGATCGCCGGAAACGTCAAGCATGGCGGGCTCTATGAGGCTGCCTTCGGCCTGACACTCGGCCAGATCGTCGATGAGATCGGCGGCGGCACCGCAACCGGACGTCCGGTCAAGGCCGTGCAGGTCGGCGGCCCGCTCGGCGCCTATTTCCCGCGCGCCCTGTTCGATACGCCGTTCGACTACGAGGCCTTCGCCGCGAAGGACGGCCTGATCGGCCATGCCGGCATCACCGTCTTCGACGACACCGCCGACATGCTGAAACAGGCCCGTTTCGCCATGGAATTCTGCGCTGTTGAAAGCTGCGGCAAGTGTACCCCCTGCCGCATCGGCTCGACGCGCGGCGTCGAAACAGCCGACAAGATCGCCCAGGGAATCGAACCGGAAAAAAACCTCGCGCTGCTCGCCGACCTCTGCAACACCATGAAATTCGGCTCGCTCTGCGCGCTGGGCGGTTTCACGCCCTATCCGGTTACCAGTGCCATGAATCATTTCCCGGACGATTTTCGCCCGGCTCCCCTTGTCGAAGCTGCGGAGTAATTTCCATGCCCCTCGTCTCTGAAATCGACTTCGGCACCCCCGCCTCCCGCTCGGCAAAGATGGTGACGCTGACCATCGACGGCAACGAAATCACCGTGCCGGAGGGCACCTCGATCATGCGGGCCTCGATGGAGGCCGGCATCAAGGTGCCGAAACTTTGCGCCACCGACATGGTCGATGCCTTCGGTTCCTGCCGGCTCTGTCTCGTGGAGATCGAAGGCCGCAACGGTACCCCCGCATCCTGCACGACGCCGGTCGCGCCCGGCATCAGCGTCCATACCCAGACGTCCCGGCTGAAAGACATCCGCAAGGGCGTGATGGAGCTCTACATCTCCGACCACCCGCTCGACTGTCTGACCTGTGCGGCCAATGGCGACTGTGAGCTGCAGGACATGGCCGGCGCCGTCGGCCTGCGGGATGTGCGCTACGGCTACGAGGGCGACAACCACGTCAAGGCGCGCAGCAACGGCGACATCAATGCCAAATGGATGCCGAAGGACGAATCCAATCCCTATTTCACTTATGATCCGTCGAAATGCATCGTCTGTTCGCGCTGCGTGCGCGCCTGCGAAGAGGTTCAGGGCACGTTCGCGCTGACCATCGAAGGTCGTGGCTTCGGCTCCCGCGTTTCGCCCGGCATGCACGAGAATTTCCTGGAATCGGAATGCGTCTCCTGCGGCGCCTGCGTGCAGGCCTGCCCGACCGCGACGTTGACCGAAAAGTCGGTCATCGCCATCGGCCAGCCGGAACATTCCGTCGTCACCACATGCGCCTATTGTGGCGTCGGCTGCTCGTTCAAGGCCGAAATGCGCGGTGAAGAGCTGGTGCGCATGGTGCCCTGGAAAGACGGACAAGCCAATCGCGGCCATTCCTGCGTCAAGGGCCGGTTCGCCTATGGCTATTCGACCCACAAGGAGCGCATCCTCAACCCGATGATCCGTGAGAAGATCAGCGATCCCTGGCGCGAAGTCAGCTGGGAGGAAGCCCTTGCCCATACGGCGTCCGAATTCCGCCGCATCCAATATCAGTACGGCCGCGAATCGATCGGCGGCATCACCTCGTCGCGCTGCACCAACGAGGAAACCTACCTCGTCCAGAAGCTGATCCGCGCCGGTTTCGGCAACAACAATGTCGATACCTGCGCCCGCGTCTGCCACTCGCCGACCGGCTACGGTCTCGGCGCCACTTTCGGTACATCCGCCGGCACGCAGAATTTCGATTCGGTCGAGCACACCGACGTCGTCATCATTATCGGCGCCAACCCGACCGACGGTCATCCGGTCTTTGCCTCGCGCCTGAAAAAGCGGCTGCGGCAGGGCGCCAAGCTGATCGTCGTCGATCCGCGCCGCACCGACATCGTTTCCTCGCCGCACATCAAGGCATCGCATCACCTGCCGCTGCGCCCCGGAACCAATGTCGCCGTGGTGACCTCGCTGGCGCATGTCATCGTCACGGAAGGCCTCTACGACGAGAAATTCATCCGCGAGCGCTGCGACTGGTCGGAATTCGAAGACTGGGCGGCTTTCGTCTCAGAGGAGCATCACAGCCCCGAGGCCGTCGAAAAGCTCTCCGGGGTTCCGGCCGAGGACATTCGTGGCGCCGCCCGGCTATTTGCCACCGGCGGCAATGGCTCGATCTATTACGGTCTCGGCGTCACCGAACACAGCCAGGGCTCTACGACGGTCATCGCGATCGCCAATCTCGCCATGGTCACCGGCAATATCGGCCGTCCGGGCGTCGGCGTGAACCCGTTGCGCGGCCAGAACAATGTGCAAGGCGCCTGCGACATGGGCTCCTTCCCGCATGAGCTTCCAGGCTACCGCCACGTCTCCGATGACGCGACGCGCGAAACCTTCGAAAAGCTCTGGGGCGTGACCATTTCCAACGAGCCGGGCCTGCGCATTCCCAACATGCTGGACGCCGCCGTCGATGGCTCCTTCAAGGGCATCTACATCCAGGGCGAGGATATTTTGCAGTCCGACCCGGACACCAAACATGTGCAGGCTGGCCTTGCCGCGATGGAATGCGTCGTCGTGCAGGACCTGTTCCTCAACGAAACCGCCAACTACGGCCATGTCTTCCTGCCGGGCTCGACCTTCCTCGAAAAGGACGGCACCTTTACCAATGCCGAGCGCCGCATCAACCGCGTCCGCAAGGTGATGACGCCCCGCAACGGCTATGCCGACTGGGAGGTGACGCAGAAGCTGGCGCAGGCCATGGGGCTCGATTGGGCGTATACGCACCCGTCGCAGATCATGGACGAGATCGCCGCGACGACGCCGAGCTTTGCCATGGTGTCCTACGCTTATCTGGAGAAAATGGGCTCGGTACAATGGCCGTGCAACGAGAAAGCGCCGCTCGGCTCGCCGATCATGCACATTGACGGCTTCGTGCGCGGCAAGGGCAAGTTTATCCGAACCGAATATGTTGCAACCGATGAAAAGACCGGACCGCGCTTCCCGCTGCTGCTCACCACCGGCCGTATTCTCAGCCAGTACAATGTCGGCGCCCAGACACGGCGTACCGACAATGTCGTCTGGCATGAGGAAGACCGGCTGGAAATCCATCCGAATGACGCCGAACTGCGCGGCGTTCGCGATGGCGACTGGGTAAAGCTGCAAAGCCGTTCCGGCGATACGACGCTGCGCGCGCTCATCACCGACCGCGTTGCGACCGGCGTCGTCTACACCACCTTCCACCACCCGACGACGCAGGCCAACGTCATCACCACCGACTTCTCCGACTGGGCAACCAACTGCCCTGAGTATAAGGTAACCGCAGTCCAGATCTCGCCCTCCAACGGCCCCTCGCAATGGCAGATCGACTATGACGAACAGGCCCGCCATTCCCGCCGCGTCGCCGGCAAGCTGGAGGCTGCGGAGTAATTTTCGGATGATCGTGTTTGCCGCATTCACCCCCCTTTGCCCTGCCGGGCATCTCCCCCACAAGGGGGGAGAGTGGCTGAGGCGTGCGCGGTTTAACCCTCCCCCTTGTGGGGAGGGTCGGAGCGAAGCGGAGGGGAGGGGTTCTTTCTTTTTAGAAAAGAAATCCCCTCCCCAACCCCTCCCCACAAGGGGGAGGGGCTCGATCCAGCAAACCTCCCGCCCCCCCTCTTCTCCCCAGCGGGGAGAAGAGGGGGGCCACAGGCCAATCCCGCATGCACTGCTTCTCACCATTGCGGCCCACAAAGCCGAACCGCTTCACCCAAGCAAAGCGGCTGCGCGCGCCTCATCCGGCGCTGCGCGCCACCTTTGTAACTTCCCTTCTTCCGCATTTGGCGCTGTAATGCCAGTTGCGGTGGCGGA
Source organism: Pararhizobium sp. DWP3-4 (assembly GCF_049898205.1). Classification (NCBI taxonomy): domain Bacteria; kingdom Pseudomonadati; phylum Pseudomonadota; class Alphaproteobacteria; order Hyphomicrobiales; family Rhizobiaceae; genus Pararhizobium; species Pararhizobium sp. DWP3-4. The sequence continues at coordinate 58 of NZ_JAFCXF010000018.1, read as the reverse complement.
TGGAAGACCGTCGCACCTTTGGGACACCAAGCCCGTGGGAGAGCAAGGGTCTCCGTCC
>NZ_JAFCXF010000017.1:0-70477 GCF_049898205.1 Pararhizobium sp. DWP3-4 | reverse complement strand
TCCATCGCCACTACGCAGATGGGGAGCTTGGCAAAGAACTCAAGCAATCTCCCACGGTTCAGTTTCTTACGCAGCGCAACCCTTCCGTCTGGACCTGCGCCGTGGATCTGGAACACGTTCTTTGCCAAATCCAGGCCGATGATGCTAATCTCGTTCATGGACGTCCTCCTTGCTGGTTCTAAGCACACCCGCACTTTGGCACGTTTGATGCCGCCGGGGGGGCGTCCACTCCACCGGGTCTGACCATCGCTGGTTCGAGGATCGCGGACCGCCGTGCTCGCTGCTGGTGTTTGTCGACGATGCGACCGGCAAGCTGATGCAGTTGCGCTTCGTGCGCTCGGAAAGTGCGTTCAGCTATTTTGAGGCGCTGGAGCTTTATTTGAAGGATCACGGTGCTCCCGTTGCCTTCTATTCCGACAAGCATTCGGTGTTCCGGGTGGCGAAGAAGGATGCCAAGGCTGGCCAGGGCATGACCCAGTTCGGGCGTGCACTGTGTGAGCTAAACATCGAGATTCTTTGCGCGAGTTCGAGCCAGGCCAAAGGCCGTGTCGAGCGGATGAACCGGACGCTGCAGGATCGGTTGGTCAAGGAATTGCGGCTGTCCAGGATAGCCGACATGGCGGCAGGCAATACGTTTTTGCCTGGCTTCATGGAAGACTACAACGCACGCTTTGCGATTGCCCCTGCCCGGCCGGAAGACCTGCATCGGCCGATGAACCTGGCGCCGGATCGACTACACGAGATTCTGTGCAAGCGCGAGCAGCGCTATGTCGGGGCGCAGTTGACGTTCTCGTTCGAGCGCCAGCGGATCATGCTGGAAGAGAGTGATGTGACGCGCGGTCTGGTCGGTCGCTATGTCGAGACTTATGCCTATGCCGACGGTCGCTTGGATGTGCGTTGGAAGGGGCATTCCCTGCCCTACACGGTGTTCGACAAGGACCAGCGGGTGACGCATGCGGCGATCACCGAGAACAAGCGGCTCGGCGATGTCCTGGCTTACATCAAGGAACGTCAGGAGCGGCAATCGGAGCCGGTGGTGAAGACCAACAGCGACAAGAACGGCTATGTGCGACGTGCTCGCGGGCCAGGACGGCGGAAGGATTTCATGGATGATCCGACGGTGATTGCACGGCGTGAGAAGGCGCTCTCGCGGCTCGATGCCGTAGAATGAACGGTTGGTCCCATAGTCTCAAAGCTAAAGCCGAAGTGATGCGTTACACCCGCCCCGCTCTGCTCTTGCAACCCGGCCCAGCCGGTCGGATCGGGGGCTGGTCCTGGTGCCGTAGCAGGCCCGAACGGACACTTTAACTTTGCGCTGATCCGGACATTCCAATTTCCCCGCCACAGCCGTGTAGCCGGGTGGGTTCAAGGATGAAGTGCGACTTGCCAGTAATTTCAATGGCTCCGCGCTGGAGATTTCGCGCTATTTGCAGCCTATGCACGCTGATCGCTGGCGCGTGTGTCATCTCAAGGAGCGCAAGATGCCGATCGGTGAGATCGTCCGCCATCGGCCGGCGTCAGACAATCCTGCCGCGCGCGACAACCGGCCACAGGGCTGAAATCTCGCCTTGCTCAACGATGTTCACCGCATCGACCAGGTTTGTGACGACGCAGGCGTGGTTGGGTACGATGCGCAGCCTGTCGCCAACCTTCAGATCGATCGGGCCTTCGCTGACCAAACGGCCATGTTCTTCCGATAGTTGGTCGATGGTGATGTCGCTGCGGCCGAGCACATGGCCGTAGCCGGACAGGCCGAGCAGGTCGGAGGTCAGCGCCTTGGACCCGGCATCGATGATGGCGCGATTGGCAGCGGGGACCGAAACGACGGTGGCGAGCACGGTAAGTGCGCAGTCGTCCCAGGTGCAGGCACCGCGCGTCACCAGCGAGCGGTCGTTGTAGACATAGGTTCCGGGACGGTATTCAGTGGTTACCGGTGCCTTGGCCGCCTCCATCATCGACGGGGTGCCGCCCGACGTGATCACCGGAACCTTGATGCCAGCTGCCTCGATAAAAGCCTTGGCGCGGTTCATGAAGGATTCGACAGCGGCCGCATCGTTCGCCGGCGGATAGGTCATCAGGCCCCCAAAAACCAGGCCGGGCGCCTTGGCGATCCGTTGCGCAAGAGAAGCGGCGGCTTCCGGGGTCGGCACGCCGCAGCGGTCGGCGCCGGTGTTGCATTCGACCAGCACCTGCAATGGCGCCGGCTCAGCAGCAAAAGCATCCGAGAGGCCGTCGATGACGGTCTCGTTGTCGGCGACGACGCTCAGCGTCACCTTGCGGGCGAGAGCAGCGAGATGGCGCAGCTTTTCGGCGCCAAGAATATTGTAGGTGATGAGAACGTCCCGGATCTCCGGGCTGGCGGCAATCATAGCCTCGGCTTCGGATACCTTCTGGCAGGTGACGCCGATGGCCCCTGCCCGCAGCTGCATTTCGGCCACCGCCGGCAGTTTATGCGTCTTGATATGCGGGCGAACCTTCAATCCGTGCGCATCGGCATAGGCCTGAAAACGATCGATGTTGCGCCGCGCGATATCGAGATCGATCAGGACGGCCGGAGTGCTCACGGTCTGAAGCGTCGATGGGGCCTTGCTCATGGGGTCTCCGAAAGTCTGCTGCAATTGAGATGGAAGCGTGGTGCGCGTGTCGCTCAAAGTCCTATCCGGCAAATTCCCGGCAGTCCATGCACTCCGCTTTTATTACGCCAATCCGGGATGCCGGCATTGCGGCCGATAGTGATTGGCGGCTCATCCCACTGTCGCAAGCGTGCTGAGAGCCCGTGTTTCTGCCCTCCCCTGGCCACGGCGCCATTGCCGGGGTGAAACACCCGTCCTTGTCTGGAAGAAACGGGAGAAATAGGCAGGATCGGCAAAGCCGAGCCGGAAGCCGATTTCCTGCACAGGGATTTGCGTAAACAGCAATTCGCGCTGCGCTTCGTCGATCAGCTTGCCGTTGATCAGGCTCTGGGTGCTGCCGGCGGTGCGCTGTTTGACGATGCGGTTGAGATGCGTCGCCGAGATACCGAGTGCATCGGCGTAGAAGGATGCAGGCTTGTGGGAACGGAAATGCTGGTGGATCAGTCCGTTCAGCCGGTTCAACCGCCGCTCGTTTTCCGTTGCCGCCACATCGTCGTCAGCCTGCCCAGCGACAGACAGGCGCGCGGTCAGCCGGAGGGCCGATGTCAGGTATGCCTCGCAAAGATCCGCCGGTCCCGTTGGTCGGGCCTCCGCCTCTGCGGCAAGACGATGCAGCGTATCGGCGATGTAACGGCTGTCGGCGTGTTCCGGGAGCAGCGCTGTCAGGCGCGGGAGGTTCAGCCATGCGCCAAACCGGCTGTGATCGGCCGGAATGGTTTTCAGGTGGGACGTCAGAATGGTGAAGACATAGCCGTCAATATCCTTCGAAAACCGGAAGCCATGACGGGAAAGAGGTGGCACCGTAATCATAGCGGGCGCGACAATCGCATGTGTCGCGTCATCAAAGATCGCATCGCCTGATCCGGCCTCGATGTACAGGATCTGAAAGAACTGGTCATGGCGATGCAGGCCGATCTCCCAGTGATGCAGGCTGCTGCGCGACGGGATCGTTTCGCAATGCAGCCAGAAACCAGGGAAATCACCGGTCTTTTCGCCATAGAGGTCATAGGTGGGGATCGCGCGCATGTTGTCCCGCAAATATCGTCGATGTTCGATTTGTGCAATTTATTGGGTTTGATGTCCATGGCGGGATTTATGTGCCGGTGTCAAAATCCGGCTGCAGCATTTCGGGAGGAAAAAGATGCGCACGCAGGTCGTCATCATCGGGTCAGGTCCGTCCGGATTGCTGCTCGGGCAATTGCTGGCGACAGCCGGCATCGAGGCCGTCATTCTGGATCGTGCCGGCAAGGACTACATTCTCGGCCGGGTGCGCGCAGGCGTCCTTGAAAGTGGCACGGTCGGGCTGATGGACGAGGCTGGAGCTGGTGCGCGGATGCACGCGGAAGGCTTGCCGCATGGTGGCTTTTCGCTCGCCTTCGATGGCCGCGACCACCGGATCGACCTTGCGGATCTGACGGGCGGCAAGGGCGTCATGGTCTATGGCCAGACCGAGCTGACACGTGATCTGATGCAGCAGCGGGAGGTCATCGGGGCAACGACGATCTATGACGCTGCCAATGTCCGTCCGCACGATTTCGACGGCCGTTCGCCCTATGTCACCTACGAAGCGGCGGGAGTGAGCCATCGCATCGATTGCGATTTCATTGCCGGGTGCGACGGGTTTCATGGCGTCAGCCGCAAGGCCGTGCCGGAAAAATCGATCACCACATTCGAAAAAGTCTATCCGTTCGGCTGGCTCGGCCTGCTCGCCGATGTGCCACCGGTCAATCACGAACTGATCTATGCCAACCATCCACGCGGTTTCGCACTCTGTTCGATGCGTTCGGAAAGCCGCAGCCGCTACTATCTGCAATGTGCTTTGGACGAGAGGGTCGAGGACTGGAGCGATGACCGGTTCTGGGACGAACTGCGCCGCCGCCTGCCCGCGCATCATGCCGAAGCGCTCGTCACCGGCCCGTCCTTCGAAAAGTCGATCGCGCCGCTGCGGTCGTTCGTGGCCGAGCCGATGCGGTTCGGCAAGCTCTTCCTGGTCGGCGACGCCGCGCATATCGTGCCGCCGACGGGCGCCAAGGGGCTCAATCTGGCGGCGAGCGATGTCCATTATCTCTATGCGGGTCTCCGCGAACATTATCAGGAACGCTCGTCTGCCGGCATCGATGCCTATTCCGCCCGTGCCCTTTCCCGTGTCTGGAAAGCCGTGCGCTTTTCCTGGTGGATGACGACGATGCTGCACCGGTTTCCGGATACCGGTGCCTTCGATCAGAAGATCCAGGAGGCCGAACTGGATTATCTCACCCATTCCCGTGCGGCAGCCACGGTGCTGGCGGAGAATTATGTGGGATTGCCTTACTGAGGGATTATTCGGCCGCCGTCCAATCTTCGACTTTTAGACCTCCGACACGCTGGAATTCGCGCGTATTGTTGGTAACGCAGATTAGCCTTCTGGCCTTTGCCTGCGCTGCAATCAAAATGTCGAAGGAGCCGATCGGCGTTCCCAAGGTCGCGAGTTCTGCCCTTACACCGCCAGCGATTTGTGCGTCATCGCGATCAAATGCGACCAAAGGAAAGTCCTGCGTCAGAAGGCGTATACTCTCAAGATTGAATTCCACTCTCTGGCTTCGATAGGCACCGTAGTACAATTCGTGCAATACCACGGTTGAAAGGCCTATAGCTCCCGCCTCACATGCGAGTGCTCGTTTTACGAGCCGCTCGGATTTTTTGCCGATGAGACCGATGAAGGCGTTGGTATCAAGAAGATAACGCATTATTCGAAGAGTTTTTCCAAATCAGGATTATCTTTGATCTCAGGTTGCTGGCGACCATCCACCATGAAGTCGTCGCTGAACCCACGCGCCATCGCAGCCTTTAAACCGCTCCAAGCCTCTTTGTGTTTGACCGTCGGGCGCAAAATAACTGCATCACCTTCGCGCGTGATTTCAAGCTCATCGACGTCGAAGCGGAACTCTTTCGGCAGGCGCACGGCTTGCGAGTTGCCGGATTGGAACACTTTTGCACGTTGAGTCATTGGTTTCTCCATAAGCATATATACGATGAAGTATATACTAATTCAAAGTGCCGACAAGAATTCCTTCGACCCGCGACCTTTGGAGTGCCTATTCTGCGCCGATCTCCTCAGGCGCGTTCCAGGGCGATCGCGATCCCCTGCCCGACGCCGATGCACATGGTCGACAGCGAATAGCGGCCACCGGTGAGCTTGAGTTCGAGCGCCGCCGTGCCGGTGATGCGGGCGCCGGACATGCCGAGCGGGTGGCCGAGTGCGATGGCGCCGCCATTGCGGTTGACGCGTGCATCGTCGTCGGCAATGCCGAGTTCACGCAGGACGGCGAGGCCCTGGCTGGCGAAGGCCTCGTTGAGCTCGATCACGTCGAACTGGTCCTGAGTCATGCCAAGCCTGGCCATCAGCTTTCGCGACGCAGGAACCGGGCCGATGCCCATGATGCGCGGTGGCACACCTGCGGCAGCGCCACCCATGATGCGCGCGATCGGCGTTAGGCCGTATTTTTTCACGGCGGCCTCGGAAGCAATGATCAGCGCCGCCGCACCGTCGTTGACGCCGGAGGCGTTGCCGGCGGTCACGGTGCCGTCTTCCCTCTTGAACGGCGTGCCGAGCTTGGCAAGGATTTCGATTGTCGTGGCACGCGGATGTTCATCCCTATCGACGACGATCGGGTCGCCCTTGCGCTGCGGAATGGTGACCGATGTGATCTCCTGGCCGAGCCGCCCGTTCTGCTGGGCGCCGGCCGCCTTGTTCTGCGAGCGGACGGCAAAGGCATCCTGATCCGCGCGGCTGACCTTAAAATCCTCGGCAACGTTCTCGCCGGTTTCCGGCATCGAATCGACGCCATATTGCTTCTTCATCAGTGGATTGATGAAGCGCCAGCCGATCGTCGTGTCGTGGATTTCGGCTGCACGCGAAAAGGCGCTTTCGGCTTTCGGCATGACGAATGGCGCGCGCGACATGCTCTCAACACCGCCGGCGATCATCAGTTCAGCCTCGCCTGCGCGAATGGCACGGGCGGCCGCAATCACGGCATCCATGCCGGAGCCGCAGAGCCGGTTGATCGTCGTGCCCGAGACCTCCAGCGGCAATCCCGCAAGCAAAAGCGACATGCGCGCAACGTTGCGATTGTCCTCGCCGGCCTGGTTGGCGCAGCCGAAAATCACATCATCCACGGCCTGCCAATCAACGGAAGCATTGCGCTGCATCAATGCCTTGAGCGGAATGGCGCCGAGGTCATCGGCGCGGACGGAGGAGAGCGAACCACCGAAACGGCCGATCGGGGTGCGGATATAGTCACAGATATAGGCCTCGGTCATTTACGCGGCCTCCTTGTTGCCCTGATGGGCTTTCTTGGTGCGGGCGTTGATGTCGCGCAGGGTCTGAAGCTCGGTTTCGGTCGGAAACGGCGTGTCGATCACCGTTTCGGCAAACTTGATAGGCCAGCCGCAATTCTCAACGATCTGTTCGCGGGTCACGCCCTGATGGATCGAAACGACGGTCAGTTCCTTGCTGACCGGATCCGGCTCAAGAATGCACAGGTCGGTGATGACCTGCGTGGGGCCTTTGGTTTTCATACCAAGACGTTCGCGATGGTTGCCGCCTTCGCCATGCCCCATCGAGGTGATGAAGTTGAGCTTGTCGACAAAACCGCGTTTGGACAGCGCCATGGTGATAAAAATCTGGCCGCAATTGCTGGCGATCTCCGGTGCGCCGCCGCCGCCGGGCAGGCGAACCTTCGGATGTTCGTAGGGACCGACCACGGTGGTGTTGAGATTGGCAAACTTGTCGATCTGCGCACCGCCGAGAAAGCCGGTGGTGATGCGGCCACCCTGCAGCCAGTAGCGGAACATTTCCGGTACCGAGACGGTGAACAGCGCTGTGTCGCATAGCTCGCCGTCGCCGATCGAAAGCGGCAGGACATCCGGCTTGGTGCCGACCGTGCCACTTTCGTAGATCAGCGTGATATCCGGAGCATGGGTGAGACGCGCAACATTGCAGGCAGCCGATGGCGCGCCGATGCCGACGAAGCAGACATCGTCATTGGTGAGGGCGCGGGAGGCGGCAATGGTCATCATTTCGGTGGGGGTGAAATCGCTCATCGGTGTCTCCTCACGCAGCCTTCTTCGCATGTTTGGCAAAGTCTTCCGGCTTGGCCTTCATGATGTTCTCCTCGATCCAGGCCTGGAAGGTATCGCGGTCGCGGGCAATCTCGTCCCAGGCGATGTAGAAGGCGTTGGAGCGGGGATAGTAGCCTTGCGCATAGGACGGGAAGGCACCGCCGGGCACCTCGACCACCGCTGTCACCGCCCAGGATGGGAGGACGACGGAGTTCGGAGACGGCGGGTTCAGCTCGTCGACGATCTCCTCCACCGTGACGATCGAGCGCTTGGCGCCAAGAACGGCTTCCTTCTGCACGCCGACGATGCCCTCAATGAGAACATTGCCCTTCCGGTCGGCCCTGAGCGCATGGATGATCGTCACATCCGGGCGGATGGCCGGAACAGCTGCCAGTACTTCGCCGGTAAAGGGGCATGTGACCTGCTTGATATTCGGGTTTACCTTGGTGAGATCGGCACCGATATAGCCGCGCAGCATGGCAAATGGCAGGTTTGCCGCCCCCGCCTCATAGGCATTGGCCATGGCGGCATGGGAATGCTCCTCGATCTCCAGCGGCCGTGGCCACTGGTTTTCGACGGCATCACGGAAACGGTGCAGCGAGCCGACGCCGGGATTGCCGCCCCAGGAAAATTTCATGCCGCGGGCCGCACCGGCGCCAATCAGCTGGTCATAGAGAATATCCGGTGTCATACGGATCAGGAAAAGGTCCTTCTTGCCCTGCCGGATCACTTCATGACCTGCCGCATAGGGGATGAGGTGGGTAAATCCCTCCATGGCGACGGTGTCGCCATCATGCACGTTGTCGGAAATGGCTTCTGCCAGCGAAGTCAGTCGTGCCAAGGTATTCTCCTCCTGATCTGTTTCCTGTCTGTTTGGCGCAAATAAGCGCGCGAATTCGTCCCTCGTCAAATATTTAGTGCGTTATTTGATATTTGTTCGTATAACGCACATACTGAAAGCGATATCGGAGAGCTTTTGCCATGCGGGAATCGGATTTTGTCAGCGGCTTCGCGCGCGGGCTGAAAGTCATCGAAGCCTTTGGAGAAACGCGGCCAAAGCTCACCATTGCCGAGGCTGCCAAGCTGACGGAGCTCGACCGGGCAACGGTGCGACGCTGCCTGTTGACGCTCGCCGATCTCGGCTACGCCGACTATGACGGCAAGTTCTTTGCGCTGACGCCGAAGGTGCTGCGGCTCGGCCATGCCTATCTGTCGGCGACGCCGCTGCCGCTAATGATCCAGCCCTATCTCGACCAGCTTTCGGAAAAATCCGGCCAAAGCGCGTCGGCCTCGGTGCTGGACGGGACCGAGGTGGTTTACATTGCCCGCGCCTCGCAGAAGCGGGTGATGTCGATCAACCTGTCGCCCGGCTCTCGCCTGCCGGCCTATTGCGCGTCGATGGGACGGGTTCTGCTGGCGGCCCTGCCGGAAATGGAGGCGCGGGGCATTCTGGATTGCTCCGAACTCAAGGCCAACACGCCGCTGACGAAGACCGATCCGGATGTCCTGATGGACGAACTTCGCCGCATCCGCGCAGACGGCTGCGCGGTTATCGACCAGGAACTGGAACTGGGGCTTTGCTCCATCGCGGTCCCGATCGAGAACGATCGCGGCCGCGTCGTCGCTGCCATCAACATCGGCGCCCCGGCCGCCCACGTGCCCGCTGCCGAAATGGTGGCGCGATACCTGCCTTTGCTGAAGGAGACGCAACGCGCATTGCGGCTGGTCTTGCGTTAGGCCCACGTTCGTGCGCGGCTTCGCTGCCGGCATCCCTCCTGCCTGATCGAAACATGGCAAACTCGCCGCCGCCTATAGAGGCGGCAGCGAACTCAACCGCTGAAAGATAGGACGGGCGATTTACGCCGCTGGTGTCGGCTCTCCAAGCGAGAGCATCAAGCGGTTTGCCCAGTTGAAGAAGGCAGCGCCGTGGATGGCGTCGGCGATTTCGAGGTCGTCGAGACCTTCCGACCGCAGCCGCTCGATATCGGTGACGCCGAATGTGGACGGGGTTTCCGTCAGCGCAACCGAGACCTTGGTGACGGCGTTCCAGCGGCGGCTGCCGAGGTCGGCGTCCGTTCCTTCATCGAGCAGCTTTTGCACATCGCCGGTGCGTTTGGAATGATGCGAGGCAAAGCGGGAATGCACCGACGCGCAGAAGATGCAGCCGTTGAAGCGCGATGCAGCAGTGGCGGAAAGCTCGCGCTCCGCCCGCGGCAGGCCTGCCTTGGTGTTGTAGAAAATGTCCTTGTCCGTCTTGGTGCGTGCTTCCAGAATTTCCGGATCGCGAGCGAGCAGCATGAAATAGGGCGATTTCGAGCGTGAGGCATCGACGAGCCCGGCCCAGTGCCTGTCGGTCAAATCCTCTTCTGAAAGCGGCTGCAGCCAGGGCGTCCAGCCGATCTCAACTTGAGTGAAAGCGGCCGGGCGATTGTCGATGGTGGGATGAATGACGGTCTCGGTCATATGCTGTTTCCTTATTCGGCTGCCGTTGCGGATGCGAGAGTGCCCTCGCCCGCCTCGGAAAGAGCTGCGAGACCGGCCACTACGCGGATCTGGAAGGCGAGGAAGGCGACGATCTGCGACAGGGTGACGACCGCCGTCGTTGTCCATCCGGCATCAAGCAATGCCTGCAACGCTTCTGGGCTTGCCTCGCGCGGCCGGTAGACCAGCAGATGGCTATGCTCCAACGCTGCCGAGAGCTTGTGCCCGAGAGCTTTTCGGCCGGTTTCCGATACGGTGAAGAGCAGTCCCGGCTTGTCTTCGCTGGACAATCGCCCGGATGGGTATTTGCCATAAGGGCCGCTCGTCCGCCCGGCCTCGATTTGGCTTTTCACCGCAGCGATCAACGCAGTATCGCCCTTGATGCCGGAGGCATAGAATGCCTCGGCTGCATCCGCCCGGTGCAATCCGGTGACAAACGTTGCGACGACGAGGCGCTCGGTCCGCGTGACATCGCCCTCATGCGCGGGTTCGAACAGAGCGAGATAGCTCTTCTGGGCGTTGTCTCGTGTTTCCGGCCGTTCCTTGCGGATGCGGTCGATGAACGATCCGGGTTGGATATCCGCCAGACGGTCGATGACGTCAGGTGTCGGTACAGTCATGGTCGTTGCCTTTCTTTAAAAACGGAAATCATGCGGTTGCGGCCAGCTGACGCCGCTGCTGTAGGGGTGGCTGACCGGCCCAGCCGAGCGCCGGGGCGACGACGGTTGCAGTCAGTTCCAGGGAGCGCAGGATAAGCGCATGGGGCGGGTCCACCGAGTGTACCTGGAAGACGAGATCCGTGACGCGCGACAACGCGGTATCGGCCTTGAGCGACGCGATCACATCGTCGGGCGTTCCCACATGCACATCGAAAGCCTTGATGAGATCGGCGGTTGTCGTCCCCGTGACGATGTGCCCGCTGGCGATGAAGCGCTCGCGGATGCGCTGCAATCCAAGCTCGGCGAAATGCAGCGCCTCCTTGCGGTCATCAGCGACAAACAGGCTTCTGGAGCCAAGGATGCGCGGGGTTTTGCCTTTCGGCAGGTTGGCGAAATAGGCGTCAAGGATCGGGTTCTGCAGATTCCACAGTGCTGTCTGCGGGGCCTCCGGCGGGCGTGGCTGCGTGCGCGACAGCATTAGACCGTCGCCGTCGCGTCCGGCACGTTCGCCGCCGCCCACGGAGAATGTTGCTTGCCAGATATGGTCCAGCAGATGCGGTGCCGTTGGATAGAGCCGGTTGCCGCCAATTAGCTCCCGGCCAGCCCACGCATCGCGCACGGTGGCGAGGCTCTTGGCATAGACAGGTCCCCGGTCGGCACTTTCCAGTCCGAACGGCAGAAACGCCTGCGGCGTGCCGCCGGTGCCGAAACCGATCTCCAAGCGGCCATTCGACAGGATATCGAGCACTGCCGTATCTTCGGCAACGCGAACCGCAGTTTCCATCGGCAAGGTGATCACGCCGGTACCAAGCCGGATGCGCGAGGTTCGCGCCGCCAGCTCGGCGAGAAAGATCAGCGGTGCGGGAAGCCCGCCTTCGTCCGCGTCGAAATGGTGCTGGGCCACCCAGGCGCTGTCGAAACCGAGCTTTTCGGCATGGATGATCTGCTCGGCGACCAGCCGGTAGCGGGTCGCCGCATCGCCATGATCGAGAACGCGGCTGAAAAAGCCGAGCCGTTTGGGCTGGACTGGATATGTCATCAGATATTTCCTGAGTTCGTCGAGATTGGCCGGCTGGCAGGCAGCGGGTATTTTTTGCCCGGGATGGCGTCGATCAGTTCGCGGGTATAGGCGCTTTGAGGATGTTCGAAGACATCTTCGACCGCACCGCTTTCGACGATCTTGCCGCCGTTGAGGACGCTGACGGTGTCCGATATCTGGCGCACCACCGCGAGGTCGTGCGAAACGAACAGATAGGTGAGGCCAAGGTCGCGCTGCAGCGTATCAAGCAGAGACAGGATCTGCGCCTGCACGGTGACGTCGAGCGCCGACACGGCTTCGTCCAAAATGAGGATCTGCGGATTGAGAACCAGCGCGCGGGCGATGGCGACGCGCTGGCGTTGGCCACCGGAAAGCGCATGCGGCCGGCGTTGCAGCACGTCGAGCTGCAACCCGACCTTGTCGATGGTGCTGGCGACGATCTCGGCGCGCTTGGCCCGCGCTATGGGTTCGAAATTCAACAATGGCTCTTCAACGATCCCTGCAATGGTCTGACGCGGGTCGAGCGAGCCGAACGGGTTTTGGTAGACCAGTTGGATCTTCTTGCGCAGCAGTCTCAACGTTTCGCGTGGTGGCGCGGACAGATCGAGCCCATCGACGATGATCTTGCCGGCGGTGGGTTTCTGAAAAGCTGCGACGGTGCGGATCGTCGTCGTCTTGCCGGAACCGGACTCGCCAACCAGCGCATGCGTTGTTCCCCGCCGGACACGGAAGGACACATTATCGAGGGCGCGAAGACCCTTGTCCTTGCCGCCGAGGCCGAAATCCTGAACCAGTCCTTCGACGATGATGATGTCGTCGGCGGCCCCTTCTTGCGTAGGTTTAGCAACGGCGGCAATGCGACGCTGCCGTATGTTGAGCGAGGGCGCGTCGGCCAGCAGCCGCTGTGTATAGGCGCTTTGCGGGTTTGCCAGAATATCGGCAGTCAGTCCCTGTTCCTGGATGCGTCCCTGCTTCAACACGATCAGCCTGTCGGCGCGGTCGGCGGCGACACCGAGATCGTGAGTGACGAGCAGAACGGCAGTGCCGTATTCCCGCCGAAGCTCGTCGATGAGATCCAGAATGTGCTTTTGCACCGTGACATCCAGCGCGCTGGTCGGTTCGTCGGCGATGATCAGCGACGGCTTGAGCGCGATGGCGATGGCAATCAGCACGCGCTGCTTCATGCCGCCGGACAGTTCATGCGGATACTGCTTTGCCCGGAGCGCCGGCTGGTTGAGGCCGACGCGTTCGAGCAATTCGATGGCGCGTGCATCGGCTAAAGCGCCGGAGGCCTTGCCGTGGATGACAAGGATTTCCGCCACCTGTTTGCCGATCGTCTTGACCGGATTGAGCGAATTGCCCGGATCCTGCGGCACAAGGCTGATCACCGATCCGCGTATGCCATCAAGCCTTTTCTGCGGCCAGCCGGCAATTTCCTGCCGGTTCAGCCGGATGCTGCCGCTTTCGAGCCGGCCGTTTTCCGGGAGAAGGCCGATGATGGCTTGCGCTGTCGAGCTTTTGCCTGAACCGGACTCGCCGACCAGGGCCACCACCTCACCGGGAGCAACGCTGAAGTCGACGCCATGAACGGCGGTTCGCGTGCCGCTCTGATCGCGATAGGAAATGGTCAGGCCGGACACGTCCAGCACCCGCGATGGAAGGACGGTGCCTTCGAGCCTGCCGATAGGGGAGATGGTCATTGCTGCGCCCTCCCGATTGCCTGGCTGACACGATTGACCGAGAGAACCACCAGCACGACGACGATGCCGGGTGCCGCCGTCAGCCACCATGCGGTTGCGATGTAGTTGCGGCCCTCGGCAATCAGCAGGCCCCATTCCGGTGTTGGTGGCGGCGCGCCGTAGCCGAGGAAGCCGAGGGTGGAGAGCTGCAGGATGGCGGAGCCGACCTGAAGCGCGGTGAACGCGATCACCGATGTCAGCGAGTTCGGCAGGACATGGCGCCAGAGAACCTTGAAGAACGTGCCGCCGCTGCCGAATGCGGCCTCGACATATTCGCTGCGCCGGACGCTGACGACCTCCGAGCGGACAAGGCGCGCAAAACTCGCAATCGAGGTGAAACCGACGGCGATGGCGGCGTTGACGGTGCCGAAGCCGAGCAGGATGATGATGCTGAGCGATAAAAGCAGCACGGGGATGGAGAGAAGAACATCGACGAGGCGCATGATGACCTCGTCGATCCACCCTCCGACCGAGCCAGCGACCACCCCGAGGGCGGTGCCGACGAACAGCCCGATCGCCACGGCGGCGATTGCCCCGGACAGCGAGTGAACGGCGCCATAGACGAGGCGCGTATAGAGATCGCGGCCGAGGGCATCCGTTCCGAGGAAATGGAGCGCGCTTGGCGCCTTCAGCTGCTGGCCCGGCAAGCCTTGAACAGGGTCATAGGATGTGAACAGGCCGGGCGCGACAGCCCAGAGCAGCGCGATTGCGAGTATGATGTAGGCAAGAACAAGACCCGGCTGGATACGGATAGGGTACGAGCGGGCTTTCGCTGGCGCCCCGATTGTCGCCTCGGCGGCAGGTGCCGGGGAAATCCAGTCGAGCGGATTGGGGCTGTCGATATTGCGGTGCCGTTCGGCGGTATCGAGAATGGTCATGCCACGCCCCCAAGTTTTGCTTTCAGTCGCGGATCAAGCACCGGATAGAGCAGATCGACAGCGAGGTTGATGGTGACGAAGGCAGCGGCTGAGATGACCACAATGGCCTGCAGCACGGCGACATCCTGGAAATTGACCGCCTGTTCAGCGAGGCTGCCGATACCGTTGAGGCCGAATACCGTTTCGGTGATGACGGCTCCCGCCAGTAGCTCACCGAACAGCACGCCTGCGACCGTCAGTACCGGCAGGAAGGCGTTCTTGGCGACATGCCGCCAGAGCACGAAGGTGTGCGAAGCGCCCTTGGCACGGGCAACGGAGACGAATGGCCGCGTCAGCACCTCGTCGATATTGCGCAGGAGGATTTGCGCCATCGGTGCGGAGATCGGCAATGCGATGGTTAGAACAGGCAGGATCAGACCTTCCCACTCACCCGGATTGATCACCGGCACCAGCCGGAGCCGGAAGGAGAAGATCTGGATCAGCATGATGCCGAGCCAGAAGGTCGGGATGGAGACGAAGAGCGAGGGCAGCGATTGGATGAAGGAGCGCAGGCGGCCGAACCCGGAGATATTGGACAGGATCGCGATGATCACGGCAAGCAGGGCTGCAGCGGCAAAGGCAAGTCCAGCAAGCCGGATCGTCGATGGCAGATTGGCCGCCAGCTGGGCGCTGACTGCCACGCCGGCCTGCAGCGAATAGCCGAAATCACCGGTGAGGAAATTGCCGATCGTGTGGACATATTGCAGCGCGACCGATCCATCGGCGTCGTAGGCGGCGCGGATATCGGCGATCTGTTCGGCGCTCAAACCATATTCCGGGTTCTGGAATTTGATCAGCACCGCATCGCCGGGCATTGCCTGCAGCAGCACGAAGGAAATCGTAAATGCTGCCCAAAGGACGAGCAGCGCCTGCCCCACCCGCGAGAATATATATCTTGCCATCGCTTTCTACCTTGTCATTGCAGCTGGCCCGGCAAAGTGCCGGGCCAGTTGGAGCCGTCAGTGTTCGGCAAGCCAGGTGCTGTAGAAGCGCGGACGGCCAACAGCTTCGAACTCGACGCCCTGCAGATAGGGCGCGCCGGCATAGGCCTGCGGTTCTTCGAAGATCGGGATCGCATAGGCCTGGTCGAGCACGTAGCTCTGGACTTCGCCGGCGATCTGCAGCCGTTTTTCGCGGTTCGGTTCCGAGGACAGCGCTTCGAGCAACCCGTTCAGCTTGTTGTCGACGAAGGATTTGACCTTGTCGCTCGGACCGCCCTTCTGGCGCAGCACATCGCGGTTTTTCGGATAGTACTGGCTCTTGATCACGTCCGGATCGGCGCGGCCGACCATGGCAGGAGAGACCGGGGTTTTTGCCGGATCGAGATCATCGACTGTCCTGCTGCCGGCATCGCCAGCCAGAACGTTCAGCGTCACGCCGAGCTTGGCCCATTGTTGCGAGACGGCTGCATAGATCTTGTAACCCTGTCCCTCGACCTGCGCTTCGTCATAGGCCTGAACCTGGCGGATGAAGTCCGCCTGGCCGGACAGAAGCGCGCCGATGCGGACGCTATCCTCGCCGGTGATCACATACTTGATGCCGTCGAGATAGGCGCGGCCATGATGTTCGATCTTTGCCGGTCCCCAGACGTAATCCTCGCGGACCTTCAGCGACAGTTCCTTGCCGAGCGTTTCGCTTTCGACCACGAACGGCCCGGAACCGACGATCTTGGTCGCATCACCGAGCTGCTCGAACGGCAGTGCCAGCGTTGCCAGAGAGACCAGTCCGGAACCGATGACGGAGGTGCCCTGCAGGAAGCCCGGCGACGGTTTCTTGAAATAGAATTTGACGGTCAGCGGATCGATGACTTCGCTGCGGTCATAGTTGTTGATGACTTCGGAAACCGGCTGCTTCAGCTCCTTGTTGCCGAGACCGAACGTATCGAAATTCTTGGCAACGGCATTGGCGTCCAGCGGCGAGCCGTCGGAGAAGGTCACGCCCTTGCGCAGCTTAAAGGTGTATTCCGTGGCGTTGTCGTTGACCGTCCAGGACTCGGCGATCCAGGGCTCGATCTCAAGCGTTTTCGGGTTCTGAAAGGTCAGCTTGTCGGTGATCTGGTTGAGCACACCGCCATTCGGGTAGAAACCGCCGGCTGGCGGATACAGGTTGGTGTGCGGTTGCTGCTCCAGGTAAATCAGCGTGCCGCCTTGCGCGGGTTTGGCAACATCGTCAGCAAAGGCCGCCGACGATGCCAGCGACATCAGCACCGCGCCGATGACGGTTGCCGTCTTGAATTTTCCCGAAATTCCCATTGGATATCCTCAAATTGTAAGCTGAGGAAAAGGGTAAACCAAAGAGGCTTTTGAACAAGATAGTCTATGGAATTAGTGTTCTATTTTATCGGCTCCGCGTGGAAGGAAGGGATCGCCCATTGCCCTTTTTCGGCAATAAGCGGCCGAACTTGGCGGGACGGTGGAACGGATCGGCAGCGAGATGATGTTCGCAAAATTTGTTTTGACCGCGTGCATCAAAATGCGGTCTTAAGCGTTTAGCAGCGCCCATCAGGATACATTCATGCAAACAGATCAATGGCTTTCCCTACTCATCATCGCGTTGATGATGGCTGCATTCGTGTGGGGACGGTATCGCTATGATATAGTTGCGGCAGGTTCGCTGCTGGCCGCTGTTCTTATCGGTATCGTCCCGGCAAAAGATGCGTTTTCCGGCTTTTCCGATGATATCGTCATTATCGTCGGCAGCGCTTTGGTCGTCAGCGCGGCGATATCGCGATCGGGCATCATGGATGTCGCGCTCCGGCACCTTTCTCCCGAAAAGCGATCCCCCCGGACCCAGCTTGTCATTCTAGTGGTCATCGTGGCGGTCCTTTCGGCTTTCATCAAGAATATCGGCGCCCTGGCGATCATGATTCCGGTGGCCATCCACATGGCGAGAAAATCCCGGGTATCGCCCTCGATGTTTCTGATGCCCATGTCGTTTGCGTCCCTGTTGGGGGGCCTGATGACGCAGATCGGCACATCGCCCAACATCATCGTCTCGCGGGTGCGCGAGGACATTACCGGGACGCCGTTCACGATGTTCGATTACACGCCCGTGGGGGCGGCCCTGACCGTGACCGGAATTATCTTTCTTGCCGTTTGCTACAAGTTGCTTCCCGAACGGGTGAAGGAGGCGGCCTCGATGGACGAGGCTGTGAAAATCAAGAACTACACCACCGAGGCGAGCTTGACCGCGCAATCGTCTGCCGTCGGCCGATCGGTCAGCTGGCTGCAAAAGCCGGCACATGGTGATGCAATGGTGACCGCGATCATCAGCAACAATGATCGAAAACGGACCCCCCTGCCGGATACGATCCTCAAGGAAGGTGATGTGCTGATCATCGAGGGGGAGCAGGGCGCCCTCAACAAGATCGTCAGCGAAGGAAAACTGCAGCTGTCCGACCGCACCCCTGAAAAGGACGGGGCAAAGGACGTCAGCGCGGTGGAAGCGATCGTCGGCGAACATTCACGGCTGATCGGAGTGAGTGCCAAGGACCTGTCGCTGTTTGAAAATACGGGCGTCAACCTTCTGGCGGTCAGCCGCCGCGACAAACGGTTTGTCGAACGTCTGGGCGAGATCAAGATCCGCAACGGCGACGTGCTGGTTCTTCAGGGAGACTTGCAGCGCCTGCCGGATATGCTGCGTGAGTGGGGCTGCCTGCCGCTGGTGGAGCGGGATGTGAAGCTGGGCAGTGTTCGTAACGGCCTGGTGCCGGTGCTGATCCTTATCGCGACCATGGGAGCGACGGCTTTCGGCGGCGTACCGGTCGCAACTGCGTTTTTCGCAGCGGCATTCCTGATGGTCATCAGCGGAGCCCTGCCGTTGCGCGGGATTTACAGCTATCTCGATGCACCTATCCTGCTGATGCTGGCGGCATTGATCCCGATCAGTGACTCGCTGAGAACCACCGGAACGACAGACGTCATCGCCGATCTTTTGTCGCAAACGGCAGAAATGCTGCCACCTTACGGCGCCCTGGCGCTCATCCTGGTGGCTGCGATGGCGGTGACGCCCTTCCTCAACAATGCGGCGACCGTGCTTGTGATGGCGCCGATCGCTGCAACATTTGCAGAAAAACTCGGCTTTGCCCCCGATGCTTTTCTCATGGCAGTGGCGATTGGTGCCGGGTGTGATTTCCTCACTCCGATCGGACACCAATGCAATACGTTGGTGATGGGACCTGGCGGCTATCGGTTCGGAGACTATGCACGCCTTGGACTGCCACTCTCCTTGATCGTGCTGATCGTCAGTGTGCCAATGCTGCTGCTGACATGGCCGATATAGCTCAGGGAAACTTGACCTTGTCCAGACGCCTGGAACATAGATGAATGCATGGCTCGGCCAACACACTTCACCAAATTGAATGGAAGCGATGGAATGCGGAAATTACCTGCGCTTTCGGCGATGAAGGTGTTCGAGGTCGCCGGTCAGACCCGCAGCTTTACGCGGGCGGCACAGACGCTGAACCTCACGCAAAGTGCGGTCAGCCGACAGGTCCGCAATCTGGAAAAACAGCTGGGCGAAAACCTGCTGATCCGCCATCACCACGATCTCGAGCTGACGCGGGCCGGCGCCGAACTACTGGCAACGCTTCAGCTCGCTTTTCACAATGTCGAGCAGACGGTGCGCTCGATCATGGAGAAGAACAATCGCAACCGGCTGCGCATCAACGTCCCGCCGACTTTTGCCAAGCGCTGGCTAATGCCCCGGTTGTCGCGTCTACGCGAAGCGCTGCCGGAGATCGAGATCAGCCTCAGCACCGATCTCAAGGACACGCTGGCCGAGCGCAGCCTGCTGGATTGCGCCATCCGCTTCGGTGATGGCGAATGGCCGATGCTGCAATCGCGCATCCTGATGACCGAACGGCACATCGCCGTCTGCGCGCCTGGCCTCTTGGATGCAGCCAAGCGGGATGGCAATATCGATCTTTCATGCTTTACCTTCCTGCATGTGCTGGCCGCAGCCGACCAGCGTTATCTCACCTGGCAGCATTGGCTGGACGCCGCCGGCCTCAGCGACACCGATGTGCGCGGCGGTATGGAATTCGATCTTCTCGACCTGGTGATCGAAGCCGCCTGCAACGGGTTGGGCATTGCCGTGGTCGATCGCTTCATGGTCAGCAGCCAGCTGCAAAGCGGCCAGCTCGTGCCCGTACTGGATGTCGAAGTCGAAGGCCATGAATCCTACTGGCTGGTCACCCGCACGGATCAGCCGGAAGCCGCAAATGTTCGACAGTTTCGAACGTGGCTTCTAAACGAGGTCGCATTGGACTACGGCCTTTGCGGCGGTGCAAAATGAGCAAGACCGAACATTCGTTTTTGGAATGCTTGGCCCGATAATAAGTCGCTTGCGAACCGGGGGCTGCGTCCACTCTACTGCCTGAAACAGACTATGTTTCAGGTGGGCTCATGACGCAGCATCGCAACTTCATCGGTGGCCGTTTTGTCGAAGCGTCCGGCTTGTCCGGGATCGAGGTGCGCAATCCGGCCAACGGCAAGGTCTTCACCACGGTTCCGGCCGCAGACGACGCTGATGTCGCGGCAGCAGTCGAGGCAGCGAAAGGCGCGCAAAAGCTTTGGCGCCAGCTCCCGGCGATTCAGCGGGGCGATGCCTTGCGCAAACTCGCCGATGCGATCGAGCATCATGCACCAAGGATTGGCGAGTCGCTGGCGCTGGAATCCGGCAAGAGCCTTGCAGACGCCACCGCCGAAGCCATCTACGGCGTCGAGCTGTTGCGCTATCACGCGGAATGGGCACGCCGTATCGAAGGCGAGATCATTGAAAGCGATACGCCCGACGAGACCCTGCTGCTCAAGCGCGAGCCCATCGGCGTCGTTGCCTGCCTGATCCCGTTCAATTTCCCGATCTACACGCTGGTGCGCAAGATTGCGCCCGCCCTCATCACCGGCAATGCCGTCGTTGTCCGCCCGAGCAACACCACGCCCACCTCAGCCTTCGCGTTTGCGCAAGCCGTGCTGGAAGCCGGTCTGCCGGCCGGCCTTATCAACATCATGACGATGTCCCACGATGTGGCCCGCACCATGTGCACGCATCCGGCCGTCGGCATGATCACGCTGACCGGCAGCGTTGCCGCAGGCCAGACGGTACTTGATTATTGCAAGAACAATATCGCTAAGCCGTCGCTGGAACTCGGCGGCAAGTCGCCTGTCATCGTCGAACCCGATGCCGATCTCGACGCGGTGGCTCGCATGGTTCTGGGCGCAAAGACAGCCCATTGCGGACAGGTCTGCACCTCGGCCGAGCGGCTTTATGTGCATGCCTCGATCCACGATGCTTTGGTCGAGACGCTGCGCCAGGGCTTTGTTTCCCGCCGCTTTGGTGATCGCTCCGCCCATCCTCACAGTATGGGGCCGCTTGCCAATGCTGCAGCGCGCGACCGTATCCATGGGATGGTCGAACGGGCCATGGCCGAGGGAGCGACAGTCGTTGCTGGTGGCGTCATTCCGGATGGCGACGGCTATTTCTATCCGCCGACCCTGATCACCGGCTGCCGCCAGGAGATGGAGATCGTCCGGGAAGAGGTGTTCGGCCCGGTGCTGGCGGTTTTGTCCTACGAGACGTTCGACGAGGCTTTGGCTCTGGCCAGCGATCACCAGTTCGGGCTCGCCTCGGTGCTGTTTTCGGAAAACTACCGCAAGGTGATGCAGGCGGCGAGCGAGATCGAGGCGGGCGAGCTTTATGTCAACCGTTTCCCGGCCGATCCGTACCAAGGTTATCACGCCGGCTGGAAGAAATCCGGGCTCGGCGGCGACGACGGCAAACACGGCATGCTGGAATTCACGCAGACGCGGCTTGTCATCCTGAAACACTGATCACCTGGCAAGGGAGGAACCACCCATGAAGATCGCATCGCTGAAAACCCACGTGGTCGCCGTTCCACCGCCGCATGTCGGCGGCATGTATTGGATTTTCGTCCAGCTTGAGACGGCCTGCGGCATTTCGGGGGTCGGCGAAATCTATGCGACCTCGTTCCATCCCTCGGCCATGGTTCCGCTGATCGACGATGTCTTCCAGCGCTATCTGCTCGATCATGATCCTCACCAGATCGAGCGCTTCTGGCGGGCGGCCTATTCGAGCGGCTTCACGCAGCGCCCCGACACGACGATGATGGGGATCGTCTCGGGCCTCGAAATCGCCTGCTGGGACATCATCGGCAAGGCTGGCGGCCGGCCGGTTTCCGATCTGCTCGGCGGCACCGTCCACGAAAAGCTGCGCGCCTACACCTATCTCTATCCGAAGAATGCGGCCGGTGATTACGACTACAACGACCCTGATCTGGCCGCGGAAGAAGCCATCCGGATGGTCGAGATGGGCTTTACCGCCGTCAAGTTCGATCCGGCCGGCCCCTATACCAACTATTCCGGCCACCAGCTTTCGATGGGGGTTCTCGACCGCTGCGAACTCTTCTGCGCTAAGATCCGCGAAGCGATTGGCAGCCGCGCCGATATCCTCTTCGGCACGCATGGGCAGATGGTGCCATCCTCGGCGATCCGGCTGGCACGGCGGCTGGAGAAATACGATCCGCTTTGGTTCGAAGAGCCGGTGCCGCCCGGACAGGAGGCCGCCATGGCCGAAGTGGCGCGCGCTACATCCACCCCGATCTCGACCGGCGAGCGGCTGACGACGAAATACGAATTCCAGCGCGTGCTGCAGCTCGGCGCGGCGGCGATCCTGCAGATGAATGTCGCCCGTGTCGGCGGCCTTTTGGAAGCCAAGAAGATCGCCGGGATGGCCGAGGCCTTCTACGCCCAGATCGCGCCGCATCTCTACAATGGTCCGGTGGGTGCTGCCGCCAGTATCCAGCTTTCGGCCGCAACGCCGAACTTCCTGATCCACGAAGCGATCATGGATTTTGGCGGCTTTCACGGCGAGGTGCTGAAGACCAAGCTGCAGTTCGACGATGGTTATCTCATCCCGTCGCGCGAACCGGGCCTCGGCATCGAGCTCAATCTCGATGTCGTTGCGAAGCACTCCCCCTATACCGGCGACCGCCTGCATCTGCAGATGGCCGCAGCGCCCGCCGACATCAAGGAGTTCATGCCCGCCAGGGGCTGAGCGCGAACAGAGACCGTTCATGATCTACGACTTCGTCATCATCGGCGCCGGCTCGGCGGGCTGCATCCTTGCAAGCCGCCTGAGCGAGAGCGGCCGCTACAGCGTTCTCCTCGTCGAGGCGGGGGACAAGGACTCGTCCTTCTGGTTCAAGATCCCGATCGGCTACGCCAAGAGCTATTACAACCCCAAGGTCAACTGGATGTATTCGACCGAGCCGGAGGCTGCGCTTGCCGGGCGCCGAATTTATGTGCCGCGCGGCAAGGTGCAGGGCGGGTCCGGCTCGATCAACGCCATGGTGTTCGTGCGGGGTGCTGCCGACGACTTCGACGACTGGGAAGCCGCTGGGAACCCGGGCTGGGGCGCTGCCGATGTCCTACCCTACTTCAAAAAACTCGAGACCCATGAAAAAGGCGCCTCGCACTGGCACGGCGGCAATGGCCCGATCCATGTGACGCCGATGCGCGGCATGACCCATCCGGTCACCGATGCCTATCTGAAGGGCTGCGAAGAGGTGCAACTGCCAGCGACGACCGACTTCAACGGTGCATCGATCGAGGGTGCGGGCGTCTACGATATCAACACGCGAAATGGCCGGCGCTCGCATTCCAGCGCCGAGTACCTTCGTCCGGCCCTTAGACGGGCCAATGTCTCGATCGAGCGCCGTGCCTACGCACAGCGGCTGCTCTTTGCGCCGGATGGGCGCGCGACCGGGGTCGAGGTTTTGCAGGATGGCGTCCGGCGGACATTTTCGGCTCGGCGTGAAGTCGTCGTCTCGGCCGGCGCGATCGATACGCCGAAACTGCTGCAGCTTTCGGGGATCGGCGATGGCTCGGCGCTCGGCGCGAAGGGCATCGAGAGCCGCCGTCATCTGCCGGCCGTTGGCCAAAATCTGCAGGATCATCTGGCGGCGAGCTTTTACTACCGCGCCAACCGGCCGACGTTGAACGGCGTATTCGGCAGTCTGTTGGGACAGGCGCGGCTGGGGCTGCAATATATTCTGACCCGCAAGGGGCCGTTCGCCATGAGCGTCAATCAGGCGGGCGGGTTCTTCCGCGGTACGCCAGCGCAGACGCGGCCCAACATCCAACTCTATTTCAATCCGCTGTCCTACCGCATTCCCGTCGACGCCAGCGCCTCCATGGTGCCGGAGCCCTATGCGGGTTTCCTCATTGCCTTCAACTCCTGCCGTCCCACCAGCCGCGGCCGGATTGCGCTTGCCTCGGGCGATCCGGCAGCCGCAGCGTTGATCCAGCCCAACTACCTTTCGACCGATCGCGATATTGCGGATGTCATCGAGGGGAGCCGGCTGGTGCGCCGGATCGCATCGGCGCCGTCGCTCGCAGCCATTATCGAGGCCGAGGTTTCCCCGTCGCCGGCCGCTGAAAGCGACGAAAGCCTGCTCGACTATTTCCGTGCCAATGCCAGCTCGATCTACCATCTCTGCGGAAGCTGCATGATGGGACCGGATGCTTCGGCGTCGGTGGTAGACGCCCGGCTGCGGGTGCATGGCGTCGAAGGCCTGCGCATCGTCGATGCCTCGGTTTTTCCCAATGTCACGGCCGGCAACATCAATGCACCGACGATGATGGTCGCCGAAAAGGGCGCAGCGATGATCCTCGAGGACGCAGCATGAAAACGTGACCACCACGGCCGGCGGCGGCGGATGGAGATATTTCCACCGGCGTACCGAGCCCAGCCTGAACGGAGGACGGATATGCGCTACGGCTTTATCGGACTTGGGCATCTTGGCCAGCACCTGGCGGGCAGCCTTGTGGGCGCGGGTTTTTCAGTTACCGTTCACGACCGGGATCGTAGCCGTGCGGAGCCATTGCTTCAACGCGGCGCGCAGTGGGCAGACAGTCCGCAGGCGCTGGCAGCCGAAGTCGATGCCGTTATCACCTGCCTGCCCTCCCCGGCGATCTCCGAGGCCGTGCTGACCGGCCCGGACGGCATTCTTTCGGGCTTGAAAGCCGGCGGAACCTGGATCGAGATGAGCACGCTCGACCAGAACGATATCGAGCGTCTTGCCGCCCTTTCGGCAGCAAAGGGTATCCGCATGCTGGAGGCGCCGGTGACAGGCGGCGTCCACCGGGCAGCCGTAGGCGACATCACCGTCATTGCAGGGGGCGATCTTGACCTGTTCGATGCACATTTACCGGCGCTGAGCGCGATGGGCGGCGAAATCTTTCATGCCGGACCGCTCGGCAAGGCCGCCGTGATCAAGGTCATCACCAATATGCTCGCCTTCATTCACCTTCTGGCGACCGGCGAGGCGCTGATGCTGGCGAAGAAGGGCGGCATCGACCTGACCGATGCCTTCAACATCATCAAGGCGAGTTCCGGCAACAGTTTCGTGCACGAGACGGAAGGCCAGGTGATCCTCAACGGCAGCTACAACATCAACTTCACCATGGACCTCGCCTGCAAGGACTTGGGTTTTGCGCTCGGCTTCGGCAAGCAGTTCGGCGTACCGCTCGATCTCGCCTCGCACACGCTGCAGACCTTCATCCGTGCCCGCTCCACCTATGGCGGCAATGCCTGGTCGTCGCAGGTGGTGAAGCTGCTTGAGGACGCGGTAGGGACCGACCTGCGCGCCCCGGGCTTTCCGGCCGAATTGTGAGGTTCTCATTGAAATTGAAACATATCAAAGCAGTACAGGGTAATTATATGACTGTATAATTTCTCTTGCAAGATGGCTGAAGCCCACTATCCTGCCTTAGTGGATTGCCCGGCAAGACGTGGCGGCAGCGACAACTGTGTGAGGGGACGACGGCCCGAAGATGACAAGCGATCCTCGCTATGACGTGCTTTTTGAGCCGGTGAAAATCGGGCCTCTGACGGCACGAAATCGCTTCTACCAAGTCCCCCACTGTTCCGGCATGGGTTATCGCTATCCCAATGCCGAGGCGCAGATGCGCGGGATCAAGGCGGAAGGCGGCTGGGCGGTGATCTCGACGCAGGAAGCGGAAATCCATCCCACGTCAGACCTCACACCGGCCAATGAGGCCAGGCTGTGGGACGACGACGATATCGGCGCGCTTTCGCTGGTCGCCGGCAAGATCCACGCGCATGGCAGCCTGGCGGCGATCCAGCTGGTTCACAACGGGCTGCACGTTGCCAACCGTTTCAGCCGGATGATCCCGCTTGCCCCGTCGCATGTCGTCGGCGATGGGCTGGACCCGGTTCAGGCGCGGGCCATGGACAAGTCCGATATTGCCGATATGCGCCGCTGGTACCGCAATGCCGCCATCCGCGCCAAGCAGGCCGGCTTCGATATCATCTACATCTATTCCGGCCACGACATGAGCGTGATCCAGCACTTCCTGTCGCGCAGGCACAACCATCGTACCGACGAATATGGCGGGTCCTTCGACAACCGGCTGCGGCTGTTCCGGGAGATTCTGGGCGATGTCCGGGACGTTGTCGGCGACACCTGCGCCCTTGCCGTCCGTCTGGCCGTCGACGAACTGCTTGGCCCCTCGGGCATTACCTGCGAGGGCGAAGGACGCGACATTATCGAGGCGCTGGCCGAGGTGCCGGACCTCTGGGACGTCAACCTGTCGAACTGGTCGAACGACAGCCAGACGTCACGGTTTTCAGAGGAAGGTTTTCAGGAACCCTATATCCGCTTTGTCAAATCAGTGACCACCAAGCCTGTCGTCGGCGTCGGGCGCTACACTTCGCCGGACAGCATGGTGCGGGTGATCAAGCGGGGTATCATGGATTTTATCGGGGCGGCGCGCCCCTCCATTGCCGATCCATTCCTGCCGCTGAAGATCGAGGAAGGCCGTATCGACGATATCCGCGAGTGTATCGGCTGCAACATCTGCACATCCGGCGACAACACATCGGCTCCGATGCGCTGTACGCAGAATCCAACCGTCGGCGAGGAATGGCGCAAGGGCTGGCATCCGGAAAGGATCCCAGCTTCGGAGACTGCCGATGCCGTGCTCGTCGTCGGAGGCGGACCTGCAGGACTTGAAGCGGCACGGGCGCTGGCACAGCGCGGCCTCGACGTTACATTGGCTGAAGCCGGCCGCGAATGGGGCGGCCGGGTCAGCCGCGAAAGCCGGCTGCCCGGGTTGGCCACATGGGCACGCGTGCGGGATTGGCGGGTGGGGCAATTGAAAACCTACCAGAATGCACAGATGTATCTGCAAAGCGCGCTGAGCGCCGACGATATCTTTGCATACGGCATCCCCCATATCGCCATCGCCACCGGCTCGCATTGGCGCTCCGATGGTGTCGGGCGCACCCACTGTCTGCCGTTGGACTATCTGCAGGCGGGTGTAACCCTATCTCCTGATGCCTTGCTGAGCGACGGGGCGAAGGCCGTTTCGGTCGATGGTCCGGTGGTGATTTTCGACGATGACTGTTTCTACATGGGCAGCGTGCTGGCCGAACTGCTGGCGGCGTCTGGGCGGAAAGTCACGTTTGTGACGCCGGAGGCTCAGGTCTCCCCCTGGAGCAATCACACATTGGAACAGGCCCGGGTGCAGCGGCGGCTGATCGATCTGGACGTGACGATCATCCCCGCCCACTGTCTTGCCGGCCGCACGGCCGGGACCCTCGAACTGGCTTGCATCTACAGTGGCAAGACGCGGTCGATCGATTGCGCCGCCCTCATCCCGGTCACGGCCCGCCTTCCCGACGAAAGCCTGTGGCTGGATCTGACTGCCCGCCGAAGCGAATGGGCGGACGCGGGCATACAGTCCGTGACCCGCATCGGCGACTGTCTGGCGCCGGGGCTGATCGCGGCGGCGAATTATTCGGGCCATCAATATGCGCGGGAGTTCGGAACCACACCGTCGAGAGATGCCGTGCCCTTCCTGCGGGAGGACATTGCGATGATCCGGTCAACCCTTATGGCTGGGACCATTTAAGGTGGTCTCGTTTCCGGGCCGCCGCTGGAGGGCACGGACAATGCCTGGATTAATGCAGCTGCTTCGCCGCGAGCGGTAATTCCCGGTGATCAAACGGCAGAAGAGCCCGCCGGAACCTGCTGCGGGCTCCTTTTCACAGAATGTTAAGTGTCAATTGCCGTTGACGTAGACGACGGAAAACGCATCTTCGTAGGCTAGAAGAGGGGTCTGATTGGCTTCAAGAGGAACTACTTCTGCCGTTTCTGAGCAACGGCGGGCATGCCTTCCGGCCGGATCTGCTTTTTGAGCGCAGCGATGCGGAAGATGGCATTGGCGGCACCGTAACCGCGATAGCCGCGGCGTTCGACGATCTCGAAGAAGAAGCCTTCGCCGTAGGTGCCACTGTAGAGCTGGAAGAATTCGCCGTGCTCGTCGCGGTCGTAGAGGATGTTTTCCATTTTCAGCCGCTCGCTCAGCTCCGGGGCGAGGCCGAACCGAGCTTCTACGTCGTCGTAATAGTTGGGCGAAATGTGCAGTGGCTGGAAGCCGTTCCGTTTCAACGCTGCTGCCGTGGCGAAGATATCGTCCGTGCTGAATGCCAGATGCTGGATGCCCGATCCGAAGGTTTCGGCAATGAAATGACCGGCAAGCGTGCGGCGGTTTTCCGCGCCGTTCAGGGTGACGCGCAGGGTGCCTGCGGCATTCTCGATCACCTGGCTGCGCACGACGCCGGCCGGGTCGATGATATCCACCATCGGCGTCTTCTGCGTCTCAAAGATAGCGGTATAGAATAGAAGCCAGGTCGGCATTTCCTCATAGGCGACCGTCTGGGCGATATGATCAATGGTGCACAGATGTGCCGGCTGGCTTTCGTTCTCGTCCGTGACAGGGACAAAATCGATATCCCAGATGCGGCCGAGATCGGCTTTCCCGTCCAGCAGGTAGATCAACCCACCGCCGACTCCGCGAATGGCCGGAATTGCCAGTTCGCCGGTGCCGACCGGCTGGCTGAAGGGTTCTGCCCCCAACGCCACCGCCCGCGCCATGGCCTCGCCGGCGTCGCCGACCACGAGCGCCACAGCATAGGCCGACGGTCCGTGGACTGCGTAGGACGCATTGGCAAAACCTGCCCGCTCGGTGTTGACCAAAAGCCGGATGTCGCCCTGGCTGTAGACCTGCACCTGCTTGCTCTTGTGCTGCGCAGTGTTGCGGAAGCCAAGTGTGCGCAGCAGGGCGATCAGGTCCGTGGCGTCGGTGTCATCGAGGGAGAATTCGACGAAGCCGACGGTCTTCACCGCCGCGCGTTCCGGCATCTCGGCAACTGTGAGGCCCGACGCGTTCGGATTGCGCCGCACGCGGTCACCCAGCGTGATCAGCGAGCGATAGCCATCGGCAGCAATCGCCTTGGCGGAGCCGCCGCGAAACTGGTCGTTGAAGATTTCCAGTGAGAAGTAGCCGTCATAGCCCGTTTCGGCGATCGCGGTGGTAAAGGCGGTGACCGGCAGGTCACCTTCGCCCGGCATGTTGCGGAAATGGCGGCTCCAGTAGAGCAGGTCCATGTCGATCAGCGGCGCGTCGGCCAGCTGGACGATGAAGATTTTTTCCTTGGGGATCGAGCGGATCGAATTGATGTCGATCTTGCGCGCCAAGGTGTGGAAGCTGTCGAGCATCAGGCCGATATTGGGGTGATCGGCCCGCCGGACGATTTCCCACGCATCCCGATGGTCGAAAATATGCTTTCCCCAGGCCAGCGCCTCGTAGCCAACCCTCAGGCCACGTTTGGCGGCGCGCTCGCCGAGTTCATGGAAGTCCGCCGCTGCCCGGTCGATGCCACCCAGCGACACCGGCGACACATTAGAGCAGACCAGCACGAGATCGGTGCCGAGCTGCTGCATGATATCGAACTTGCGTTCGGCGCGGTCGAAGGTACGGGTGCGATAAGGCTCCGGCATGCCCTCGAAATCGCGGAATGGCTGGAACAACGTGATCTCCAGCCCATGGTCGCGAACCATCCGGCCGACATCCGCCGGGCTGCCGTCAAAGGCCAGGAAATCGTTCTCGAAGATTTCGACGCCGTCAAATCCTGCCTTGGCGATTGCCGCCAGCTTTTCCGGAAGCTCGCCGCTGATCGATACGGTGGCGATTGAGGTCTTCATTGCGAATCCTCGCTTGGACGGCTTCCAGACGTCAGATTGTCGAAATGCCGCATCATCCGGTAGGCGTCCGGCTTGCGTCCGGTGAAGAGGCTGAAAGCGCCAACGGCCTGGAAGACGGCCATACCACCACCATCCAATACCCGGCATCCCCGAAGCCTTGCCGTCTTCAGAAGCTCGGTTTCGAGCGGGAAATAGACGATTTCAGCCACCCAATGGCGGGGTGAAAGCAGTTCAGGCGGAAGCGGGACACCGGGATATTTCGCCATCCCGGTCGGGGTCGCATGGATCAGGCCGGATGCTGATCCCATCGCTGCCGCCAAGTGATCGGGTGCCGCAATTGTTGCTTCCGGGAACAGCGCGGACAGAGCCTGCGCCAGTTGGGTCGCCCGCTCCGGTGCGAGATCGAACACCGCGAGGTTTTTCAGGCCAAGCGACAGGATGGCATAGGCGGTGGCGACACCGGCACCACCCGCACCGATCTGGACCGCAGCCTCAAGATCGGCATCAGGCAAGCCGCGCCGAAAACTCTCGGCAAACCCCCACCAGTCGGTGTTATGACCGTATCGCCGGCCGTTCCTGAGAACGACGGTGTTTACGGCATTTAATGCGCGTGCCTCGTCGGAAAGTTCGTCCAGATAGGGGATCACCAGCTGCTTGCAGGGATGGGTAATGTTGAGGCCGCTCAAACCGCGTTGCTCCGCCTGGTTCAAAAGATCCGGCAAGCTTTCTGGCGTCAGGTCGAGCTGGTTGAGGTCGATCAGTTCGTAATCATAGGTAAAACCTTGGGCAGCGCCTTCCTGCATGTGCATCGCCGGTGTCAGCGAAGCCTGGATGCCCGCGCCGATCAATCCGGCTTTCAAGGGTTTCAGACGTGTTTCGACCATTGCAGCAGGTTCCGTGATTGTCGGGAGAAATGAGCCGGCCCACCCAAAGGCGGGCCGGCGAAGGCATTACTGGCCGCGGGCCGCCGCAAGTTCCTTGAAGAGCAACGAGACGGTGTCAGGGCCGATTTCGCCGCTGAACTTGTCAACCAGCGGCTTGACGGCGTCGCGCAGCTTCTGGGTTTCTTCCGGGCCAAGCTCGGAGACTTCCATGCCGGTTGCCTTGATCTCGGCCATCGCCTTGGCATCCACCTCGCGCGAAACCTTGCGCTGATAGTCGCGGGCTTCGATCGCCGCCGACTGGATGACAGCCTTTTCCTCGTCGTTCAGCTTGTCCCAGAAGGCCTTGCTGATCAGCACGATCTGCGGATTGTACTGGTGACGGGTCACCGTCATGTATTTCTGCACTTCGAAGAACTTGGCGTTGAGGATGTTGGCGGCCGGGTTTTCCTGGCCGTCCACAGTGCCGGTTTCCAGCGCCGTGTAGAGTTCGGTATAAGGCAGCGGAACGGCATTGGCGCCGAGGCCGTTGAACAGCTCGATCGGGATCGGAGATTGCAGCGTGCGGATCTTCAGGCCCTTGATGTCTTCGAGCTTGGTGACCGGATGACGGTTGTTGGTGAGATTGCGGAAGCCCAGTTCCCAGTAGGCAAGGCCAACGAGGCCGGTATCCGGGAGTTTATCGGACAGGCTCTGGCCGAACGGGCCGTCCATGACCTTGTCGGCTTCCTCGCCGCTGTTGAACAGGAACGGCAGGTCGACCGCGCCGAACGCCTTGACGTTGCTCGCCAGAATGCCGGCATTCAGCACCAACATCTCGACGACGCCACCCTGCAGCGACGAAACGGTCTGCACATCGCCGCCGAGCACGCCGCCCGGAAACAGTTTGACGTCGATCTTGCCGCCGCTCTTTTCCTTGACGATCTCGGCAAACTTTTCCATGCCGGTGACTTGCGGATGGCCTTTATTGTTTGCACTGGCAAATTTCACCGTGGTTTCACGGATTTCGGCCGAAGCGGTACCCGCCAAAAGCATTGCGGGCAGAGCGAGCCCCAACGCCATTTTCATCATCCTGTTCAACATGTTTTCCTCCCAGATTTTGGCCGGTGTTTCCCGGCCGGTTGAATGGTTTTAACAAATGCCTTCCGCCTCAATGTCCGAACCAGGCAACCGGTGCCATCACCAGTTGTGGGAAGAGAACAAGGAGGAAAAGCACGATCAGTTCGGCGATCAGGAAGGGCATGACGCCCTTCATCAGATCCTCCATCGACAGCTTGGAAACGCCGCAGATGACATTGAGAACCGTGCCGACAGGCGGAGTGATCAGGCCGATGGAATTGTTGATGATGAACAGGACGCCGAAATAAACGGGATCAATGCCCGCCTGCTTGATGACCGGCATCAGCACGGGCGTCATGATCAGGATCGTCGGTGTCATGTCCATGGCGGTGCCGACCAGCACGATCAGCACCATGATGGCGATCAGCAGCAGCGTTTGGTTGTCCATCAGCGGCTCAAGCAGCGCGACGAGATCGCCGGGCACATCCGCAACCGTGATCAGCCAGGCGGAGACGGCAGCACAGGCAACGAGGAACATCACCACGGATGTGATCTTTGCCGCCGCCACGAAGACGTGAAACACCCGGGACGGCGGCAGCTCGCGATAGATCACCATGGCGACGAACAGCGAATAGACGGCGGCAACAACACCGGCTTCCGTCGGTGTGAAGACACCGAACTTCAGGCCGAAGACGATGATTAGCGGCAGCATCAACGCCCAAATGGCATCGACGAAGGCTTTCAGGCGGACTGCACCGCTTTGCCGGGGCGGCAGCGCGAACTGCTCCTTGCGCGCCACCAGAAGCCAGGTGACGCAGAGCGCCAGCGCAATCAGCAGGCCCGGCACGATACCGGCCAGGAAGAGTTTGGTGATCGAAACGCCGCCGATCACGCCATAGAGGATGAAACCGATGGATGGCGGGATGATCGGGCCGATGACCGAGGCGGATGCCAGAAGGCCGCCGGTGCGGGCCGGGTCATGGCCCGATTTCAGCATCATCGGGTAGAGCAGCGCGCCGAGCGCTGCCGCATCCGCCACCGCAGAGCCGGAAAGGCTGGAGAGAACACAGGCGGCAAAGATCGCCACGAAACCCAGTCCGCCACGTACATGGCCGACCAGCGCCATGGCAAGATTGACGATCCGGCGCGACAGGCCGCCGGTGTTCATCACCTCGCCAGCCAGAAGAAAGAACGGCACGGCCATCAGCGGAAAGCTGTCGGCACCATTCATCACATTCTGCGCGACGATCTGAGCATCGAAAATGCCCATATACATCATCAGTGCAACGCCGCTGAGGATCAGGGCAAAGGCAATCGGCACGCCGAGTGCCATGGGACCGAGAAGTGCACCGAGGAAAATCGTCAGGGTCATGGTGTTCTCCTCAGATCTTCGCGCCGGTGACGGCTGGCGGTGCGGGGTGATCGTCGAGAGCCACCTGTTCCTCGCTGTCACGGACGAACTCGGCGGTGGTCACGTCGATGCGGCCGGTCGCGACGCAAAACGCGTCCCAGAGGATGATGAGGAAGGTTGGGATTCCGAAGGCCAGGCCGGCGCCATAGAAGAAGCCCATGGACAGGCCGGTTGCAGGCATCGTCGCCGGTAGGTTGATGATCGTCTGTGTCCAGCTGCCGCTGATCATCAGCGCGGTTGCCAGCAGCATCAAACCCTGCCCCGCCAGAACGGCCAGCTTGGCGCCGACCGGCGGCAGACGCTTGATCAGCGAATCGACGCCGAGATGGCCGTGTTCGCGCATGGCAACGACCGCACCCAGGAATGTCAGCCAGATGAAGAAGACCCGGGATAGTTCTTCGGACGAGGTAATGCCCTGATTGAAGGCATAGCGCAGCACGACATTGCCGAACACCAAAACGACCATGGCGGCGAGCAGCAAGGCGATAATCGCCTTCAGGCCCAGAAAATAAAAATCGATGATGCGTGTCATGCCTGTCCCCCAAATGGATTCCGTCGTGGCGATTGTGCGTCCTGTGCTGCATCCGCAGCGGCCGCACAATGCCGTGACCAGGTATCCGCACTGGCGCCTCCTCCTCAGGGATAACCGGTGCGAGATTAAAATGTACGAACTGGTACGTATGTCAAGAGGCATCTATTGAAAGCACGCTGTAAGCTGACTATGACTTGATGGGCATACGGGGTAACCGGATGCGGATTCGCGTGTGGGAGACATGTGGACGGACGAGCGAGGCGCCGGGAGGGAGCGGCGGAGCATGGCAAGCAAGGCTGAAAACGGCAGGAAAAACGATCCGCAACGCACGCAGGAGAACATCCTTGAGGTGGCGACGGAAGAGTTCTCCACGCATGGCCTTGCCGGCGGGCGCGTCGATGCCATTGCCGAGCGGACCCGCACGTCCAAGCGCATGATCTATTATTATTTCGGCAGCAAGGAGGGCCTCTATCTTGCGGTGCTGGAGCGCTCCTATCGCAAGATCCGCACGCTGGAGGCGGACCTTCAGCTCTCCAATCTGGAACCGGAAGAGGCGTTGCGGGTGCTGATCTCGACCACCTTCGACCATGACGAGGCGCATCCGGATTTCGTGCGTCTGGTCAGCATCGAAAACATCCATCATGCCGCCCATATGCTGCGCTCGGAGGCAATCCGCGACCTCAACGTCTCCGTCATCGAGACGATCGCCGGTATTCTTGAGCGTGGCGTCAACCAGCGTGTCTTCACACGCCAGGCCGATCCGATCGACATTCACATGATGATCAGCGCGTTCTGCTTTTTCCGCGTTTCAAACCGCTACACTTTCGGCTCGATCTTTCGCCGCGATCTCTCCGAGCCCGGCACGATCGAACGCCACCGCACGATGATTGCCGATGCCGTTGTCGGTTACCTGAAAGCGTAAGAGCCCGTCTGGGTCAGTTCCGGCGCAGCATGAAATGCAGCGAGGCCAGGGCAACACAGGCCACCGAAACCAGGAAAATCGCGCCCGACATCGCGTAGATCACCGGTGATGCGCCCGAGTTCATTTTGCCGAACAGAACCACCGGCAAAGTGTTCTGGCGACCGGCCAGATAGAAGGCGCGGGTGAATTCGTTGAGCGACAGCAGGAACGAAAAGATGAAGGCGCTGATCAGGCCAGGGCGAATCAGCGGCAATGTAATATCGACGAACTGGCGCCACCATGTCGCGCCGAGATCGGCCGCAGCGGTCAGATAGGAACGGCGCACGGCGGCGAAACTGGTGAGAATGACGATGAACGCGAAAGGCATCGCCCACAACAGATGTCCGGCGATCACCGTCAGGCTCGAGGCCTTGATGCCGCTGCGCGTGAAGACGGCAGATAGCGCAAGTCCCTGGATGACCCCCGGCACGAACATCGGCAGGATCACCGTCAGGAACCAGGCCGTTCGCCGTGCCCGCAATTCGAAATAGGCAAGGGCTGCCAGCAGCGACATGCCGGTCGCCAGTACCGCCGTTATCGTCGCGATCATCAGCGATTGCTGCAACGCCCCGACAAGCGCCCGGTCATTCGGGAGTGCCGCATACCATGTGAGGCTGAGATCGGAGAGGCGCGGCAGGCCGGGCTGCAAGGCCGGATTGAAGGATGCTGCCAGCAGATAGAGCGGCGGCGCATAGATGACGATCAATCCGGCGATGGTGATTGCCCAGAGCAGGACGCGGTTGGATAGACCTTCCCGGATCATCATGGCGACTGATCCTCAAACAGTGAGGCAAGCCCGAAAATGCGGTTGCCGATCAGCACAAGACCGAAGATCACGATCAGCACGATGGTGGAAATGGCGAAGGCCAGCGGGTAGTTGGCGACGCGCATGACGTCGTTGATCATCACCGAGACGATCGACGCTCCGGCACCACCCAGCATCTGCACCTCGGTGGAGGAGCCCACCACCATGACGAAAACGAACAGGAAGCCGGCAAAGATGCCGGACATGGTCAGCGGCAACAGGATGCTGGTCAGGCTTTTCCAGAAGCCGGCACCCAGATCCTGGGCCGCGGCAAGAAAGGCCGGATCGACGCGGCGCATCGACAGGAGCAGGGGGAAAGTCGCAAACGGCAGATAGGAGGCGACCAGCCCGACGACAACAGCAAAATTG
Source organism: Pararhizobium sp. DWP3-4 (assembly GCF_049898205.1). Taxonomy (NCBI): domain Bacteria; kingdom Pseudomonadati; phylum Pseudomonadota; class Alphaproteobacteria; order Hyphomicrobiales; family Rhizobiaceae; genus Pararhizobium; species Pararhizobium sp. DWP3-4. The sequence goes on along the minus strand of NZ_JAFCXF010000017.1, from coordinate 34,800 downwards.
CTGAACAGTAGCCAGTCGAGCGGCGCGTTGGTGATGCCCAAATCCTGCAGCCAGGTATTGAGCACCCCGGTACGCCCAAGCACCAGCCGCCAGGAGAAGGATCGGATCAGATACGATGTAAAAAAGGGAATAGTGATCAAGGCCAACAGGATGATGCCGAGCCTGCGACCGGCGAGGAAATGTACGGCATAGGCCGTCGGATAGGCGATGAGCAGGCAGAGCAGCGCCGTGGCGAAGGCTTTGACCAGCGTCGAGACGATCACCGTCCAGCGCCACGCTTCCAGTATGCCCGCATATCCAACGAGGCTCAGGTCTGGCTTGATCCAATAAGTCGAGGGATCCCAGCTCCAGAAACTCCAGACGACAACGATGGTCAGCGGCGCCAGCCCAAACGCCAGGATCGCCAGCAATGGCGGCGTCATCAAAACCGATGAAATTGGCAGGCGCGGTCCGGTCATGGTTGTCCTTAAAGAGCGGGCGGTAGCGGCAAGGCGTTTGCCGCTACCTGTCATCAACTTCAGGCGTTGCGCAGCTTCTGCCACCATTCTTCGTAGAGCTGGAAATTGTCCGGCCGGGCATTCTGCCAATAAATCTTGCCGGCAAACTTAGCCTTCACGTGTTCGGCCAGCTTCTCGACCTCCTCCGGCTTGTATTCATCCGGGTGGGCCTTGGCGTAGGCGACGTTGTTATCCGTCGGCACGAGATAGCCGCGCGCCTGGCCGAGTTCGCATCCGTAGAAGCCTCCGAGCAGACCATCGACGAATTTATGGGCGGTGTCCGAAACACCGCGATCGCCGGCGCCCTTGAGCAGAACCATGTTATTGCCCCAGCCCTCGTAACCTTCGACGGGGGTGGCATATTCCACCTGGAGCCCGCGCTTGCGGCCTTCGTAGACGATCGGCTCCCAGCCGGTCATGGCATCGACTTCCTGATCGGCGACGAGCTGGACGCCCTGCTCCCAGCCGTTCCAGAAGGTACGGAACTGGCCGTCGGACTTGTGCTTGATCAGGAATTCCATGACCAGGCCAAGTTCGGACTCAGACAGATTGCCGGGATCGGCGATCGGCTGGTTTTCGCTTTCCTTCAGATACATCGCGGTAAAAATGGCGCTGTTGATCCAGGCATCTTCCATCGCCACGCGGCCCTTCAGTTTCGGATCGAAGATCGCGCCATAGCTGTCGATCTTGCCGAGCTTGTCGGGGCGGTAAATGATCGAGTCGGCATTGACCACGGCCGGAATGCCGTACTGCTTGCCCTCATGTTTCAGGTAGGGAATGTCCTTTGCCCATTGCCAAAGGCTTTCATAGTTGGGGATCTTGGCGGTATCCCAGGGAATGATCACGCCCTGGCGTGCCAGCTCCTTTTCGGCACCACCCTGGAAGCCGCCGATATCGAAGAGATCGTTGGCATTGCCGGCGGCCAGCCGGGCGATGACCGGGCCGAGATCATTGCCATTATCGGTGAATTCCGGCGTGACGCCGGTCTGCTTGGCAAATTCCGGCCATTTCTCGCCGATATCCAGCGTTGCGGTTGCCCAAAACGCCACAGTAGCATCATCCTGGGCGGCAAGGCGCGAGGCGAAACCCAAGCCGCCTGCCGACAGCGCAATACCGCCCGCCCCCATCAGCTTTAGGAAGTCACGCCGTTGCACATTGCTGTGTTGCCGGGGCAAAAATGGCCTGCTCTGTTTTGTCATGATCATTCCCCTTTTGGTTTTTGGCATGCATTGAATGTTGGGCTCTGGTTTCATCCTGCCGGCGGTAATCCTGCGTTGGAAATCAGCACCGCTGCGTCGGGCTTGAGGCCGACGGGGACCTGTTGCCCGGCGGAAAGCTGTCCGATATCCGTGTCGGCGTCGATGGCGATCACCAGTGTCTGGCCATCGGCAAAAGCGAGTTTCAGATCGCGATGCAGACCGCGAAACGTCGTTTCGACGACCGTCAGCATCAAAGCATGCTGCAAGCCTTGCGGCGCAAGAAACAGCCGGTCGGGCCGGATGGCAATGACGCTGGCGATAGGATCGGCAGCGCCTTGTGCGCGGACTGGTAGCTTCTGGCCGGCGACGGTCGCTACCGTCTGGCCAGCGGTCGCGACCACACTTTCGGGCCGCAAAAGCGTGTCTATCCCCACGAAGCGCGCGACAAACGCGTTGGCAGGCGCCTCGAAGAAACGGGCGGGGGCATCCACTTGTTCGATCCGCCCCTTGTGCATCACCGCCATGCGATCCGACAGGCTCAGCGCCTCGTCCTGATTGTGGGTGACGAGAATGAAAGTTGCGCCGGTGCGCTTGTGCAGCCGGCCGAATTCGTCGCGCATCTGCTGGCGCAGACGTTCGTCGAGGCCGGTCAAAGGTTCGTCGAGCAAAAGAATGCCTGGTTCCATCACCAGAGCGCGGGCAAGCGCTACGCGCTGCCGCTGGCCGCCTGAGAGGAGATTGACGTCGCGCGGACCAAAGCCCGAGAGTTCGACCAGATCCAGGGCATCGTTGATCTTGGTTTCCAGCAAAGCGCCTGAGAGGCCCTTCAGACGCAAACCATAGCCGACGTTCTGAGAGACGCTCATATGGGGGAATAGAGCGAGGCTCTGGAACACCGTATTGACCGGCCGTTTGTTGGCTGGCAGATCGCCTAAGTCCTTGCCGTCGAAGGCGACGCGTCCCGAGGTCTGCCTGTCAAAGCCGCCGATGAGCTTCAGAAGCGAGCTTTTCCCGCATCCGGACGATCCGAGCAGGGTGAAGAATTCGCCGGCCTTGATGTCGAGGGTGACATCATCGAGCGCTTTGACCGGTCCATATTCCCGGCTGACACGATCAATCTGGATCGATATCGCCATCTTACCTCGCCTCACCATTGCTCTCGCGGATGATCAGGATACCCGTATCCGTCACCTCAAGCACCTGGTTTTCCAGAACGAGTGTCGTCGCCGTTGCTTCCTCCACGATCATCGGCCCCTCGATCACTTGCCCCGCTCCCAGCAGGCCTCGCTGATAGACCGGGCATGGAACCCAGCCGAGCGCTGCACCGAAATAAACATCGCGGCGGGCGGTCATGGCCGCATGGGCACTATTACCGGTTGCAGACAGTGACGGCAAGGTAATCACGGGACCGTTCAGAACAGCTTCAAGGTGAAGGGTGGTGATCTCGATTCCGGCGTTGGCCAAGCGGAACGAATAGGCGCGTTCATGTGCCGCATGAAAGCGTTCGGCAAAACTCCCGGCATCGTCACGGCGATCGAATTGGGCAAAGACGCCATGCTCTTGCCCACGATAGCGGGCCTCGACCTGGTAGGTGAAGCGGATGTCAGCATCGTGGCCCTTGGCGAAATAGGCGATGGCTTCGGCTTCGAGGTCATCGAACCGGCCTGATAATTCGTCCAGCGCCTCCGCCGTCAACGCCGAAAACCACGTGCTGCGAAAATCGGCGCGCGGTTCCGCCGCCAGCATGCCCCAGGCGGAAAAAATGCCCGGATGCGGCGGAATGATGGTTGCCTTGACGCTCAGGTCCCGGCCGAGGCGGGTGGCCAGCGCAGGTCCCGCACCGCCGCTGACGACAAAAGCCGCATCGCGTGGATCGTGACCACGCTGGACCGTCACCAGCTTCAAGGCGTTGATCATGCTGGCATGCGCAATGTCGATAATGGCGATTGCCGCATCCTCGACACTCATGCCGAGTGGGGTGGCAACGGTGGCGATCGCATCGGCTGCCTTCTGCTTGTCCAGATGCATGCTGCCACCGGCAAAGGTGGCCGGATCAAAGATGCCGACGGTCAGAATGGCGTCCGACAGCGTCGGCTTCTTGCCGCCATGTCCATAGCAGGCAGGTCCGGGAGTGGAGCCTGCACTCTCGGGCCCGACGCGCAACGCGCCCCGATCGTCGATGCGGGCAATCGAGCCACCGCCGGAGCCGATCTCGACGATATCCACCACCGGCACCTGCACCGGGTGGCCGGGGCGGATGCGGGTGTGTTCGAGCTTGTAGTCGACATTCAAGGTCGGGCGACCGCCATGAATCAGCGAACATTTGGCGGTGGTGCCACCGACATCGAGCGAAAGGACTTCGCTTTCACCGAGAGCCTCTCCGATCCGCGCCGCGCCGGCAACACCGCCCGCAGGACCGGATTCGACGAGGGTCAACGGGCTGTCCACCGCCTGATCGAAAGTCGAGATGCCGCCGTTGGACTGCATCGCGTAATAGGGGCAGGTCAGGCCGCGTTTCATCAACGCATCTTCCAGCCGCTCGAAATAGTACTGGATGATCGGCTGGACATAGGCGTTCAGCACCGCCGTGTTGGTGCGCTCGTATTCCCGCCATTGCCGCGATACGGCATGGCTGGCACAGACCGTGACCTCTGGAAGCGCGTCGGCGAGAATGCCCGCACACAGAATTTCATGTTCGGGGTTGGCGTAGCTGTGCAGGAACAGAATGGCGATTGCCTCGATCTTTTCCTCCTTGCAGCGGGCAATGATCGGCCGCAGGTCATCAAGTTCGAGCGGCAGGACAATGTGACCGGAAGCGTCGAGCCGTTCGCGCACTTCAAAGCGCAAGTCCCTCGGAACGAAGGGTTCCGGACTGTGGAACTGCAGATTGTAGAGATCGGGGCGGTTTCCCCTGCCGATTTCCAGAACGTCACGAAAGCCTGCGGTGGTGACCAGCGCTGTGCGAACACCCTTGCGTTCGGTGATGGCATTGATGACAGTCGTTCCGCCATGGGCAAAGAACGTGACATCCCGCGTTCGAAGCCCACACGTCTCTTCTGCCGAAGCGATGGCGTTGAGTACGCCGCGGGATTGATTTTTGACGGTTGTCAGGCTCTTTGCCGTGAACAGTTCGCCGCTGCGTTCGTCATATCCGACGAGATCGGTGAAAGTGCCGCCGACATCGGTTGCCAGTCTGATCATCCTGAAACCTCCGTGTTGTATCCATAAAGACTTGCCGCTTGTGCCTTGGTCAGAAAGCCGTTGCGCAGGTCCTGCTCGATCAGCAGTGGCTCGCGCTTGCAGGCTTCGCCCCATCCGCCGCCGCCGCCCGTGATGACGCGCAAGACGTCCCCCTTGTTGAGATCGATATGCGCAACGCGGCCATAGGTCCGCACAGCGCCGCCCTGCACCGGTGCGATCTGCAGGGCATTGACGGTTCCCTGCCCGCCGCCATCCATGCCCCAGGGCTGCGTCGCCGTTCGCCCGAAGCTGCCATAGGCCGATGCGCCGGTGCCGAGAATTTCGTATTCCCGGACGATACCAAAGCCGCCGCGCCGGCGCCCCGCTCCCGTGCCGCCTTCGACATTGAAGCCGTAGCGCATAACCCGTAAGGGGAACCGCGCCTCGATCACTTCGACGGAGTAATTATAGGTATCGCCATCTGTCAGCGCGATCAGCGCACCGGCGCCGTCCCGGTGTTCGCTGGCGCCCCAGCCGCCATGCTGCGGCTCGATGTGGATGAACGGCTGGCCGCTACGGTCCTTGCCGGAAATGTAGACGACGCAGAGACTGGAATAGGACCCGGCGGAAAACCGCGACGGCATCAGGGGCGCCAATGCCTTCCAGACCAGTTCCGAGGCGTGCACCGAGCCCTCGTAATACCAACCGGTCGGGGACGGTTTTTCGGCGGTGAAGATCGTTCCGGACGGCGCTATGACCGTCAGCGGCCGGAACCAGCCTTCGTTGGACGGAGCCTGGGGACCGACCATCGCCTTGACGATCGTTCTAACCGCCGACTGCAATGCCCCCCGCGCGCAGTTGATGGGTCCAGCAACAGCTGGCGGGCAGCCGGTGAAATCGATGGTGATGCCATCGCCGGCAATGGTCACAGCGACCTTGACGTGGATTGGCTCCTTAATGACACCGTCGCCATCGATAATGTCGGTTGCCTCGTAGCGGCCGTCGGGAAGAGCTGCGATCGCTGCCCGGCTGCGGGTCTCGCTGGCGTTCAGAAGATTGGCGAATGCGGAATGAACGACAGAGGTCCCGTACCGGGTGGCAAGTTCGGCCATGCGGCGTCCGGCAACCCTGACGGTTGCCACCTGCGCATTGAGGTCACCCAAAGCGACATCGGGCAGGCGGACATTCTCGCTGATAATATGCAGAATTTCATCGGAAAACACATCGGCGCGAACGATCTTGACGCCCGGCAGGCGCAAGCCTTCCTGGAACACCGATGTTGCATCCGGAGCAAGGCTGCCCGGCACAGATCCGCCGACATCCAGATAGTGGGCGACATTGATGGCGTAAGCCAGGATCTCACCACCGGCGAACAGTGGCTTGACGATGGCGAAATCGCAGGCATGGGTACCGCCGGCATAGGGATCGTTGGACAGCAGGATGTCGCCATCCGCCAGATTACCGTCGAACTTCTCGATGAGCGCCTTGACCTGCACGCCGAACGTGCCGGTAAACAATGTGATGCCGTTCATCTGGGCGACCAGTTCGCCATCCGCAGTCAAGAGACCACAGGCAAAATCGAGCACTTCGTAGATGACCGGGCTCATGCTGGTGCGGGCCATGACGATCCCCATCTCATCGACGGTCGCCATCAGCTTGCCTTCGATAATCTCCTGGGTCACAGGGTCGACAAGTCTCCCGCCGGTGGTCATCGTCTGCGAACCCTCCATGCACTCAATAAGAGCAGACTAGGAGCGTTTTCCGCCTACCGGTAGCTGGTCAGATGGGTGGTGGGTTTTTCGCCGCCTACCCGTATGGGTAGGTACTTGATTACGGCAGTAAGCCAGAGTTCCGCCCAGCCGTCACTGCCGCGGTGCGGGTGGTGACGTTGAATTTGGCAAAGATATTGCGCAGGTGAAATTTGACCGTGTTGTCGCTGAGATCCAGCTGGCGGCCGATTTCCTTGTTGCTGAGACCTGCACTCAGAAGGCGCATCACGCTGCGTTCGCGCTCGGTCAGTCCGCCAGGTTCAGCTACCGTCTTGGCAGCCGCTGCGCTCGCAGAAGCACTGTCTGCCGGGGCCGGCATTGCCGGCCCATCAAGAACATGGGCCAGCCGTTGCGATATCACCTCCGGGATTTCCATCAAGGTTGCCAAACAGCGCAGGTGGCAGGTGAAATCTGCGCCTTCGATCTGCAGGATTGCCCGGTAGTCCGCCACCGGTTGCGACAGCAGCAGGTTCGACAGGCAGGCAGCTGCCCGGTCCGGCCGATCCTCGGCCAACGACAAGCGGATGTCCAGAATCTCGAGCTCGATCCGGCGCGGCACATGGGGCTTCAACGCCTGCTGTGTTCTCATGCGATCGAACACGTCGCGTGCACGCGCATTATCGCCACGCGCGGCATAAATTCGCGTCCAAAGGAGAGCTGGAACGCAACCACGAAGGTTCAGGCTGAGATTGTTGGTCGTGTCGGCATAGGCAGTCTGCACTGCAAAGCCGCTGGCTTCGGCGTACCGGACCGCCTCCTCGACACTTCCGGTAGCGACGAGAAGCGTCACCCGTTCGCCGTCAATCAGCCGCGTCAGCCGGTCGAAGCCCCGGCGGCGAGCGGCCGATCTGGCGCTGTCAATTGCGGCGTGAGCTGCGAGCACGTCGCCGTTGAGGCGAAGCACGCGCTGTTGCGCCATGAACCCAGCCGCAAGCAGATCGAACCAGGTGTCGTGGCGCTCCAGATGAGGCAGCGCCCAGGATAAGGCTGCAGAAGCCGCATCGTGCTCGCCGCGCATCGACAGAACTTCGCTCAGCAAGACCTGACCCACGGCATCAAGATCGCTGCCCTCACCGACATTGGATTGAGCCTCGGCAATCAGGCTTCGGTAAGCATCCTCGGCGCTTGCGCTATCGCCGCTGAAGAATGCCGCCTGGCCGATATGGGTATAGAGATGCATGGCGCCGAAATCCGCGCCACCATCGCGAAATGCCCGCATGGCAAGCTGACCATAGTGGATGGCGCGATCAAGGTCCGTGCGGATGAGGAAATTGTAGGCCAGCATGTTGAGTGCCAGCGCGCGGTGAATAAGCTCGATATCGCTGCCGTAAGCCAGGTCGTCTTCCAATGCGGAAAGATCGGCGGTACTGGCCCAACGATCGGTATAAAGCGACATCAGCACACGCACCACACGCAGGTCACGTGACAATATCTGGCCGGTGCACACCCGCTCGGCGATCGCCAGATAGTGGTTGGCTGCGTCGAGCTGGCCTGCCTTGGCGCTGATGACGCAGAGGCCAAGGGTTGTCAGCGGGTAGCCGGAAAGATTTATATCAGCCGCCTTGGTGATCAATGTTTGAAACAGCAATGTGCCGCCCCGAGTGGTCGCGTAAACCCGCCGCCATCCGCCGGATGTCTCGATGATTTCAGCCGCCAGTGCCGTGTCACCGGCTAAAAGCGCGTGACGGACGGCTGCTTCGCAATCGTCGCGGGTTTGAAACCAGCGGGCGGCCCTTCGCAGGAAATCATGGGTCTCTATGCCAACCCGTACGGCCTCCTCCTTGAGGAAGCTGTTGAAGACAGGGTGGCAGCGTATCCACATTCCTTGGGCATCCAGAGTGGCGATCGGCAGCGCATAGTCTGCGAGCCGATTGAAGAGTGTGGCCGCATCCGGGCTGTCGCATATCGCTGCAGCCAGCGTGCGGCTGATGGCAGGAAGTGATGCCGTCTCGACGAGGAAATGCTGAATGTCTTCGGGTAGGCTGGAGAATACCTGTTCGGACAGATAACGGGCCATCTCGGCATTGCTGCCGTCGAAGGACTCCAGAATGGAGGCGCTATCGCTGCTTTCGGCAACGAGAACACGTACCATCTGCAGCGCCACTGCCCAGCCTTCGGTGCGCTTGTTGAGTTCGCCGATCTGTTCGCGCGTGAGTTTTTCGGCCCGTCCGACAAAGAATTCCTGCGCTTCCGTGTCCGAAAAACTGAGATCAGCAACGCCGATCTGCTTGAGTTCACCATTCAGCCGAAGTGCGGAGATGGGAAACCGTGGCGCGCTGCGGGAAATCAGGACGAATTTGACATGGGCGAGCTCTTTCGCAGCCAATAGTTTTGCCAAAAGGGATTCCGTCGCATCCGTTTGGGCAAAATGATAGTCGTCCAGGAAAAGCGTGACTGCTGCTTCGATCCGGCGCAACCGGGTGATGAGTACGGATAAAAGTGTGGCGACGGGCATGTTGCTGGCATCAAGGCCCCGCCCCTCGCCCGGGTGGAGATCTTGAAGGGCTTCCAGCAGGGCGAGGAGGAAGTGGTTTTGATCGCAATCATCGACCTCCAACGGCACCCAGACCACGTTTCCCCCGTGGTTTCTCAACAGATCGTGCCATTGCGCGGCAAAAGACGTCTTACCGTAACCGGCCGGGGCTATGATGGTCGTCAGCCGGCGCGGCGCCACACGCTGCAACTGCTGAAGCAGGTTGCGGCGCCTGACATGCTGGCCGCCATTTACCGGCGGTTGAAATCGGCTTTGCTGAGTGACCATTCCATATGTTTGCGGAGGCTGGAGCCAGATTGCAAGTTAACGATGGAAATAAGCTTCCCCTAAATTCCAAAAATCTGATCCATTTCGATTGCTCCCCAGCCAAATGCGCGAAGGTGCCAGTTTTTGTCATGGTATAGTTGCGATTGATTTGTTCAACGCCGCAGGATTGCGATGAAGGCAAGGCCGCCAACCAGCCCCGTTATCACGCCGATCGGGATGCCTTCCGGTGCCATGACAACGCGGGCGGCGATATCGGCGAGAATCAGCACCACTGCGCCTGCCAGTGCCGACAATGGAATGACGCGAACATTGTCGCTACCGGCAACGAGCCGGACGAAGTGCGGCACCATCAGTCCGATAAATCCGATGGCGCCGGAAAAGGCGACCATCACCCCTGTCAAAAGGGCCGTAACCACAAAAAGTTGTGCCCTGAAGCGGGCAACAGGGATGCCGAGTGTCGCCGCCGTTTCATCGCCCATGGCCAACGCGTTGACTTCCCGCGCCCGCAAGACCAGCCAGGCGAGGCAGACGCCAAGAATTGCGGCCGGATAGACAAGGTGCGGCCATTGCGCCAGACCCAAGCCACCCAGCATCCAGAACACAACCGTATGAGCGGCGCGGGGGTCACCTAGAAAGATCATGAGATTGGCGAGCGCCGTGGCCACGAAGGCGACGGCAATACCGGACAGCACCAGCCGATCGGCCGCCTGGCCTGAAAACCGCGTGACCGCGACGACGGCGATAGTGGCGAGGAGCGAACCGATGAAGGCGAACAGCGGCACGGTGACAAGACCGAAGATGAGGCCGGTGTGAAGCAATGCCACGATAGCGCCAAGCGTGCCGCCGGACGAAACCCCAAGAAGATGCGGGTCGGCGAGCGGGTTGCGCGTCACGGCCTGCAACACGGTGCCAACGACGGCAAGACCTGCACCCACCAATGCTGCCAGGATAACCCGCGGAAAGCGGACATCCCAGACGATGCTGTCGCGGCCGGCAGACCATGTAACCTTGATCAAGCCCGGCGACAGGTGGTTGGCAACGATCGACCAGACAGTAACGAACGAAATGGGCGCAGCGCCCAGCGAGACGCCTGCCGTGACGCTCAGAACGATCAGGATCGCCGGTACGGTTACACTCAGAAAAATTCGGCCGCTCGTCATGTCGTGTCCATTTTGTACGCAGAAAGCAAGACCGGGCAGATAGACCCGCCCGGCCGGATAATTTGGATCAAAAATTACTACATGCTGCGCGGATGAAACGTGTCGGCAAGGCGGCTGATCGCGTCTATGTTGCGTGGGCCGGGTGTCGCTTCGACATAGTCGAGCACAGCGAAACGATCACTCCTGAAGGCGTCGAGGTTTTTGAACGCGGGATTTTCTTTCATGAAGGCAATCTTCTGCTCGGCTGTCACGTCGCCATAATTCACGATGACGATCACCTGCGGATTGCGTTCGATCACCGGCTCCCAGGAGACTTCGACCCAGTTTTTGTCCACATCGTCCATGATGTTGACGCCACCGGCTGCCTCGATCATCGCGGTTGGAATACCGAACCGTCCGGATGTGAATGGTTTTTCGGTGCCGGAATCGTAGACAAAAACGCGAACAGGTTGCTTGACCTCGCCAATCCGGTTTTTGATGTCGGCAAGCCCTTTTTCATAGCCTGCGACCAGCGTCTTGGCTTTGTCATCGACCCCGAAGATTGCGCCGAGGTTGAGGATATCGACAAACATGTCGCTCATCGTTGGCTTGGCCTTCGCCATGATGTGAATGCAGGATTCCGTCAGCTCGTAGACATTGATCTTGAACGGCGCGAGTGTTTCGGGCGTGACCTCGCCGCCAACCTTCATGCCGTAGTTCCAGCCGGCGAAAAGGAAGTCGGCGTCCGCATTGAGCAGGACTTCCTTGGTCGGATATTTCTCCGACAGTTCGGGGAGTTCCTTGACACCGTCACGGAGCTTTTGATCCAATGTCTTCCAAGCGGAAATGCCGGTATAGCCGACCATGCGGTCCTGCAGCTGCAGAGCCAGCATCATCTCGGTGAGATTGACATCGTTGGAAATCGCCCGCTTCGGCGCGGCCTCGAAGGTGACGTCGCGGTTGCAGCTCTTCACGGTGACCGGATAGGCAAGCGCCGGCATGGCGATGAGGGCGGTGGCGAGGAACCCCGCGGCAGAGGCAAGCAAGCGGAAAGAGGGCATGGTTTGTCCTTTCGGTTCAGGCGGTCTTGAGGGAAAATGAAAAGCGCGCGGCGGCGTTGCCCTTTACCGGATGGGCAAGGGCGGTGACGCCGAAGGTGGTCGAAATCGCGTGTGGTGTCAGCACGTCGTCCGGGAGGCCGAAGCCGACCATCCGGCCGTCGCGCATCAGCGCCACATGGGTAGCAAACGTACTGGCCAGATTGATATCATGCAGCGTGGTGACGATGGTGAGCTTCAGCCCGGCCAGCAGATGAAGAATTTCCAGCTGGTGGCGGATATCGAGATGGTTGGTCGGTTCGTCGAGAATGACGATATCCGGTTCCTGCGCCAGCGCTCGGGCAACCAGCACCCGCTGCTTCTCGCCGCCCGACAGTGTCGTGAACTGGCGGCTGGCCATTGAAGCGAGATCGAGATGCTGCAGGCAGTGAGCAACCTGCGCGCGGTCCTCGTCCGTCCAGCCTGTCAGGCCCTGACGTCTCGGAATGCGGCCCATCATGACCACATCGAGCACGGTGAAGGCGAAATCTGCCGGCATTTCCTGCAGCACCACGGCGACACGGCGGGCGGCAGCCCGGGCGGAAAGCTTGCGAATATCCTCGCCATCGATCTCGACCCGGCCCTCGATCGGGGCCGTCCCACGATAAAGGCAGCGCAACAGCGATGTCTTGCCAGCACCGTTCGGCCCGACGATGGCAAGCCGGTGACCGGCCCCCAGCGAGAAGCTGACGTCGCGAACGAGAAGGAGATTGGCTTTTGGACCCCAGCTAAGGCCCAAAACGTTCAGACTGGCGCCACGCCCGTCACAGCTCATCGGTTGCCCCCCGGGATCACGGTTTTCATTGGATGCGCGCTCCGTTCTGTTCCGACACAAGGAAAACGGCCGGAATCCGGGCAATGGTCTTGCCTCCGAGGCCGCGCGGACGTTCGGCCTCGCGTGTCAGGCCATCCGGCCGTTCAGCAAAGATCACGGCGAAATCCACAAGTGCGCGGATATCCGTGTCCGGCGCGATATCGCCAAACAGATAGGTCGCCTTGCCGCTGGCCTGGAAAGCGATCGTGCAGGGGCGCCGGCAACCGGCCATGCAGACGGTGCCCTCGATCGAAAAGTCGGACCCGCCGGCGATATCCAGGCGCGACAGGCTGTCGTTGAGACGAGCCAGCAGTTCCAATCCGGGGCGGCATGCCGTTCCGGTGATCCGGCAATCGGTGCAGACGGTTATGATGTGCTGTGGATGATGCGCCATGTCTTATCCCCGGAGGCAACGTCCGGAGTCCACATGGCGACAAAGTGCAGGCGCGCAAAAGCGCTGCTTTCAAGCCAGATTTTTTCCATCGGAACACCCCGTCCGTTGCAGTTGATCATCGATGATGGCAGGTCTCCTGGCTCGCGGGTCAGTGCGCATCCACCCCTTCCCGGCTTTTGGCCAGTGGGATGTTGTGAATGCGCTCGCCGCTTACAGTTGCGGGGGCAGCCACGGTTTTGGCCCCTTTTGGGTCATCCTCACCGTGTTCCCTTTTCAGCCGCTCCAGGGTCACCTGGAAGCAGCACCATCAGAGCGACATCTCGCACGATTCCAACAACCTGACAACGCCGGATTCCAATCTTTCGATATCATCATCGTGAACGTAATGTTATTTTATTACTAAGTGGTCGTCAAGCGGGACTGGGCGCCTGATGCATGGGTTGTTGCTTGTCGTGCCGTAAGATCTGCAGCGTCCGGCGCCCCGCCCCGCATGCTTGCGGAATGCCCCGGCCTGGTGTGTATGGGCAATGCGGTGTTCCCGCGGTAACCGCCGGACCGGAGGATTGCGCATATTCAGGCTCCATCATCTGTTGTTGGAGCGTCCAATGAATTTTTTAAATCTCGCCGATCACCCGGAGCGCAGCGTTGCGATCTTTGCCCTTGTCGTGTGGATAGCGACAATTGGACGGGCGATCACCATCACCTATGGCCAGTGACGGCCGCAGCTGGAAGGAAACTGGATGGCGAGAGCTGTAAATCCCGGCTTGGATGCGAGGCGTTGCGGTCTGTTTTACAGCGTCTCCGGCGGAAAACCGCCGGATTGATGAAGGGAGTTCCTGCTAAAATGTGAGGGCTTGAGCAAAAGACTAGGCGAATTATGTGAGAAAATTTGCCCCACGCTCTGGATTTGGTTCGTAAATTGCTCTACTGCCCCTGCCATCTCTTTAGTGAACATCAGACTTTGAAAGATTCACATGCAAGTATTGGTTCGCGACAACAACGTCGATCAGGCTCTCCGAGTGTTGAAGAAGAAGCTTCAGCGCGAAGGCGTCTTCCGTGAAATGCGTATGCGGGAAGCCTACGAAAAGCCGTCCGTCAAAAAGGCACGCCAGAAGGCCGAGGCTATCAGCCGTCAGCGCAAGAATGCGCGCAAGCAGCTGCAGCGCGAAGGCCTTCTGCCGGCACCGAAGAAGAAGCCAACCCGCTAATAGCGGCGGCTTTCGACGAGATTGGGGCTTTCTAGTCTAAGGCGCGTCCGGTATCCGGACGCGCTAGTTTTCGTTGTTTCCGGATACGTAGATTTGAGAGATGCGGCGGCCATCGGCCGTGACGGTGGCGCTGTGGCGGTCGATCGTTCGCCGATCGCATCCGCGACCCGCAGTGCTTTTCTTCCTTGAGCGGTCCGGTTAATGACTGCTGGTACGCTGGTACCATTGCAAGCTCCAAAGGCTTGTGGCTCTGCAAGTCCATATTTCAGCGATGCAGGTCCCTCGTTGCTTCTCCAGCATTCATAGCTCTCCATGTGGCGCGCACCCTCGGTCGCGGGAGACAAATGTGATTCCCCTGCAGGTGGCCGAGTTGCAACCCTCAGTGAATTTCCGCTGTATAAAGGAAATAATTCCTACAGGCCGCTGCGGCGGATGTCCGAAAGGACGTTCGCAGCGGCCACGTCTCGTGTGACCGCGTGTTGCGGCCCTTAAGCGGTTACGCTAAGCCTTCGCCGCCCGATGGCGGGAAACTCGCCGTTGGGCGCGGTGCGGGAGGAAAACATGCCGGATCAATCGCTTGTCACTTATGTTGGCGTGGCCCATCCGTGGATGTGCGACGTCATGGGGCATATGAACGTTCGCTATTATGCCGCGATGTTCGACGATGCCAGTTTTCAGCTTCTTGGTCATATCGCCGGCGCAGACGGTCTTGCCGATACAAGCCGAGGCTGGGCGGATGTCCGCTCGGAGGTTGAATACAAGCACGAGACCAAAGCTGGCGCGTTGCTGACGATCCACTCTCGCGTGGTGAAGGCCGGGCGCAGTTCGGTGACGTTCGAGCAGGTCATGTCCGGTTCGCTCGACGGCGTCGTCCATGCGGTCAACCGCACGGTCAGCGTCCGGTTCGATCTTGTCGGGCGGGTCGCCGTTGCAATCGACCCCGAGATGCGGACACGTGCAGAGGCGTTTCAGACTGAGGCAGCATCCAACGAAAACAGTGCCGGTTAAGCGCCGTAGATGCGCTCATCGAGCGGCGTTTCGGCGATTGCGGTCTGGATACCGGTGATGAGCGCCTTTTCGGCACGGTTGATGATTTTCTCAGGGTTCACCAGCAGGAACACGTCGATCGCGGGGGGCGCCTCATAGGGCGGCAACCGCCACAAAAGGCCATCCTGCACATCGCGCTTGGCGACGTGAACAGGGAGCGGGCCGATACCGAGCCCTGCCACGATCATGCGCCGGACCTCCTCAAGGCTTGACGAGACGCCGACCACATTGCTTGCCAGTTTTGCCTCGCTGCGCAAAAGCGCCACTGGCCGCAGCACATCGGCAACATTGTCCGTGTGGAACGAGACGGAAGGCTCGCCCTTCAAATCGGCGAGCTTCAAGCCCTGTTGTCCGAAGAACGGGTGATCCGGCCCGCAGAAAAAACCGAAGAATTCCCGGTAGACCATGGTGTAATCCAGGGCAGCATCGCGATTGCTGACAAGGCAAAGCCCCAGAGACGCCCGCTTTTCACGGACCTGCCGGGACACGTCGCCGCTGGTTGCGACCGAGATGGTGACCGTTGCGCGCGGGTGGCTGCGATGAAACGCCGTCAATGCCTTGTCGAAGATCGGCGAGACGACGTGGCTGGCGACCGCGATCGTGACATGGCCGGTGACGTCGTCGCCGACGCCACGCACCAGTTGCGGAAGCTGCGAGATCGTGCCGAAGACCTCGATGCTTTGTTCATACAGCAGCTGGCCGACATCGGTCAGCTCAAACCGGGTGGCGTCGCGCTCTACCAGCCTGCGGCCTATCCGGTCTTCCAGCCGGCGAAGTGCGTTGCTGACACTGGGTTGCTTGAGATTAAGCTGCTCGGCGGCGCGGGTGATGCTGTTGACCTCGGCGATAACCACGAAGGTTCGCAGGAGGTTCCAGTCGAGCTCCCAAACCAGCCTTTCGGATCGTGATGGTATCATTCCTGAAATCTATACCTTCTATTTCCATTATCTATTTGCGCAATAATAGCACAAAGGCAATCATCAAAACCGGAAGGCGCGTCCACGCGTACCCCAGCGACAGAGAATGCGCTTTCATCCAGAGGAAAACAGCACATGAAGACACTCATTTCAGGCCTCATGGCCGCCACCCTGGCCCTTGCTGCCAGCTTTACCGCTTTTTCGGCCAGTGCCGACGATCTTGAGGCGATCAAGTCCTCCGGTGAAATCCGCATTGCCATGTCCGGCCAGTACCCGCCCTTCAACTTCGTCAACGAGAAGAACGAAGTCGTTGGCTTTGATGCCTCGATCGGAACGGCGATCGCCGAACGGGTCGGCGTCAAGGGTACGCTCGTCACCACCGCTTGGGACGGCATTATCGCCGGCCTGCTCGCCAACAAGTTCGACACCGTCGTCGGATCGATGACCATCACGCCGGAGCGCGAGAAGGTCGTCGATTTCGTCGGCCCGTACTACCATGCCGGCCGCGCGGTGTTCGTCAACGAAGCTTCGGCCGTCCAGAAGCTGGACGAATTGAAGGGCAAGACGCTCGGCGTCACGCTTGGCGAAACCCATGAGAAATGGGCTCGCGAACAGGGCGGCTGGGACGTGCGCACCTACAAGGGCCTGCCTGAGCTGCTGCTCGAACTGAAGGCCGGGCGCGTCGATGCCATCGTCGTCGACAATATCCCGGTGATGGTTGCCGTCAAGGAAACCGGTGAAAAGGTCCGCCGTCTCGAAACGCCTGATATCGAAGGCGGCAGCGTCGCCATCGGCATCGCCATCCGCAAGAACAATCCCGAGCTGAAGGCTGCCATGCAGAAGGCTCTCGACGAGATGATGGCGGACGGTTCCTACGAAAAGATCGCCATGCAATGGGTTGGCAGCGACATCCGCTGATCGATCGATAATCGGACGCATTTGGCCGGCCAGATCAGCCGGCCAAATGTCGTTCGCAGGCCTCTCCCGGAGTTTTTCCCATGGATTTCCCGCTGATGCTGCGCGTCTTCCCGTTTTTCGTGGAAGCCGCTTGGGTCACAGTGCAGATATCGGTACTGTCGTTGCTGCTCGGCCTTGCGGTCGCAGCCGTCATCGCTTCGGCGAAGATGTCGGGCTCGTTTGTCTTAAGGGCATTCGGAAGTTTTTATGTCAGCGTCTTTCGCGGTACACCGTGCCTGATCCAGCTGTTCGTGCTTTATTTCGGCGGTCCGCAGATCGGCATCAATCTCGATCCCTTTGCTGCCGGTGTCATCGGTCTCGGACTGAACATCGGCGCCTACATGGCCGAATCCATTCGGGGAGGCATTCTCGGCGTCGACCGGGGCCAGGGAGAGGCGGCGCGCACGATCGGCTTCAGCAAGCTTCAGACCCTGCGTCTGGTGGTCCTGCCGCAGGCAGCGCGCCTGATGATCCGCCCGCTCGGCGTCAACGCGGTGGGTTTGATCAAGGGTTCGGCGCTGGTCTCGACGATCTCGGTCGTCGAACTGACCTACACGGCACAACGCTTCATCGGCTCCACCTACAAGCCGTTCGAGATTTTTGGGATTGCCGCCCTGCTCTACATGATCATCGTTTATGCCGTAGCGCGGGCGGTCGATGTCCTCGATCGCCGCTACGCAATCAACTGAGGGAGGGCGCAGCATGCAAGGTCTCGATTTCAGCGTCGTCACGCCCTATACCGACATCCTCCTTATGGGGGTGTGGTGGACGGTGGTACTGACCGTTACCGGTGCAGTCATCAGCTTCTTCTTCGGCATCTTCTTTGCCGTCGCCGTGCTCTATGCACCGAAGGTGATTGCCTATCCGATCCGCTTCTTCATGTGGCTGTTCATGGGAACGCCGTTGCTTTTGCAGCTGTTCCTGATCTATTTCGGCCTTTCGCAGATCGGCATCAACATCCCGGCGCTCGCTGCCGGCATCATTGGTCTGGGGCTGCACTTTGCCGTCTACAATGCCGACGTCCTGCGCGCCGGTATCGTCTCGGTCGATGTCGGACAGACGGAAGGTGCGCGCAGCATCGGCTTCGGCCGGTTCCAGACGCTGCGCTACGTTGTCATACCGCAGGCGGTACGCAATACCCTGCCCTCGATCGGCAATAACCTCATCGTCCTGTTGAAGGAATCGTCGCTGGTTTCGATCATCGGCATCGCCGAACTCGTGCATTCGGCGCAACTGGCCATCAGCGAAACATTCCGGCCATTCGAATTCTACATCACGGTGGCAGCACTGTATTACATACTCAATCTCGTCCTTGAAACCGGTTTGCGGCAGGTCGAAAAGCAAGTGGAGGTAACCCGATGACCGTCCAGCGGCCCATGGTCGAGGTAAAGGGCGCCCGCAAGGCTTATGGCGCTTTGGAAGTCCTCAAGGGGATCGATCTATCCGTCACGCGCGGGCAGATCGTTGCCATTATCGGCCCTAGCGGCTCGGGCAAGAGCACGCTTCTGCGCTCCATCAATCATCTCGAAACATTGAACGGCGGCGAGATCTGGCTTGATGGCGTACAGGTCAATCAGCCTTTGCGTGGTGCTGCTTTCGAGCGCCATATCAACGTGGTGCGCCAGCAGATGGGCATGGTGTTCCAGCACTTCAATCTGTTTCCGCATCTGACCGTTCTGGAAAACATCACCATGGGTCCGGTGATTCTCAAGGGTATGGCCAAGAAAGCGGCCCGCGAGCTTGCCATCGAGCTGTTGTCGAAGGTCGGGCTGGCGGAGAAGGTCGATGCCTATCCGTCGCGGCTGTCCGGTGGTCAGAAACAGCGTGTTGCCATCGCCCGGGCGCTTGCCATGCAGCCGAAGGTGATGCTGTTCGACGAGGCAACTTCGGCACTCGACCCGGAATTGGTCGACGAGGTCAACGCCGTGATGAAGCAGCTAGCCGCCGAGCACATGACCATGCTGATCGTCACCCATGAGATGCGCTTTGCCGGCGAAGTCGCCGACCGCGTCCTGTTCATGGACGGTGGCGTCGTGGTCGAGGAAGGACCGCCAAGCGAAATCTTCCGTGCCCCCACCCAGGACCGCACCCGGGCCTTCCTGAAGAAGTATCTTGCAGCGTGAATGATACGATCCGTTATGCCGGAAACTGACTTTCCGGCATAATGCTGATGCCTGAACCCGCGCTGCCAGTCATTCCTGCGCGCCAGCGAACACGCCGCTTTCATCGCCGCGTACGGCTTTGCCGACAGAGTGATTGAGCTGTCTCCCAGCCCAAAATCGTAACCATTGACCCGCTCACATCGTGAAGCGCGGCGCCGTTCGCCATGTTTGAGGACTGCGTGACGGCAATGCTGCCTTCCACGCTTCGACCTTTTCGCCTTGCGAGTGACTGAATGCATTTGGCGCCCTGCCTTTCGATGTGCATCGCCCCTTATCGGAAGGCTCCCTCGACAATATGCTTGCTTCCAAGGGGTCGCATTTGACTTTTGTCAGCAGTGATGACTATTGTCTAATTCGACGTTTGAAGGAGACATGATGCCCATCCGGTCCACTGATCAGATCCTGCACAAGGCGGCGTGGCTCTATTATACCCATGGCCTTCGACAGGATGAAGTGGCGCAGCGGCTGAATATTTCCCGTGCGTCCGTCGCCACCTATCTACGGCGCGCCCGCGAAACCGGCATCGTCAACATCGCCACATCGACACAGCTGTTTGCCGACGACATTTTGGCGCGCCAGTTGGAGGATGAGCTCGGGCTGACCTCGGTGTGGATCGTGCCAGAAGACCGGCAGGCCATGGATCCGACGGCGGAAATGCCGGTGGTTGCGGCTGCCGTGTTCCTGGAATTGATCAACAAGGGCGATCGTGTCGGCGTTGCCTGGGGCCGCACGGTTTATCACCTGGCCGATGTCATGCCCTATGCAGACCTGCAGGGCGTCACCGTCGTCCAGCTATGTGGAAATCTCGGCGCGCCGTATTCCTATCGGCCCGATCAGTGCACCACGGAAATCGCCCGGCGTCTCAATGCCGAAGGCATCAATGTTTATGCGCCGCTGGTGCTGAGTTCCGAACAACTGGCCGCAGCACTGCGGGCCGAACCAGTGATCCGCGAGCAGATGGCGACGATTTCCGACTGCCAGTTGGCGCTCTATTCCGTTGGCGGCATCGAAGATGATAGCCACCTGGTAAAATGCGGTGCGCTGACGGCGGAAGAAATGCATGTGCTCGGGCAAACCGGCGCTGCCGGCGTCATCGCCGGCCAGATCATCGACCGTGAAGGCCGGTGGCTGGACTGTGCCCATAATCGGCGCTGCATTTCCGCCGATCTCGATTCCATTCGCGCGATCGGCAAGCGCATGATGGTGGTGCAGGAAGACGACAAGTTCGAACCTCTTGTGGCGGCTCTGAAGGGCGGCTTTGCTTCGCATCTGGTGGTGACAACCTCCATGGCCCGGCGGCTTCTTAAGCGCTGGAGCGCCGAGGCGCGGAGCCGCACCAAACCATAGACGATCCCAATCATATCCTGATCCGCCCGGCGAGAATCGGGCTTGAATACCTGTCAAAGGGAGGAGCAAACAATGAAAAATCTCTGGAGCGATACCGACGCCGACGCCATGGTCGCCACCTATGCCACAAAG
This sequence comes from Pararhizobium sp. DWP3-4, assembly GCF_049898205.1. NCBI lineage: Bacteria > Pseudomonadati > Pseudomonadota > Alphaproteobacteria > Hyphomicrobiales > Rhizobiaceae > Pararhizobium > Pararhizobium sp. DWP3-4. Next base: position 14,180 of record NZ_JAFCXF010000017.1, on the reverse strand, counting down.
GGCATCAACCGCGATCTGGCGTTGCGCACCTATACAACGCGGCTGCTCGGCGGTGATCCGCGACTGGTCCTGCATGGCGGCGGCAATACATCGGTGAAAACAACCGTCAGTGATCTCATCGGCGACGAATGGGATGTGCTCTGCGTCAAGGGTAGCGGCTGGGATATGGGCATCATCGAGCCTGCCGGCCTTCCCGCCGTCAAGATCGCGCCACTCCTGAAGGCCCGCAAGCTGACCAAGCTTTCCGATGAGGACATGGTAACGCTGCAGCGCGCCAACCTGATCGATCCGGCCTCGCCCAATCCATCCGTCGAGGCGCTGCTGCATGCCTTCATTCCGCACAAGTTCGTCGATCACACCCATTCGACCGGCGTTTTGGCGATTGCCGACCTTGAGGGCAGCATGGAGGTCAGCGCCAAGGTGTTTGGGCCCAAGATGGGGCTGGTGCCCTATGTGATGCCGGGCTTCGATCTCGCCAAGCTGGCCGCCGAAGTGTTCGACCGGGACCCGACGGTGGATGGCCTGATCCTCGACAAGCACGGTATCTTCACCTTCGGCGCCACCGCCAAGGAAGCCTATGACCGGATGATCCACTATGTGACGTTGGCTGAAGATTACGTGGCGAAAAACGGCAAGAACCCGTTCACCCCGGCCGCCCTGCCCGCAAATCTCGCCAAGCCCAACGATATCGCAGCGATGCTGCGCGGCGCCGTCGCGGTCTCAAAGGGTGAAGGCCGGTACGACCGGATGATCGGCGAGTTCCGCACCTCGCCGGCAATCCTCGATTTCGTCAATGCCGCACAGGTCGAGGACATGGCTTCGCGCGGCGTTTCGACGCCCGATCTGTCGATCCGCATCAAGACGGGACCGATGGTTCTGCCAGCGCCGGATGCGAACAATCTGGATGGATACAAGGCCGTCATCGCCGAGCGTGTTGCGGCCTTTGCCAAGGATTATACCGCCTATTTTGAGGCAAATGACGGACGCGACGACGTCACACGCGTCATGCTGGATCCGATGCCGCGTTTGACTCTAGTGCCGGGCCTGGGCATGTTCGGCCACGGCCGTACCCTGAAGGATGCGAAGATCGCCGCCGATGTCGGAGAAATGTGGATCGAGGCGGCCCGCGATGCCGAATCCATCGGCCGCTTTCAGCCGGTCAGCAAGCCCGATTTGTTCGATCTGGAATACTGGTCTCTCGAGCAGGCAAAGCTTGCCGGCGCCAAAGCCAAGCCGTTCACCGGCCAGGTCGCCATCGTCACCGGCGGCGCTGGCGCCATCGGCGCGGCGGCGGCCAAGGCTTTTGCCCGTGAAGGTGCCCATGTCGTGGTACTCGATCTCGACGGTGCCAAGGCGGCGGAGGTTGCAAAGTCGATTGGCAATCAATCGATCGGCCTCGCCTGCGACGTCACCGACCCTGCCTCGGTTCGCGCAGCCTTCGATTCTGCCGTCACTACCTATGGCGGCGTCGATATCGTTGTCTCCAATGCGGGTGCTGCGTGGGAAAGCCCGATTGCCACCATGGACGATGCTCTGCTTCGCAAAAGCTTCGAGCTGAATTTCTTCTCGCATCAGAGCGTAGCGCAGAATGCGGTCCGGATCATGAAGGAGCAGGCCACCGGCGGCGTGCTGCTGTTCAATGCCAGCAAACAGGCGGTCAATCCGGGTGCCAATTTCGGAGCCTATGGCCTGCCCAAGGCAGCAGCATTGTTCCTGTCACGCCAGTATGCTCTGGAACACGGCAAGGACGGCATCCGCGTGAACGCGGTCAATGCCGACCGTATCCGCTCAGGCCTGCTCAACGAAGAGATGATCGCCAATCGTTCGGCGGCTCGCGGCTTGTCGGTCAAGGACTATATGGGCGGCAACCTGCTGGGCCTTGAGGTGACGGCCGACGACGTCGCCCAGGCCTTCGTGCATCAGGCTCTGGCCGAGCGCACCACCGCTGACGTCACCACAGTCGATGGCGGGAACATCGCTGCGGCGATGCGGTAAGCCAAGATCGTAACCTCGTTCAGGCGAGGTCCGTCAACGCGAAGTCATCGCCCTTGTATTCAAGGGCGATGTTCAGCGCCTTCGCACAGGCGTAGCTGAAACAGTCTCCGAAGTTGAGATCCGCCGGGTGGCCAACCGCCTTGCCGTAGATCATGGCTGTCTCGATGGCGATCGAGCCGATTTCCGGCGTCACAGCCATCTCCGTGGTCCCGATCGCTGCCAGAAACTCCGCGACGGCGGCATTGGCTGCGGCAACGGTCCGCTTGTTTTTCGGCTTGTCTGGCGGCTGGAATTTCCGGGCGATGCCGAGCACCGCTTCGAAACGGGCGACTGGCGATACCACGAACGCCCCGTCACCGATTTCCAGCCGCTTGACGATTTCCTCCCAGCCGGGTTCACGGGTGATGACAGCCACGATGACGGATGCATCAAGGACCATCAGAGATTATCCCACATCTCATCAGTGAATATCTTCATATCGAAATTGGGATCGCTTGAGCCAATTGCCCCGGCGATGGCCTGGGCCTTGGCAATCCGGTCCCGCAACGGGCGCTGCTGTTGCACGCGATCAAGTTCGCGCTGCAAAGCCTGTCGTACCGCTTCCGTCTTGGTCGGTGCCTTGAGAGCCTTCTGCAGTTGTACTGCGAGCGCATCGACGGTGTCATCACGAATGAAAAGAGCCAAGTGTATATCCCTTCGAGATATACATATATCAAAAAAGGATATCCTGAGCAATCAAGCCGGGCCGCCACACCAAAACAAAAAAGACGGCCCGGAGGCCGCCTAAAGTTACCACTGGGGGTGTGGATTACTTTGCGTTCGGGTTCGGCATCCACTTCGGCATGGCGACATCAGCGTGGGCGAACTGTGGCAGTTTGGCGCCGAGTTCTTCCATGTTCTTGATGTCGTTGTCGTTGAGGTCCTTCTGGGTGATCAATGTCGGCGGAACGATGACGCTCCGGCCCGGATCTTCGCCAGCCAGCATCATCGCCAGCGTGCGTACCGAGACCTGACCGACGACGGCCGGGTTGGTGGCGGCTGTTGCAGCCCAGGCGCTGTCCGGCTCGCGCATCGCGGCGATATCGGAGGTCGAGATGTCGGCCGAGTAGATCTTGACGCTGGACGACATGCCGGCTTCGTCGACGGCAATTTTCACGCCCTTGGCGAATTCGTCGTAAGGCGCGAACATCACGGTGATGTCCGGATTGGCTGATATGACCGAACGAGCCTGGTTGGCGACGGAATTGGCAATCGGATTGTCCATGGTGCCGAACATCGCGGCCTCATTGATCCCCGAATATTTCTTCTTGAATTCCTTCCAGGTTTCGTCGCGGCGGTCGAGCGGCGCGATGCCGGCGACGTAGACATAACCAGCCTTCCAGCTTTCGCCATTGTCCTTGATCGCCTGTTCCAAAGCCAGACGGGCGAGGTCGCGGTCTGACTGTTCGACCTGCGGGATCTTTTCGTTTTCGACATTGACGTCGAAGGCGACGACCTTGATGCCGGCATCCACCGCGCGCTGGGCCGCTTCCTTCATGGATTCGGTCAGGCCGTGCTGGATGATGATGCCCTGGACGCCAAGCGCGATGGCCTGATCGACCATGTCGGCCTGCAGGGCTGCATCCTGGCGGCTGTCGAGCACGCGCAAATCGACGCCGAGCGCCTTGGCTTGCGATTCCACGCCCGACAGATAAGACTGAAAGAAATCGCCGGTCGACAGGTAGCGCACCAGTGCAATCTTGACGTCACCGGGCTTGTCGAACGGTGCCGGCATATCAGCGGCAAACGACGCGCCTCCCAGCGTCGTTGCAGCCAGCATTCCAAGCGCGAGCTTTGAAAAAGTTCTCCGCGTAAAAGTCATAAGGGTCTCCTCCACAATAGACTTGTTGTTTGATTTGCAGTCCCGCACGGAGCTTAGCTCCTTAGCGTTTGCCCCTCCTCGAGAGCGCAAAGGTGAACACCAGGGCGATGACGAGCACGAAGCCCTTGACGAAGTCCTGGGTGTAATAGGGCGCGTTCATCATCGTCAGCCCCTGCAGAAGCACGCCGACGAACAGTGCGCCGATGGCGGTGCCGAACGCGTTTGGCTTGGCAGCGCCGAGCACGGCAAAGCCGATCAGGGCCGCGGCGACGGAATCGAGCAGAAGATTATTGCCCGACGCGATATCGCCGCGCCCGAGACGGGCTGCCAGCAGGATGCCGCCGATAGAGGCAAAGACGCCGGAGATGATGTAGGCCCAGATCTTGTAGGCGTTAACGGGTGCGCCTGCGAGCCCGGCCGCCCGCTCATTCGAGCCGACCGCATACATCATCCGGCCGAAGCGGGTATATTCCAGGAAGAACCAGATGAGGATGGCAAGCACGATCAGGACTACGACCGACACTGGCACTAGATTGGGCAGGACGAAATCGAAACGGTGACGGCCGAGCGCCAGGAAGGCGGGGCTGAAGGTGCCCGTGGCGGTCGAACCGTCCGGCATGCTCATGCCGGTGGCGATCGAACGGCCTTCGGTGGGGATGCGCTGCAGACCGACCAGCAGGAACATCATTCCCAGCGTTGCCAAAAGGTCCGGAACGCGCATGTAGACGATCAGGAAACCGTTGATCAGGCCGACGATGACGCCGATGGCAAGGCAGACAAGCGTTGCCGTCAGCGCGTCGCCACCCATCACTACCATGACATAGGACGACGCCATCATTGCCGTTGTGGCGACCGATCCGATCGACAGGTCAAACCCGCCGACCACCAAGGTCGCGGTCACACCAAGCGCCAGGATCCCGGTGATCGACACGGACTGGAAGATGAAGACGGCGCTCTGCGGTGAGGCAAAGCCGCTGGTCATGATGCAGAAATACAGGATCATGCCGAACAGCAGCGTGATGAAGCCATATTTAATGGCGATCTCTCGCGGTGTCAGCGCTGCGGCCGCCGGTGCGGCCTTGTGAGTGGATGGACTGGCAGTCGTCTGTTCAATGCTCATGTCTAAAGTACCATTTCATGTTGGCCGGCAATTTCGGCCAGAAGTCTGTCGACATTGACGTCGGCGTTGCGGTGCTCACCGACCAGCGTGTGTTCCGACATCACCAGAATACGGTCGGCGATCTCGAAGGCTTCGTCCAGTTCGGTCAGGAAAACGATGGTGGCGCGGCCTGAAGCTGAAGCTCGCAGTTTCGCGGCGATATCCCGGCGCGCGGAAATATCGACGCCCTGGAAGGGCTCGTCGAGGATGAGCAGGCGCGATGCCTGGCTCAGCCATCGGCCAACCATGACTTTCTGCTGGTTGCCGCCCGACAATGTGTGCATCTCGTCGCGCTCGGTCCGGCAGACGATGCCGAGCGCTGAAATCTGCTGGCGCGCCTGTGCCCGCTCAGCCCAGCGATTGGAAATGCCGAAATTTGAGATCCGCTTCAGAAATGGCAGGCTGACATTCTCGTAGATGTTGAAATCCGGAACGATGCCGCTGTCGCCGCGATCCTTGGCGACCAGGAAGACACCCTGGTCGATCGCTGCACGGGTCGTTTTCGGCGCATAGGGGCGCCCATCGAGCATCATCGATCCAGACACCGGGACACGGGCGCCAAACAGGGTTTCGGCCAACGCCGTCTTGCCGACACCGACAAGGCCGGTGATCGCCACCACTTCGCCATCGCCAAGCGTCATTGAAAACGGCTTTGCACCCCGCGCGATGGTGAGCTTCTCCGCCTTGAACACAGGGGCCGTACCGTCGCGCACAACGATGTTGCTCAGGCTGATCTTCTGGCCGAGCATGGCATTGACGGCGCCCTCGTAGTCGAGGTTTTCGCCTTCGAACAGCCCGGCGATGCGGCCGTCCCGCAGGGAGACGATGCTGTCGGCAAGGCGCCGGATGTCGGACATGCGGTGTGAAATATAGAGAATCGCAACGCCACGGGCGCGCAAGCGGTCGACCAGCTCGAACAACCGGTCTGCCTCCGCACTCGACAGCGACGAGGTCGGTTCGTCGAGAATAAGGACTTTGGGTTCGTGCGCCATGGCGCGGGCAATGGATACCATCTGCCGGTCGGCCAGTGAAAGATCGGCGACCGTCGCATTGAGATCGATGGCCAGCCCCATGCGGTCGGCGACGGCCTTTGCCTCGCGCCGGATGCGGCGGGGATTGAAAATCAGGTGGGCGCCACGACCGTTCATGCGGTCGAGCGTCAGGTTGGTGGCAACATCGAGATCGGCGACGACACCGTCATTGATGTTCTGGTGCACGGTGACGACACCGGCGCGCATGGCATCGGCGGGTGTAACAGGCGCATACGGCTGACCAGCAAGCGTGATCGTGCCGGCGTCGCGTCCATAGACGCCGCTGACGATCCTCACGAGTGTCGATTTCCCTGCTCCGTTGGCGCCCATCAGCACCGTGACGGCCCCGGCGCGCAAATTCAGATCGACCCCACCCAGAACCTGGATTGGACCGAACGATTTGCGCAGACCCTCAATACGGAAAACGTTTTCCTGTATCATCTGCTCCTCCCTGACAATCAGGTTAGGCTGCCATCTAATCAAATGTCAAGCCCATTGACATTTGACAGTATGGTGGCTTACCAAAAGGGAAAGGACGGCGTGAATGCGTGTGGAGACGCATCGCGCCGGGAGCGGAACGAGGAGAGTGCCGGGCGTTTTTCTAACCGGCGCGCCGCTCCGATGGAGAGGAGGAAACATGAGTACGACCAATTTCGAAGCGCTGACGCCGGAAACCTTGCCCTTGCGGCTGGGCAGCAATGCAGCCCTGGCCGGCCGGATCGGCGCAGATAGTGCTCGCTGGAAGGTGCGCGAGGTCGGCGACGGCAATCTCAATCTCGTTTTCATCGTCGATGGCGACACCGGCAGCGCTATCGTCAAGCAGGCGCTGCCCTATGTGCGGCTAGTCGGTGAGAGCTGGCCGCTGCCGCTGAAGCGCTCCTATTTCGAATATCATGCGCTGAAGCGTGAGGCGGAGCGCGATCCCGGCATGGTGCCGGAGGTTCTTCATTTCGACCGCGAACAAGCGATCATCGTCATGGAATTCCTGACGCCGCACGTGATCCTGCGCCGGGCACTGATCGATGGACGGCAACTGCCGAAGATCGGCCGCGACCTGGGCCTGTTCCTTGCCCGGACGCTGTTTCGCGGCTCCGACCTTTCCATGGAAGCGCGTAAGCGCAAGGAAGACCTGGCGCTGTTCGCTGACAATGTCGAGCTCTGCGACATCACCGAAAACCTGGTCTTTTCGGACCCTTATTTCGACGCCAAGCTCAATCATTACACCACGCCGCAGCTTGACGGGATCGTTGCAGAACTGCGCGCCGACCGCGATCTCAAGGTCGAGGCGCAGCGGCTGAAACATCTGTTCACCGCCAATGCCGAAACGCTGCTGCACGGCGATCTGCATACCGGTTCCGTCATGGTCACCGAGACGGAAACGAAAGTCATCGATCCGGAATTTGCCTTCTACGGGCCGATGGCGATCGATGTCGGCATGCTGCTGTCGAATTTCTGGATGAGCTACTTTTCGCAGTCCGGCCACGAACAGGGCGGCAGCCGCGAAGACATGAGGACCTATCTTCTCGGTGTCATCGTTGAGATATGGGAGACCTTCCGAGCCGAATTTGCGCATCTCTGGCGCACCGAGCGCACCGGTATTCTCTACCAGCGCACATTGTTCGAAGACCAGGGCGATCACCTGGGATCGGAGCAGGCCCTGGACAAGGTGCTGCATACTTTGTGGACCGATATGCTTGGCTTCGCCGGCATCGAAATGCACCGCCGCATCCTCGGTCTGGCCCATAATGCCGATTTCGAAACCATCGAAGACCCGGACATCCGGGCACGCTGCGAAACCAAGGCGCTCAAGCTTGGGCGCCACCTTGCCGTCAATCGGCGCCGCATCCACAGCATTATCGATATCAATGCGCTTGCGGAACGCCTCGAGAAGGAGACAGTCATTTGAACGTCGGAGATCGCCACTACCACACCATCTGGCTCAACGAGGATGGCCGGTCGGTCGATATCATCGACCAGCGCTGGCTGCCGCATGAGTTCCGGGTCGTTACCCTCAAGTCCGTCGATGATGTCGCCGTCGCCATCCGTGACATGTGGGTGCGCGGCGCGCCGCTGATCGGCGTCACAGCCGCCTATGGTGTTGCCATCGCCATGCAGAACGACACCAGCGACGAAGCACTCAACGCCGTCTGGGACGTTCTGCACGAAACCCGCCCGACCGCGATCAACCTGCGCTGGGCGCTGGATGAAATGCGCAACGGTCTTCGGAAGGTGCCCACTTCCGAACGCGCCATTGCGGCCTATAAGCGTGCAGCCGAAATTGCCGAGGAAGACGTGCAGCTCAACCGCAGCATCGGCGCCAACGGGCTGAAGGTCATCCGCGAGATCGCCGCAAAGAAGAAACCCGGAGAGCCTGTCAACATTCTCACCCATTGCAATGCCGGCTGGCTGGCCACCGTCGATTATGGCACGGCCACCGCACCAATCTACATGGCGACGGAAGCCGGCATCCCGGTTCATGTTTACGTGGACGAAACGCGGCCGCGCAATCAGGGTGCACAGCTGACCGCCTGGGAACTGAACGGCCACGGCGTGCCGCATACGCTGATCGTCGATAATGCCGGTGGCCATCTGATGCAGCATGGCCAGATCGACATGGTGATTGTCGGCACGGACCGGACCACCGCCGATGGCGATGTCTGCAACAAGATCGGCACCTATCTGAAGGCGCTCGCCGCCAAGGACAATGGCGTGCCCTTCTACGTCGCCCTGCCCTCGCCGACGATCGACTGGACCGTGCATGATGGCGTCAAGGAAATCCCGATCGAGGAGCGCAACAGCGATGAAGTGACCTTTGTTCAGGGGCGCGCCGCCGATGGCTCGATTGCCACGGTGCGCATCTCGCCGGAGGGCAGCCCGGCCGCCAATCCGGCCTTCGATGTCACCCCGGCACGGCTGATCACCGGCCTGATCACCGAGCGCGGCATTGCCGATGCCTCGCCTCAAGGGTTGAAAGCCCTGTTTCCGGAACGGAGCTGAGTGCGATGAACCTCACCAACCAGCAGTCCACCGAGGATGTCGCAGCGGGCATTCGCAAGCGGGTCTTCCTGCATACGATGCGCAACAATGGCGGCTATCTGAGCCAAGCCTGTTCGGCTGCCGAAAGCCTCGCCTTTCTCTACAACGAGGCGCTGACGCTGGGTGAACCGACCTTGCCGAAGGTGCCGCTGCCGTTCGGCGGTGTGCCGTCGGCCGCCAACCCCGATGCCTTTACCGGTGCCGGTTATCACGGTCCGTTTGCTCCCGAATTCGACCGGCTGATCATCTCGCCGGCACATTATGCGCTGGTGATCTATTCGGCGCTGATCCAGGTCGGCCGCATGGACGAACATGCGCTCGATCACTTCAACGTCGACGGCGGCTCCGTCGAAATGATTGGCGCCGAGCACAGCCCCGGCATGGAAGTGACCACCGGCTCGCTGGCGCAGGGGCTTTCAATGGCTTCAGGTATCGCCTGGGCCCGCAAGCGCCAGGGTGAGCCCGGCAAGGTCTGGGTCTACATGTCCGACGGCGAGTTCCAGGAAGGGCAAACCTGGGAATGCCTGGCAGCGATGGCCTATCACGGTATCGACAACATCCGCGTCATCGTCGACGTCAACCGCCAGCAATGCGACGGTGCGATGTCGTCGGTGCTTGACCTTGGAGACCTTGCTGCCCGCGTCGCCTCCTTCGGCGTTACCTGCCGCTCGATCGACGGGCATGACCTCAATGCCATGCGGAATGCTGCCGATAGCGCCGAGCCCGGCAAGCCGCTGATCATTCTAGCCAACACCTCGCCCTACCAGGGCATGGAGTTCCTGAAGAAGCGGTTTCCGCGCCTCCATTACGTCCGTTTCAAATCAGCTGACGAACGCCGGGAAATGCAGACCGCCATCGCTGCCGAGCTCGGTGTCGATGAAGCCGAAATCGCGAGGGCCTGATCATGGTCGATATCGTCAACCGTCCCTATGCCAAGGCTTTCGAGACCTTCGCTTCCGCCCGCCCAGAAATCCTATGCCTGTCGGCCGACCTCACGTCATCCTGCGAAGTCGATGGTTTCCGCGACCGGCACCCGGATCAGTTCCTGTCGCTCGGCATGGCCGAACAGAACATGCTGTCCTTTGCCGGTGGTCTTGCCATGCAGGGCTTTCGGCCGTTCCTGCATACGTTTTCGGTGTTTCTCTATCGCCGCCCCTATGACCAGCTGATCAATTCGATCGCCTATTCCAACCGCAAGGTGCGGCTGATGGGCTTCCTGCCCGGCATTACCACGCCCGGCGGCATCACCCATCAGGCGATCGAAGACATTTCGGTGATGCGGGCGATCCCGAACATGACGATCCTTGAATGCGGCGACGCCACCGAAGTCGAAACCGTGCTTGAGGTTGCCGACAGCATCGACGGTCCGGTCTATGTTCGCGTCTTGCGCGGCGAAGTGCCGAGGTTGTTCTCGACCCCGTTTGAATTCAACAAGCTGCGCACACTCAGCGAAGGCGATGACGTGCTGGTCGTGACCGCAGGCGTTTGCACCGAAGAGGCTCTTCGTGCCGCCGAGCCGCTAAAAAACCGTGGCGTCGGCATCCACCACCTGCATGTCTCGACCCTGAAACCGTTCGATCGTGACGGCCTGATCAGGGTGGCGCGGGGCAAGAAGGGCGTCGTGACGCTGGAGAACCACACCATCACTGGTGGCCTCGGTTCGCTGGTGGCGGAAATCCTGGCGGAGGAAGGCCTCGGCGTCAAACTGCGGCGTCTCGGCCTGCAGGATACGTTCGCGCATGGCGCTTCCAAGCCTTACCTGATGAAGAAATACGGGCTCGATGCCAGCGCGCTGGTCTCTGCCATCAGCCAGCTTCTCGGCAAGGATCTCGATATCGACGATGCCGAGCTCGAAGCCGTGCGGATCGACACCGTGCATTCGGCCCAGAAGGCGGAGGCGCTGTAAATGGCCCGTTTTTCGGTGACCTACTGGATCGGCGTGGCCAGCGAAACGGAGGCCCGCGCGCGGGCTCTGGAGATTGCCGTCGAGCAGACGGTGGAAATCCCCCGCGATATCGTGCCGGCCGGTTATATCGAGGACGAGATTCTTGGGCAGATCGAGAGCGTCCACCCCTGCACTGACACGCGCGGCGGGTTTCTCACGGAAATCTCCTATAGCGACGATGATATCGGTGACGACTTTCCGCAACTGCTGAACATCGTCTTCGGCAATTCCTCGATCCGGACACAGACGCGTGTCGAGACGATGACGCTTTCGCCCGCGATCACCACGCTGTTGTCCGGTCCCCGGTTCGGAATAGTGGGACTGCGCGAGCGCACCGGTGTCAAACGGGCCCCAATCCTGATGTCAGCCATCAAACCCGTTGGCCTCTCCACCGCCGAACTTGCCGGGCTCGCCCATCAGTTTGCGTTGGGCGGAATGGATTATGTCAAGGACGACCATGGCCTTGCCAACCAGAAGACATCGCCGTTCACTGAACGCCTGAAAGCCTGCACCGACGCCATCGGCGATGCCAATGCAAAGACCGGCTTTGCCACCACCTATGTGCCGAACATCACCGGCCCATCCGATCAAATCTTCGAGCGTGCCTGGATGGCCAAGGAGATGGGGGCCGGCGGTATCATGCTGGCGCCGTCGCTGGTCGGCTTCGACGTTTCGCGTGCTTTGGCCGCGAACCCGGACTTCGGCTTGCCGATCGTCTCGCATCCGACCTTCGGCGGAACCAACGTCATCACGCCAACTATCGGCTTTTCTCACCGCTTTTTTTACGGCATCCTGCAGCGGCTGATGGGGGTCGATGCGGTGATCTATCCGAATTTCGGTGGCCGTTTCAGTTTCTCCCGTGATGAATGCCTGGCGATCGTGGATGGCTGCACATGCGACCTCGGCGGGCTCAAACCGATCCTGCCCGCGCCTGGCGGCGGCATGACCTTCGAACGCGTGCCGGAAATGCGGGATGCCTATGGTGACAACGTGATGTACCTGATCGGCGGCGCCCTGTTGCGTGAAAAGTCCGACCTTCCCGCCGCCTGCCGCAAGCTCATCGATGCGGTTCGAACCGGCCGCTGAATCTGGCACCACCCAGGCCTTCTGATTTCAATCGGTGATCGGGTTCAAAACAATGGCTGCCGTCCGCCGTAGCGGGCACGGCAGCCATTGGTTCCAATTTTATCGAAGCGGCGCCAATTCGGCTTCTGCGAGGTCAAGAGCCACCAGCAGACGGTCCAGGGCGAGGTCGATCGTGTCGCGGGTCCAGACCAATGGCGGCGACATGATCAAGGTGTCGCCCGTGGCACGGATCATCAAGCCGTTCTGCACCGCGTGGTCGCGCACCTTGATCGCGGCAGACCCATCCGGCTTGAACCGTGTCCGTTCCCCTTTGTCCCGGACGATTTCAACCGCACCCATCAGTCCGACCGATCGTGTTTGCCCGACCAGCGGATGATCGTTCAGCCGTCCCGCGAGCGCCTCGGCAAGATAGGGCCCCGTGTCGTTGCGGACCCGTTCGACCAGGCCTTCATTCTCGATGATCTCCAGGTTCTTCAAGGCGACGGCGCAGCAAACCGGATGACCGGAATAGGTATAGCCGTGGTTGAATTCGCCGCCCTTTTCCACCAGCGTGCTGGCGATCCTGTCCCCGATCAGCAGTGCCGACAACGGCTGGTACCCAGAGGTCAGCGCCTTTGCCGTGGTGATCGTGTCGGCCTCGATTCCGAAGGTGGTGGCGGCGAACCACTCACCGGTGCGGCCGTAACCGGTAATGACCTCATCGAGCATCACCAGGATGTCGTATTTACTGCAGATCCGCTGAACTTCCGGCCAGTAGCTGGCGGGCGGGATGCGGACGCCGCCGGCACCCATCACCGGTTCGCCGATGAAGGCCGCAACCTTGTCGGCGCCGGCCGCAAGAACCGCCTCCTCGATGGCGCCCGCCGCCCGCAGGCCAAAATCATCATCGCTTTCGCCGGGCAGTGCCAGCCCATAGGCATAGGGTTCCATTACGTGCACGATGTTGGGCACCATGCCGCCCATCTGCTTGTGCATATGGCTCATGCCCCCGAGCGAGACGCCGGCCAGGGTCGAGCCGTGATAGGCATTGTGGCGCGAGATGATGATGTTCTTTTCCGGCTTGCCCTCCAGCGCCCAGTAGTGGCGCACGAGACGAACAGCGGTGTCGTTCGATTCCGAACCCGACGAGCCGTAGAACACCTGGTTGATATTCGGTGGGGCAAGCTCGGCAAGCTTGGCGGACAGCTGCACCGGGGCCGGTGTCGCACATTTGAAGAACGCATTGTAATAGGGCAATTCGCGCATCTGGGCGGCGGCAACATCGGCCAGTTCATCGCGGCCGTAGCCGATATTGACGCACCAGAGGCCGGCCATCGCATCGAGAAGCTCGCCGCCTTCGCTATCGTAGATGAAGGGTCCTTCGCCGCGCACGATCATGCGCGATCCGTGGGCTCGCAACTCCTTGTGATCCGTGAACGGGTGGAGAAAATGCGCAGCGTCCTGCGCCTGCAATTCTTGCAGGGAATATTTGTGGTTCGAGAGGGTCATCATCGTATCCTTGAATTTCTGACGTTTGGTGAGACAGGGTCAGATGGATACGGGTGGCGAATAGCCGATACGGGCACAGAGCAGCATCAGTTCGGCATGAAGCGTCCGCGCCGATGGCGTCGAAACGAACTCATGCGTTCTGCGTGCTGCACTCTCCGTCATGACATGGTCTTTCGCGGAAACCGGTTGCTGTTCACGCCGACGATATCCGGCGGTTGCCGATGCGGCAATATGGTTTTGCTGTGGGTTACGCCTCGTCTGGCCTTAGGGCCGAGCCTGTCGCGCTCGACGTTGAATCGGCAGCTCGCCGCACGAAAATGAGCATGCTGCGTGGCCTTCTCTCCTGATCCCACGAAACAGAGCCTTTGCCCGCGTCGAGGATTAAAGACCGGTTAATTCGCCGGCTTTTGACGTCCTCACACAGAAAAACAGAATAAACCAACAATAACAGACGCTTATGAAAAACTTCATTTTCTTTCAAAGTCTGTGTTGACTTGTTTCGGGTGTGTCGCCTATAAACCGCTCACCAACGAGGGCGGCGGCGCTGCTGGCGACCGACGAACTCGCTCTGAAGTTTCT